>NZ_AEKT01000001.1 GCF_000193635.1 Weissella cibaria KACC 11862 | reverse complement strand
GATGAAGTTCTTAGGTGCCCCAGCAGCGACAGCTGCATCGTAAACGATCTTAGCAGCGTGCGCTGATGACTTTTGAGCTTGTGGGTGGAAGGCAAAGACAATCGTGTTACGCGTCTTTGCGGCCAACATTGACTTGAAGATTGTCGTTGACGTTGGGTTGGTCGTTGGGACGATACCAGCCAAGATACCAAGTGGTGCTGCCAATTCAACCTTACCAGTTACGCGGTCTTCTGAGATCACACCAACCGTCTTGTCATTCTTGATGGCGTTGTAAACAGATTCCGAGGCGAAGCGGTTCTTCGTGTCCTTGTCTTCGACAACACCACGACCAGTTTCATCGTGCGCTTCGTGGGCCAACAACAATGAGTTTTCTGAACCAGCCAAAGCCATTGCGGCCACGATCTTATCAACTTGTGCTTGTGTGTACGTTGAGAATTCCTTCAAAGCAATTTCAGACTTGTCGACCAACTCTGACGTCATCTTCTTAGCAGCTTCGAAACGCGCTGCCTTTTCTTCTGCCGTTAAAACTTTCTTCTTAGGTGCATCAGCCATGATTTTTACCTCTAAATAATCTTTCAAATTTTTGTTTGCTCATTTATTAACATAATTAGTATATCATTTCACAAAGAGTTGTCAACACCATTTGCCAAAATTCATTATCCTTACCAAACATGCGTTAATACCAACCTTTCGAACTGATTTTTTTCTACACGTGAATAATATCACATAAGGCAAATTAAGTGCAACCCTTTTATGTAAATTCGTGAAAAAATGCGCATATAGCCTTGTTTTTGAATGCGTTTTCATATTTTTAAGTAAGCTGATTGCGGTTTTGTGAATTAATAAACATTACGTCATTATCAACCACCCCACATCCTAACAGGTCAACTGGTATAAATTTTGAAGAACATACAAAAAACGGTCAGGACATTGTTGTCCCAACCGCTTAAAAGTTACTCTATTTGAATCTAGCTAAACCAAACGCCAATTTCATGTTCTGCATTGGCCACACTATCTGAACTATGCACAATATTACGAACTGCACCATCTTCCCAATCGCGACCATAGTCACCGCGAATCGTTCCTGGCGCTGCTTCACTTGGATTCGTCACACCAGCCATGACTCGGAAATTCTTAACAATATTAGTCCCCGTAACAATCATTGCCACCAATGGGCCACTCGTCATATAATCAACAATTTCCGGAAAATATGGTGCGTCCACCTTATCCGCATAGTGCTCACGCAATTGCGCTTCAGTGGCTGTCACCATTCGCATATCTGTGATTCGGTAGCCCTTTCGCTCCAACCGAGAAAACACTTCCCCCATCAAACCACGTGCCACGCCGTCCGGCTTGATCAATACTAATGTACGCTCTTCAGACATAATTTAGTTCCCCTCATCGTGTTATGTCGTCATTGTAACGCGCTTAACATCCCATTGCAAGCGGTTTCAATTATAAGATTGGTGCCAACAAACGTGAGAACATTTGCTTGAAACGTAACCAAAGCGATTGTTCACTGAAGTATTGCCGGGTCAATTTCGTTGCGTGTTTCAGATCTTCAGCGAAGATATCATTCATCTGTCGAGCCACATCACGACTATACATAAAAGCATTCACTTCAAAATTCAACGCGAAAGATCGGATATCCATATTCGCACTACCAACTGAAACCACCTTATCATCAATCACCAGGGTCTTTGCATGTAAGAAGCCGTTATCATATGTATAAACTTCGGCCCCTGCCTTCACCATCTGGTGCGCATAATATTGCGTTGCCCGATAAACAAACGCGTGGTCTGGCATCCCCGGAATCATGATTCGTACCTTAACACCAGACCGGGCCGCAACCGACAGGACATCCATAATCGCCTGGTTTGGAATAAAGTACGGCGACTGAATGGTAATGCTTTCTTGTGCAATCGCCAGCATGTGGAGGTAGCCTTGATAAATTTGCTTGGCATCTGATTCAGGTCCCGACGAGACAATTTGCATTGCAACGCCACCTGCTACTGTGGTATCTGGAAAGTAATCCTCTGAAAATTGTAACTTTTCAGTCACCGTTGTCGCGTTCCAATCCATAAAGAAACGGCTCTGCATAGCCAAGACTGCATCCCCTTCAACACGCAAATGGGTATCACGCCAATGCCCAAATTTTGGCTTGCGTCCCAAGTATTGGTCCCCAACATTAAATCCACCGATGTAGCCAATATTACCATCAATGATAACCAGCTTACGGTGATCATGGTTGTTCACTCGCAATGAAAACATTTGCCAACGCGCCATCAAAAAGGCCTCAACTTGGCCACCCGCATCGCGTAACCGTTGGTACATCTTGTTATGCCGGCCACCAGATCCCCATGCGTCAAAGATAACTCGCACACGAACCCCTTCTTGCGCCTTTTTAGTCAGCAAATCAACTAGTTCATTACCAATTTGGTCATCATAAATTGTGTAATATTCAATGTTAATGTGATGCGTCGCGTTTTCAATATCCGCAAATAAACGCGCAAATTTTTCATGCCCATCAGTAAAAATTTCGACATCATTTTCATTTGTAAAAATGGCTTGTTCGTTATTTAAAAATAGCCGGACAAAAGTTTGCTCTTCACGGTACTCGTTATCCTCAAGCCGCTTCATTTCCTGTTTCTGCTTTTTCGCTATCCGGTCAATCCCCATGACTCGTTGCGTCCGAATATCAAAAATGCGTTTGTCTGATAACTTCCGCCCAAAGAAGAAATAAAACGCAAATCCAAACACCGGAAATAGTAGCAAAACCAGCATCCAAGCCCATACTGTGGTGATATCCCGTGTTTTATCGCGGAACACCGTTACAATCGCTCCCAGCGTATTTAACACTAGTAAGATAACGACCGCAATATTTAACCAATGCTCAATTACCATGCCCACACTCCTGTCTTGAATTTAAGTAATCCTATTGTATCAAATGTCGCCTCGTCAGTTTGCCCAATAACCGTCCACTTAGGAAATAATTACGTTACAAAAAAACGCCCTGCAATCACAAGTTTCTTGGATCGTGAAGAGCGCTTGTCTGTTTTATTTCTGAATAAATTCCCAAAAGAGTTTTGCCGCTTCTGTATGGCGAACATTCGCCTTACGAATAAATGACATTTCGCTTGCATCACTAATGTCAATATGCCGCTTAACGATTGTGCCATTAGGTGGCAAATCAATACTCTTTTCCATCATGATCGAGACGCCCATACCGCTGGCTACCATATTCATAATAATATCAATACGTTGTCCTTCATAAGCAACATGCGGTACAAAACCAGCTTTTTTAGCCAAGCTCATCACATGGTCATAAATTAACGTTTCTCGTCCCAGTAGCAAAAAGTCTTCATTCTGCAAATCAGTTAGATTAACAACCTCATTTTGAGCGAGTGGATGATCCGCAGGCAAAATGCACACAAACGAATCCTCCTCGGTGACAACGGTTTCGTAATCATCGCCAAAATCACCAAAGTCACGACCGAATACGATATCACTCTGCCCATTACCCAGCGACATAATGACGTGGTCCCCGTGAACTTCAGACAAATGAAGCTCCACTTCGGGATGGGCTTTATGAAATGCTGTTATCATTTCAAAACCACGGTAATTTGATACCGACGGAATGGCGTGAATATTTAGGACAAAATCAGCCGCATCAGCGTGCTGCAGTAGTGTCTGTCGCATTGCCTCGTACTCAGACATAATCTTATTGGCATAGATGACTGCGATATCTCCGGCTTCCGTCAACTTAATCATGCGATGACTGCGCTCAAATAACTTAACATCCAATTCTTTCTCTAAAGACAAAATCTGTTTTGAAATGTTTCCTTGTGTCGTAAACAATCGTTCTGCTGTTTCCGTGTAGCTTAATGTTTTCGCTAAATCCAGAAACACTTCAAATTTACGGATATCCATAATAGATCCTCTTAATTATTACTCTTTGGAATAATATACCACATTTTAAGCTATTCGGCGACTGCCCCCACACAAAAAAGAGGTTTAAACGTCACATGTACGTTTAAACCTCTAAATAACTATCTTAGTGACTAAAAATTAGTCCTTTTCTGAAATAGCTGCGATACCTGGCAAAGTCTTACCTTCCAAGTACTCCAATGAAGCACCACCACCAGTAGAGATGTGGCTCAATTGGTCAGCAACACCAAGTTGTTGAACAGCGGCAGTTGAATCACCACCACCAACGATAGTCGTTGCACCGTTCTCCTTAGTAACCTTAACCAATTCTTCACCGATAGCCAAAGTTCCCTTGGCAAAGTTAGGCATTTCGAACACACCCATAGGTCCGTTCCAAACAACCGTCTTAGCATCTGCCAAAACTGACTTGAACAATTCAATTGACTTAGGACCAGCATCAAGACCCATGTAGCCATCCTTGATACCATCTTCAGCAATGTAAGTGTCAGCGTCGTTAGCAAACTTGTCAGCAGCAACGGCGTCAACTGGCAAGACCAACTTGTCGCCAGCTTCTTCGATCAATTGCTTAGCCAACGCAACCTTGTCCTCTTCGAACAATGAGTTACCAATAGCCTTACCGTTAGCAGCATCGAACGTAAAGGCCATTCCACCACCAACGATAACCTTGTCAGCCTTCTTCAACAAGTTTTCGATAATCGTAATCTTGTCTGAAACCTTAGCACCACCGATGATAGCAACGAATGGACGCTCTGGGTTTTCAACGGCACCACCCAAGAACTTGATTTCCTTTTCCATCAAGAAGCCAGCAGCAGTTTGCGCAATGTTAGCTGCGATACCTGCGTTTGAAGCGTGGGCACGGTGTGCAGTACCAAACGCATCGTTAACAAAGACATCACCCAATGAAGCCCAGTACTTACCAAGCTCAGGATCGTTCTTTGACTCACGCTTAACTTCTTCACCGTTAACAACGTCTTCGAAACGTGTGTTCTCAAAGATCAAAACTTGACCATCTTCCAATGCAGCAACGGCATCTTCCAATTCCTTACCTTCAGTAGCAGGAACGAAAGTTACAGGTTGACCCAACAAGTCAGCCAAACGTTGTGCAACAGGCTTCATTGACAAGCCCTTCTTGTCATCTTCACTCTTGATACGACCCAAGTGTGAGAACAAGATTGCACGTCCACCTTGCTCCAAAACGTACTTAATAGTTGGCAATGCAGCTACGATACGGTTGTCGTTTGAGACAACAACTTCACCGTTCTCTTCCTTCAAAGGAACGTTAAAGTCTACACGCATCAAAACCTTCTTACCCTTCAACTCCAAGTCTTCAACAGTCAACTTAGCCATGGGAAAAGTCCTTCTTTCTGTGTATATAATTAAATTACTTCAATAAGTCTATTATAACAAAAAACAGGTGGTTTAGTATGCCTAAACCACCTGTTTTTACTCTATCTGCTAGAAATTAGCAATTAGAGAGTTGCCAAGTGCAACAAAGTACGGATCATGTTTGAAGTGAAACCGTACTCGTTGTCGTACCAAGCAGCAGTTTGAACCAATTGCTTATCACCAACAGTGATAACCTTAGTCAAAGTTGGGTCAAACACAGCACCGTGTGTGTCGCCAATGATGTCTGATGACACGATCTCGTCTTCGTTAACACCGAATGAGTCGTTCGTGTACTTCTTAACAGCTTCGTTAACTTCTTCAGCCGTAACAGTCTTTGACAAAACAGTCGTCAACTCAGTAACAGAACCGTCAACAACAGCAACACGTTGTGCGTGACCGTCCAACTTACCAGCAACAGAAGGAACAACCAAACCGATAGCCTTAGCGGCACCAGTTGAGTGAGGAATCGTGTTTGCTGAAGCAGTACGGTTTGAACGGAACTTTGATCCCTTAGGACCGTCCAAGATCATTTGCGTTGAAGTGAAGGCGTGAACCGTCGTCATCAAACCGATCTCGATACCAAATTCCTTGTCCAAGGCGTTTGCCAATGGAGCCAATGATTGCGTCGTGCATGAACCAGCAGATACGATGTGATCGTCTGCAGTCAACGTGTCTTGGTTAACACCGTAGACAACCGTTGGGATGTTTCCAGCTGGAGCTGAAATCAAAACCTTCTTAGCACCTGCATCCAAGTGAGCTTGTGACTTTTCTGCTGAAGTGTAGAATCCAGTAGACTCCAAAACGATTTCAACACCATCGTTTGCAACCCACTTCAAGTCAGCCGCGTTACGCTCAGCGTAAACACGGATCTTCTTACCATCAACGATGATACCGTCTTCGTCAGCTGAAACATCAACTGGCAAAGTACCGTGCGTTGAGTCATACTTCAACAAGTATGCCAACATAGCAGGGTTAGTCAAATCGTTAATTGCAACAACTTCGATGTCGTCCGCAGTATCCTTCAACTCAAGGATGCGACGGAAGGCCAAACGACCAATACGGCCGAAACCGTTGATACCAATCTTAACAGTCATTATTAAGATTCCTCCCAGAAATTCTTTGTAAACGTTTTTACGTTGTTTATTATACGACTTTGCATAAAGTTTCGCAAACAATTGTAACAACGCGCTTTCAACACCGCAACAAACGTTGCCGTTCATTACGAACCGACCCAAATAACCACCTGATGTCACCATCAAATATCTTATTTAATCGATACATCTATTATACGCCTTAAACCTAAAAAAAGCTCAACTTTACATTGTCTCAAATACAAAACGACTAAACCTCGGTTTAGTCGTTTTTGTCTTATTTGACTTTACTTAGTAACCGTCGCTTTGTCCGCCGAAATACGGTTGACATGACACTTGTGTGCAACTCAATTAACGTCAGTACAACTAACACCGTCACTGTGCCAATAACTGCAAACCACGTTCCCGTCATATCAATCAATGATCGTTCTTCATTCGCTGATAAAGAAATTGAAGAAGCTTTCACAACCTCCTCTTCGGTCAAAGCATCATTAATTAATTGATAGTCTGCCATATGAATCAAATCTTGCAACGTAAATGGATCATTTAAGGCCTGAAAATCATGCAAATTTGTTTGTAGGATATCTTCCTCACTCTTTAACTTATCAGCCCAACCATCCTTATCATCATTAAAAATAGTCAGTAACCGCACCTCATGAATCAAAAAAATGTAGTCAGCGACATACTGGTACGCCGACTGTTCGGCAGACAGTAGTCCGTTCTCAGTTTGTGTGAGGTGATCACTCAATTGATGATCCGCTTTCTTTAAGCAGTCAACCACATCGGTCTCAGCCTTGAAGCGATCACGCATCAAATCAATTTCTTCAAGGGCATCGACATACGCCGCAATAATTGTATTTTTATCTGATGCCTTGCTATTTTGTGCAATTGGTAATGTTGCTGCGTCATCCCCATAACCAGTTACCGTACCGAATGCCATTGTCAGCGAGAAACTCGCCACAATCAATAAAACCAATCGTTTCATCATGGTCTCAACCTTCCCTTTTCTCTTCTTTGATAGAATAACAAGGGAATGCTGGTTATTTTGGGACAATTTGTGATGAAACACTCCTAAATTGTGAACAAAAAAAGCAATCAGTCTCACTGAACTGATTGCCTATATTGATACCTTATTTTTGTAAAACTAGTCGGTGCGCTTCCTGCTGATCAGCACCACCAAGACGGGCAAATCCATAACGTACAATCCGACCCAAGCCACGGAAGATAGCTGCCCAACGGCGTGACATCAAGTATTCTACCAGTGACGCCACTGACATCATCCCAATCCAAATGATTACTAAAATTGCAAATACAACAGCTCCTGCAAATACATTAATGGTCATATCCATCCTCCCACTCGGTTAACTTAAACCTAACCCTATTAGTTAATAAAAGTCCTAATCAACATAATCCCTGTTAACTAGGACACTATTTATTATAGGTTAGGTAAAAGTTAATTGCAAGTGTTTTGTTAGGTTTTTCCTAACGATAACTAATGCGGTCCATGGGATGCGCTGCATTGAAAGCATTAATCAATTCAAGCATATCCCGGCGAGTAGCACCCTTTTGGACATACTTCACTGCTTTTTGCTTATCTTTTGCAACTCCTGACACCATTGATTGAAAATGCATGCCATTGCGCTGGTTTGATGGTAATGCCATTGTTCTACTACCTTCTTTTCTTAAAAAAATAATCTGTCGTCGTGTCTACCCTGGAATCAAGCCACGACGCCGATAGTACGCAACCGTTTCCTCAGCAAAATCAGCTGGGTAACCCAAATGCTCAGTCAGCATCCACGCAGCAAACGGTTCGTCTTCGTGATAGTGGGCTACCCGCACTAAATCTTCCGGTGATGTCATGTAGGCAATCACCTCTTCACGGGCGCTCACCTCATTATTATGTGCACGCACAGCGTCATAGTCCAAATGATCACCAAGATCTGAAATTGCATGATGATATTCCTCAACTAAGGTCCGCGCCTTATCAAACGTTGCCAAGGTTTTATCAATGAAAATGTAAGCCTTATTTCCCTTCAGATACGCCACCCCATCAAGACCGGAATTTTCTTTCAATGGCATTGTATCTAAGACAACCGCTTCTAGACCATGGGCCACCAAATCTTGCTCAACGCGCATCAACAACTCATCGTAATCGTTACTTCGCATTCCGATCCTCGTAGTCTGCAATTAATCCTTCGATATAAGCTTTCGCCCGATCAATCACACGATGACGATCTTCATCAGGCAAGCCCGAAATATCCAACCCCCAGTGTGCTGCCATCAAGACCGGCTCGTCAGTGGCTACCGCTGTCGACACCTTGTCTGGATCCTCAACTAAGTCTGATTTTGATACCCCGAAGTAATCAGCCATTGCTTCAATTTTATCGATGCGGGGATACGTCTTACCGTTCGACCAATCAGAAATTGTCGCCGTTGATACACCAACGATTTCAGCCAATCGTGCCGCTGTAATTTCTCGTTGCTTTATGAGACGCTTAATGTTGCGCCCCATTATTGCCTTACCTTCTGATGATGCCATCTTGTTCACCTTTTTCTATGTATTATCATTCGTTATGTTTAAATTTTAAAAAATGCCTGTGACCACGTCGCACAAGTATTCTGTTATATATTTATAATAAAGGTAAACTTAACACATTGCAAGGTTTAACCTAACGGATTTGTGGCAAAAATGCTATCTTGCTTACGATAGACGTGATTGTGCTACAAAGCAAAAAATAAAAGCCCTGAAATGCCTTTAAATCAAGACTTTCAGAGCTTTATTTTCGTTATATCAATGAATCTGGGGGGAATCGAACCCTCATCTCCGGAACCGGAATCCGACGTGATATCCATTACACTACAGATCCAACAATATAACTAGTATAGCGACTTTTTGTGCCTTGCGCAAGTTACTTTGCAAGCTTTCCATAGCCAGTCGCATAATTAATGACAACCCCCGGCTCAACGTTTGGTACAAACACGTTGTATTCCAAAGAACCATCTGAAGACTTGGCCTCCATGTGCGAACCTGATGGTACCAGGTTGTTTCCTTCATAGACTGGTGTCACCCGGTAACGCACTGTCTTACGATTATCCAACGCCTTTCGTACCAGCGTCTCATAGTAGTTCTGACCTGTATTCTCATCATTACCATTTGACGACTGGTTAGCCCAGGCAGTTTGGGCAGTAATGTTCTGTGGGTTAGCTTCTGAAGCATCAAAGCCCTTCACGCTACCAGCTAAAGCGTACCCAATTGAGTGACCACGATTGTACAACACGTGGAAATTACCACCAATTGTCAACTGGTGCCACCCTACCGGATTAATTTGCCGCGAGTTACCCGTTTCATCACGAGAACGATAAATACGGCTTGACTTGTTTAACAGCGCGTTAGCCACACCTGCACGACCAAGTGAATCCTGCTTAGCCAACTGTACATACGGTGCCGAAGAAACTTTCGCATCGAGCGATGTCTTATTATCGTTCAAAACAAAGGCACCCGACCCGTTAAATCGAATACTATTGGTTGCAAGTTGCTTTTTGACTGCATCAGTTAAAACTGACGAGGCCAAAGATTCTGCTGGATGTTGATCTTCCGGTGAACCGTAATCAACCGACTGATTCACTTTCACACTTGAATTTGCATAATTCGTCTTGCCTTGCTGTGAACCGTGATTGTCCTTTAAAACCGTTTGTTGCAACGCAAAAATTCCCAACGCAACAACAACACCTGCGACTGAGGCTTTTCGTTTACGTCCCATATCGACATTCTCCCTACTTAATTGCTAACAAATAGTATAACATGACGCCACATGAACCGCAGAAATTAGCGTTTCCTGGGCGCAACAGCCTTCTATGAAATGGCACATTTTCCTACTCGTTTTTCACGACTATTCTGGTATGATTAATGTATTAAATACATCACACGAGGATAATACTATGACTAACAAGTACTTAGTTGCCAAGAATGATTTGCAACACGCCACTGACTGGCAACCCGAGACGGCCCACTCAGACGTTCGCACCGAAGTCGAAGATTCAATTGCCAAGCGCTTGACTGAAATCATGACGACAGTCGCTGATTTTGGTTACGAGTCTGCCACTGTTAATTTGCACGACTTACAAGACTACGTACGTGAAGATGTCATTGGTCACTACCAATTCTTATTCCGCAAGAACCCACAATTGCGTGACCAACTCGTTCTAACAAACGAAATGCCACTTTCAGTATTTAACACAATGGCACAAGCCGCTGTTGCCTCAATTTTGGAAGATTCTGACTACGACTATTCATTCCACACAGATGGTGAAGTTCAAATCTTCTGGCACTAATCGTTCAACACTAATACGGAGGCTTGGACAGAAGTCTCTGTCTCAGCCTCAAAAAAAGCCGCCAATCTCCCGATCTAAAATCGGAGGATTGGCGGCTTTTAAACGTGTTCCGAAAGGATGAATCCTTAATATAACGCTATTTGATCCACTCATACCTTTACGCCACGCGCCAAGGCATAAGCGGGTTAAACAACATTATCATCGGGTTCAAAGCGTCTTTCGTCTCACTCTCTTTTTTAAATCATTTGATTGTTGTACATCGAGATGCTGATTCCTTCAGCCGACAATTGCATTTTCGCAATCGAACCATTTGCTGGACGTTCATGAACCTGAATCTTGCCTTGTCCATACCGGTCAGCCAAGGAAATCAACGTATTCCCATGACTTATCAGCAAAACATCATCCCCATCCTGCAAAGCTGGATTATCTAAAATCAGCTTGAATCCCGCTTCGACTCGTTGCCAATATTCAGTCGCATCTTCTGCGTCATGCCATGGATCAGCCGCTTTCAACAAATCTTTTGTTTTATCAACACCATAAGCATCAACAATTGCGGCATAAGTGCTTAAGCCAACGGTCGCACCAGCATTTGTCCAGGCGACATCCATATTACTGCCTTCATAGCTACCATAAAACTCTTCACGAAAATTCCAAGCCGTTTGCAAACTAATATCTGTCGCCGTTTGATTGGCTGCCAAAATAATGTTTGCTGTATCCATTGCTCGGGTTGTATCTGAACTATAGGCTGCTTTAAATGGTACGTCAGCTAGTCGTTCACCGGCTTGGTGTGCATCTGCAATTCCTTCATCAGTTAGAGGCGAATTACCCCAACCTTGTAATTTATTATAGCGGTTAAAGTATGTCTTACCATGCCGAACCACTGTTAAATTTAATGTTTTCATCCGACGCCTCCTGACACCATTGTAGCGCGCTTATTTGTTGCGTTCCAGCACACCTTTACGGCGACGGATTTGATCCGCCTTAAGCTGTTCGCGGAAAATCGTTAGCGCTTGCTTAGCTTTGCCCCCGACAAATTCAAAAGTTTGACCTTGTGTCGTCTTGATAAAAAAACCACGGAAGTAAAACTTTAAGAAGATTTCCATGCTAATCGTTTCAATGTTCGTCCACGGAATTTGAATGTATCCGCCACCTGCATTGGCCCGAAATTCAATCCCTTGATCACCATAGAAAATACGTCCCTGCTTGATGTTTACCGGTGACATCATTGCATTCGCATTTCCTTCCAAAAATAACTTTGTATTCAACGCTTGTACCATAATTCTTTCCCCATTCAATTAATATGTATCTGGCTAGCATGAGCTAACCAGTTAAAAATAAAAATGGCAAGTAACGTCTAACCGCCACTCACCATTTTACCAAACATTATGTCATTCGGTATTAACCCATGATACCTAGCCAGTAAGCCAAGATACCAACGGCGAACAAACCGAAGATAATTGTAATAGCTGATACGCGCTTACGTAGCAACCACAATACCAAGAACAACAAAAGCAATGGTGCCAAACCAGGAATCAATTGGTTCAACGTGTCTTGCAACGTTGTAATCTTGTAGGCGCCCAACGTTTGACCACCCTTAATTTGGTTCACGATTTCAATCAACTTTGATACTGATACGTGTCCGCCATTGATTTGTGAAGCCAAGCTACTCATGTCAACGCCGGCTCCTTCTTGAACCTTAACCTTTGACACAACCAATGGGAAGTTCATCGTCGTCCAACGAGGAACCAGCACACCCATGATAAACATACCAAGGATAGATGCACCCATCGTAATCTTTTGCATGGCCCCACCGGCCAAGTTTTGTGTGATATTCGTACCTTGCTTGTAACCAAGATCCTGTGTATACCACAAGAATCCCATACGCAAGATGTTCCAAACTACGAAGAAGATAATTGGTCCTAGGATTGAACCACCTTGGGCCATTCCGGCCGCAAAGGCTCCCAAAACTGGTCGAACAGTTCCCCACCAGATTGGGTCACCAACACCGGCCAAAGGTCCCATCATACCAACCTTAACACCTTGAATTGTTTCATCGTCGATGTCAGCACCGTTAGCACGTTGCTCTTCCAAAGCCAACTCAACACCCAAGATTGGTGATGCCACGTATGGGTGTGTGTTGAAGAATTCCAAGTGGCGCTTCAAAGCAGCGGCACGATCTTCTTTTGATGAGTACAACTTCTTGATTGCTGGAATCATGGCGAATGCCCAACCAACGTTTTGCATACGCTCATAGTTCCATGAACCTTGCAAGAAGAATGAACGCCACCAAGTTGCACGAAGTTCTTTTTGAGTCAAGTGAACTTCATTCTTTACTACTTCATCCATGATGTTATTCCCCCTGCTCCTAGTAGTTGTTCAAAATGGCATCGACTGGGTCGCCACCACTTCCACCAGCTGAACCACCACCGTTTGATCCGCCGCCGTTACCACCGTTAAACTTTGGTGACAATTGTAGGTAAATCAAGGCAAGTACCAAACCAATGATACCCATAGCGATCAAGTTCAACTCTGTAACGGCTGAAAGGGCGAATCCCAAGAAGAAGAATGGCCACAATTCAGCAGTTGCCATCATGTTAATAACCATGGCATAACCAACAACCACGATAAATCCTCCGGCAACAGCCAATCCCTTAGTAATCACTTCAGGAATAGCATTCAAAGCGGCGTTAACAGGGCCAGCACCAACGGCCATAACAATTACCGTTGGGATAGCGATACGCAATCCTTGGAAGACCAAAGCCAACCAGTGAACACGTTCAACTCCTGCAACATTACCCTTTTCGGCTTCACGGTCAGCGATGTGTGCCAAGGCAACCGTAATTGTACGAACACCAATCGTCAAGATTTGTCCAGCAACGGCCAAAGGAATTGCAATAGCCATACCAGTCTTAACATCAACTTGTGCTGGTCCAGTTACCAAGTAAGCTGAAACAACTGATGCCAAAGCGGCATCGGGTGCGATAGCGGCTCCGATGTTCATCCATCCCAAAGCCAACATTTGCAACGTTCCACCAAGGATTACACCTTCCATAAGGTGGCCAGTTGCCAATCCAATCAACGTTGCTGCGACCAATGGTTGGTGGAATTGGAACTCATCCAAAATACCTTCAACACCGGCCAAGAATGCGATTAGAATTACGAAAAACGCTGAAATCATGCGTTCATCCTCCCAAATAATTTCTTAGCAATAAAGTAACATGAAATATAATTATGACTTCTTCAACAAGTCGAAGATGTCCTTACTTTGGTCACTTGGCACCTTTCGAACATCGAAAGAAATGCCTTGATCACGCAAGTATTCAAGTGTCTTCACGTCCGCATCATCAACCGCAACTGCGTTTGTGACCATGCGCTTTCCCTCTGAGTGAGACATTGAACCGATGTTAACCTTGTCCAACTTAACGCCACCTTCCACTGCTTTCGCAACATCTTGTGGTGTTTCAAACAAAAGGATGGCCTTTACTGCCGCAAAACGTGGGTCATCCCACACGTCAATCAACTTTTGAATTGGGACAACACTAACTTTGACACCAACTGGTGCTGCTTGCACCAACAATGTCTTACGCAATTCATCCTTTGCCACACCGTCTGATACGACAATAATGCGGTTTGGTTGAACTGACTTTGTCCACGCCGTTGCCACTTGACCGTGCAACAAACGTGAATCGATACGGGCTAAGCGAACATCAATTGTGCGCTCACCACTGTGCTTAACCTCGTTAATATCACCAACTGGTGCTGCGACCGGCGCATCTTCAGCTGCTACTTGCGTATCAGCTGCCACCGTTTCCGCTGCTTCAGGCAATGACTTAACACCGTCGCGGGCAACTGGAATCAAATAATGTGCGATTTCAGCTGCAGTTTCCATTGTGAATCGAGCCCCATAAGCTTCAATCAACATTGGCAAGTTCAAACCTGTAATAATGGCCATTTGATCTTCATGCAACGCTTGAATACGTGATGCTGCGTTGAATGGTGATCCACCCCACAAATCAACCAAGAACAACACTTGACTGTTTGGTTCAAATGTTGCTAATGCATCCTCAAACTTCTTCATCAAGTCTTCTGGACCTTCGTTGGGCATAAACGTAACCACTTGTACGTTCTCTTGCTCACCGAAGATCATTTGACCTGACTGACGAATGCCGGCTGCAAACTCTCCGTGACTAGCAATAATGAAATTTACCATAATTGCCACGCTCCTTAATTTATTAATCCCTTAGGTACAAAACAAATTGTACAGTACATTCCGGAATATGTAAACGCTTTCAGTGAAATATGTTTGCATTTTATGATTATTCCGATAAAACTGGATGTTTTTATCCTAGCGTCAGTATTTGTGTAATCTATGAATTTTTTGCTGTATTACACTAACAATGTGATTATACCGCCATTTTAACCAACATTACGTCGGCGTTTAAATGTTCATATTCCCTTGGATGTTATAATATTATGACTTCTTTAAGGGGGATTAACCTATCATGACGGCGTTAAAACGTTACTGGAAAAATATATATCTTCTATATAGCATACTATTTTTATTGGTCGCTGCTGCTGTTTTCGTGCCCTATTTTGTAACAGGCACCTCATTAATCTGGCAAAGTGACGGCATTGCCCAACATTTTCCCGCCTTGGTTGACTGGCGTGTCACTTTACGTCAACTGCTGTTTGACCATATTTGGCCAGCCCAGTGGCAGTGGCGGTTAGGCCTCGGCGCCGATTATTTACAAACTTTTTCTTATTACACTTTGGGTGATATTTTTACGTACGGCGTAGCTTTTGTCAGTCAAGATCACGTCTTGGCTTACTACAATTGCAGCGTTATCGTTCGGCTTTTTCTTGCTGGCCTCAGCTTTTTATTTGTTGCCCGTCAATTTATACCACGAGCTCCCCATTGGTCCTTGATCCCCGCTACATTTTCATATATCTTTTTTGGTTACACGGCATTTGCCGCATTTGAACACCCATTCTTTTTGAACCCGTTGATTATCTTTCCCCTCCTTATTTGGTCGCTCAACCGGTTATTAGTAACCCATAAAACCTTTTTGTTCACTATTATCGTGACTTGGACACTGTGGAATAACTTTTATTTTGCCTTCATGATGGCGTTAGGCGCACTGCTGTTCTGGCTTGGTTACCTATATGCAACCCGAAGCTGGTTTAATTGGACACAACATTTGCGTTTATTGGTGGCAACAGGCATTGGGACTTTAATGCCAATGGTCCTTTTGCTTCCGAGCCTCATTAGTGTCCTGGATTCAGCACGTAGCGGTAAAACACTAGCCAACGGCCTCATACTGTACCCAGCTTATTATTATTTCGGGCTCCCCGGCAACTTAATCGCTAACTTTGCGACACCAGATTTTTGGGTAACGGGTGGTTTCAGCGCCTTAGCCGTTTTTGCAGTCATCTATGTTTTGCGCCATTGGCATGAATACAAGACGTTTAACTGGGTATTCATTTTAGCCGGCGTTGGATTGCTCCTCCCTGCCTTTGCTGGCATATTAAATGGCTTTTCATCGCCATCAAATCGGTGGTTATTCATGATTTCGTTACCTGTTAACTTAATGATGATTCACTTTTTGCAGCACTTGCGTCGTTTGACACTGCGCGACTATACCTGGTTCGCCATCGTTGGTGTCATCGCCAGTTTATCGCTATTTATCATGAGTGATTTTAGTCTCAACTCGCGCTTTAGTCCGATGATTGCGCTGTACGCGATTAGCCTGCTGTTAATCTGGTCTTTGCAACATCATCCTACCCAGCCTGGCTTAAAGGCACTGCTGATCGCTGTCGTGCTGCTAAACGTCACATTTATTAAAAATCGTAATCATACCAATAATACGAATCCGGCGACCTCTGACATGCTTAGTGAGCGGAGCATTAACAAACTGCTACATGGACAGCGTGACTACTTGCCCGAAAATACCGCTAACCCCTCTTTCAGTCGGGTTTACATCGACAATCAATTAGGCAACGCAACTGGGATTGCCCCAACTACGAACTTGCCCATCCTCAGTCAGACTAATAACATTGAAAGTTACTGGTCTGTCCAAAATAAGGCGGTTAATACCATGATGCAACGCTTGCAAATCGCTGGTAGTAGCCCTAACGACATCACTAGTAATTTGGATAATCGTAACATTCTCATGAATGTTTTGGGCGTCAAAACACGCTATCAGAACAGCTCGACTATGACCCCAAATTCGTACGAACAAAATGCCAATGTGAGCGTTAATCATCAGACCGCATTCACTTCGTCAGACAGTTATCCGCTTGTATATTTACCTAAATATACTGTGGCTGCCAAAGACTACGGCCCAATGACTGCCACTGAAAAGGAGGCTACTCTCGCAGATAGCGTGGTTGTGCCAGGCATGCGAGCGGGTCAATCTTCTGCCTTTGCCAAACAAATCGTCTCTGGCGTAATCCGAACTGATCAAACCAAATCTGGGCAAACGAGTTTGCATTACCACTATAAGACGCACGCGTCCCTGTTACCTGATGGCATTTTCTTAATGGCCAACAAACAGTTACGTGGTACCGAGCTACATCTCGAAATTAGTAACCTACGTTATACCCCAGCTACGTTTGGTCAGCGCCAACAAAATGCTTTGGCAGCGTATCAGTATTTAGCAACCCAAAACGCCCGCAACATGCAGAGTAGCCCTAATATCCGCTATAATCCCAAAGCATTTACGTGGAACTGGACACAGCATCATTTGGATACAATCGGTACGGAATACGCTGGCTACAAACTAACAGCCAATTATAATGATCATGACGTCTCATTCAGTCAGACTGGCCAAACAAATTTGTCATTCTACAATCCTCAGACCGCGGTAACGTTGAATTTGGGGCAAGCAACTGATTATAAAAACGAACAATTTATCCCGTTAACTTTTAGTCGTGATGGTGACTACTCATTTGATGTGCGTATTGTTGGGATACCAACTGATAAACGCTTTAGTCGGGTTGCCCGTCAAATCCAAAGAACAGCCCCTAAATTGCGTTTTAAGCGCAATCAAGTACTCACCACAATTCGTGTGCAGTCACCTCGTATGTTAGCGACAACAATTCCATATTCAACTGGTTGGTCAGCAAATGGCCGCCACCTTGTGAAGATAAACGATGGTTTCATCGGTATACCACTGAAAGCCGGACAAAATCACCTTGTACTCACTTATCAGACACCTGGGTTAACCATAGGGCTTTGGCTGAGCTTGTTAGGGGGTGTGCTCAGTAGTATTGCCCTTGTTTTGAAACTAATCAAACGTAAATAGCGCATTGTCAATTATAAAAAAGGCGCCAGCAGAGATGATTTTTAGCATCCTGCTGGCGTCTTTTTATGCCATATTTATTTAAACTTCATTAAGCAAATTTACCTGATTCATCTGCCAAAATCAGTTCGCGTTCAATTTTATCTTTAGCACCTAATGCATCAAACCATGTTTCTGGGAATTCATCATAGGCGAAACTGGCAATCACACCAACTAACGCGGCAATTGTATCGGTATCCTCACCCAATCCCGCTGCCATCATAACGGCTTCTTGATAACTCGTCGTGTGTAATAACGTCCACAACACGGCTTTTAACGTATCTACGACGTAACCAGTACTTGGCACTTCAGTACGCGGCCAACGCTTAATAGTTGCTATCACATCCTGTGCAGATTGGCTATCGGTTACAGCTAACCAGCCCAAATCTTCAGTTTCTAAGGTTGCCGTTTCCATTGCGGTGCGATTTGAACGCCGAATGGCCATCTCTAACGCCCGTTCAATGTTTTTTACTCTTGGCATCATCCGCAAAAGATACACAAAAAAGCGAGAGGCTAATCGTGCGCGCCGGTGTCCATGTGTCAAACCCGTGAGCTGATCGATAACATCCTCTAACGTCAAGTCAGCTGTAAAATCATAAAAGGCAACTGGCCAAATCCGCATTAATGCACCGTTACCGTTGTTCATGTCATCATCCGCTTTAAAAGGGATCACTTCATGCGTTTCCTTGTACGTTAAGATAGCTTCGCGCGTGCCGATGCCAACATCAAACACATCTTGATACGGCGTGAATGCAGCATCATCCAAATAAGACACAAAGTTATCCATAACGTTAACTAATTCGTATGGTTCAAACAGTGCATTAATAGTTGCCAGTGTTAAACTCGTATCGTCGATCCAGGTACCCGCCGGTTGAAAATGGGTTTGGTAGCCAACCATCTCTGACTTAACCTCGTACGTATCACGAGCCTTAAATTCATACGGCACACCAAACGCATCACCCATTGCGAAACCATAGAGTGCTCGCCGTAACATTGTTGCTGCCATACTGCCCTCCTAGATACCTTCCAACGCAAACCAATCAGCAATCGATAGCCACTCTTGGGTTGATTTAGCTAAGATTGTATAACCAGTAATGTCATACAAGGTCTTACGATCCCCCTTAAGTGGTGACCAATAAGTATCATCAGCGCGGCGAATGACATCCCAGTACGTATAGGTCTCTTCTTGACCAGCTTCGTCCTTTACTTGAAACCCATCGGCCAAGTTAAAGCTCTTTTCACCAACTTGAGGTCCACCAACACCTAAATCAACGAGTAATTGTTGATAGGATTCATTTGTAATTGGTTCATTTGCCATGTCACAATACCTCTTTTTCAAAAGTCTAATAGCATTATTCTAACACTTGTCTGATAAAAAAAGACCCAGGAACAAATATTCCTGAGTCTTTTTACAATCGGGACGACAGGATTCGAACCTGCGACCCCCTGGTCCCAAACCAGGTGCTCTACCAAGCTGAGCTACGTCCCGATATTCTCTTATTCAAAATAAAAAGCCCGTTACCGGACGTTTCATTTTGAAATGCCGTCGGTGGGGGTCGAACCCACACTCCCTTGCGGGAACTGGATTTTGAGTCCAGCGCGTCTGCCTATTCCGCCACAACGGCATTTTATTAAACATTACGTCAGGGCGGTAGATGGGAATCGAACCCACGCATGTCGGTACCACAAACCGATGTGTTAACCACTTCACCACTACCGCCATGGCAGGGGTAGAGGGAATCGAACCCCCACCAACGGTTTTGGAGACCGTCGTTCTACCGTTAAACTATACCCCTAAAATGAGACGTAATATTTAATTATACGGTCACAACGGGATTCGAACCCGTGATCTTTCGCGTGACAGGCGAACGTCCTAACCAACTAGACCATGCGACCAA
>NZ_AEKT01000002.1 GCF_000193635.1 Weissella cibaria KACC 11862 | reverse complement strand
GTTGAACTTAATGACGTGCTTCATGGCGATTGAGATTGCCAAACCGTGTGGCAAACCGAATTCTCCACCAGTCTTGTGCGCCAAGGCGTGGTTAATTCCCAAGAAGGCGTTCGCGAATGACATACCAGCCAACGTTGACGCGTAGTGCATCTTTGAACGGGCTTCTTGACCTTCCTTTGATGGGTGGGCTGGGTCGTACTTGTATGACGTCTCCAAGTTATCGAAGATCAACTTGATAGCTTGCAATGCCCAAGGACGTGTGAATTCTGAGGCCATTACTGAAACGTATGACTCCAACGCGTGTGACAAAGCGTCCAATCCTGAGAAGGCAACCGTGCGCTTTGGCACCGTCATCACGAACTCTGGGTCCACGATAGCCACTTGTGGCGTCAACTCGTAGTCAGCCAATGGGTACTTCACGTGCGTCTCATCATCCGTGATAACCGCGAATGGCGTTACTTCTGAACCAGTTCCTGACGTCGTTGGGATGGCAACCATTTGCGTCAAGTGTTGGTGATCAAACTTCACGATACGCTTGCGGATATCCATGAACTTTTGTGCCAACTCGCCGAACAATTCCTTCAAGGCAGCATCGTCGTTCAAGATGCCTTCGTGGCCCTCTTCAGCTGAGTACTCGTACAAGAAGCGGGCAATCTTACCAGCGTCAAGCGCTGAACCACCACCAATCAAGACAACCGTGTCTGGTTGGAATTCGGCCATTTGACGGGCAATATCGATAGCTTGACCAATTGTTGGGTCTGGTTGAACAGAACCGTAGATTGATGTCTTTACTTGGTCCGCACGGAGTGCGAATTGATCCAAAATCTTGTCGACGAAGCCGAACTTGACCATACCTGGGTCGGCCACGATAAAGGCGCGGTCGATGTTTGGCAATTCTTGTAGGTACGTAATGGCGTTTGACTCGTAGTAGATGTCCTTTGGCAAG
>NZ_AEKT01000003.1 GCF_000193635.1 Weissella cibaria KACC 11862 | reverse complement strand
ATTGAACTTAATGACGTGCTTCATGGCAATTGAGATTGCCAAACCGTGTGGCAAACCGAATTCTCCACCAGTCTTGTGCGCCAAGGCGTGGTTAATTCCCAAGAAGGCGTTCGCGAATGACATACCAGCCAAAGTTGAAGCGTAGTGCATCTTTGAACGGGCTTCTTGACCTTCCTTTGATGGGTGGGCTGGGTCGTACTTGTATGACGTCTCCAAGTTATCAAAGATCAACTTGATGGCTTGCAACGCCCATGGACGAGTGAATTCTGAGGCCATTACTGAAACGTATGACTCCAAAGCGTGTGACAAAGCATCCAAACCTGAGAAGGCAACCGTGCGCTTTGGCACCGTCATCACGAACTCTGGGTCCACGATAGCCACTTGTGGTGTCAACTCGTAGTCAGCCAATGGGTACTTCACGTGCGTCTCATCGTCCGTGATAACCGCGAATGGCGTTACTTCTGAACCAGTTCCTGACGTCGTTGGGATGGCAACCATTTGCGTCAAGTGTTGGTGATCAAACTTCACGATACGCTTGCGGATATCCATGAACTTTTGTGCCAACTCGCCGAACAATTCCTTCAAAGCAGCATCGTCGTTCAAGATGCCTTCGTGACCTTCTTCAGCTGAGTACTCGTACAAGAAGCGGGCAATCTTACCAGCGTCAAGCGCTGAACCACCACCGATCAAGACAACAGTATCTGGTTGGAATTCAGCCATTTGACGGGCAATATCGATAGCTTGACCAATTGTTGGGTCTGGTTGAACAGAACCGTAGATTGATGTCTTTACTTGGTCCGCACGGAGTGCGAATTGATCCAAAATCTTGTCGACGAAGCCGAACTTGACCATACCTGGGTCGGCCACGATAAACGCGCGGTCGATGTTTGGCAATTCTTGTAGGTACGTAATGGCGTTTGACTCGTAATAGATGTCCTTTGGCAAA
>NZ_AEKT01000004.1 GCF_000193635.1 Weissella cibaria KACC 11862 | reverse complement strand
ACACTATCTAAATAATGACAAAACGCCCCAGGTCCGCAGCCATGAACCTGGGGCGTTTTTATGTGCGAGGGTTATTGTTTGCGACCATGAAACGCCCCCAGCTATACTTAACTTAATACACAACGTTAACAAGCTGAAAGGAGGGGCGTTTTGAAAAATTGGCGTGTCGTCGGATTGACGGCACTATCCTTAGTACTTGGGGGTGGCGCTTTGGCCAGTTCGAGTGGATTGGTGCCGGAGTTCGCCTCAGAAAAGAAAAAGACCGAAGTTAAAATTCGCTATGTCGATATTCGTACAAATAAAGCGATTCAACCACAAACGGAAAAATTAGTACCAATTGGGGCACATGAACGGTTTAAGCCAGTCGTTGCGACGGGCTACCAAATGCCCAAAGCAATTGAAAAGACGGTGGGCCAAAAGACGGTCATTACATTTAAGTATTTGCCTGAAACATACACGATCAAGGTGCGGTATCTTGATGATATTACTGGTAATGAGGTTAAAGTACGAGAGTATCGTTCAACGTATGGCGCTAAATTGATTTTGCCGACTTATCAACAACAGGGGTATCACCAAAACCCGGGTGATACGATTACGGTGAAGGGGTCTGAGACCATCACTTATCGCTTGCATCGCGCTGAAGCATCGACAGCAATGAGTCGTCAGTCTTCAGCTGCATCACAAGTGAGTGAATCGGTTTCACAATCGGTGGCGTCATCAGTTACAAGTGCAACGCCGTCATCAGTGTCAGCAAGTAGCGCAAGTCAGACAACTGCGCCAGTCACTGTCACGAATGGGCCTAATCAATTGTTGGCCGATGCGACATTGGCAAAGTTACAGCCTTATGCATTGGCGGCCTTGAACGATTATCGCGCACGGTATGGCGTGGCGCCGGCGCAAACGTCCGAAATGGCGTTGAATTTGGCGAAGCAGGAGAGCCGCTGGGCGTTGCGTGAGCCAGAAGCGTTTGAGGCTAATCCGCATGCCAATTTTAATAATCTGTTTGGCACGATGCCGGTTGAAGATTTAGGCAATGGGCAAGTACGCTACTACAACCATGGTAGTGAAGAAACCAATGGTGATGGTTCGACAATTCAGCATATTGCAGCCGTGAATTATGGTGGCACCGCTGATCAGAAGGATACGTTGTCGTTTGGTAGTGTTGCAGGTACGTCATCAGACGTCTGGCACGTAACCGATTTGACGAGTGATGCACAATTACAGGCGTTGGCCCAAGATGCAATTTTGCAATTTGGCGATGATGGGCAAGCAGCCGGTTATGATGGCACCTCATCGTATCAACAAGGCGCATCGCATAAGATGGGCTTACTAACACCTGGTAATGTGGATGTGGGTGTGGCAATCTATGCAAATTCAGATGGCACCTTACGAACGTACGTCGAGGTGTTGACGGCAGAAATAGTTAATCGATAAATAAAATCGGAAGTATAATCCGGAAAACGTGTTTTTTAACGCAGTTTCGGAAGTATACTTCCGAATTTAAGGGTTAATAAACCAAAAGAGACACAGTGCATTAGCTTGATGGCATGCACTGTGTCTCTTTTGGTTTAAAGCGTGAAATCGTCAGTCATTTCCAATTTAATTGGGGCGTGATCTTGACGTGCGCCGGTGTCGACAACGCTGAAGGTTGCCAATTGGTCGTTCAATCGGTTTGACGCTAGGTAGTAGTCAATGCGCCAACCAGAATTGTTAATCTTTGAGGTTTTTGAAATCTGAGCCCACCAGGTATAAACACCGGTTTGGTCAGGATTTAGGTAACGGAAGGTATCGGTGAAGCCAGCATCAAGTAGCAAACCGAACTTCTCACGTTCTTCGTCAGTGAAGCCGGCACTCTTGTGGTTGGTCTTGGGGTTCTTCAAGTCGATTTCTTGGTGGGCAACGTTAAAGTCACCTGAGAAGATAACCGGCTTCTTAGCATCCAAGTCAGCGATGTAGGCGCGGTAGGCGTCATCCCAGGCTTGCCGGTCGGTTAGTCGATCCAAATTGCTGCCTGAATTTGGCGTATAAACCGTTGAAACATACGTGTTTTCGAATTCAAGGGTAATGATACGCCCTTCGATGTCCATTTCATCCGGGGCACCGATAACGGGCATCTCAACGGCAATTGGTTCAACTTTTGACAGCATCATCGTACCTGAGTAGCCAGAACGACCAGTGCTCATCCGTAGGTAGCGGTGATAGCCTGGGAAAAGTTCATCGAGCGCGGTTGCTTGTTTCTTGGTTAAGCCAGTTGCTTTTAACTTAGTTTCTTGGATAGCCAAGACGTCGGGTTGCTCAGCAGCGATGTCTTGCAGTACCTGCCAAGTCATCTCGCCACGGGCTGATTTATGCTCAACAGCAGCATTTACACTATCAATGTTCCATGAAATGAATTTCATTGCGGTCACCGTTCCTTTTATCTGATAAATCTATTGTATCGTGAAAGTGGCACCGACGCGTACTGACATGCAAAAAAGAAATGTGACAAATGTGTTGCAGAACAATACTATACGTTATAGAATATTGAAAATAGAAATGGGATAACTGGTAGGAGATTTAAAATGGCTAAGTCAGAGAAGTTTAATTGGGTAAAGTGGGTGAGTGCGATTGTTATCTTCCCACTGATGGTATTCGGTCCAATCGGGGGCTGGATGTTAAAGTTGACAGGAAATGCGCAATCAACGACTGGATTGGCAACGTGGTCGGCTTCGATTGCGGCGTTAGTGCCAGCAACAATCTTGTTGTTAGTGTCGATTTTCTACTGGTCGGACGGTATTTTGCGTCGGGACTGGCAGATTTGGCGTCAGCACTGGGTTAAGAATGTCATGTGGGCATTGCTAGCCGGCATTATTATGATGGGTGTGCTAGTGCCATTAACGAAGGCGTTGACTGGGTTCTTGGATACGGGGGACTTTGCGATTAAGTACAGTGGTGCAAGCGCGTTGTCATTTAGTGACGTTGCACCAACGTTCTTGTCAGCAATTGTTGGTTTGTTTGCACCATTCTACGAGGAAATCGTTTTCCACCACGCCATTACGGAACCATTCCGCAACAAGGCAAAGTGGGTATACGTATTGATCTCAATTTTCGCCAACATCATGTTTGGTGTGGTGCACATCAACAACGTTAACGGTCACTGGAGTTCATTGATCATGTACATTGTGATGGGTGTTTGGTTGCAACTGGTTTACATCTGGGGTGGCCGCAACATCTGGCAAAACATCATGACACACATGGTTTACAACGGTAGCATCTCGTTGCTAATGATTTTTAGTGTCATTATTACGATGTTCTTTGGTAAATAAGTTAAATGAAATAACCCCCGCGGCAGTTGTGTCGCGGGGGTAATTTGTTTGAAAGGGTTTAATGGCAAAAATAAAAGCACGCAAGCCGAAACTTACGTGCTTTTACAAGTGATAGCCCAACAGGGAATCGAACCCTGGATTCCGCGCTGAGAACGCGACGTCTTAACCACTTGACCATTGGGCCATGATGATATCAATAGCATTGAGCTGAAATAGCCCAACAGGGAATCGAACCCTGGATTCCGCGCTGAGAACGCGACGTCTTAACCACTTGACCATTGGGCCATGAATATCATCTGTTGCTTAACAACAATACATAACTATACAGATATCAATGGCCAAAGTCAACACTTTTTCCTAACAAAATTCAATTAAACGCCCTGCCTTGAAAAATGCGGTCCTTGTTACATAAATGGTACAATAATAGGTATTAGTAAGGGGATGCGTAGCCTGCTAGATTATCGTCATTTAGTAGGCTGCAGCTAGACTAACAATCGTCTAACAAACCGAAAAGAGGTTCAATTAATGTCATTTAATATGTACTTGGTACGTCACGGTGAAACGTACTTCAATAAATATCAACGGATGCAAGGTTGGGGAAATGCCCCTTTGACGGATAAAGGTATTTCTGACGGCTTTGCGGCTGGTGAGCGACTCAGCAATGTCCGGTTTGACGCCGCGTACTCATCAGACCTACAACGGGCTATTCACACCGCTGAATTTATTCTAGGTCGCAACACACAAAGTGGTGATTTGAAAACGCCAGAGCAATTGCAACAATTCCGCGAGCAATTCTTCGGTTTCTTTGAGGGATTGCCAAGTGCGCAAAGTGCTGAGCAAATCGCGGGTATTATTGGACTAGAAAACATTGAATCGTACGGTGACTTGATGGCGCAACTAACGCAAGATGAGGTCATGGATGCTTTCAAGGAAGCGGATCCAACCCACGACGCTGAAGATGCGGCAACATTCTGGGCGCGTGCCGATAAGGGGCTGGATATCTTACGCCGTAACGTCCGCGATGGGCAAAATGTTTTGGTCGTGGCCCACGGAACGTTAATCCGCAATTTGGTTTATAAGTACGATTCTCACGAAACAGCAAAGACAAAGCCGTTGAACGGTTCAATTTCAGTCTGGGAAGTCTCAGATGATGATATGAAGTTGAAGGCGTATAACGACACGACAACGAATTGGTAAAAGAAAAATGGCTATGATAGAAAATGAGTTACATCCAGTCCGCAAGGTTATTCTTGCTGGCTTGGATCGTCAAAATGCTGAGTTCGATTATGAAATGATTGAGCTGGCTAATTTGGCAGAAGCAAATTATATGGAAGTTGTGGGTACGGTGACGCAGAAGCTTGAGCGTCCAAATGCGGCAACATATTTTGGTAAGGGTAAAGTTGAAGAACTGAAGGAAGCCGTAGAATATTACGAAGCCGATATGGTGGTGACGAATGATGAATTGTCACCTTCACAGATTCGTAATTTGGAATCAGGTACTGGGGCGGGGATTATGGACCGCACGGCTTTGATTCTGGATATCTTCGCATCACGTGCTAAGACGAAGGTTGCCAAGTTGCAAGTTGCGATTGCCCAGTTACAATACCAGTTGCCACGTTTGCGTACGTCGATGAATGTCCGTTTGGATCAGCAAACTGGTGGTGGCGGGGGTAGCTTTACCAGCCGTGGTGCCGGTGAAACGAAGCTTGAAACGAATCGTCGTCACATTGAACACCAAATTTCACTCTTGCGTCAGGAATTGAAGGATGTGGAAGCTGACGATCAAACTCGTCGCGCCCGTCGTGAGAAGGAAAGTATCAAGAACGTGGCCTTGGTTGGGTATACCAACGCCGGTAAGTCAACGATTATGAACGGTTTGGTGCGTCGCTATGGTGAGAACCAAGATAAGACGGTCTTCCAAGCAGACATGTTGTTTGCCACGTTGGAGACGTCAGTGCGTAAGTTGAACTTGCCGGACAATCAAAACTTCTTGTTGTCAGATACGGTTGGATTCGTGTCAAAGTTGCCGCACGGCTTGGTGGCGGCGTTCCGCGCCACGTTGGCGGAAGCGGCACAAGCTGACTTGCTACTTCAAGTGGTCGACTATGCAGATGAAAACTACAAGGAAATGATGTCGACAACGGCCAAGACGTTGAAGGAAATCGGTGTTGGTGATATTCCAATGATTACGATTTATAACAAGGCCGATAAGATTGAAGGTATGTCATTCCCAGATCGTGATGGGGATACTTTGACGTTGTCGGCACAAGATGATGCGTCGTTGGATATGTTGATTGAGGTCATTCGGCAACACATCTATTCAGACCACGTCCAAACAAAGGTTTTGATTCCTTTCGAGCAGGGACAATTGGTCAGTGAATTGAATGAACAAGCATCAGTGCACAGCATTGATTATGTGGAAGCTGGCACGATGATGGATGTCACGCTAACACCAGTGCAAGCGGCCCGATTTGCGGCCTATGTCGTAGATTAAGGGAGGCTTTATGCTATTTGTTACACTAATTGCGTTATTGTTATTTGTCTTAAGCGGGTATGCGTTGTGGCGTGTGATTAACGCGGATCCGCGGTCGATGTGGCTTGGGGTTTGGACGTTATTTACGCTCTTTTTCGCCGCCATCTCGATTACGATGATTTTGGTGCAACTTGGCGGTACGGGAATCTTCGCCTTTGCGATGATTTTTGCCTTGTTCTTGGCGATTTTCTTGTTCCTATCCGTTTTCTTCGACTTAGCTGTGGTTTATTACTCATGGCAAGTCTGGCGTAAAGAGCACCACACGTTACCAAACTTATTGCTGCCATTGTTGTTCTTGGGCTTGATGATTTTCAACATGATTGACGCCATGATGCAACATGCACCGGCATGGTTGGCAGCCCTGTTTATTTTTGCCCGGGTGATGGAACTTTACTTCATGTTAATTTTCGTCATTTTCTTGGTATCAGCGATTGTCTACGCGGCAGTGACACGTAAGCGTGAGTCTGATTACTATGTTGTCTTGGGCGCTGGTCTAGTGAATGGTGAAACCGTTGGTAAGTTGTTGGGTAACCGAATTAAGGCGGCAACCGATGCCGCGCAACGTCGTTTTGACGCAACGGGCGTTTATCCAACGATTGTCTTTTCCGGTGGTAAAGGGGGCGACGAAAAGGTTTCAGAAGCCCAAGCGATGCGCGACTACGCCGTTGCAACACTAAACTATCCCGCTGATAAAACACTTTTGGAAGACCAGAGTCGAACGACGCGCGAAAATATGCGCTTTTCTCGTGATATTATTAGTAAGGCAACTGGCAAGATTGATCCTGAATTTGTGTACTTTACGAGTGAGTACCACGTGTTCCGTGCTGGCCTCCAGGCGCGCCGTTTTGACGTGCTGGCCCAAGGTCGAGGTGGTAATACCCCATTCTATTACCGTATTCCAGCATTCATTCGTGAATACATTGCGGTATTGAACATGCACCGTCGTTTACACATGGCAGTGACAGCCTTGGCGTTTGTGGTTGCTGTAGTGATGATGATTGCCACGTTCTTTGTTAAGTAGAGAGGACAAAGAACGGATTTAATAGTGAGAGATTAGAGAGTTTTGGGATGCGATTTTTAAAAGGGGCGATGCTGGTTATCGCCACGTTGGTAGTTGCGTTATTGGTGCGTAGTCACGGGATGGTTGCTGAGGCAGCAACGACTTATGCTGTTGATATGACGGGTTTGCCGGCAAAACAACAGACTGAGGCAAAAGCCGCGATGGCGATTTGGACGAATACGCTGCAAATGCCAACTTTGTTTAGCGGGAATCCGACTGATCCAGAGGCGGTGAATGTGACCATGATGTGGAGCACGGATGGTGTCGCTTCACCTGGTGCCGATGATCCGATGGGGTTAACGGAGACGACGACCCTTGGTGATAAGCGGACGGTCGTGATTACGTTATATCAACGTGAAATTGAACGTGCGTTTGCAAAAACAGCATACATGAAGCGTCATGATTTGGTGGTGTCGGTTTGGGAACACGAACTTGGTCACGCCTTGGGGTTGCAGCATAATACAACCAATGAGCATGATATTATGTATCCGCGTAATTTGGGACCTACCCAACGCATTACCGGTTGGGATTTGCAAAACCTGCCCTTTACGGTGAAGCCGTCAGTTTTGTCAGATGTGTCAGACCATTCATCTAATTGGTTGGATTCGCAAAACGTGTCAAATCAAATGACAGCTTGGTTGGCGATTCCGGCTAAAGTGCCTCGCATCTTTTATCATTTGATTGCTGGGTTACTGGGGATGGTGATGATTGCGATTATAGCAACGATATTGCTGACTCGACGTAGTGTCGTTAGCGCTGAACAACGGGCTAAAAACTTCGCGTCATTGAAATAGATTTTTAAAGCGTAACCGATGTACATCACTTGGGTTGCGCTTTTTTCATGGTTTTAAATTTTTTGTTAACTAAATTGACAAAAAACTGAAAAAGAATGTTAGAATGGTTCACTAACGATAGAAATAATTTATTAATTGGAGGGGAAACTATGCGTTTGTTAAAGCCGTATTTTAAGCGGTACAAACTCGATTTAGTACTCGCTGTCATCACGGTTATTATCATGGCGATGGCGATGCTATTCCAACCGACATTGCTTTCTAAGATTGTCCAAGCAATCTCAGATGACAATATGAGCAAGGTGCGTCATATTGGGTTGCAATTGTTGGTGATTGCGGGGATTGGTTTGATTGCGGGGATTGTGAATACAATTTTTGCAGCACGTGCATCGCAAGGAATTGCGTCTGATGTCCGTGAAGCAGCATACCGTAAGATTCAAACATTTTCATTTGGTAATGTGGAGCAATTCTCAGCCGGTAACTTGGTTGTGCGATTGACTAATGATGTGCAACAAATTCAAAGTATTTTGATGATGATGTTGCAACCATTGCTACGTATGCCAATTCTGTTTATTGGTGGCTTTATCTTGGCGGTTAATTCAATTCCCAAGTTATGGTGGATCATCGTCGTCATGGTTATCTTGGTTGGTGCTGTTTCAGCGCTGGTCATGGGAAACATGGGGAAGCGTTTCGGGATGATTCAAGGGTTGATTGACCGAGTGAATGCGAAGGCAAAGGAAAACCTCCAAGGTGTTCGTGTCGTGAAGTCATTCAACCAAGAAGGTAATGAACAGAAGCGTTTTGATGATGTTTCTGATGAATTGAACCACGTTAATTTGCAAATTGGGTACCTTTTCTCAATTATCATGCCGGCCTTCATGTTTATTGGGCAAGGTTTGATGGTTGTGGCCATCTATTTCGTTGGAAATATGGTGGGGACTGAGCCTAAGATGTTGGCGCAAATTACCGGGTTTACGAATTATCTGATGATTATCATGCAAGCCATTATTGTTGGTGGGATGATGATGACCTTTGCGGCACGTGGATTTGTGTCAATGGGTCGTATTTCTGAAATTATGGATACGAAGTCAGATTTGGTTTATAAGGATGTACCGGCACAAGATTTGACGGGAGCTGTCGAATTTGATGACGTGTCATTCACGTATCCAGGGGATGATAAGCCAACTTTGAAGCACATTTCATTCAAGGTGCAACCTGGTGAAATGATTGGTATCGTCGGTGCGACGGGTTCAGGTAAGTCATCAATGGCCCAACTGATTCCACGTTTGTTTGACCCAACCGAAGGAACGGTTAAGGTCGGCGGAGTTGATTTGAAGGATGCCAACGAGTCATCATTGCGCAAGACGGTATCATTCGTTTTGCAACGCGCAACGTTGTTCTCAGGTAAGATTTCAGATAACTTGCGACAAGGTAAGCCAGATGCACAAGAGCAAGATATGAAGCGTGCAGCACAAATTGCACAAGCAGCTGAATTCGTTGAACGCTATGAAGACACGTATGAACACGTAGTTGAGGAACGTTCATCAAACTTCTCTGGTGGTCAAAAGCAACGTTTGTCAATTGCCCGTGGGGTGATTGGTGATCCAAAGATTTTGATTTTGGATGATTCAACGTCAGCGTTGGATGCCAAGTCAGAAAAGTTGGTTAAGGAAGCCCTTGATAACGAATTGCAAGATACGACGACATTTATCATTGCGGAAAAGATTTCTTCAGTGATTAACGCTGATCGTATTTTGGTTTTGGAAGATGGGGCATTGGTTGCGGAAGGTGCGCACCAAGAATTGGTGGAAACATCCCCAATTTATCAAGAAATTTATAAGACACAAAAGGCGCAGGAGGCATAAACGATGAAGAATATTACTGAATCAGTCCGCTTCTTTGCTCATTATTTTAAGCGCTACTGGGTGGCGATGATTGCGATTGTGGTCTTCACGATTTTTGCAACGTGGGCCCAAGTTAAAGCGCCAGTTTACATGGGACGTTCAATTACAGAGCTATCAAAGTATTTGATGGTGAAGTTGAACCCGATGACAGCGAGCCAAGCGAGTTTGGCTGACTTCCACCATGCGTTGTGGACGTTTGCGGCCTTTGTTTTGTTGATGTTGGTGGGACTATTTATCAACGCCATGATTCAATCAATCGTCGCTTCTAACTCAGTGAACCAAATGCGTAAGGGTTTGTTTGGCAAGATGCAACGGATGACGGTTCGTTACTTTGATTCACACCAAGACGGTGAAGTATTGTCACGTTTCACGTCAGATTTGGATAACATCTTTAATGCAATGAACCAAGCTATCTTCCAATTGTTCTCACAAGTGGCCATGCTGGTTGGAGTTGTATGGATGATGTTCAACGAAAGCCCTAAGATGGCGTGGGTCACGATTGCTTCAACACCAGTTGCGGTTATCTTGGCGGCGCTGATTATTGTGCAAGCAAAGAAGTTTGTGGATGCGCAACAAGCTGAAGTGGGTCACTTGAACGGTTACATTAATGAGCAGATTAATGGTGAAAAGGTCATTATCACCAACGGCTTGCAAGAAGAGTCAATCAAGGGCTTTGTGGCCCACAACGACAAGGTGCGTCGTGCGTCAACGCTTGGTCAAACGTGGTCAGGTGTTTTGTTCCCATTGATGCAAGGAATGGGCTTGTTCAATTTGGCCATCGTTATTTTCTACGGTGCTACGCAAGCCTTGAACGGTGATTTGTCAGCCCGTGCCGCTGGTTTGGGACTGATTGTGACCTTCGTGTCATTTTCACAACAATACTACCAGCCAATCACCCAAATCACGTCAACTTACAACATGTTGCAATTGGCGATGACGGGTGCGCACCGTTTGAACGAAGTCTTCGAGCAAGATGATGAAATTAACCCAGCTAATGGGGTGAAGTTTAACGGTGTCCAAGATAAGATTGTGTTGGACGATGTGCACTTTGGGTATAACGAAGATCGTGAAATTTTGCATGGTATCAACATCGAAGTTGATAAGGGGCAAATGGTGGCCTTGGTTGGACCAACCGGTTCTGGTAAGACGACTGTCATGAATTTGTTGAACCGTTTCTATGACGTAACGGGTGGTGCGGTTAAGTTTGACGGCATCGACGTTCGTGACATGGATCTACAATCGTTGCGTGATAACGTCGGGATTGTGTTGCAAGATTCTGTTTTGTTCACCGGTACGATTCGTGACAACATCACGTTTGGTAAGCCTGATGCAACTGATGATGAAGTGATTGATGCGGCTAAGCAAGCCAATATTCACGACTTTATTATGACGTTGGAAAAGGGTTACGATACTGAAGTGTCTGATGAAAATTCAGTCTTCTCAACTGGTCAGAAGCAATTGTTGTCAATCGCACGGACGATTTTGACGGCGCCTGACTTGTTGATTTTGGATGAGGCGACGTCAAACGTTGATACGGTGACAGAAGCTAAGATTCAAAAGGCGATGGATAACGTGATTGCCGGTCGGACGAGTTTCGTGATCGCGCACCGTTTGAAGACGATTTTGAATGCGGATAAGATTGTGGTCTTGCGTGACGGTAACGTCATTGAGCAAGGTAGCCACGCAGAGTTGTTGGCACAAGGCGGCTTCTACGCTGAGTTGTATACAAACCAAATGGTATTTGAATAGTTAATGATTAAGTCGTACTGCAATTATGCGGTGCGACTTTTTTGGTGAAATGGGATGATTTAATCTCAAAATAGCGAATTTTCGAAAAATGAGATGATTTAATCTCATTGTATAAAAAATAGGCCGGTGACTATCGATTTGATAGCTACCGGCCTATATATGTATTTTCCCCATGTAAGTTACGTTCAACCCTCTTACAAATACTTATTATGAATTGTAAATATGACGGTTTTCGTTGTGGGATTTGCTGAAAATTAGTTTGATTTATGAAGATTGTTTGAAAATGCACAAAATCGTCAAGGGGTTTGAAGGGTGCGGATAATTCTTCAAAAGACTTCAAAGTTTCGTTAAGACCCCGGCAAAAGATAACTACATTGCTTCGCTATTCTATGAGAGTGCAGTAGTGGATATTCGGTCCATTACGCTGGAAACAGAAAATAGCATGAAAAGGAGTGATGTTTATGGAAACACACCGGGGTATTCTGCCCAACAAGCGGTTGCGTTTCTGGTGGGCGGTTGTCGGTTTGATTGCACTGGTTGTTCCTTATGTGACCAACATGGGCTTGTTAGCCAAGACAGTCTATGCGGCGGAAAAAACGCTGTATAAATCTGATCGACTGACCGTTACTGCTGGGGATGGTAACGACTGGAAATGGGAGAACGGTCGCGAAGTTTCTTGGAAGTTCCAGTTTATCGATAAGGATGCTAATTATCCAAATAAGGATGAGGTGACGTTCTTAATCGATAAGGAGGCGGCAGCCAAGCAAGGATTGACTGACTTTAAAGTTAATGGCCAGTCTTGGGATGCTAAAACTGGTGAACTGGGTGGCTTCGAGTTGTACTACAATGGTGGTTCTGGTCATTCGTTGATTTTGACGGCTAAGTCAACAACGGATGAAAAGCGTGCCGTTTCGGTGCCGGTTGGTTTAGCGTTGACGCGTACTGCGCAACAGGGTGCTAAGATTAAGGCGCCAAAGTTGGCGGAGACAAACCTGTTGCCAGATGATGCCAAGATGATGGTTGAGGCGAACTTGTTTGGTTACGAGGGAGATGCTGCGACTGGTGAAGATGAGGGTGAAACAAAACCTGATGAGCCGGAAACGACGTTGCCAGCGCCAGGCTCTGACGATCCTGCAGATGTCTATGCGAAGTTGCCTGACACAAAGCAGGGGATTGTTGATGGTTTCTTGATTGAGCGTGGTGTTCGAACGACACCAGATTCAGATAACAAGACTGACTTCAATAATTTCCAATTGTGGAGTTCAATGAATGCACCAGTATATACGACGGCGGATGCCGATCACAAGGCGCCAGTTACGATTTATCAAAAGAAAGATGTGACGGCAACTGGCAATATTGGTGGTTCTGAAAATGAGAACGATGCGACTCGCCTGCAGTATGTGCGGTCAACCTACCACAACCAATATGAGCAAACGGGTGGCGATAATCAGTCAGCGTATACCATCTCATTTGAGGACGGCGATGCAATGACGAATGCCAAGTTCACGGTTGTTTATGACCACGTGGGTAGTTACGTTGATTCAGTCACTAAGGAACACCATCCAATTGGTGCAACGATGACAATCTCAAATGTGACGCCAGCTTCAGGTGACCACTTGCAACTAGGTAATATGCATTTCATCGATGTACCGAATAACCTGTACTCAGGTGTTATGTATCACGGTATTGAGTCGTTAGATATTAAGTTGCAGTTCTACACGTTGGTTGATGGTAAGTTTGCTGAGCGAATTGATGTTGATGAAGGGGATGGTCACGTGACGTTCTCCTCACTGAATAACTTTGGGCGTTCAGCAAATTCTAGCTCATCTGTTGGTGCTGATTTCTCATGGGATCAACTATCAACGGGCATTAATAATTCAAAGTATGCTGAAACTGTTTTTGGTGGTGCAGGAACGTTGGCGGCACAACCGTATGATGATCCAACTACCGACTCTGATGATACCTTTATGCAAAAGGATGCCGCGGGAATCTGGTATTCAACGGTGCACGGTGTTTATGACTTGACGGATGTCAATGGTACATCGTACAAGAGCTACTTGGATATTGAGGGTTATGAGAGTAATTTTGAAGATTCTCTAGGTGGTACAAACTTCCAAATGGCGGCGTTGCAATTCCCAGTTAGTGGGGATGCGTACAACTTTACGTTACGTACGGGAGACGGTAATACATGGCAGACAATTTCAGCTGCCGTGATGCATCCGCTAGAGCTAACGCAAACGCATAAGTTAGTGACAACGGATGATACAACATATACAACAGCGGTTAGTGATGCTAAGGCTGGAAAGTCAGGTAATATGCACGAGAAGAACTTGGCAATCACATCTACTGATGACGGAAAGTTTAATTTTGCATACTGGGTAACGCAACCAACCTACGATTTGGGAACGGATTCTTTGATTCGGCCATTCGGTATTCGGTTCGAGGATACCTTGCCTGATGGTATTTCGTTGCGTGATGGTCAAAATTCGGTAAAGCTGTATGATACCGAGGGTAAGCAACTGAAGCTTGGAGCTGACTACACGGTAACGATTGCTGGTCAGAAGGTCGTTGCAACATTGACGGATGCGGGAATTCAAGCGATTGACTTTAATTCTGATATGTTCGCACTTCGTTTGGACGTAAAGACTGACTCGCAAGTAGCGCAAGGTTTTGCTGAGTGGACAAAGCATAATACGGCTGACGTTTACACGAAGACTGAGCACAGTGATGCTTCAGAGTACAAGAGTACGACAAACACCGTAACGGTTAAGCTACATCCATTGTCAACGACTAACGTTACTATCAACAAGGTTGACGAGGCCGGGGCTGCTTTGGCAGGTGCCAAGTTTGAGCTAAAGAAGGTCGGTGAGCCTTCAGCTTGGACGGCTGCAAGTTTTGCATCAGCTGAAATTTCAGCTTACAAGACGTTGACGACGGCAACGACGATTGCTGCATCATCAACGACTGAGACAAGCTGGACGTGGAACAACTTGCCGGTTGGTCAATACCAATTGATCGAAACGGCGCCAGATGGCTATGTGAAGGCAACGGACGTTACGTTCAATGTTGGCGCGAAGTTGACGGCTAATGCGGATGGTACAGGGGATGCTTACACATCGACATTTAAGGAAACGACAAATCCAGCCGTTTTGACGAATGTTGATGTGAAGGACGGTAGCGTCACAGCTAACGTGCCTAACCAATTGGATATCAAGGCGGTCTTCCAAGTGAAGAAGGTTGATCAAGACAACAAGCCATTGGCTGGTGCGGTCTTCCAATACTTCACGGATGTGACTCAAAAGACTGGTATGAACAAGGATGATACGACTGGTATGCACACGATGCCAACTGGTCAAACGCTTGAGTTCAACAAGTTGTACACATTGAATGAGTCGACGGTGCCAACTGGTTACGAACGCGCGGAAGATGTTTACTTCAAGGTTTTGAAGCAAGCAGATTTCACAACGCAAACTGGTGTAACAGTGCCGGCGGCCTTGGCGAACGAAAAGGTATTGTTTGTGAAGACTGATAAGGATGGGGCAGTGACGGAATGGATTAAGCCAGACCAAAACAAGAACATCTTTACGACGACGTTCACGGTTGAAAACAAGAAGCAAGAACCGCTGCAATCAATCTTCCCAGTTACGGGTGGAACGGGCATTATGGGCTTTGTGATTGTTGGTTTGATTCTGGTTGGTGCAGCAGGTGCATTGACGTTGAAGCGTAAGTTTAATGATTAATTGATTAGCGTAATTGCAGTGATGCAGTTGCGCTTTTCTTTATGTGATAAAAAAGTGAATGAAAAAGACCCCGTTTCAATTAAGAAACGGGGTCCGGTAACTGCTCTGGCTGGGATCGAACCAGCGACCTCCTCATTAACAGTGAGTTATTCTACCGCTGAACTACAAAGCAATTAGATATGCATTTTGCCGCAATGGCAACTGCTCTGGCTGGGATCGAACCAGCGACCTCCTCATTAACAGTGAGTTATTCTACCGCTGAACTACAGAGCAATTAGTGTATTCAATTCGCCGTGATGGCAACTGCTCTGGCTGGGATCGAACCAGCGACCTTCTCATTAACAGTGAGCTATTCTACCGCTGAACTACAAAGCAATTATGTCCTTCGCTAAGGCATGACATTAATATACAGTAAGGAAAATGAGAAGTCAACTACTTTGATTAAAATTGTTCTCATTTAAATTAATTCACATTTGTCCGTACAAATTTGACGTATAATAGAGTTACTGAATAACGAGGGGAATCGGATTATGAAAGACTTAACACCAGCAGAAATCGCGCGTTTAGCCGATGTGGATATTTTTGACAAGGTTGACCAAGGGGAGTGGTACCAATACGCGAAGGAGCCTAAGGTACAAGCCATCGTCAAGCAAAGTGCCCAAACGGTGCAACGCATTAACGATGTCGCGAAGACGGATTTGGCTGAAGCGACGCGTTTGTTGCAAGAGTTCTTACCAAATATGGCAGCAGATGCTGATGTGTATTTTCCAATCACGTCAATTGAGCATCCCCAACGTCTAACCATCGGCGACGCCACCTTTATTAACGCCGGTCTGCAAATTTTGAGTGCTGGGCGCGTAACGATTGGTGCGCACTGTTTTATCGGGCCGAACTGCCAGCTTTACACGCCGAATCACCATCCATATGATAAGGAGTTGCGGCGTGAGGGTTGGCAATATGATTCGCCAATCACGATTGGGGATGATTGCTGGTTTGGTGGTTCCGTTATCGTGCTACCAGGTGTTACGATTGGAGATAACGTAGTGGTTGGTGCCGGTGCGGTTGTGACCAAGGATGTACCAAGTAATGTCATGGTTGCCGGTAAACCAGCGCGGGTCATTAAGACGTTAAACTAAACAAAAGGTTAAGTGCAGGTAATCAACGCGGGCTTACTTAAGGTTAATTTGGTAGAATAGACGTAAGAAACTACGACTAGGAGGCAGCGAGTATGGCTGACTTTCAACTAAAGGGTATGCCAGTTTGGGTATACGCCAAGGATGTTGATACAAAGACGGCGTTAACGCATGCAAGATTGATTGAAGGTACCGTGGGTGACAGCTTTTCAGTTGATCCACAAACATTGCCAGGGTATCGCTTTGTTTCATCAGAGGGGACGTTAAAAGGGACTTTCGATGAAACTACGATGCACACCGCAACGTTCTATTACCGTCGCGATGACATTGCGGAAACTGAGCAATTAACTGATAAGTATTTGCATTTGTTAGCGGATGTCCAACCGGTTGCAGCGATTGAGATTGCTGAACCGACTGGCCAAAAGCTTTGGGCGGATTCATACGTGAAGGTTGCCCAACGAGTTGCAACGCGTGAGGGGAAGTTCTGGTATCAACTATCAGATTCACGCTGGGTACCTTACAACATGCAAACAATGAAGTTAACGGATAATGATGGCCGTTCAGCAAAGCCAATTTCTGAATGGAATCGACCAACGACGTGGGCCCCAAAGCCATTTGTGGCCCGCGGGACTGTGGATTATGTGCCAGGTGGGGACGTGGCCGTATATGCACAACCATACGGACGTGAAATTGGACGGGTTGTCCACGGTTCACGGATTGAAATTTCAGAACGGGTTGATGATCCATCTGGTATCTTGTGGTACCACGTGGTGCAACACGGTTGGATTTCAAGTATTTATTTGCATCTTGATTAATTAGCGACATGTACTTTGGGGGAATTGAATAATGACAGAACCATTGATTTTGACGGCAGCCTTGCACGAAAAGATGTGGGGTGGCACGGCGTTACGTGATGTGTTTGGCTTTGATATCCCATCGGAAACGACGGGTGAAGCGTGGCTGATTTCGGGTCACAAGAATGGCACGGTGTTCTGTGAGGATGGCCGTTATGCGGGTAAGTCAATTGCTGAGTTGTGGCAAGAAGAGCCACAGTTGTTTGGTAACACAGACACGAACCGACCATTTCCACTGCTGGTTAAATTGCTAGATGCGCACCAGGATTTATCAGTGCAAGTGCACCCTGATGACGCGTATGCTGGTGAACACGCCGGTGAACTTGGTAAAACGGAATCGTGGTATATCGTGGCTGCTGAACCGGGCGCTGAAATTTATTACGGGCACACGGCCCAAACCAAGGCAGAATTTGATGCGGCGGTCGATGCCGGTGACTGGGATAAGTTACTCCGAAAGGTGCCTGTCAAGGCTGGCGACTTTTTCTACGTACCAGCCGGGACGCTGCATGCATTAGGTGCCGGGGTTCTCGCGCTGGAAACGCAGCAATCATCTGATGTGACGTATCGGGTTTACGATTTTGACCGGGTTGATGCGAAAACAGGTGAATTGCGTGAACTACATTTGGCCGATGCGAAGAATGTGACGACGGTACCGTTTGTACCGGAACAACCACAAACGTCGACGGCTACGTACGGTGGTGTCACGGTGACAACGCTGGTTGAAGCACCTTACTTCAATGTCTATAAGTGGGATGTTGACGGACGTGCGACCTTAGATGCACGCGCACCATATTTGCTGGCAACTGTGATTGACGGGACATTAGACTTAACCGTCTTTGGTGTGACCTATCCATTGCACAAGGGCCAAAGCTTTATCTTGCCAAACGATGTTGAAGCGTGGACGCTACAAGGTGAGGCGACGTTGATTACATCGACGCCGGGACCAAAGTCAATGTAAGTGAATTGTTAGCAAAAGCATGTGCAAATTATTTGCGCGTGCTTTTATTTTATATTCCTATCGGCCTGACTTTTTATGCGCGAAAATGGTACACTATAGATTAGTTATTTTGACAGATAAACATCGGTGACGATGTAGTAGGAGGACGACATGAGCTTGAAGAGTGCATTGGCAACTTTTGTTGGTAAAAGTTCATACGTGGTACTGCATGATATTTTGCGTCGTGGTGGTACATCATTGCCAGGTAAGTTGGCAACGAAGATTGACCCTGAAGTCATGACAACGTTGGCTGAGAAGTATGACGTTATTTTGATTACAGGTACGAATGGTAAGACGTTGACAACAACATTGACCACGCGTGTCTTGCGCGAACAATTCCCTGATGTGATTACAAACCCATCTGGTTCGAATATGATGCAAGGTATCACGGGAACGATGTTGACAGCGAAAGTAACCGGTAAGTCACACCGCCCAATTGCGCTTTTGGAAGTTGATGAAGCGAACGTGGAAGAAGTTGCGCGTCAATTGAAGCCAATGGCCTTTGTATTGACGAATATCTTCCGTGATCAATTGGATCGTTTTGGTGAGATTTACACAACCTACGATAAGATTTTGAAGGGCATTCGTTTGTTCCCTGAGGCAACGGTGATTGCGAACGCTGATTCACCAATCTTCATGCGTGGCGATTTGCCAAATCCAAAGGTTTATTACGGGTTTAACCACTTGCCAGCGGATGGCGATATGAAGGCTCCTCACAACACGGACGGTGTGCTATCACCAACTGATGACACGGTGTTGCACTATCACTTTATGACGTTCGGTAATCAAGGTGATTACTTCTCAGTTTCAGACGATTTCAAGCGTCCTGAGTTGGATTATGCCGTAACGAAGATTAATGAGATGACACCTCGTTATTCAAACTTCGATATTGATGGCGAGACGTATCAAATTGAAATCGGTGGGATGTACAACATCTATAACGCACTGGCTGCTTACACAGTTGGACGTTTCTTAGGTGTTACCACACAACAAATTCACCACGCTTTTGAATCAAATGCGCAAATCTTTGGTCGTCAAGAAGCCGTTAACGTCAACGGTAAGGAAGTCACGATTGTCTTGATTAAGAACCCAGTTGGGGCAAACCAAGTCATCGATATGATGAAGACAGATGACCAACCATTCTCATTGATTGCATTGTTGAATGCGAATTATGCGGATGGTATCGATACGAGTTGGATTTGGGATACTGACTTTGAATCACTAAAGGATTCAGGCATGCAAGCCATTGCAACTGGTGGTGAGCGTTACAAGGACTTGTATGTCCGTGTGAAGATGGCTGGATACGGTGAACACCCGGTTTACCAAGATCTCAAGCAAATTGTAAAGGCAATCGACGAGATGCCAACGAAGCGCGTGTACATTGCCGCAACTTATACGGCAATGCTACAACTACGTGCCCAATTGGCACAACAAGGCTTTATCAAGACTGGTATGGGAGAATAAAATCATGGCAGCAGAGTACGTTTTGCACACCGCACACTTGTACGGTGATTTGATGAACACTTACGGTGACTACGGTAACATCGTGGCGATGCGTTTCTATGCATCACAAATCGGTGTCGATGTCGACGTAGAGTTGATTTCATTGGGCGATGAGTTCGATGATAAGAAGTACGATTTTGTGCTGTTCGGTGGTGGACAAGACTACGAAGAGCAAATCGTTGCAGAAGATTTGAAGTTTAAGGCAGATGCCATTAAGCGCTACATCGAATCAGATGGCCCATTGTTGGGCGTTTGCGGTGGGTTCCAATTGTTGGGTCACTACTTCTTGATGGCTGATGGGACGCGTGTTGAGGGGATTTCCGTCATGGACCACTACACGTTGAACCAACAACACAGCCGTTTCATTGGTAATGTCTTGATTAAGGACGAAGTTAACGGCAACGAGTACCGCGGTTTCGAAAACCACCAAGGACGTACATTCTTGGGTGAAGGCGAGCGCCCATTGGGTAAGGTCTTGCAAGGTAAGGGAAACAACGGTGAAGATGGCGGTGAAGGACTTGTGTACCGTAATGTTTATGGCACGTACTTCCACGGACCTATCTTTACGCGTAACGGAAACTTGGCCTTGCACGTGTTGCAAACGGCTTTGGAACGCAAGTACCCAGAAGTCAACTGGGCTGAAAAGATGGCCGACATCAAGCCAGAAGCATTCTAATGATAATCGAAACACCCGTTGATTAAGGTCAACGGGTGTTTTTTAAACCTTATCTTGTGACAGCGCCACTCATTTTTTGTAAACTAAATGCAATAAAGCAAACTTGAAAATAGTGGGGTTTACGAAATGGGTATGAAACAACTAGTGGCACGGGTTGGTTTGGGTGCTGGTGTCATCGGTATCAGCTTGTTGCTGTTGGGCACGACAACACATGCAAGTGAATTTGGCATTACGAAAGCTCGGGCAGATCAAGATGTCTCGACATATGTCCACAAGACATTTGCGAATCAGGTGAAGGTTTACCATAAAATTGCACCGAAGCTTTGGCCGGATAATAAGGATGTTAACCAATATGCCATGATTAACGACATCGACAATAAGACGTTTTGGATGGTGACACCAACGGGTAAGGTGTCAGATTTGACGGAGAAGCAGGCGTTGTCTTATGGGGTTCAGCCAGAACCGTATGAGGGGTGGTTTTTAGCATTCGCAGCACATCATAAGAGTGGTGCGTTTATGGCCGTTAATAAAGATGAACTAACGAATACGAAGCGACTAGTGCGCTACCCACATTTGGGAACATACGATTTGTTCATCACGTATGCGCACGAAATGTTCCACGGTACGGAACAAGAGGGTTGGGCGTCACCAAAGAAGCACGACAATCCAGAGCAAAACGAGTATTTGAAGCACACGGATGCGCGCCGTATTCGATTGCAATTACAAGAACAATTGATGGCGGCTTACACGAATAAGTCTGAAAAGTCATTGGCGCAAGCGTTGGCAACGTACCGTTATTACAAGGAAAACTACGCCAAGGACTACAAGGCAACCTTTGAGGACGATCGGATGGAAGGAACGGCGTACTACTATGAGATTCGTTCCTCACTATTTGCTGGCTATCCAGACAAGGTGAAGACGATGAAGCAAAACGATCAAGCGGTGCGGACATTGTTTAAGCAAAACCGTTTGGCTTACCTAGACAGTGGTGCATACGCTGAAACGTATAACGTCGGTGCATTGGCATCATTTATTCTTGATTGGCAAGCTGATAAGCAAGGTATCTCCCGTGATACGTGGAAGAAGGCTATGGCTTCTGCTAAGACGAACCCAATGGACTACCTCGACAAGCATGCCAAGATTTTCTACATCCCACCATACAAGGCCACGATGACGAACGCTGAGTACAAGACGATGTATAAGAAGATTTTGAATTACAAGAATCTAGCGAATTAAATGGCAAGAAGGGAACTGTTGCGAGTTCTCTTCTTTTTTTATAAGTGAAATTTCGTTATACTGGTATACGAGTGTCAAACTGCAAAAAATGGTTTGGCAAACGGAAAGGTGGTCGCATATGGCGCAACTGTTTTATCGTTACGGCGCGATGGCAAGCGGTAAGAGTATCGAAATTTTAAAAGTCGCACACAACTATGAAACACAACAACGCCATGTGCTTTTATTGACGAGTGCGCTAGACAATCGTTCAGGGGTTGGCGAAATTGCATCGCGAATTGGGATGCAGCGCTCAGCCACAGCGATTACTGAGCAGGACGATCTGTTCGCATTGATTCATGGTCAAGATGAGGTTGCAGCAGTCTTAATCGACGAAGCCCAATTCATGACCAAAGCCCAGGTGTTACAACTGACACGGGTAGTGGATGAGTTACATATTCCGGTCTTGGCCTTCGGGTTGAAGAATGACGCGTTTAATAACTTGTTCCCCGGGTCAGAAGCTTTGCTGATTTATGCGGATAAAATCGAGGAAATGAAGACGCTTTGTTCATTCTGCGGTCGTAAGGCGACGATGAACTTACGCATTTCTGACGGTCGGCCTGTTTATGAAGGCGCACAAGTGCAAATTGGTGGGGATGAAGCCTATATGCCAGTTTGCCGTTATCACTATAACCACCCAGACATGGCAGCGATTGCCCGTCGTGTTGTTAAGCACTAATACATACTTAAAGAAGAGGAATTGTAAATCACATGGATGAGATTTTTGAGAAGGTCCAAGCGGTTGTTGACCGTTACGACGAAATCAGCGAAATGATTTCTGACCCTGATGTCATTTCAGATACGCAACGTTTCATGGCACTTTCTAAGGAAGAAGGTAGCTTGCGTGAAACGGTTGAGACGTTTAAGCGCTACAAGGACGTTGTTGACGGTATCGAAGGCAACGAAGAGATGTTGAACGAAGGTTTGGGCGACGCTGAATTGGAAGAAATGGCCAAGGATGAGTTGAAGGAACTAAAGGCAGAAAAGGAAACCCTTGAAGAGCAAATCAAGATTTTGCTTTTGCCAAAGGATCCAAACGATGATAAGAACATCATCATGGAAATCCACGGGGCTGCCGGTGGTGATGAAGGGGCTTTGTTTGCGGCTGACTTGTACGACATGTACCAACGCTACGCTGAAAAGCAAGGTTGGAACGTTGAAATTATCGATGAAAACAAGACTGAAATCGGTGGTTACAAGGAAATCGTTTTGATGATTACGGGTAACAACGTTTACTCAAAGTTGAAGTTTGAGAACGGTGCGCACCGTGTGCAACGTGTCCCTGAAACAGAATCAGCTGGTCGTGTGCACACGTCAACGGCTACTGTTGGGGTGATGCCAGAATACGAAGACGTTGATATCGAAATTGAAGACAAGGATTTGCGTGTCGATGTGTACCGTTCATCTGGTGCTGGTGGACAGCACGTTAACAAGACGTCATCAGCCGTGCGTATGACCCACTTGCCTTCTGGTATCGTGGTAGCCATGCAAGACCAGCGTTCACAACAACAAAACCGTGCGAAGGCGTTGGAAATTTTGAAGGCGCGTGTCTACGACTACTACGCCTCACAAAACGAAGCTGAATACGCCGAGCAACGTAAGACGGCGGTTGGTACGGGTGATCGTTCAGAACGTATCCGAACGTATAACTACCCACAAAACCGTGTGACGGACCACCGTATCGGTTTGTCATTGAACAAGTTGGATCGCATTATGAACGGTGAATTGGAAGACGTGATTGATGCGTTGATTATCGCTGATCAAACGGCTAAGTTGGAAGAATTGAAGCAAGGATAGATAACATGTTTGATGAACAATGGACAATTCAAGCAGTTCGCGATTGGGGTGATTGGCAACTTGAGCCATACATTCACGACCAAGAAGAGCGACTTGCACAAATCGATTATCTGCTAACAGGGATGATGGATTGGAACTATGCGCAATTGGCGAATAACTTGAATACGGTCTTAGAGGACGAGAAGCGGTTACGTTTCATGGTTGCCGTCCGGGCAATCAAGGGTGGTCAACCAGTGCAATACGCGCTGGGTCACGCTGCGTTCTATGGCCGCGAGTTCAACGTTGATCGACGTGTTTTGATTCCACGCCAGGAGACTGAGGAATTAGTTGAATGGGTATTAAACGATCATAAAGTAACTGGGCCGGTGCAACGCGTACTCGACATCGGGACTGGTTCGGGGGCGATTGCGGTGACGATTGGGGCTGAACGACCAACCTGGGATGTGACTGGGGCGGATATTTCAGCAGATGCGTTAGTAGTAGCGCAAACCAACGCTGACCAATTTGCCAAGCAGGTTAATTTCATTGAAAGCGACTTGTTTAGCCAAGCGACTGGGCAATACGACATCATTATTTCGAACCCGCCTTATATTAGTGAGGCGGAACGTGATGTGATGGATGAGTCAGTCATCATGTACGAACCAGATTTGGCTTTGTTTGCTGATGATGAGGGGTTAGCCCTGTACAAGCAAATGGCAGCCCAATTGCTCACCTACTTGGCACCCAACGGAACAGCGTACTTTGAAATTGGCTATCAACAAGGGCCCGCTTTGTTAGCGGTCTTTGGCGAGTTGCCAGGTGTATCAGTGGCGTTGCGTCAAGATATGAGTGGACATGATCGGATGATTAAAGTGTCGCGGGAGGCATAAAGAGTATGGCAGAGACAAAAATTTGGTCGGCCGATGAATTGCCAGCAGCCGTTCGTGCGATTAAGCGCGGATCACTGGTAGCGTTCCCGACTGAAACGGTGTACGGCTTAGGTGCCGACGCCTTTAATGAAAAAGCAGTTAGTAAGGTATATGCAGCGAAGGGCCGACCATCGGATAATCCGTTGATTGTCCACGTCGCTGACAAGGCACAAGTTGATCGCTTTGCGGTGGTTAATGCGTGGGCAGAAAAGTTAATGGACGCCTTTTGGCCAGGCCCATTGACGATGATTTTGCCAGTCAAGCCTGGTACGGTGTCGACGACGGTAACGGGGGGCTTGGATACTGTTGCCGCCCGGATGCCAGACAACGACGTGACACGGGCCTTGATTCGTGAAGCAGATGCGCCAATGGTTGGGCCATCTGCAAACACATCAGGGAAGCCATCACCAACCACTGCCCAACACGTTTATCATGATTTACATGGTAAGATTTCAGGCATCTTGGATGATGGTGCAACTAAGATTGGCGTGGAGTCGACGGTGATTGATTTGTCGACAGATACGCCAGCTGTGTTACGCCCTGGTAAGATTACGCCAGCCCAAATCGAAGCGGTTTTGGGCGTGCCAGTGGACTCTGAAATTAAGCACGTTGATGCAGATGAAGCGCCAAAAGCACCGGGCATGAAGTACCGCCATTACGCACCCGACAAGGATGTCTATATGGTGGCGCCTGAAGATTGGACGCAGGCCATTATTTGGGCACAAAGCCAATTGGAACCAGTTGGGTTGATGTTGACGAACGATTTAATTGTGCAACACCAGTTAGCCGGCATGGACTTTGTCTGGTCGCTCGGGGATAATGGAGATACCGCAGCAGCAAAATTGTTTGCCGGCTTGCGTCATTTCGATGATCGTAAGGATGTGTTAACGGTTTTGGTAGCTGCAATGCCAAATACGCCAGAAAATAGTGCTTATAATAACCGTCTTGGCAAGTCGTCAGGTGGTCACTGGGTAACTGAACTGTTGGCGGATTAACTTTGGGGCTGTAATAGTTATTGGGGATATATAGGAGGTCATTGCGAATGACAAATTATCGTGAATTTGATCCAGAGTTGTGGGCAGCGATTGATCGTGAAAGCGATCGTCAAGAACACAACATTGAATTGATTGCATCTGAGAATATTGCATCAGCAGGTGTCCGTGCGGCACAAGGTAGTGTTTTGACAAATAAGTACGCTGAAGGTTACCCAGGTAAGCGTTACTACGGTGGTACAGAATACATTGACCAAGTTGAACAATTGGCGATTGACCGGGCAAAGGAATTGTTTGGTGCCGAATACGCCAATGTGCAACCGCATTCAGGGTCGCAAGCAAATGCCGCTGTTTATGCGGCTTTGCTTGAGCACGGTGACCACGTGTTGGGGATGGACCTAAACGCTGGTGGTCACTTGACACATGGCTCATCAGTTAACTTCTCAGGTAAGACTTACCAATTCCACTCATATGGATTGGATGAGAACGAGTTGATTGATTACGATCAAGTGCAAGCGTTGGCTGATGAATTCCAACCGAAGTTGATTGTGACGGGTGCGTCAGCATATTCACGATTCATTGACTTTGACCGTTTCCGTCAAATCGCCGATTCAGTTGGTGCTTATTTGATGGTTGATATGGCCCACATCGCCGGCTTAATTGCAGCCGGCGTTCATCCATCACCAGTTGGCATTGCAGATGTTGTGACAACGACGACGCACAAGACGTTGCGTGGCCCACGCGGTGGTATGATTTTGGCCAAGGCTGAACTAGGCAAGAAGTTGAATTCAGCAGTCTTCCCAGGCACGCAAGGTGGTCCATTGGAACACGTGATTGCGGGTAAGGCGGCTGCGTTCTATGAGGATATGCAACCTAGTTTCAAGGCGTATGGTCAACAAATCGTGGCCAACGCTAAGGCAATGGCAGAAGTCTTCGAGCAATCTGATTTGGTCCGTGTTGTTTCTGGTGGCACAGATAACCACCTCTTTAACTTGGATTTGACTGCAACTGGTTTGACAGGTAAGGAAGCGCAAAACTTATTGGATAGTATTCACATCACGACTAATAAGGAAGCCATTCCAAACGAGCCACGTAGTCCGTTCATTACGTCAGGTATTCGCATCGGAACGCCAGCAATTACGACCCGCGGCTTCAAGGAGCACGAGGCGCGTCAAGTGGCGCACATGATTTTGCGTGCCTTTGAGAACCACGATAACCAAGAAGTCCTTGATTTGATTGCAGCGGAAGTTGTTGCATTGACGGATCAATTCCCATTGAGCGGAATTGAGCACGCGGAATAACATAACCTGTATAATAGAAGAAAATGAATTGGAGTAAATGACATGAGCAAGCTTACTGTTTTTGATCACCCATTGATTCAACACAAGCTAACGATTATTCGTGATAAGAACGTTGGAACGAAGGAGTTCCGCGAAATTGTTGATGAAATTGCATCATTGATGGCGTACGAAGTAACGCGTGATTTGCCAGTTGAAGATGTTGTTGTTGAAACACCAGTTGCCAAGACGACGCAAAAGACGTTGGCTGGTAAGAAGTTGGCTATTGTGCCAATTTTGCGTGCCGGTTTGGGCATGGTCGACGGTATTATGAAGTTGATCCCAGCCGCTCGTATCGGTCACATTGGTATGTACCGTGATGAAGAGTCATTGGAGCCAGTTGAATACTTCGTTAAGTTGCCAGAGGATATTGACCAACGTGAAGTGTTGGTTGTTGATCCAATGTTGGCCACTGGTGGTTCAGCGGTTATGGCGATTGATGCGTTGAAGAAGCGTGGCGCTACGAAGATTAAGTTGATTACGTTGGTTTCAGCCCCAATCGGTGTTGAGACAGTACAAAAGGCCCACCCTGACGTTGACGTGTACACGGCTGGTTTGGACGAAGGTTTGAACGAGCACGGTTACATTGTCCCAGGTTTGGGTGATGCCGGTGACCGTTTGTTCGGTACTCACTAATTGTAAATTTAATAGTAGAGGCAGAGTGATTAATATCATTCAGCCTCTATTTTTGTTATGGTGGGGTAAGATGAAAGATATTGTCAGTGATGAAAAGGAGATACACATGAAAGTATTAGTTGTTGGTGCAAGCGGTCGTGTTGGTGAGGAACTAGTGAAGCAATTGGTCGCGGATGGCCGTGAAGTTGTGGCAGGGACACGTCATACTGACCAAGATTTTGGTGCCGGTGTAACGGTTAAGAACATTGACTTGTTGGCTGATGAAGCCACGCTAATTGGTGAGTTGCGTCCGTTGGCAGTGGATGCTATCTATTTCGTAGCTGGTTCACGCGGTAAGAATTTATTGCAAATTGACGCCTTTGGAGCAGTTAAGTTGGAAAACGCTGCCGAAGCCTTGGGTATTAAGCGCTTTATCATGTTGTCATCGTGGAACGCAACGTCACCAGCTGAATGGGGTGAAGGATTGCGTGACTACAACATTGCCAAGTTCTTTGCTGATCGATGGTTGATGGATAATACCAAGTTGGATTACACCATCTTACAACCGGGTTCATTGGTTGAAGAGCCGGCAACAGGCTTAGTTGCGCTTGACCCAACTGAGCCGGGTAAGAATGCTATTCCGAACGTTGCGGCTGTTTTGGCAGCACTGTTGCAGGCTGAGAACACGTACCGTCGGGTCATTACGATGCACGATGGGGATGTTGCAATTCCGGATGCTTTGCGAGAATTAAAGTCAATTTAAACCAGCAAGTCAACTTTCTTTCTGTTAGAATGTAGGTAACGAAAAGAAAGTGAGAAATTGCACATATGGCAAACTTTAACGAATACGTGGCTGCGGCTGGTCAATTGTTGGTGATGGCAACGGCGGTTGATAACCAACCATCAACTCGCATCATGGGCTTTGCACAATCAACTGAAGCGCCTAATAAGTGGTACTTGGTAACTGACCCAGCTTCTGCCAAGGTTGCTGAATTGGATGCAAACAGTAAGGTTGCGTTTAATACCATGATGGGTGAGGGCGGTCGCCGAATTTCATCAAACAAGGGAACGCTGGTACGCTCTGAGAAGACGTGGGCTGATGTGAAGCACTATTTCGAAGAAAATAAGGGCTTCATGGCTGGTCACCCAACGCCAGAACAAGAAATCATTTTGGAGTTGACTTTCCCATCAGCTTTGTTGGCGTCATTCGTTGAAGCCCCAGAAGTGATCAATTTTTAAGTAAAACGTTTAACACGAACGGAAGTGTTTACCAAGAGTTTTAACTACTATATACTAATAGACATAAAGAACGTCTTTAAGTTAGCCCAGCGAGACTAACAAGATCGACTAACGTACTATTGGGGTAGTAGGACTAACACAACCGCACGTTACAAGATTTAGCAGCTGGGATGATGAGTCATCTTGGCTGCTTTTGTTTTTAAAGGCGATGAAAGAGGAGTGTTATTATGGAAACGAAACGTGATGTGGTCCTAGACGTCAATGAACGGCCGGGCTTCTTGCAATGGATTGGGTTGTCATTGCAACACATGTTCTCAATGTTTGGGTCAACGGTGTTGGTACCGTTGTTGGTTGGTTTGAACCCCGGAATTGCGCTGTTTAGTTCAGGTGTGGGAACTTTGCTACACATCTTGATTACGAAGCGTCAAATTCCAGCGTACATGGGATCAAGTTTTGCATTTATTATTCCGATGGTGGCCTTAATGAAAACAACTGGCTACCCCGGTGTGGCAACCGGCGTTATCTCGGTTGGTATTGTTTACTTGATTGTCGCTGCGATTGTGGCGTTCATCGGGACGAACTGGATTGAAAAGTTGTTGCCACCGATTGTGGTGGGGCCAATTATCATGGTCATCGGGCTGTCATTGTCATCATCTGCTGCACAATCAGCAACGTTGTTGAATGGCAAGTATGATATTCGGGTCTTTGCAGTGGCGATGATCACGTTGGCTTTGACAATCGTCTTCAACATGTTCCTTAAGGGCTTCTTGGGCTTGATTCCCATTTTGCTGGGTATCGTGGGTGGATACATCTTCGCGATTTTGTTTGGGTTGGTTGATTTGGCACCAGTTGCGCACGCGGCATGGTTTGCCTTGCCAGATTTTGATGTGCCATTTGTGGATTACAAGCCTGTGATGCACTGGGGTGCGATTATCGTGATGGCACCGCTAGCGTTGGTTACAATTACCGAACACTTGGGTCACTTGATGGTCTTGGATGATTTGACAGGCCGAGACTTCATGCGTAACCCTGGTTTGCACCGGACGTTGGCTGGTGATGGTACAGCCTCAATCTTCGCTGGTTTGGTCGGTGGACCGTCAGTGACGTCATACGGTGAAAATATCGGTGTTATGGCCATTACCAAGGTTCACTCAGTGTACGTCTTGATTGGTGCAGCCGTCTTCGCCATTTTGTTCTCATTCGTGGGTAAGTTGTCGGCTTTGATTCAATCAATTCCGGGTGCTGTTACCGGTGGTGTCTCATTCTTGCTGTTCGGGGTGATCGCAGCTTCTGGTTTGCGTATCATCGTTGAAAACAAGATCGACTTCAACTTGAAGCGCAATTTGATGATTGCCTCATCAGTTTTGGTTATCGGAATTGGAAATGCCTACTTGCAAGTTGGTCATGGTAATGACATTATCCAATTTTCAGGCGTAGCAATTGCGACTGTTTTGGGAATTGTATTGAATTTGGTTTTGCCACAAAAGGCAGCTTCTGAAAAGTAATAAATATTCAAGAATAGGCGACGTTGCGTAAAAGCGACGTCGCTTTTTATTTGTAAAAATGGTACAAAAACGCTTAATGACGCGGGTTTGGCAAGTCAGAAAATATCAATTCTGGATATTAATATCAAATCATTCCTAATTGGAATGATTAAAACGGCGGTAAATGGGCCTTTTCTTAAATGGTTGCACATTTGGGACAAATTTGTTGAATGCTAAAACGTTGAATTTCGTTCCTAAAAGCGTAATATAGGGGGGTAAAAGTTTAACGGTCCTGTGTTCTGCGCATCGCCGCTCAATTATATTTAGAAAGGAAAGAGGTGGATTTCTGTGGGTGAGAAGACCGCAACCTTTAGCATTGCGGGGCTAACGTTCGACTGGAGCATTATCATTTCAACAACTGTGACATTCGCAATTGTTTTCTTCTTGGTATTTTGGATGTCTCGCAAGTTGGTTTTAAAGCCAGCTGGTAAGTCAAAGCAAAATTTCCTAGAATGGATTATCGATTTTACCAACGGTATTGTTGATGGATCGCTACCAAATCGAACTGGAACTAATTTAAAGTTCTTCGCATTCTCAATGTTCATGTTCATCTTCGTTGCGAACCAATTGGGTGTTGCCTTCGTGGTTAACTTCAATGACGTAACGTACTTGCGTTCACCAACGGCTAACCCGTTGGTAACGATGACCTTGGCATTGATTGCAATTGGAATGTCCCATTTCTTGGGTGTTCAAAAGCTCGGATTTAAGAACTACTTCAAGTCAGTTTACTTGAGTCCATTTAGCGCATTGCTGCCAATTAACATTATTGAGCAATTCACAAGTTTCTTAACATTGGGACTTCGTTTGTTCGGTAACATTTTTGCCGGTGAAATGGTCTTGTCTCTTCTTTGGGAATTGGCAAATGCAGCCGGTGTCGTATCATTCGTTCCAGCATTCTTGTTGACGATGATTTGGCAAGCATTCTCTTTGTTTGTCGGAAGTATTCAAGCTTATGTCTTTGTGACGTTGACTACGGTTTACGTATCAGAAAAGACTGAGATTGAAGAGTAATTGTTTTTTATCTAATCGGAGGATTAAAAAAATGGACGTTGCAACCATTGGTGTTGGTGTTGCTGCTGCTGGTGCCGCTATTGGTGCCGGAATTGGTAACGGTATTGTTATTTCAAGCATGATCTCAGGTATGGCTCGCCAACCTGAATTGGAAGGTAAGTTGCGTTCTAACATGTTCATCGGTGTTGGATTGGTCGAGGCCGTGCCTATCATCGCCATCGCCATTGCCTTCATGTTGTTGAGCAAGTAATAGTAACGCGGAGGCCAACTAATTATGATTAATCAAATTGTTCTAGCAGGTGCTAGCGAAGGGTTGGCTTTGGGTAACATGTTGTTTGTACTAGTGGCTTTCCTAGTGTTGATGCTTCTTATTAAGCACTTCGCTTGGGGTCCAGTAGTAAAGATGATGGAAAGCCGTGCGGATAAGGTTTCTCGCGATTTGGACTCTGCTGAAGAGGCCCGCAAGCAAGCCGAAGCTGATGCAGCTGAGCGTTCAGCTCAATTGCAAACAGCACGTACTGACGCAAATGGCATCATCGCTGACGCTAAGACTGCAGCAGGTAAGCAACGTGATCAAATCGTTGCTGACGCGCATGCAGCTGCCCAAGCCACAAAGGATCAAGCTTCAGCTCAAATCGAGCAAGAGCGTGCCGAGGCTATGGCTGGCGTGAAGAATGATGTTGCTGAATTGTCAGTATCAATCGCACAAAAGATTATCCAAAAGGAACTAAAGTTAGATGATCAAAAGGCGTTGATTGACGCCTACATCGAAGGGTTAGGTAACAAGTAATGGCATTGGATCAAGCAACGATTGCTAAGCGATATGCCGTTGCTTTGTTCGAATTAACCCATGACCAGAACACGGATGCTGCGAATTTGGCTGAATTAGCTGAAGTTCGTACAGTATTGGTGGAAAACCCAGAATTGACGAAGGCCATTGAATCAATGCGTGTGCCTGAGTCGGCTAAGAAGCAAATGGTAGCAACGCTATCAGATGGGACTAGCCAAGTGGTAACTAACTTGCTTCAAATGGCGTATGATTACCGCCGTTTCAGCAACCTACCAGCGATTATTACGGCATACGAAGCTTTGGTTAACAAGGCTGAAGGTGTGGTATACGCAGAAGTTAAGACGGCCGTTGCATTGAGTGACGAACAAGCTGCCCGGATGACGGCGCAACTTGCAAACCGTTTTGATGCAAAGGAAGTTAAGTTGACACAATCTGTTGACGAAAACTTACTTGGTGGTGTTGTTGTGCGAGCTAACAACCAGATTTTGGATGGGTCATTAGCAACTAAGTTAGCTGCTATTCGTCAGAGTATCATCCGCTAGTAATCTGAAAATCTAGTAGAAATTGATGTTGTGTGTGATGAATAGACACACTTTAAAGAAAGAGGAACTGCTGAAATGAGCATCAAAGCTGAAGAAATCAGTTCACTCATCAAGAGCCAATTGGCCAACTATCAAGACGAATTGACTGTTCAAGAAACGGGTACTGTTACTTATGTTGGTGACGGTATTGCCCGTGTAACCGGTTTGGAGAATGCTCTTGCCGGTGAATTGGTCGAGTTTGAGAACGGCGTATTTGGTATGGCACAAAACCTTGAGTCTAATGATGTTGGTATCATTATCCTAGGTAAGTACGACGAGATTCGCGAAGGCGATACTGTTAAGCGCACTGGTCGTATCATGGAAGTGCCTGTTGGTGAGGGATTGATCGGACGTGTTGTTAACGCATTGGGTCAACCAATCGACGGAATGGGACCAATTAACTCGACGAGCACTCGTCCAGTTGAAGTAAAGGCCCCAGGAGTTATGGAGCGTAAGTCTGTTTTCGAACCATTGCAAACTGGTTTGAAGGCCGTCGACGCCTTGGTTCCTATTGGTCGTGGACAACGTGAGTTGATCATCGGTGACCGTAAGACGGGTAAGACGTCTGTTGCCATCGACACGATCTTGAACCAAAAGGATCAAGACATGATCGTTATCTACGTGGCTATTGGACAAAAGGACTCAACTGTGCGTACGCAAGTTGAAACTTTGCGTCAAATGGGTGCTTTGGATTACACGATTGTTGTCTCAGCTGGTCCTTCAGAACCAGCCCCAATGTTGTACTTGGCACCTTATGCCGGAGCAGCAATGGGTGAAGAGTTCATGTACAACGGCAAGCACGTCTTGATTGTGTACGATGATTTGTCAAAGCAAGCTACGGCTTACCGTGAGCTGTCATTGATTCTTCGTCGTCCTCCTGGACGTGAAGCTTACCCTGGTGACGTCTTCTACTTGCACTCACGTTTGCTAGAACGTGCGGCTAAGTTGTCAGACGAATTGGGTGGCGGTTCTATGACTGCTTTGCCAGTTATCGAAACGCAAGCGGGTGACGTTTCTGCGTACATCCCAACGAACGTTATCTCAATCACCGACGGACAAATCTTCTTGGATGCCGACCAATTCTACGCCGGCGTACGTCCTGCCATCGATGCCGGAACTTCTGTTTCACGTGTTGGTGGTGACGCCCAAATTAAGGCCATGAAGAAGGTTGCCGGAACGTTGCGTTTGGATTTGGCTTCATTTAAGGAGTTGGAGTCATTCGCACAATTCGGTTCTGACTTGGATGCGGCAACGCAAGCTAAGTTGGCCCGTGGTCGTCGTACTGTTGAGTTGTTGAAGCAACCATTGCACCAACCATTGCCAGTTGAAGAGCAAGTTTTGTCATTGTACGCCTTGACTCGTGGCTTTATGGATGACGTTGCAGTTGAAGATATCCAACGCTTCGAATCAGAATTGATCGCAGCTGTTCGTGCTTCACACAACGACTTGTTGCAAACGATTGTTGACACAAAGGATTTGCCTGATGCAGATGCTATGAACGCCGCTATTACGGAGTTCAAGGCAACCTTTGCGCCAAGTGCCCACTAATTAAGGGAGGGGCGATAAATGGCAGCTTCTTTGCAAGATATTCAACGCCGAATTGCCTCAACAAAAAAGACGCGACAAATCACGAGTGCCATGCAAATGGTTTCTACGGCTAAGTTGAGTCAAATTCAACGTCACGGTGGTTCATACACAACGTATGCTAACGCCTTGCATGACGTTGTGGCACACTTAGCTAATGCACACATCAACAATGTTTCAGGTACTTTGCTTGAACAACGTGATGTGAAGAAGGTTGGCTTCTTGGTCATCTCTTCTGATCGTGGTTTGGTTGGTGGTTATAACTCAACGCTATTGAAGGGTATGATGGCAGTTATTGAAGAGCGTCAATTGACGCCTGACCAAGTGGTTATTTTGGCCGTTGGTGGTAACGCCTCAGACTTCTTCAAGAAGCGTGGCTTCAATGTTGCTTACGAGTACCGTGGTGTGTCTGATGTGCCTACCTTTAACGAGGTTCGCGAAATCGTTAAGACCGTTACGACAATGTACGACAACGAAGTCTTTGATGAGTTGACTGTTGCATACCAACACTTCGTATCACGTATTCAAAACGATCTTCGTTTGGAGAAGATGTTGCCAGTTACGACTGACGACATGGAACCAACTGAAGAAGGCGGTTTGAAGGCGGATTACGAAATGGATCCTTCTCCAGAACAAATCTTGGGTGTGGTTTTGCCACAATATGCTGAGAGTTTGGTCTATGGTGCTATCTTGGATGCCAAGACGGCTGAGCACGCGGCTTCGGCCAACGCCATGTCATCGGCAACTGATAACGCCAAGGAAGTGATTAACACGTTGGAGTTGCAATTCAACCGTGCGCGTCAAAGTGCGATTACGACGGAAATTACAGAAATTACAGGTGGTATGGCTGCCTTGGATTAGTCCAAGCGGCGTAACCCCTTTGAAATGAAGGAAGGAAACGACAATGAATACTGGACGTGTTGTTCAAGTCATTGGCCCAGTCGTCGACGTTGCCTTTCCATCAGGAACTCAAGTACCTGACATCAACAATGCTTTGATCATCGATAAGGGTGAGCAAGGTTCGTTGACGGTCGAAGTATCTTTGGCTTTGGGTGATGGTGTCGTTCGTACGATTGCCATGGACTCAACTGATGGTTTGCAACGTGGGATGGCCGTAGAGGATACTAATGCACCTATTAGTGTTCCAGTCGGTGAAGCTACGTTGGGACGTGTGTTCAACGTTTTGGGTAACCCCGTTGACGGTGGTGAAGCATTGGGTGAGGATGTTCCTCGTGACCCAATCCACCGTGACGCGCCTGCCTACGACCAATTGGCCACATCTACTGAAATCCTTGAAACTGGTATCAAGGTTATCGATTTGTTGGCACCTTACATCCGTGGTGGAAAGATCGGATTGTTCGGTGGTGCCGGAGTTGGTAAGACTGTTTTGATTCAAGAATTGATTCACAACATCGCACAAGGTCACAATGGTATTTCTGTCTTTACTGGTGTCGGGGAGCGTACCCGTGAAGGTAACGACATGTACCACGAAATGAAGGATTCAGGAGTTTTGAAGCAAACGGCCATGGTTTATGGTCAAATGAACGAGCCTCCTGGAGCACGTATGCGTGTTGCCTTGACTGGTTTGACAATTGCTGAGCACTTCCGTGATGTTAACGGACAAGACGTGTTGTTGTTTATCGACAACATCTTCCGTTTCACGCAAGCTGGTTCAGAGGTTTCAGCCTTGTTGGGACGTATCCCATCAGCCGTTGGTTACCAACCTACATTGGCAACTGAAATGGGTCAATTGCAAGAGCGTATTACGTCAACGCAAAAGGGTTCAGTTACATCTATCCAAGCCGTTTATGTGCCTGCCGATGACTATACTGACCCTGCTCCTGCTACGACATTTGCGCACTTGGATGCCACAACTAACTTGGAGCGTTCATTGACGCAACAAGGTATCTACCCAGCCGTGGATCCATTGGCTTCAACGTCAACTGCATTGACGCCTGAGATTGTTGGTCAAGAACACTACGAAGTTGCAACTGAAGTACAACGTACTTTGCAACGTTACCGTGAGTTGCAAGACATTATCTCAATCTTGGGTATGGATGAATTGTCAGATGAAGAGAAGACGATCGTTAACCGCGCTCGTCGTATTCAATTCTTCTTGTCACAACCATTCTCAGTTGCTGAGACGTTTACTGGTTTGAAGGGTGAGTACGTACCAGTTGCTGAAACTGTACGTAGCTTCAAGGAAATCTTGGAAGGTAAGTACGACCAATACCCTGAAGATGCCTTCCGTAACGTTGGTGTCATCGAACAAGTAGCTGATAAGGCTGCTACGATGGCTCAATAGTGAGGGCGCGCCATGAATGAACACAGCCTACATGTTAAGGTGGTAACGCCGAATGGTGTCGTGTTCGATTATGAGACTGCTACGTTAGTTGTGCTTAGCACGACTGGCGGTGAAGTGGGTGTCATGGCGAACCACGCACCAATTATTTCAGCTTTGAAGGTGAGCGAAGTGAAGATTGTTGACGAGGCCAATGGCGTTGAAGAACGTTTGGCTGTCAGCGGTGGTTTTGCTGAGTTCTCTTCAAACGTGTTGACTGTTGTGTCAGACGCCGCTGAGCGTGCTGCTGACATCGATGTGACACGTGCTGAGTCAGCTAAGGAACGTGCTGAGCGTCGCCTTGCTGAAGAAAGCTCAGTTCGTGATGTAGAACGTGCTCAGGTCGCTTTGTTGCGTGCCGTGAACCGTATCCACGTTGCGACTGGCAAGTAGTCAATCGACTAACTTTAAGGATCTCGAACAGAAATGTTCGGGGTCCTTTTTTGTTTCGGGTGGTAAACTAGTAACAGACAGAAAAAGCATGAAGGAGACAACCCATGAAATTAGGTGCGACTGTTGGTATTGGCGTCGTCGTAATTGGATTGGTTGCCGGGGGCTTAGTTTATGCCCATCAGCAACATCCAACCACGTCGATTACCAAGTCTAGTCAACACACGAGCAAGCAAACGAAGTCGGCAACGACCAAGCCATATCCTGTGCAGGTGAAAGCCGGGTCAACCGAGGCGACGACGTTAATGGTTGTTAACAAAAAGCACCCGTTGCCAGCTGATTACAACCCATATAACGGTGGTTTGAGTCCTAAGACGAATCAGGCAAAGGATGAATTGATTAGTGCAATGAAGGCCGCTGGCTTTAACGTTGGGGATACGGTTTCCGGTTACCGGGCTTATGATTACCAGAAGACATTGTATGATGGTTATGTGGCTGGTCAGGGTCAAGCAGCGGCTGATTCCGTTTCGGCCCGACCTGGTTACTCAGAACACCAAACTGGCTTGGCGTTTGATTTGCGGAGTAGCACCGGTGGTTTGTTTGCTGAAGGTGGCTCTGACCCGGATGCTGCGCAATGGTTGCAAGATAATGCCTATAAGTATGGCTTGATTGTCCGTTATCCAGAAGATTTAACGACTTCAACCGGGTATGACCACGAAGAATGGCACATGCGTTATGTTGGTAAGCGGGCAGCTGCGGTCATCACGAAGTACCATTTGTCATTGGAACAATACACAGGCAACGCTGGTGGCGACTACAATAAGTCAAAGTCAGCAGATATTCCAGCCCTCGAAGAATACAGCGCAACTTATAAAGACCGTCTGACCAAATAAAGGGAGTGTTAAGGACCTCTTAAATTTGGTAGAATAGACTTAATATTGATTTTAGAAAGCAGGACGACACGATGATCGTATTATCGGGAACTATCGGAGCTGGAAAGACCAGTTTGACAACTATGCTCGCTGAGCACTTGGGAAGTGACGCATTCTATGAGTCCGTGGACGATAACCCAATTTTGCCTTTGTTCTACGAGAATCCAAAGAAGTATGCGTTCTTGCTACAAAATTATTTCTTGAACAAGCGCATGGACAATATCAAGGACGCACAAGGCAGCAAGCTAAACGTCATTGATCGTTCAATTTTTGAAGATTTGTTGCTATTCCAATTGAATGCCGATTTGGAACGTGCAACGCAAACAGAAGTCCAAATTTACGGCGATCTGTTGAACAACATGATGGAACAAGTTGATTTTTCTGATGATGCTATCGTTAAGACGCCAGACTTGTTGATTTATATCCACGTCAGTTTCGATACGATGTTGGCCCGTATTCAAAAGCGTGGCCGTGATTTCGAACAAATTGATCACGACCCATCTTTGTATGATTACTACAAGACGTTGAACGAGCGTTACATTGCTTGGTTCGAAGGTTATGACCGTTCGCCTAAGCTAAGTATTGATGGTGACAAGTACGATTTCGTTAATGACCCTGAAGCGGCCAAGAAGGTCTTGTCTTTGATTGACGAAAAAGTTGATGAACTCGGTTTGCGTGATTAATTAGGAGAAAAGAATTATGTTAGATATGAAGTTGATCCGTAATGAAACGGAAAGCGTAAAGGAACGTTTGGCCACGCGTGGTGTCGATGCTGCGGAAGTGGACGCCTTGGTAGCTGACGATGCTAAGCGTCGTGAGTTGTTGGTACAAACGGAAGAGTTGAAGGCCCGCCGTAACACGGTGTCTGACGAAATCGGTTTGAAGAAGCGTAACAAGGAAGATGCGTCAGATGTTATTGCTGAAATGCAAACGGTGTCTGCCAAGATTAAGGAATTGGATGAAGAGGTCGCTAAGGTCGACGAAGCTATCCAAGACCGCATGTTGCACTTCCCTAACTTGCCAAACCCAACGATTCCAGTTGGTGCGGATGAAGAAGCTAACCGTGAAGAGCGTGTTTGGGGTGAAATCCCATCATTCGACTTCAAGCCAAAGGCACACTACGAAATTGGTGAAGACCTTGGTATTTTGGACTGGGAGCGCGGTGCTAAGGTTGCTGGCGCTCGCTTCGTCTACTACGTTGGCCAAGGTGCCCGTCTTGAGCGTGCCGTTTACAACTTCATGTTGGACGAGCACCAAAAGGAAGGCTACAAGGAAATGATTACGCCTTACATGGTTAAGGACGCAGCCATGTTTGGTACGGGTCAATACCCTAAGTTTATGGAAGATGCTTATCGTGTCGGCACAAACGAAGACATGACGTTGATTCCAACGGCTGAAGTGCCTTTGACGAACTACTTCCGTGAAGAAGTGATTGATGCTGACAAGTTGCCATACTCTGTAACGGCCGTTTCACCATCATTCCGTCAAGAAGCCGGTTCAGCTGGTCGTGACACGCGTGGATTGATTCGTATGCACCAATTCAACAAGGTTGAAATGGTTAAGTTTACGAAGCCTGAGCAATCATACCAAGCTTTGGAAGATATGACGGCCAATGCTGAAAACATCTTGCAAAAGTTGAACTTGCCATATCACGTGATCACGTTGTCAACGGGAGACATGGGCTTCTCAGCTGCGAAGACATACGATTTGGAAGTTTGGATGCCTGAACAAGACATCTACCGTGAGATTTCATCTGTATCAAACACAGAGGCCTTCCAAGCGCGTCGTGCCCGTATTCAATACCGTGATGAAGAAGGTAAGTTGCAATTCGTTCACACGTTGAACGGATCAGGGTTGGCAGTTGGTCGTACAGTTGCCGCAATCTTGGAAAACTACCAAAACGCAGACGGTACAGTGACGATTCCAGAAGTGCTACGTCCATACTTTGGCGCAGACAAGATCGTTCCTGAAGACACGTTGTAAAATTAAACATTATTTTAGCTCAACAATCAGGTTTTGGTTGTTGGGCTTTTTAGTTGGTGGTTTGTGTCGACGCGTTGCGTCGAGGCATGGGAGTTCAGCGCTATCTTCGGCAAAGTTCAAATTGAGGCAACCGAATGGCACAGGCGCCATTCAGCGGGGCAAATAATTCCCCCTAATCCTTTAGTCCTATATGGGCTTACCTGAATAGCGCTGGCCATGCGGCATGTTGCCCCGATTTGAACGCTCCGATAGTGCTGAACTCCCATGCCAGCAGCCGATATGTTCTTGTCTGTCTGTGATAATCATCCACCGAGAATTAAATGCGTGAACCTGATAACTGACATAGTTAGCGATAGACGAAAAAATTCCCAGTCGAATTAACCGGAATGCGTTAATTCGACTGGGAATTTTATGGTTGCAATACTTTGGTTCGAAAATCGCCAATGAGCTGAATGATCGATAATGTTTACTAGCAAATCCATGGTTCCTTAGTGTGTGCCTGCGGTCCATAGAGATGAATATCGAAATTGATAGAGAATATCTCGGTTGCTGGTATGGCGGGTGGTTGGGGTGGTGGTGCGGAGATCCTGCGATATTAGCCGGTGATAAAGCGAAGGAAGGAGCACCAGGAATCACTTAGTAGCAGTGGATTTTAAGCCGGTAGGCGCCGAAATACGCTGAGACTTAGTGAGAACGGGACTCCGTCGCCACCAGCTTATATTGAAGGACGGAGCACCGCCACCCCAACCACCTGCCATACCTCGACGCAACGCGTCGACACAAAACGTTTATTTTTTTATGAAAAAAGTATTGCCAAACTGGGCGGAAGCGAGTAATATATATCGAGTGGTAAGGCGACATGCCTACCGGACCGCTGCCAAGCGTTCCACTTGATAAAACAAGTTTTAAAAAAGTGTTGACACTTAATTCGAAACTTGTTATTATATAAAAGTTGTTTCAAGCGAATAACTTGAAGACGTCTGTTGCGGATGTGGCGGAACTGGCAGACGCGCTGGATTTAGGTTCCAGTGCCTTCGGGCGTGCAGGTTCGATTCCTGTCATCCGTATTATCGGTTTACGATAGACATGCCGACTTAGCTCAGCTGGCAGAGCACTTCACTAGTAATGAAGGGGTCGCTGGTTCGAATCCAGTAGTCGGCATTTGATGCGAATATAGTTCAGTTGGTAGAACGCTACCTTGCCATGGTAGAGGTCGCGGGTTCGAATCCCGTTGTTCGCTTCTGATTCTAGATTTAGAATCAAATTAAATATTTATTGGGCTTATATGCTAATTGGATAAACACCCCGGCTACGAACCGGGTATTGCAGGTTCGAGTCCTGCTAGGCCCATCGATTGGAAAAACCATCAAGATATTTCTTGGTGGTTTTTCTGTCGTGTTTTTACCAATGAATACGTGTCGAATCGATATAATTATTTGTTACAGTATGGGTATGCGGAAATCTGTGAAAAATTTTGTTTAGAAACTGTGAGTAATGGTAAACTTACAGAAAGTGTGCGAAAACCACGACAAATTATTGGCATTGCAAAGCAGTGCGTTTTATAATAATGTCAACATTGGTCAAGGGGGCACGCGCATGGCTGATCAAAACATGTCAGATGCTATCGAGACGTATCTGAAACAGATTTTGCGGCAATCAGAGAAAATTGAAATTCGTCGATCTGAACTCGCACAACGTTTCGATGTCGTGCCGTCGCAGATCAATTATGTCATTAAGACACGTTTTACGATTCAAAACGGCTATATAGTGGAGTCAAAACGTGGTGGCGGTGGATATATTCGGATTGTCCAAATTCCGCTACGGACTGACCCACGTTTTATAGAAGAATTGATTCAAAGTCTCTCAGAGGTAGTGAGCGTACGCGAAGCAACCGACATCATCGAAAGCTTATACCGGGATGAACTGTTAACTGAACGGGAAGGTAAGATTGTATTAACGATGTTATCAAAGGAAGCATTAGCGGTAGGGGATGCCCGGATGGCCGGACAGCTACGCGGACAATTGCTGCGTCAATTATTAAACCGATTACGGTTTGAAAGTGAGCGTAAATAATTATGGATAATCAATACACACCTAGTGCAAAGAACGTTTTAGTTTTGGCACAAGAACAAGCAAAGTATTTTAAGCACCAAGCCGTTGGGACGGAGCACTTGCTTTTGGCCTTGGCGATTGAAAAAGAGGGTATTGCCAGCAAGGTAATGCAACAATTTAATATTTCTGATGATGATATTCGTGAGGAAATTGAACGCTTTACGGGTTACGGTACGCTATCACGCGCTGAAAAGGAAGCTTACTTGCCATACTCACCAAAGGCTGGTGAAGTGTTGCAATTAGCTGGTGAAGAAGCGCGTAACATGCAACAAGGTCGTGTCGGCACGGAGCACATGTTGTTGGCATTGTTGGCTGATGACTCAATCTTGTCATCACGTATCTTGATTGCATTGGATGCTAACCCAGGTGAGATGCGTCGTGTCATTTTGCGCAAGTTGGGTATTAATGATACAGCGCGTAAGAAGGACGCCCGGGGTAGCCGTCGTGGTAACCAACAAGGTCAACAAGAAGGTACGCCAACGTTGGATTCATTGGCCCGTGATTTAACACAACAAGCCCGTGATCACCACATGGACCCTGTCATTGGCCGTTCTGCTGAAGTGAAGCGTGTTATTCAAATCTTGTCACGTCGCACAAAGAACAACCCAGTATTGATTGGTGAGCCTGGTGTTGGTAAGACGGCGATTGCTGAAGGTTTGGCCCAAAAGATTGTCGCTGGCGAAGTGCCAGCTGACATGGCAAAGAAGCGTTTGATGATGCTAGATATGGGGTCATTGGTCGCTGGAACAAAGTATCGCGGTGAGTTTGAAGACCGCTTGAAGAAGGTTATCGACGAAATCCAACGCGATGGCAATGTGATCTTGTTCATTGATGAGTTGCACACGTTGATTGGTGCCGGTGGTGCTGAGGGGGCGATTGATGCGTCAAACATCTTGAAGCCAGCCTTGGCCCGTGGTGAATTGCAAACGATTGGTGCGACGACTTTGGATGAGTACCAAAAGTACATTGAAGCCGATGCTGCTTTGGAACGTCGTTTTGCCCAAGTGCAAGTTGACGAGCCATCTGAAGCTGATGCGATTGAAATCTTGAAGGGCTTGAAGAGTCGTTACGAGCAACACCACCAAGTGGCCATCTCTGATGACGCAGTAGTTGATGCTGTTAAGTTGTCAGTTCGTTACGTGACGGATCGCTTCTTGCCTGACAAGGCTATCGATATCATGGATGAAGCAGCTGCCAAGGTGCGCATTGACCGTTCTGGTCACAAGACGCCGTTGGCTAAGCTTGAGGAAAAGTTGCAAACCATCCGCGCTGAAAAGGATGCCGCTATCGAAGCGCTTGATTTCGAATTGGCAGCTCAATTGCGTAAGAAGGAAATGACCCAGAAGAAGAAGGTTGATAAGTACATCGCAGATCGTGATGCTGAACAACCAGAAGGGTCAGCTAGTTATGACCTTGAAGTTACGACGCATGATATTGCAGAAGTTGTTTCAGAGCAAACTGGTATTCCACTAACGCAAATGGAGAAGTCAGAACAAGAGCGTTTGTTGAACTTGGAGAAGGTTTTGCACAACCGTGTTGTTGGGCAAGATGAAGCGGTATCAGCCATCGCCCGTTCAATTCGTCGTGCACGTTCAGGCTTGAAGGATCCACAACGTCCAATTGGAACGTTTATGTTCTTGGGACCTACGGGTACTGGTAAGACTGAGTTGGCCAAGGCTTTGGCTGAAGCTATGTTTGGTTCAGAAGACAACATGATTCGTGTTGATATGTCTGAATACCGTGAAGCATACTCAGCTAGCCGTTTGGTCGGGTCAGCACCTGGTTACGTTGGTTACGAAGAAGGTGGCCAATTGACTGAAAAGGTTCGTCGTAACCCATACTCAGTTGTGCTATTGGATGAAGCTGAAAAGGCGCACCCTGATATTTACAACTTGATGTTGCAAGTCTTTGACGATGGTTACTTGACGGATGCCAAGGGACGTAAGGTCGATTTCCGTAACACGATTATCATCATGACGTCTAACTTGGGTGCAACTCGTGTTCGTGATGAAAAGTCAGTCGGCTTTGGTGCCGTTGATAAGTCAAAGGATTACGATGCGATGAATGAGACGGTTCGTAAGACGTTGCGTGAGACGTTCCGTCCGGAATTCATTAACCGTATTGATGAAATTGTGGTCTTCCACTCATTGACGAAGCCAGAACTTCACCAAATCGTGAAGTTGATGGCCAAGTCAGTCTTGAAGCGTATCGCTGATCAAGGCTTTGACGTGAAGATTACGCCAGCGGCCATTGATGTGGTTGCTAAGGCTGGCTTCGATCCAGAGTATGGCGCACGTCCAATCCGTCGTGCGTTGCAAACGAAGGTTGAAGATCGTTTGTCTGAAGAGTTATTGGCTGGTAAGGTGACGACGAATGATGTTGTCACGATCGGTGCTAAGAGTGGCGAAATCACAATTAATGTGAAGTCAAAGACGAACAGTCAAGAAGCGGTCACAGAATAAACACAATAAATTGAAAAAGCAAGTATTGACAAAGGTTTAAAATCTTGATATTACTTGCTTTTTCTTGTATACTATAAGGTAGTTTAATTGTGCATAGACAACGGCAGGCAGGAAATATTGTCCCTGAATGCCTTTATAGCAAGGGCAGTGGTGTTTTCATCAATGGAAATGCCGTTGTCTTTTTTGCACTCAAAAACCGGTAAAAAACAGATATTGTAATCAAACTGTAAAGAAACTGGTGTGCGCAGTTGGCCAAATCAAAGCGAGGTGGAAAACTTGGTAGGAACGCTTGTAAAGTACGGTAAGCACCGTGTTCGTCGTAGTTACGCACGAATCAAGGAAGTCCTTGATTTGCCTAACTTGATTGAGATCCAAACGGACTCATACAACTGGTTCTTGGATGAAGGATTGCGCGAAATGTTTACGGACATTTTGCCAATCGAGGACTTCCAAGGTAAGTTGTCATTGGAATTTGTGGACTATAAGCTCATGGAGCCTAAGTACACAGTAGAAGAAGCACGTAACCACGATGCTAATTACTCAGCACCATTGCACGTAACGTTGCGCTTGACGAACCAAGAAACTGGTGAAATTAAGTCACAAGATGTGTTCTTTGGTGATTTCCCATTGATGACGCCATCAGGTACGTTCATCATTAACGGAGCTGAGCGTGTTATCGTCTCACAACTTGTCCGCTCTCCTGGTGTGTACTACAACGAGGAATTGGATAAGAATGGTCGTCCTAACTATGGAACGACTTTCATCCCAAGCCGTGGTGCTTGGTTGGAATATGAAACAGATGCCAAGGGATTGAGCTACGTACGTATTGATCGTACGCGTAAGTTGCCAATCACTGAATTGGTTCGTGCCTTGGGTTACGGATCTGACTCAGAGATTTTGCAAATTTTGGGTGACCAATACGATTCAATCTCATTGACGTTGGATAAGGATGTTCACAAGGATATCAACGACTCTCGTGTCGAAGAAGGATTGAAGGACATCTACGAGCGTCTGCGTCCAGGTGAGCCAAAGACGGCGGATTCATCACGTGCGTTGTTGACAGCGCGCTTCTTTGACCCAAAGCGTTACGATTTGGCACCAGTTGGTCGTTACAAGATCAACAAGAAGTTGTCATTGAAGACGCGTTTGATGGGCTTGACGTTGGGTGAAACGTTGGCTGACCCTGAAACTGGTGAAGTTATCGCCGAAAAGGGTACGCTAATCGACAAGAAGGTTATGGCCGACTTGGCACCTTACCTAGATCGTGACGACTTTAAGACGACGACATTTACGCCTTCAGACGAAGGTGTTGTGACGACGCCTATGACGTTGCAAACAATCTTGGTTGAAAACCCAGAGGATCCAGAAAAGACTTTGCCAGTGATCGGTAACGGTCAATTTGACGAGTCAATTCGTACGATCCAACCAGCTGATATCATCGCTGGTATGAACTACTTCTTGAACTTGCCATTGGGCATCGGCGCAACGGACGACATTGACCACTTGGGTAACCGTCGTATCCGTCGTGTGGGTGAATTGTTGCAAAACACATTCCGTATCGGTTTGAGCCGTATGGAGCGTGTGGTTCGTGAGCGTATGTCTATCCAAGACCCAGATACGGTTACACCACAACAATTGATTAACATCCGCCCAGTTGTGGCAGCTGTTAAGGAGTTCTTCGGTTCATCACAATTGTCACAATTCATGGACCAAACTAACCCTCTTGGAGAATTGACGAACAAGCGTCGTCTTTCAGCCTTGGGACCTGGTGGTTTGACTCGTGACCGTGCCGGTTATGAAGTCCGAGACGTGCACTACACGCACTACGGACGTATGGACCCTATCGAAACGCCTGAAGGTCCTAACATCGGTTTGATCAACTCATTGGCTACGTACGGTCGTGTTAACCGTTACGGATTCATTGAGACACCATACCGTCGTGTTGACTGGGATACGCACAAGGTTACGGACAAGATTGACTACTTGACGGCCGACGAAGAAGATAACTTCATCGTTGCCCAAGGTAACTCAGTTTTGAACGAAGATGGATCATTTGCTTCTGACGTTGTTTTGGCTCGTAAGGGTGATGAAAACGTCGAAGTTTCTATCGACCAAGTTGACTACATGGACGTTTCACCTAAGCAAATTGTTGCCGTTGCCACGGCCGCAATTCCTTTCTTGGAAAACGATGACTCAAACCGTGCCTTGATGGGTGCCAACATGCAACGTCAAGCGGTTCCTTTGATCGATCCACACGCACCATTGATTGGTACGGGTATCGAATACAAGGCTGCCCACGACGCGGGTGTTGCGATTATCGCAAAGTACCCTGGTACGGTTGAGTATGTTGACGGTCGCGAAATCCGCATCCGTCGCGAAGATGGTTCACTTGATAAGTACGAATTGATGAAGTTCCGTCGTTCAAACGCCGGTAAGAACTACAACCAACGTCCAATCGTTAAGGTTGGGGATGCAGTTGATGCCGACGAAGTTTTGGCCGATGGTCCATCAATGGAGCAAGGTGAGTTGGCTTTGGGACAAAACCCATTGATCGCCTTCATGACTTGGCAAGGATATAACTTCGAAGATGCCATCATCATCAACGAACGTTTGATCCGCGATGATGTTTACACGTCAATTCACATTGAAGAATACGAATCAGAGGCGCGTGATACGAAGCTTGGCCCTGAAGAGTTCACTCGCGAAATCCCTAACACAGGTGAAGAGCAATTGAAGAACTTGGACGAGCGCGGTATTATCCGTATCGGTGCTGAAGTTGAAGACGGTGATCTTTTGGTTGGTAAGGTTACGCCTAAGGGTGTGACTGAGCTATCAGCTGAAGAGCGTTTGTTGCACGCCATCTTCGGTGAGAAGGCTCGTGAAGTCCGTGACACGTCATTGCGTGTTCCTCACGGTGGAGGCGGAGTCGTTCAAGACGTTCGTATCTTTACTCGTGAAAACGGTGACGAGTTGGCACCTGGTGTTAACATGATGGTTCGTGTCTACATTGCCCAACGTCGTAAGATTCAAGTTGGTGACAAGATGGCCGGACGTCACGGTAACAAGGGTACGGTTTCTGTTATCGTTCCTTCAGAAGACATGCCATTCATGCCTGATGGAACACCTATCGACATTATGTTGTCACCAATGGGTGTGCCTTCACGTATGAATATCGGACAAGTGCTTGAATTGCACTTGGGTATGGCTGCCCGTGAATTGGGTATCCACATCGCTTCTCCTGTCTTCGACGGTGCCCGTGACTCAGATATCTGGGACGCAATTAAGGAAGCTGGTTTGCCAGCTGACGGTAAGACGATCTTGTACGATGGACGTACTGGTGAAGCCTTCGACAAGCGTGTCTCAGTTGGTATCATGCACTATATGAAGTTGGCCCACATGGTCGACGACAAGATGCACGCCCGTTCAATCGGACCTTACTCACTTGTTACGCAACAACCACTTGGTGGTAAGGCGCAATTTGGTGGACAGCGTTTCGGTGAAATGGAAGTTTGGGCCCTTGAGGCCTACGGTGCTGCGCACACGTTGCAAGAAATCTTGACGTACAAGTCAGATGACGTTGTTGGTCGTGTTAAGACTTACGAGGCCATCGTTAAGGGTGAGCAAATCCCTAAGCCAGGTGTTCCGGAGTCATTCCGTGTCTTGGTTAAGGAATTGCAAGCGCTTGGTTTGGACATGAAGGTCTTGGACGCAGATGATCGTGAGATCGAATTGCGCGACATGGATGAAGACGATTCAATCGTTAACATCGAAGCAGCGAACGCAGAAGCACAACGTTTGGCACAGAAATTTGCTGCTGACGGTGCTGAAGCAACTGCTGCGCCAAAGACTGATGAAGTCGTAAACTTGAGTGATGCTGACTAAGCGTTAAGCTTGGTCGCCTTATGATAGATTGTTAGCCAACCTAGCACCTCGCTAGGTTCGTGCTTACTGGATTTGACTGGGTTCGAATGCAGTAAGCACGGACATAGAGAAGTGCTGGATTGGATTGTATATAGGAACCTACGAAAGGGGTCAAACCATTGATTGATGTCAATAAGTTTGAAAGCATGCAAATCGGATTGGCTAGTCCAGACAAGATTCGCAGCTGGTCTTATGGTGAAGTTAAGAAGCCTGAGACAATCAACTATCGTACGCTCAAGCCAGAAAAGGATGGACTTTTCGACGAGCGTATCTTTGGACCTACCAAGGATTATGAATGTGCTTGCGGAAAGTACAAGCGTATTCGTTACAAGGGAATCGTTTGTGACCGTTGTGGCGTTGAAGTAACGTCATCAAAGGTCCGTCGTGAGCGTATGGGTCACATTGAGTTGGCCGCTCCTGTATCACACATCTGGTATTTCAAGGGAATTCCATCACGTATGGGATTGGTCTTGGATATGTCACCACGTTCATTGGAAGAGATTATCTACTTCGCATCATACGTGGTTACTAAGGCCGGTGATACACCTTTGACTGAGAAGCAATTGTTGTCAGAACGTGAGTACCGTGAGTTGAAGGCCGAATACGGTAACGCTTTTGAAGCGGGTATGGGTGCTGAAGCTGTACAAACGTTGTTGGCAAATGCTGATCTTGAAGCTGAAGTTGAAACGTTGAAGGCAGAATTGCGTGAGGCCACTGGTCAAAAGCGTGTTCGCGCCGTTCGTCGTTTGGACATCATCGAAGCTTTCGTTAAGTCTGGTAACAAGCCAGAGTGGATGGTTATGGATGTTATTCCTGTTATCCCACCTGACTTGCGTCCAATGGTGCAATTGGAAGGTGGACGTTTTGCAACGTCTGACTTGAACGATTTGTACCGTCGTGTTATCAACCGTAACAACCGTTTGAAGCGTTTGTTGGAGTTGAACGCACCTGGCATTATCGTTCAAAACGAAAAGCGTATGTTGCAAGAAGCCGTCGACGCGTTGGTTGACAACGGTCGTCGCGGACGTCCTGTAACGGGTCCTGGTAACCGTCCATTGAAGTCATTGTCACACATGCTTAAGGGTAAGCAAGGACGTTTCCGTCAAAACTTGCTTGGTAAGCGTGTCGACTACTCAGGACGTTCAGTTATCGACGTTGGTCCTTTCTTGAAGATGAACCAAATGGGATTGCCACGTCCAATGGCTATGGAATTGTTCCGCCCATTCATCATGAAGGAATTGGTTGCTCGTGACTTGGCTGGTAACATTCGTGCCGCTAAGCGTATGATCGACCGTCGTGACGAAGTTGTTATGGACGTCTTGGAAGACGTTATCAAGGAGCACCCAGTTCTTTTGAACCGTGCACCAACGCTTCACCGTTTGGGAATTCAAGCGTTTGAGCCTGTCTTGGTTTCAGGTAAGGCGATGCGTTTGCACCCATTGGTTACTGAAGCTTATAACGCCGACTTTGACGGTGACCAAATGGCCATCCACGTTCCTTTGTCAGATGAAGCCCAAGCCGAAGCTCGTTTGTTGATGCTTGCCGCTGGACACATCTTGGCACCTAAGGATGGTAAGCCTATCGTGGCCCCATCACAGGACATGGTTATCGGTAACTACTACTTGACGACTGAAGAAGCTGGTCGTGAAGGTGAAGGTATGATCTTCAAGGATATTAATGAAGCGCGCACGGCCTTCCAAAACAAGTATGTGCACTTGCACACGCGTATTGGAATCCAAACGTCTTCATTCCCTGCAGAGAAGCCATTCACTGACGAGCAACGTTCACGTATCATGACGACGACTGTTGGTAAGTTGTTCTTTAACGACATCTTGCCAGTCGACTTCCCATACTTGAACGAGCCAACTGAGGCTAACTTGCACGCCATTGACGATCGCTTCTTCATGGAGCCAGGAACTGACATCAAGGCACACTTTGCCGAGACGCCAATCTTGCCTCCATTCAAGAAGGGTTACTTGTCAGACATCGTTGCCGAAGTCTACAAGATTTACAAGGTTACGGAAACGTCATTGCTATTGGACCGCATGAAGGACTTGGGTTACGATGAGTCAACTAAGTCTGGTTTGACGGTTGGTGTGGCCGACGTTACTGACTTGAAGGAAAAGCCAGGAATCATCGAAGAAGCTCACAAGCAAGTCGCTACTGTTTCTAAGCAATTCCGTCGTGGATTGATTACTGACGATGAGCGTTATGAGCGTGTTATTGCCATCTGGAACCAAGCGAAGGATGACATCACGTCAAAGCTGATTGAACACTTCGAACCTGATAACAACATCTTTATGATGTCGGATTCAGGAGCTCGTGGTAACATTTCTAACTTTACGCAATTGGCTGGTATGCGTGGTTTGATGGCTGCGCCTAACGGACGTATCATGGAGTTGCCTATCATTGCCAACTTCCGTGAAGGATTGTCAGTTTTGGAAATGTTCTTCTCAACTCACGGTGCTCGTAAGGGTATGACTGATACGGCCTTGAAGACGGCCGACTCAGGTTACATGACTCGTCGTTTGGTTGACGTTGCGCAAGACGTTATCATTCGTGAGCTTGACTGTGGTACTGATCGTGGTTTGGATGTTTCAGCCATCATGAACGGTAACGAAGTCATTGAGTCATTGTATGAGCGTATTTTGGGACGTTACGCACAAAAGGCCGTTATTAACCCAACGACTGGTGAAGTTATCGTTGCCCACAACGAAATGATCGACGAAGACAAGGCTAAGGCCATTGTTGAAGCCGGCGTTACGACTGTTAACATTCGCTCAGCCTTTACTTGCAACACGGAACACGGTGTCTGCGTATACGACTACGGTCGTAACATGGCTACTGGTGACGTTGTTGAAGTTGGTGAAGCTGTTGGTACTGTTGCCGCACAATCAATCGGTGAGCCAGGTACGCAATTGACTATGCGTACGTTCCACACCGGTGGTGTTGCCGGAAACGATATCACGCAAGGACTTCCTCGTGTGCAAGAAATCTTTGAAGCACGTAACCCTAAGGGTCGTGCAATGATTACTGAAGTTACTGGTGAGATTACTTCAATTGAAGAAAACCCAGCAGAACGCACTAAGGAAGTTACTGTTCAAGGTGAGACGGATACGCGTACTTACACGTTGCCTATGACTGCACGCATGCGTGTGGCTGAAGGTGATCAAATCCACCGTGGTGAGACGTTGAACGAAGGTTCAGCTGATCCTAAGGAAATCATCCAAGTTCGAGACACATTGGCTACTGAAAACTACATTGTGCGTGAAGTGCAAAAGGTTTACCGTATGCAAGGTGTTGAGATCTCTGACAAGCACATCGAAGTTATGGCTCGCCAAATGCTTCGTAAGGTTCGTGTCATGGATCCGGGTGAGACGGACTTGTTGCCAGGTACGTTGATGGATATCGCGCAATTCCGTGATGCTAACGAAGAGACGTTGTTGAAGGGTGGCTTGCCAGCCACAGCACGTCCAGTTTTGCTTGGTATTACCAAGGCATCATTGGAGACGAACTCATTCTTGTCAGCTGCATCATTCCAAGAGACGACTCGTGTCTTGACGGACGCTGCTATCCGTGGAAAGAACGATCCATTGGTTGGTTTGAAGGAGAACGTTATCATCGGTAAGTTGATTCCAGCCGGTACTGGTATGAAGCAATACCAAGCTATCGAAGACAAGGTCGTTGCAGATCCTGTTGTGGTATCAACTGAAGAGGGTACGAAGATTCCTTCAATCGCTGATATTGAGAATTCAATGAACTTGCACAACGACTAATTTCGGTTAATCGCTGGTTGTAGTTCAAAACAAAAAGCACTTTAACGTGATGCGAATCTCGTTAAAGTGCTTTTTTGTGTTGGTCAGCAAATCTGTCACTGTATATTATTTTGTGAAATAATAAATTTTAAATTGTCTCACCTATTTGTTATCCGGCCCCTTTTTGGTAATCTATTCTTAGAAGAGGGATTTGTTAAAGAGGGGGAATTTTAAGATGCATGATGTCTTAACTTTTGGATTTCAACAATTTGTAAATGATGTGACCTGGGCTGTCCACCAGTTGCCATTCGCAGTCTTGATTATTGCTTTTGCTGCTGCGTTCGTGGTTAATAGATGTGCGACGATGGCATTGACCGTTGATACCGTTAACGGTAATACATTGACCCGGCTCCGTCGCCGGACAGCTGCGCTAAGCATTGCAACGGGATCAGTGCTTGCGATTGTATTCTTTGCGTCATTGGCACTTAATCTAGCTGAGGTCGCGTTGAATTATTAAACATCAGCCCGAACGTCGCCATCTGGATAGACGTAATAACGCGCAGGTGTCGTATTCGCATCGTTATATAAAATAACACTGTGAGCGCCATAGGGACCGTCTGCTGAGGGTGAGGCAATGGCGGTCATGCCAACTGAATCAGTGATATGTAAATGAGCATAGACCTTCTTGATGTACTGTTGTGTATCAGGAGCGCCGGTGCTCTTTTTTTGTGTTCTCTTAATAGTAGTATCAGCTTGGCCAGCTGTTAAAACGAGCTATGAAGCATCAGTTATCTGCTTAGGATGAGCAATGCGGTAGAGTTGACCACTGCTGAACCCGGCGAGTAGTCCGGCCACCCAGAGTATGGTTAGTAATAAGCGTGCTTTGCGACTCATGAGGTACCTCCAATACTGTTAGCATATAGTCGAAATTTGAATAATATGTGGCGACCGTGTAAAAGTGGTGACTTGACTTGAACCATGGTTTAAGGTGTATAGTATACTCTTGCAATATTGGTTGAGCTACCGAATAACGGAGGTATGTTAAGATGGAAGATTTTCGCTTTGTAAATAAGACGGATATTCGCTTTGGAAAGAACCACATTGACGAGGAATTGCACGACGCTGTTGCGCAATATGGTCAAAATGTTTTGTTGGCTTACGGTGGTGGGTCAATTAAGCGTTCAGGTTTGTATGAGCGTGTGATGAAGGCTTTGGAAGGGTTGAACGTTGTCGAATTGACAGGTATCGCTCCAAACCCAAAGATCGATTCAGTTCGCGAAGGACAACGTTTGGCTAAGGAACACGATATCGATGTTATCTTGGCTGTTGGTGGTGGATCAGTTATTGACGCATCTAAGGTCATTGCATCAGCTAAGTTCTATGATGGTGACGCTTGGGATTTGGTGGCCGACCGCGGTGCCAAGTCACGTCAAAACATTGATCAATTGCCAGTTGTCGACATTTTGACATTGGCTGCAACGGGAACTGAGATGAACCCTGGTTCTGTTATCTCAAACCCAGAGCTAAAGGTCAAGGTTGGTACGTACGGACCAAACACACCCGCTGTGTCATTCTTGGATCCACAATTGACGTACTCAGTTTCTAAGTGGCAAACAGCCGCTGGCTCATTCGACATTTTCTCACACTTGACTGAGCAATATTTCGATCGTGCAAACGATACGGATATTTCAGACGGTATGATTGAAGGCATGATGCGTGCAGTTATCAAGTGGGCGCCAGTTGCTTTGGCAACGCCTGACCACTATGAAGCACGTGCTAACTTGATGTGGGCGTCAACGATGGCCTTGAACGGCTTGGTTCGTTCAGGTAACGTAAACGGCTGGACAGTGCACCCTATCGAGCACGAATTGTCAGCTTACTACGACATCACTCACGGTGTTGGTTTGGGAATTTTGACGCCACGTTGGATGAAGCGTGCTTTGTCAGCTGAAACGGTTGCTAAGTTCGCCCGTTTCGGTCGCAACGTTTGGTCAATTCAAGGCGATGACGATCAAGTGGTTGCTGAAAAGGCAATCCAAGCAACGTATGACTGGATTAAGTCTTTGGACATTCCAATGACGTTGCAAGGTGTCGAAATCACTGATGACACGAACTTCCGTGCAATGGCTGAATCAGCTGTTAAGATTGGTCGTTTGGACCAAGAAGGTGGTTACGTGAACTTGACGGTCGATGATGTTGTGGCTTTGTACCAAGCATCAATGACGACAGATGGTTTCGAAGATTAATTGTTATTAAAAATGCTACATGGCAGTCGAGATGACTGGCCGTGTAGCATTTTTATTTTGCACTTATCATATCTTTGGAATTGGTGTAATATATATGATTGATTTTAATTGATGTTAGATTGTATTGTTATTGGAATAAGGAGTTAGTCAGTTAATGGATGAACATGACGATTTATTGAAACGCGGAAAGAAAGAATCCCTGGATCGACTAAGGGGTGATGAACTAAATGACACGGCGATTAAGAAATTTGTACATGATCATCACGATTTAATGCAATTATTAGCTGATCACGATAAGAAGTAGACTTAAAAATATGAACAGATTAGTGGTCTGGACTTCTATAATTGGGAGATAAGGTTCGTTATGTGGGACATAATTAAAAAGATATTGCTACTGCCATGGGCATTGTTACTGTTTATAGTAACAGCTTGGTTTTACTTGGGGCTATTTCTGTTAGGAATTGGGGTACTAATTGTCCTTTGGGTGCTGATTTCCACGGCGTTTAGCATGTAAAAAACCACCAGGCAAGGAGTACCTGGTGGTGAAAGAAGGCGCGGTGATGGGATTCACCGCGAATCATTATTATGACTGATGTTATTATGCGCGTTAGTTGTGACGAAACTGTTGGGAATTATGGGATTAATCCGGCGTATAATGGTACTACTCGACGGAAGTGAGGACTACCAATGGCAACAATAACTTACCGACAGGCGACCATGGCTGACGCCGATGCCATCTGGCAAATTATTGCAGATGCAAAGGCCGTGATGTCGATTGACCAGAATCCACAGTGGGATAATGGTTACCCATCCCCAGAAATTATCAAAGCAGATATCGCAAAAGGTTATGCGTATGTGTTATTACTTGGCGATGAAGTTGTCGCAACCGCAACCTTATGGCAAGAAAAGGATGTGAACTACCAACGCCTTCAGGGCGGTCGGTGGTTATATCCCACGAAAAGACGTCCATATGCCATTATTCATCGAATGGCGGTATCTTTCCAACATCAAGGCTACCATCTGTCTACAGCGCTATTTACGCACTTATTTGAAACAGCCCGGACGAAAGGACTAACGTATCTGCGCATTGATACCCATGCCAAGAATAAAAAGATGCAGGCAATCATCGCGCGACGTGGCTTTACCTATCGTGGCCAATTAGCTGGTGATCGGGTCGCGTATGATCTTGATTTGGATGCACCTGAGTAAATTAAAGAGAGTGAGACGAGAGGCGTTATATTAAGGGTTCAGCCTTTCGGAACACGTTTAAAAGCCGCCAGTCCTCCGATTTTAAATCGGGAGATTGGCGGCTTTTGAGTCTGAGACAGAGAATTGTGTCCCAGACTTTTTTAGCGTTCGTAGGCAGCCTTGTAAATTGGCATGAAATCAGCCAATTTGAACGCGCCAAATTCAGGTAGGTGGGTTAACAAATCAGTGTACGCCGTTTCAGAACGTTGTGATGCGCCCAACTTAACAAATTCAGTCGCAACAGCTTCAGGCATCCCCGCAGCTGTCATGTTGGCCAAAGCTTGTTCGTCAGAAATTTCAACCCATTTCAACTCAGGCAGGCCCAAGGTCTCACGCAAAGCGGCCACGAGTTCGTCGCCAGTAAACATATCTGAAACGACATAACGAACCGTTTTACCAGCAACTGGGTGCAAAATGGCGTCAACAACGGTCGCTGCGATATCTGCTGGCCAGACGTAGGCATTGCGGTGACTAGCAGGAAAATTATTGATAATGGCTTGTTGATTTTTGATTGTTTGAATGGTGCTCATTAAGTTACCGTAAAACGCTACTGGACGAATGAACGTGATGTCGATTGATAAACTTGCAAGCATCTTCTCGATGATATTGTAAACGTACAAAGCGCCGATTTCAGGACCCTGGTCAGCACCGACACTACTCAAATTAACGACACGGGTCACACCAGTCTTTAGCAAAGCGCTTTTAAACAACTGGCCAACTTTTTCTCCGTGAGCAACTAAGCTACCGTTGGCGCGACCAGTCAACATGAGATAAGCAACGTCAGCACCAGTTAAAGTTGCTACAAGGCTGTCCAAATCAGTGATATCACCAACAACTGCGTGGGCACCCAATTCTGCAATACCCGCAACTCGTTCCGCTGATGAGGTCATTACAGTAACCTCGTGCCCAGCGGCAATTAATTCGGGAATCACAACCCGGTTAATGTTTCCGAGGGATCCAAGCATCGCGATTTTCATAATAATTCTCCTTCACTCTCTTTAAGAGATAGACTTATCTTTAATGTGTAATCAGTATAAGAGATAGACTTATCTTTTGTCAACATTGCCGTTTCAACGTAAAGCGTTTATATTAATAGCATGAAGAAAAAAGACGAGACAAAATATGAGACGATTATTCAGGCTGCCATTAAGATTATTGTGACGGAAGGTGCGGCCAGTCTATCAACGACTAAAGTTGCCAAAGCCGTTGGCATTTCGCAGTCAAATATCTACATTTATTTTAAAAATAAATCAGACATGTTGTTGCAGGTGTTTGAACATGAACAGGCGATTATGCGGCAATCAATCACAACGATGATTACCGCTGAGCCAACGACTGCTGGTCAAGTGCGTGCGTGGTTACGAATGTTGTATCATATCGCGGTAACTAAACCAGACACGTTAACAACTGTGTCACAAATTAAGCAATTACCAGATAGCCCAGTCTTTAACACAACACCTGCCGATCCGGCAGATGCCCAGCAAAATATTGTCGCAGACATGTTGCAAGCAGGTGTTGCAAAGGGCGACTTGCGCAACATGCCAGTCCAGGTATTTATGACGATGGCTTTTAGCACGATTGTGACTTATGTCCGACAACGGGCTTTAACGACGGAAAATGAAGCAGACTTTGACCAAGTATATGCCATGCTTTGGTTAGCGATGAAAGAGGAACGACATGAAGAAAATTGAAAAAGGGACACACTTCGTGACGGAACATCTCGACATGTTCCGTTGTACCGTTGACGGTGAACCCTATGATCACGTAGAAGGCAACAGCTTGGTTTGTGCGCATAACCACCGGCTTGATATCAATAAGAAGGGCACACTCTACTTTTTGAACCACGCGGTGAACACGGAATACGATGATGCTATGTTGGCAGCGCGTCGTCGGGTGCTAACGGCTGGACTATTTGATGGCATTGTCGATGCTGTCAATGAAGCATTGCCAACGACTGCCCAACGCATTATGGATGTCGGTACGGGTGAGGGAACGCCGTTTGCCCGGTTACTTGCGAAGCGTGGCAACATCGACACTGGGATTGGGTTTGATATTTCAAAGGCAGGGGTTAACCTAGCGACGCAGCTTGAGACGGACGCGTTCTTTGCGGTTGCAGATTTGGCGAACTTGCCATTTAATGACGATAGTTTTGATAGTATCGTTGAATTCTTTTCACCAAGTGCGTACGAAGAATTCAAGCGTGTCCTGGCGCCTGAGGGAACGTTGGTCAAAGTCGTACCAGCGTCAGGTTACTTGCATGAATTACGTGAAATGCTTTATCCAGTTGATTCACCAAATCATACTTACAGTAACCAAAAAGTGGTTGATCGCTTTATGGAGAACTATCCTACGGCTACACAAAAAGAAATTTCTTATCAATGGCCAATTCCAGCGGACCTGTATGTTGACCTGTTACACATGACGCCACTTCACTGGGGAGCTCGGCCAGAAGCCCAAGCCGCAGCGGAAGCAACCCCCTTGCCAGCTGTGACAGTTAACGTGGTTGTCTTGACAGTGAAACAGTAATTCACAGCGTGTGGATAAAATAAGCCTTTATCCACAATTTGGGTGTGGAAAAATAGTTGAATGTTCGTTAAAATAGAGAAGTAAACGGCGTTTAACGCGGCTTACGATTATTTTAGTGAGAACGGAGTACAACGCACATGTTTCCAGATCGTCTGCGTGAGTTGCGTAAAGGACGCAATATCACATTGGAAACCTTGGCAGAAGAGATGAATAAGCATCTCGAGCCGGGGCAAAAACCAAATACAGCCGCGCAAATCGGAAACTGGGAGCGTGGTGATCGATCACCATCGTACATTGAAGTACGCAAGTTAGCGGACTTCTTTAATGTATCTATGGATTTTCTGGTTGGTCGCGCCATGTCAGAGAAGACGGATTTGTCTTTGCTGTTCCTGTCAGGTAAGGAAATCGATTTTAACGGTAAGCCTTTGACTGACCAGCAACGGTTTGATATTTTCCAGTATGTTAATTCATACTTGAACCCAGTTTCGTTTACGTCAGATGACGATGTGCGAAGTAACCATCAAGAGAGTCTTTTCTAACCAATTAGAGGAAACGATATGACAACGAACCAAACAATTCGGTTTGGATCTGGCCGACAGCTCACTGAGATAGATTATCTTAGTGAGCTGTTGCCATATTTGGACCGTTATCAAAACATCCCCACCATCAAGCACTTGATTGAACAAGCCGTGGCGACGATTAATGATTTAAATAATGGGCTCTTACCAAGTGCGTTACCGACTATGGAAATCCCAGAGTCGGTGGTGGCAGAATTAGAACAATATGTTTTAAAAACATATCCGAACGACGCCACGAAGGGTAATGCCCTCTGGCAAACTTTGACGGAACCGTTGGCAGACGTTGATTTTATGCTCCGTCATTTGCGAGATGCGTTAATCGAGTACTTTAGTATGTATGCGTATGTGTCGAACGCGTTTATTCAAGATCTGTCAGCGTACACAAATGGTCTACCCGTCCTAGAAATTATGGCGGGCCATGGTTATATTTCGGCTGGACTTCGCGCAGTTTCCCCAGCGCAAACGATTATTGCGACTGACAATGAGGACTGGCGTACGCAACCAGATCCAACGACTGCCAAGCCAGTTACTGACGTTGAAAACTTAGATGCGATTGCGGCGTTGGATAGTTACGGCGAAAACGTGGCCACCGTGATTATGAGTTGGGCGCCCGATACCACGGACGCTGACTGGCAAGTCTTACAGTATATCCGCGATAACCGATATCGCTTTGATTTTGATTTATTGGTCATCGGCGAAAAAGATGGTGCGACGGATTCAGATGTCTTTTGGCAAGAGGCGACGTTACATGAAGTGGCGGCATTAAATGCTCACCACACGTCATTTGATTTAATTGATGAACGTGTCTACGTTGTTGAATAGTGATGATATTGACAGTTATCTAACGCCAATTAGGTGTTGGATAACTGTTTTTTTAATTGACATGCGTCAGATCAATTGCCGGAATTCCGGAGCAGGGTTAACTAACGTGTTATAATGACTTTTTGTAATTATTGTTGAGATGAGGTAGTAACGATGGAACAATCGGAGACTTATACTGAGCGTCAAAAGATGGGGGTCTTGGCGTTATCTACTGTGGTACTTGGGGTAATTGTGGGACTGAGTTCTGTCGTACTAAGTCTATTTTTAGATGTGATTGAGCATTTCTTCTTGGGGTTTGAGGAGAATACGTTGGTGCCTGTTGCCATTCATGCAGCTGGGACGCAACGCTTGTTGTCAGTCACAATTGGTGGAATTATTGCGGCTGGTTTGTGGTTCATTGTGCAAACGAAGATGAAGCCAACAGTAGGGATTAATAAAGCACTTGAAGGTGAGACGATGCCATTGGGTGCGTCAATCCTTCACGCTGTTACTCAGGTATTTTATGTGGCAACCGGTGGTTCAGTTGGGCGTGAACTAGCGCCACGTGAAATGGGTGCCTTGCTTGCCCAACGTTGGGAAATGCTATTGGCCAAGTGGCACCTTGATACGTTAACAGCAGATGACCGTCGCTTGTTGATTGCCGCAGCAGCCGGCGCTGGTTTCGCGGGAATCTATATTGCGCCGATTACGGGAATGCTGTTTGCGGTGGAGATTCTGCACAAGAACGTATCGAAGCGTTCCGTATCAGTTAGTTTAGGTATGTCATTGATTGCCATGTTAGTTGGTGCGTCAATCAAGGGCTTTCACCCCTATTATTTTGTGGCTGATCGGCATTTTGATTTGAAGATGTTGCCATTCGTTATTGTGGTTGGCCCAATTATGGGAATTGCGGGAGCCTATTTCCGCAAGGCGTTCCAGTGGGCAGGCGGCAAGGCGAAAGCTAAGCGAGTGCAAGTTTTGTGGCAACTGCCATTAGCCGCCCTTGCAACGGGTATCGTGGCCTACTTCTTCCCACAGATTATGGGAAATGGGCGTGGTCTAGCTGAATTGGCGATTAACAATGAAAGCACGAAGCTGATTGGGATGCTCGCAATTGGCATGATTTTGAAAGCGGTCATTACAGTCTTCACGCTGAAAGCGGGTGCCTATGGTGGTACGCTGGCGCCATCGATTGGAATTGGTGGATCATTTGGTGCCATCTTGGGCTTTGTCTACGTCATGATGATGCCAGGCGCATCGATTGATCAGGCGGCGGTTATCGGGGCAACGGCTTTGTTGTCAGCCTCGCAACAAGCGCCACTGATGGCATTGTTTATGATGTTTGAAGTGACGCACATGGATTACTCAGCGCTTTTGCCAATGGGACTATCGGTTGTTTTGGCGATTACAACGTCTAAGTTAATTTTGAAAAAATAACAGACAAACGGAATTACGTCAGGGGATGATGTAATTCCGTTTTTTGTTACATCAAACATAATGCTAAGTAGTGGGGATAATTTGTACCACCTTAACAATGATATTCGACTGTGATATTTGTCGCCGATTTGCTATCGATACGATATTATCGTGGGTCACCGATTTAGCTATACTCAAATCAAATCGCGGGGAGGATGATCAATGTTTACATATCAGGAAAATAAGGTCGGACTCAGCAAGTGGGGTGCTCTTACACTGCTGTCCCTATTGGTCGGCCAATTTTGGATAAATACAAGTCAAATGCGGGCAACAATGGGGACTGATGGTGTCTTGCGTGAACATCAATCCATGTTGATCGGGTTGGCGCTGGTGATGTATGTGTTAACGACCTCATTGCTAGGCGTTATTTTGTGGGGTGCACTCATGCTTGTGCGACCTCAACGGAAATTGACGTTGAGTGGCGTCCTGTTATGTAATCAACTTGTGTGGCTGCCATTTGGTGTTGAAAGCGTCGTACTACTGTTGATGCGCCAACAAGAGAGGGTAATGAGTGTCGAAATCGTATTGTCACTATTGGCAATCGGGTTGTTCGGATGGCTGATGTGGCAATTGAAAATTTTGCGAACTTGGTGGCAGTTTACGATTATTGCAATTATCATGGCCACCATTGCCTTTACGCCAAATGTTCTAAGTTGTGCGTAAATGAAAAAGACTCAGCACAATCGCGCTGAGTCTTTTTGGAAATATCTAGATAAATTGTTCAGACAACGCCAAGAATTCGTCGATGTCTTTCTTAACCAAATCGGCACCGGCTTGCCAGAAGTCTGGCTTTGTCAAATCGACACCTAGGTGCTTTTGGGCTAATTCTTCGGTTGACATGTTAGCTGTATCGCGTAGCAGGGCAATGTACGCTTCTTCAAAATTAGCTTGCGTTTGTGCCCAAGCGTAAATGCTTTGGCTGAACAAGTAACCGAATGTGTATGGGAAGTTATAGAATGGCACATCATCAATGAAGAAGTGCAACTTTGATGCCCAGAAGTGTGGGTGACGCTTATCCAAAATACCATCAAAGGCAACTTGTTGGGCGTTATCCATCAGTTCGTTCAAACGGGCAGCTGGCACAAAGCCGTTAGCGCGTTCTTTGTAGAAGTTATCCTCGAAGATGAATCGAGCGTGAATGTTCAAGAACATCGCGATTGGGTTGGTCATCTTGGCATCAAGCAACACGACCTTTTCTGCATCAGTCTTGGCTGCTTGAACATTAGCATCCGCAATCAGCATTTCGGCAAACGTTGAGGCTGTCTCAGCAACGTTCATCGCATAACCGTCACGCCAAACAGGTAAGTCGGTCAAGACAGAAGAGTGGAAACCGTGCCCAATTTCGTGCGCGATGGTAGCCGCGTCGTTAACCGATCCTGTGAACGTCGTGATAATCCGTGACTCGTGAATATCAGGCACACTTTCCATCCAAGCACCAGGCGTCTTACCAGGGCGGTCTTCGGCTTCAATCCATTGATTTTCAAAGGCATGTTGCGCGAAGGCGGCCATCTTTGGTGAGTACTTACCAAAGTTTTTAATCACAAAGGCTGCTGCTTCATCATATGTCAGGGTAGTTGGCTGATAATCACCTAAGTTGGTAATCGGTGCGACTTGATCTTGCCAACCGATTTCATCCAAACCAAGTAAAGCTTTCTTACGGTCAAAGTAGGCTTTGAACATGTGCTTGTTATCATCAACCATTTGCCACATGGCATCCAACGTGGCACGTGACATGCGGTTCAACTCAAGCGGTTGTTCCAAATGATCAGCATACCCATGGGCATGTTGCTCTGTTAGACGTGAACCGGCTAAGTGATTAATGGTATCGGCGGCCAAGTTTTCAGCCGTGCCCCACATCTTTTCATAATTAGCCATAATGTTCGCTCGAACTGTGTTATCAGGATAACCATCCAGTTGGTTCAATGCTTGACCGGCTGACAAAGCTTGTTCCGCCCCGTTTTCGTCAGTGTACGTCATGCTTAGACCTGCTGAAATCGTGTCGTAGTGTTCAGACCAGGCTTGCAAACCATCCAACCGCAAGTTATTTAGCAATTCCTCAGCACGGTCGTCGAGCAAACGTGACGCGTCATCGCGTAACTCATTCAAATGGAACGCCACATCATTAACGCCTGGCAATGTCAGGACCTTCGCAAAAGTGTCGTCGTCAAATGATGTCAACAACTTAGCGAAGGCGTTTAAAGGTGCCTGATAAGCCACGTCAAGTTGTGACACCTTAGTTTGATATGGGCGATACACAGGATTGGTGTAATCAGCTGAGTATAATGCGTTCACGAATAGGGCAACCGTTCCCAAACCAGAACGGATTGTCTGAGCGGCATCAACTAACGCAATAAACTGACTGAAATCAGTATCTGTGAATCGATCATAGGCGGTAACGTCAGCAGCGAATTGTTTGATTTGTTCGTCAAGCAACGTGAGCTTGGCAGCAAACTCAGGTGATGTAATACCACCAGGGTAAATTGGGTCAAGATCCCAGTTTAATGAATAGGCCATAGGTACTCCTTGTGTTTCTCATTGTTTTCTAATAGTTTAGCACACAATCTTGAGTGTTGATGATAATATTGTTGGAAAGCTATCAAAGTGGGGGATGAAATAATGAAGGATGAGATTTATCATCGTGCGTTCGGTGTGTATGGTATCTACTATCGACAGGAACAAGGGTTATTAGTTATTTCGAAAACAAGCGGGCCGTATGCGAATCGGTTAGATTTACCTGGTGGCAGCATGGCAGAGGGCGAGGGACTTGATGATACGCTACGCCGTGAATTCTTAGAAGAAACCGGTATGCAGTTGATAAACTATCAGCAACTAGGCATTACTAGTTTTCGATATCCGTGGCGCTTTGAAACGTTTACGATGAATAATCATATTGCCGTATTCAACCTGGTGCAGCAGGTGCATGGTAACATTGCTGAAAAAGTTCGAGAATTTCCGGGCCAAGATTCAAAAGGGGCACTGTTTGTAAAACTCGCAGATATAACACCAGAAAATTCGTCGCCGTTGGTACTGAAGGCTAAGAAATTCATCCAAAATAATGAATTCGATTTTGCCGATACAATTTTGCAAGAATGGCAAGTACTTTAAATGGGAGTTGTTGCGCTGTCAAACCTTTACAAAACCTAAGTGAAACACAGACAGAATAATGACAATTTGCGCGTAAACTGAAGTTACTAAAAACAAGTGGATAAGTGGCTTGTAGATACCAGTGGGGGACGATGTGATGCGAAAGAGTATGCGTGTGTTTGGTATTTTATTGGTAGCAGTATGGGTGTTAGGGGCGACTGTATCGATTGCGACGCAAAACGTACAGCGACCAACGCACTCGACGGCCAACTGGCAAACCCAATCGATTTGGGAGCGTGAGCAAGCTTATAGCGATCGCATGGGGGATGCGTGGTTTAGTCAGAAGTAGCGTACAGTAATTTAAGCTCAAGTTAAATGGCATTTGAGCAAAGGAATTGATTGATCATTGTCGGCAATCTGTTCAAATACCAGTGTGTCAAATGTTACTGACAAGCCAATTGTTTTAGACATGAGCTCATGGGCCAGCTGGTCTAACTGTGACTTCGTTTGATTGCGTGCAATCGTAATATGAGGCGTGAAAGGAATATCGCGTCTTTGAAATGGCTCAAAATACGACAATGAATATAATGCTTGATGCAATTTCTTTAGGCTGTTTTCTGGATCATCCAAGACGAGCAATAGGTTGTGATAGTCATAATCAGGTAATAAATGTGTTGTGAAAAAAGTGGTTTCAGGCAATGTTTGAATTATTTCTTGAATATCCGTCAGCATACTTGTTTGCAACTGAGGCAATGGTTGGGGGAATACTAGTGATAGATGAGCTGGAACAAAATCAGCTAGAGAGTCGTAATGTGATCGAATAGTGTCCAATTCGGTTGAGTGGGTTGTTAACATAATAGAAACTTGCATCTGAAACGCTCCTTAACTAGTGCTGGCTTGGAACTTAGAGGGATTAGACTAACAGTCTTAATAGATATGACGATAAATTTTGGGTCGATTATATACAGGACCCTTGAAGGATGTCTACCGCTTGATAGATATGGGGTAAAAAATTAAAGCCTGAGAAACGCCGTCATAACAAGGATGCAACTTAAATTTGCGCAAAAATAACATTGAATTGCTAGGTGCATCAATGATGATTTGTCATAATTTAGTTACCAAAAGTTAAGGGGGCAAGATGATGGATATTGTATTTGCACAACAGTTGACGAACCTGCGCAAACAGAAGGGGTTATCGCAGCAACAGTTGGCCGATAAACTCTACATGACACGACAGGCGGTTTCGAAGTGGGAGACTGGAGAGTCTTCACCTGATTTGAATCGTATGCAGGAAATTGCAGACATTTTGGATGTATCGGTGCAAGTGTTATTATTTGGTACTCAGGTCGAACCGGGTAAAACGTCATTTCGCGATAAAGTGAGTGAATATATGCAGCAAGATGAGGCCGATAAAGATTGGCATCAAAATCACCGGTGGCGTCAGTGGCAATATAGTCCAATCACAAATGGGTGGGAATTTTTAGCTCGGTATTATTGGTTGCTGTTTGCACTGATTGGCATGATTGGTTGGTTCACATTGCAATATTTGAAGTAAATCCTTGGCGAGGCATAATCGAATGGTTATGCCTTTTTATTATGATTAACGGGGTATACCTTTTATTTTTCATGTATCTTCCCTATAATGGACAGGTTGCAATTATTTGTTTAATAAATATAGGGAGATTTGCGAAATGGCAAAGCAAAAGAAGCGCTGGTCAACATCGCGCAAAGTAATCACATGGCTAGTTAGCATCATTGTGGTTTTGATTGTGCTCGTTGTAGCAGCTGGTGGCTACTTCTTCCACGTTGCTGAAGTCCGTGCGAAGAAGGATTTCGTCGGTAGTGGCGTATTAACGAAGAAGGATCCATTATACAAACAACAAGAAGCCTGGTTTGATTTGGATGCTCAGACGTGGCATTTGACTGCTAAGGATGGCACGAAGTTAGTTGGTAACTATGTGCCTGCTGCGAAGAAGACGAATAAGACCGCGATTGTGATTCACGGGTTTGGTGTTGATCACAAGGCAATGGCGCCATACGGTGAAATGTTCCACCGCATGGGGTACAACGTCTTGATGCCAGATGATCGTGCGGCCGGAAAGTCTGGTGGGAAGTACATTGGTTTTGGTTACCTTGATGCCAAGGACTACAAGCAATGGATTAACCAAGTGATTAGTAAGAATGGTCAAGATAGCGATATCACGGTTATGGGTGCTTCAATGGGGGCGGCTACGACCATGATGCTATCTGGGATGAACCCACCTAAGCAAGTTTCAGCTTACATTGAAGACGCAGGTTATACGTCTGTTGCGGATGAAATTTACTACCAAGCTGGTGATATGTACGGCATGCCAAATTGGTTGGCCAAGGGGCTAGTGCCGATTGTATCAACCTACTCAAAGGTGATGGCTGGTTATGATTATTTTGAAGCTAGCTCAGTTAAGTTACTCGCCAAGAATACACGACCAATGTTGTTTATTCACGGTGGTAATGATACGTTTGTGCCAACGAAGTATTTGAACCAAGTGTACAAAGCGTCAAATGGTCCAAAGGAAAAGTACTTGGTGCCAGGCGCTAAGCACGTCCAATCATATGCGACTAATCCAGCGAAGTATGAGCAAAAGGTTGCTGATTTCCTGGCTAAATATGATAAGTAAAATCATGTAAGTGAAGCGCTACACGTTGTTGTGTAGCGCTTTTTGTTACGCTACACTGGGAAATGCCGTTTTAGAGAGCGGTGTATTGTGTGAGGAGATATTATTTATGGATGAACAGCAAAAGTCACCACTATTGGTGCCTGGAATTGTGATGATGGGGATGATTTTACGAATTCCCTTTACGTCAATTCCGCCAGTTATTAGCGATGTTGCGAAGGGACTTGGCGTATCAGTCAGTTCGCTTGGTATTTTAACAACAATTCCCTTATTAAGCTTTGCGATTGTTTCACCGTTTGCGCCAAAGTTTGGTCAAAAATGGGGAATCGAGAAGTCGTTTGCTATTTTTGTTTTGTTGATGGCAATTGGTTCATTGATGCGAATTGCGTCAATGCCATTGCTGTTCTTGGGGACGGTGTTAATCGGGGTCGGCATTGCGACGTTGAACGTGTTGTTGCCTAGTGCAGTTGTTGCCAACTTTCCAACAAAAATTGGGCGCTATACGTCAACGTATTCGTTAGCGATGACAATTGCCACTATCTTGGCGTCATCACTAGCGGTGCCAATTGTTAAGGCCACGAATTGGCAGACACTGATTATGATTTTGTCAGTGATTATTGTGATTGCGTTTGTGGTTTGGTTACCCAACGTTAAGCACAACCACGTCTTGGAGGCACGACCAAAAGACGGGGCGCATACTTCAATTTGGCGCAATAAGCGTGCTTGGTATTTGTTGGCCTATGGTGGTTTACAATCGCTGTATTACTACACGGCCATGGCTTGGTTACCAACAATGGCGCAACAAACGGGTTTGTCGGCCGAAGCAGCTGGTTACTTATCAGGAATCTTTACGCTGATTACATTGCCACTGACGTTTGTGTTGCCAACCGCGTTTACTCGTTGGGGCAACCAAACCCGTCGTTGGGTGATGGTCGGCTTTTCAGCATTAGCGTTTATTGGTGTGGGTATGATGCTCTTTAATGGCCATGGGTTCCTGTTTTGGTTGGTTGTTAACCTATTGATGGGCTTCTCTGGTGGGGCGCTGTTCCCGTACTTGTTAACGATGTTCTCAGTTAAGACAACGACCCCAACCCGAACGGCGGAATTGTCAGGAATGGCCCAATCAGGGGGATACCTATTGGCAGCCTTTGGACCAACGCTATTCGGTTACGGTTTTGGACTATGGCATAGTTGGACGATTCAACTGATTGTGTTAATGGTGTTAATTATTTTGATGGCATTGGCTGCCTGGATGGTTGAAAAAACAGATATTATTGCTTAAACAAAAGAGCTGCGTATGACGATAATCATGAGCAGCTCTTTTATTATTCTTCGAATTCACCTTCAAGATACGTGAATGTTTCAGCGACACTTGGCATCAAAGCCAAATGCGATAATCCTTCACGTGTCACAAATTCTGCATCGATGGCCGTTTCAAACCAGGCCACCATATCGTCCCAAAAGCCGGCAATGTTAACTAAGATGATTGGCTTTTCGTAATATCCTAGCTTGGTCCAGGACATCACTTGGCCCAATTCTTCTAAGGTACCCATGCCGCCAGGCAAAAAGACGAATGCATCCGCTTGATCAAACATCATCCGTTTGCGGGTATCCATGTCAGGAACGTCAATGTGGGTCATTTGTAACTCATGACCGGCTTCTTCTGGTAGAAAACTACTAGGCCGAATACCGGTCACGTCGGCCCCGGCGTTAATCGCATTAACAGCGACTTCGCCCATTAAACCGCTTTTAGAACCGCCATAGACTAATGACCAGCCATGTTCGGCGATACCGTGCCCCATGGCTGCGGCCGCTTCATGGAATTCTTCTAGATGACCGTATTGAGCGCCCATAAAAACGCCGATTGTATGTGTTGTCATGTCATACTCCCCCAAGTACTTTGCTTTTATAATTAGTGCCTTTATCTTACAATGGTTTATAGACTAAAACTTTGAAGATTATCAGGATGTCTGACACCTGAAGATAGAAAGAGGTTCACATGGCTGAACATTATTACACGGCGAACCCAAGTGTTGCGCACGACGAGCACACTTGGGCATTCCCGCTTTTTGAACATTCCTTAACGTTTACGACTGACGCAGGTGTCTTTTCTAAGTCTACCGTAGATTTCGGGACACGAACAATGCTAGAAGCGTTTGATCAAGATATTCCAGCTGGCAAAATTTTGGATTTGGGTGCTGGTTACGGCCCAGTATCGATTGCTTTGGCAACGGTGATGCCTGATCGTGAATTTGTTGCGGCTGAAATTAATGAGCGTGCCGCTGAATTGGTAAAGCGTAATGCCCAAAAGAATGGCGTGTCAGATCGTATCGACGTGGTGTTATCAGACCGTTATTCTGGGGTTGATGGTAAGTTTGCTGCGATTTTAACGAATCCACCGGTTCGAGCAGGTAAGGAAATTGTGTCAGATATGATTGCTGGGGCAAAGGATTATCTGGTTGATGGTGGTACGTTGACCGTGGTCTTGCAGAAGAAACAAGGCGCGCCATCAGCGAAGGCATTGATGACAGAAACGTTTGGTAATGCCGCAACTATCGCGAAGAACAAGGGTTACTATATTTTGGAGAGCGTATACCATGAGCGAGCTGACGCCTGAACAAGTTGATTATTTCATGGGTGAGGCCATCAAGGAAGCCAAGAAGGCCGGTGCATTAGGTGAAGTGCCGATTGGCGCGGTGGTTGTACAACACGGTGAGATTATTGGACGTGGCTTTAATTTGCGTGAACGGTTAGAAGATGCTAGTCAACACGCCGAGTTACAAGCCATCACGGAAGCAAACCGGCTGGTGAAGTCATGGCGTCTGCCTGATGCCCAATTGTTTGTCACACTAGAACCATGCATTATGTGCGCTGGTATTATTCAACAGTCGCGGATTAGTGATGTCTACTATGGTGCCGAAGATCCGAAGGCTGGCGCTGTTCACTCAATGTATCACATCTTAGAAGATGAACGTTTGAATCACCAAGTGCATGTACATCAAGGGATTCGTGAACAGGAATCTGGGGATATGTTGCGTAATTTCTTTCGCGAGATTCGTAAGCAAAAGAAGGCGGAAAAGAAAGCGCGCCGCGCGGCTGAGTTAGCTGCGCAAGAAACCCCTAATGCATTTGCAGAAAAGTAATGCACCTGCTATAATATTGTTTGTGGGGCAAGTGTGCACTTCGAACCGTGTCAGGGTCGGAAGGCAGCAGCACTAAGGAGACCGTGCATTGTGCTTCACTTCTTATGAACTTTAATCGCTAACCGATGCTAATCGGTTGGCGTTTTTTTTACTTTTTTCTGGTAATATAAGAGTAGGAAATATTCTTAGTTGACTGTCTAAATTGACAGTGTTGAAAGGGGTCACACACAATGGCGTATCAGGCGTTGTACCGGACATGGCGTCCGCAAAAATTTAGCGATATGATCGGTCAAGAAGTCGTGACCAAGACGTTGAAAAACGCTATCATGACGGGCCAAACAACGCACGCGTACTTGTTTAACGGCCCACGTGGAACGGGAAAGACATCTGCGGCCAAGATTTTTGCCAAAGCCATTAATTGTTTGAATCCAATTAATGGTGAACCCGATGGTGTTTGTGCCATGTGCCAAGCAGCGGATAATGGTACGTTGGGGGATGTTATTGAATTGGACGCCGCATCAAATAACGGTGTTGACGAAATTCGTGAGATTCGTGAAGATGTGAATTACGCCCCAACGCAAGCGAAGTACAAGGTCTACATCATTGATGAGGTCCACATGTTGTCGACAGGGGCGTTTAATGCGTTGCTGAAGACTTTGGAAGAACCACCAGCTAACGTCATTTTCATTTTAGCTACGACGGAACCACAAAAAATTCCAGCCACAATCATTTCACGTACGCAACGCTTTGATTTTAAGCGAATTGATGCGAAGGCAGCGTACGATCGTATGACGTACATCTTGGATCAACGAGGTGATACTTACGATGAAGCGGCCATTCGCGTGATTGCTAACGCTGCTGATGGTGGGATGCGTGACGCGTTGAGTATTCTAGATCAGGCGCTCTCGTTTGGGGATGGCCATGTTACGCTAGAAAATGCGTTGTTAGTGACAGGTTCAGTTACCCAAACATTATTGGGTGAGTACGTACAAGCTGTTGTGCAGCAAGACACCAAGGCGGCCTTAGCGAAGTTATCTGAAGTGTTGTCAGCTGGTAAAGATGCTAGCCGTTTTGTTGAAGATCTGATTAGCTATGCACGTGATTTGTTGTTGCATACTGAAGCGCCAGAATTAATCAGTATTGTCCCGGATGATATTTTTAAAGCATTAGCGAGTGATACACCTGCAACTGTTTGGTACCGGATGATTGATACGCTGAATGATACGCAGCAACAACTACGCTATACAAATCGACCAAGTATCTACCTGGAAGTGTTGACGGTTAAGTTAAGTCAGCCATTGCCAACAACGGCACCAGTGACTGTTGAACGCGTATCAGCAACCCAAGTTGTCGCTGAGCCAAAGCCACAGCCACAACGCCCACAAGCCGTGACACCAGCGCCAGCTCAGTCAACAACGCCAGCACCGGTTAGTGAGGCGCCAGTTTCGGATCTAACAGGTGAACCAGCAAGTATGGCACCGGAAGTTAATGAAACGCCGGTAGCTCAGCCAGTACCAAGTCGGGTAGCGCCACGTGTGAGTGATGATCAGGCAGCGGTGTTTAGCGTTTTGAGTGCCGCGACGCGCGGTGACTTAGACCGGGTGGTTGCCGTCTGGGCAGACATGGTGAATATGTTACCAGTACCGCAACAAGCGATGCTGAATGTGGCGCGTCCAATTGCGGCGTCACCAGAAGGATTGGTTGTCGGTTTTGATTTTGATGTCATCAAGTCAAACGCGATGCGTAATGCGGAGCTACTGAACACGATGGTGACACAAATTCAAAATTTGACCCAGGCACAACATGAACGCCAATTGGTCTTTGTTAATGCCGAAGAGTGGCCTAAGATGCGTGCGGCCTTTGTGGCACAACGTAAGGGCACTGCCCAAACGACAGCTACCCAACAGCAGGTTGAGACACAAACAGCCACCGCTGTGGCGGATGATTTAGCTAGCTTAACGGCGATGGACGTCGCCTCGGAAGCTGAAGTTGGACCAGCACCAGTGGTTGCGGAAGCTGAACGTCTGTTTGGTAGTGATATTGTTGAAGAAATAGATGATTAATTAAGTTAGAAAAGAGGGACCAGATATGTTTGGTGGACAAAATATGCAATCAATGATGAAGCAAGTTAAGAAGATGCAAGAGCAAATGCAAAATGAGCAAGAAGCAATTGCAGCAACGGACTATACGGGCCACGCACCTTCAGATGTTGTGTTGGCAACGTTCAACGGTAACCGCGAATTGAAGGACTTGCAAATCAACCCAGAAATTGTCGATGCTGACGATGTCGATGGTATGTCAGATATGATTTTGGTGGCTGTTAACGATGCCTTGCAACAAATCGAGGCCGACCAACAAAAGCGTTTGGGGCAATATGCCCCAAAGGGAATGTTCTAAGAGACAACGCACTTATAGAGAAAGAAGGCGTGTAACGTGCAATATCCAGAACCAATTGCTAAACTAATTGATAGTTACACTAAGTTGCCCGGGATTGGTATCAAGACCGCAACTCGCTTGGCTTTCCACACGATTGATATGCAGGAAGAAGACGTGACAGGCTTTGCCCAATCGTTGATTTCAGCAAAGCGTGATTTAAGCTTTTGCTCAATCTGTGGTAATTTAACGGAAACACAACCATGTGCCATTTGCTCTGATCCAACGCGTGATCAAAGCCAAGTGTTGGTAGTTGAAGAAGTCCGTGACTTAATGGCCATTGAAAATACGGGTGAGTACCGCGGTTTGTACCACGTACTGCACGGTGTCTTGTCACCTTTGTCTGGTAAGGGACCTGATGACATTAATATTGAGTCATTGGTTACGCGCCTACAAAAAGACGAAGACATTCAAGAAGTTATTGTGGCAACGAATGCTAACGCTGAAGGTGAAGCGACAGCCATGTACTTGTCACGTTTGTTGAAGCCAGCTGGGTTGACGGTGTCACGTTTGGCAACCGGACTATCAGTTGGTAGTGACATTGACTATGCGGATGAGATTACCTTGATCAAGGCCGTGGAAGGAAGGACGAAGCTTTAATGTTTAACTTGTTTAAGCGCCCTAAGGTGGATACGAAAGCATATGATGAACAGCTATCGCAAGCTATCGATCGTGCTAAGTTTGACTATGAAAAGGCGAAAATGTCAGAAGTTGCCATGTTTGAAAGCGATGTTGATCCACGATTGAATAAAGCTGAAACAGATAAAGCGCGACAAAAGTATTTCTTCCTCCTACGGGCAGCACGGCATCGTGATATGAAGGGGCATTGGTCAACGGCCTTTGTACACCCTGAGTTGTAGTTAGGATTGGGAAGAGGAGAAGAGTTATGAGCGATAAGACTTATTCAAACGCTGAATTTGGTGCAATCATTGCCAAGAATACGCAATGGTCAGACGCTAATGCAAAGTGGGTGAAGGAACGTTTAATTGATAATTCACGGCTATTGCCAGACCACGGTAGCAAGTGGTCTGAGAAGCGCATTGCGAATTATTTGTTTGAGTTGGCGTTCGTAAAGCCAGAGAATATTGATTGGTCAATCTAGTTGAATTGGTTGAGCAGTTTAGGTTGAATACCTAAACTGCTCTTTTTTTGCTATAATATAGTACAAAACAAAAAGTGAGAGTGGTGACAACGATGGCTGGAACATTTATTTCGTTTGAGGGACCCGATGGAGCTGGTAAGACGTCTGTACTGCGTGCAATCGTCGCTCGGCTACAACCGGTATTGGGAGAGCGTCTGTTGTTAACGCGTGAACCTGGTGGGACGGGAAACAAAATTGCAGAGGCTATCCGTGATTTGGTGTTAGACCCGGCAAATACCGAGATGGATAAGAAGACGGAGGCATTGTTATATGCAGCGTCACGTCGGCAACACTTGGTTCAGACGATTTTACCAGCACTTGCGGCTGATAAAGTTGTGATTACGGATCGCTATGTCGACAGTTCGATTGCCTATCAAGGTGGCGGTCGCGAAATTGGTACCGATGCGGTTACGGCGATTAACGACTTTGCAATCGAAGGGATGATGCCAACGGCAACGGTATACTTAGATATCCGGCCGGAAGTCGGTCTCAATCGCATTCAAACGACTCGTCAAGACGAAGTGAATCGTTTGGATGTAGAGGCGTTATCATTCCACCAACGGGTTTCTGAAGCTTACCATGCGCTAGCAGCGAAGGATCCAGAACGCTTTTTGATAATTGATGCAGAACAAAATCTAGATGCGGTGATTGCTGACACATGGGCAGCATTAGCACCGGTACTCGGTTTAAAGGACTAGGAGGTTCGGCTTATGAAGATGGTTATCGCGATTGTGCAAGATAAAGATGCGAACAAGTTAGGATTAGAATTTGTTAAGGCCAATGTGCGTGCCACGCGTTTGGCAACTTCAGGTGGCTTCCTCCGTTCAGGAAACACAACGTTTATGGTCGGAATTGAAGATGACCGTGTGGCTGAGGTGTTAGAGATTATCAAAGAGACGTCACACACGCGTAAGCAATTTATGACGCCAGCGGTTAGTTTGGATGTTTCAATGGAGTCAACGGCCACAACGCCGATGGAAGTTCAAGTTGGTGGGGCTACGGTGTTTGTTCAAGATATTGAACAATTCCACCGCTTCTAAGGAGTGCAGATGGACGCCAAAGAATTAATTGCACAGGCAAATGCGCAACAACCGCAATTAATTGCGCAATTCAAACAGGCGGTGGCAAGTGACCAACTTGCCCACGCCTTTTTGTTTACTGGACCACGTGGCCGTGGCCAAGGGCTAGTAGCGGATTGGCTAGCAATGCGCCTGATGTGTCGTAACGTGACGGCGGATGGTCAACCAGATGGGATGTGTGATCAATGCCAACGCATTGCGTCTAATGAACACCCGGATGTGATTCAATTAGCGCCTGATGGCAATAGTATCAAAGTCGATCAAGTCCGCTTCTTGCGGGATGAGTTTACCAAGACCGCGGTTGAAGGTAACCAAAAAGTCTTTATCGTCGCAGGCGCTGATACGATGACAAGCAGCGCAGCGAACGGGTTATTGAAGTTTATCGAGGAACCAGTTGGGCAACAAACAGCGATTTTGATTGCTGAAAATCGCGCACAAATTTTGCCGACGGTTGTGTCACGTACCCAGGTAGTTGATTTTCCAGCATTAGGGCCCGAACAGATGCAGGCATCATTAATGGCGGTCGGTTTCAATGCAACCCAGGCTGAGTTAGTCCGGACGCTCACTGACAGTAGCGAGGTGGCAGCTGAATGGTTGGTTGATGATTGGTTTCAACAAGCTGAGCAGGCCGTGGGTAACCTGGTGACAGCGACACTCAAGAAAGACGATACTGCCTTTACAATGGTGCAAACGAATTTGGTGCCGTTAGCTGGTGAACCAGATCGGGCACGCGTCTTGCTCGCGATGATGGCGCAAGCTTGGCGTGACATTCTACTGAGCCGAACGGGTGATGTACCAGTGCGTTTTTCAGCTGGTAGTACCTGGCAACGTGACGGCCAACGCTATACGACGGCCACGTTGTTAGCCGTCCTTGATATCGTCTTAGCTGCACCACAACGATTACAAAAGAACATTAATTTCCAAACAACGGTTGAATCAACGGTTTTGGAAAGTCAATTTAAGTTAGCAGGTTTATCATGAATCAACAAAAGAGTTTTGCCACACATACCACGGGTACGCTGTATCTAGTACCAACGCCCATTGGAAATCTGGGTGACATGACCGTGCGTTCAATTGACACGTTGAAAGCGGTCGCGGTGATTGCGGCCGAAGATACCCGTCATACGCAACAATTGTTGAATCAATTTGATATTCAAACCAAACAAGTGTCGTTCCATGAACACAATAAGGAGACGCGTATTCCAGAATTGGTGGCGCGTTTGGCCGCTGGTGAGGATGTTGCGCAGGTTTCTGATGCCGGGATGCCATCTATTTCTGATCCGGGACACGAATTGGTTAAGGCAGCGGTGGCCCAAAATATTCCGGTTGTACCGTTGCCAGGAGCGAGTGCAGGTATTACGGCGTTGATTGCCTCAGGCCTTGCACCGCAACCGTTCATGTTTTATGGCTTTCTAGCTCGCAAGCCAAAGGAACAACTAGCGGAACTACAGAATCTTAATAGCCATACGGAAACGATGATTTTTTATGAAGCACCGCATCGTTTGCCCAAAACGCTGCAAACAATTGTGAAGGCGTTTGGTCCCGAACGTCAGGTTGTTTTAGCGCGTGAGCTAACGAAGCGCTACGAGGAATTCTTGCGTGGTACAGCGCAAGAGTTGGCGGATTGGGCAAACGAAAATGAAGTGCGAGGGGAATTTGTGATGATGGTGTCGGGAAATGATAACCCGGTTACCGAAGCAGATGATGACCCACTCGCCGATATGACACCAGTGCAAGCGGTCCGTGCTCTGGTTGAATCAGGCATGAAAGCCACGGCGGCTGTGAAGCAAATTGCTAAGGCCCGTGACTTGGACCGACAAGCCTTGTACTTGGAATACCAAGGAGAAATTTAGAACAATGGCAGAAATTTACAGTATGCAACACCAAGTGCTGTACTACGAAGCAGATGTAACAGGTAAGTTGAGCTTACCAATGATTTTTAATCTAGCTGTCCTGAGCTCAACCCAACAAAGCGTTGATCTTGAGGTGGGACCGGATTTTGTCCACGCGCAAGGAATTGGTTGGATTATTCTACAGCACATGGTTGAAATTAATCGCCGACCAAAAATCGGTGAGAATTTAACGTTGCAAACATTGGCTAAGGAGTTTAACCCCTTCTTTGCCAAGCGTATGTACCGCATTCTTGATGAAGCGGGTAATGTGCTCGTTGAAATTGATGCGTTGTATGCCATGATTGATATGGAACGTCGCCGCATGGCCCGTATTCCGCAAGAAATGGTGGATGCTTATGAACCGGAACGGGTGAAGAAGATTCCACGTCAACCAGAGCCACAACATATGATTGCTGATATTCCAGTGGATGTGACGCAAGAATATGTGGTGCGCTATTTGGATATCGATTCAAACCAACACGTGAATAATTCAAAGTACTTTGACTGGATTCAAGACGTGTTGGATCACGATTTTGTGAAGACTCATGAACCCAAGCGCTTGAACATTAAGTACGAGCACGAAGTTTTGCTGGGTGACACGATTAAGTCAGAAGCCCAAACGTTGGAAGATGCCACGATTCACCGCATTTGGTCAGGGGATACCTTGTCAGCCGAAGCGGCAATCGAATGGACGGACGCTGAAAATTAAGCTAAACTAAGAAGTAATAAATCATTTAGGAGATACAAACATGGCCATTTTGGTACTTGGTGGAGCCGGTTACATCGGTTCACACATGGTTGATACGTTGTTGTCAGATGGACGTGACGTGGTGGTTGTCGACAACTTGTTGACAGGTCACCGCGCTGCGGTTCCTGCAGGAGTTCCTTTTTACGAAGTAGATATTCGTGATAAGGCAGCTTTGCGTGAGGTTTTTGAAAAGGAAAATATTGAACAAGTTGTGCACTTTGCCGCTTCTTCAATTGTCCCAGAATCAATGGCTGATCCGCTAAAGTACTTCGATAACAACACGGCTGGAATGATTGCTTTGTTGGAAGTAATGTTGGAGTTTGACGTGAAGCAAATTGTCTTCTCATCAACGGCTGCAACTTACGGTATTCCTGAAGAAAACCCAATTAAGGAAACGACGCCACAAAACCCAATCAACCCATATGGTGAGTCAAAGCTTCAAATGGAGCACATCATGAAGTGGGCTGATGATGCTTATGGTTTGAAGTGGGTTGCTTTGCGTTACTTCAATGTTGCGGGTGCTAAGGCTGATGGTTCAATTGGTGAAGATCACCCAGTTGAGACGCACTTGGTGCCAATTATCTTGCAAACGGCTTTGGGTCAACGTGAGAAGATTATGATGTTTGGGGATGACTACAACACACCAGACGGTTTCAATGTGCGTGACTATGTGCACGTTATGGATTTGGCTAACGCGCACGTTTTGGCTTTGGATTACTTGGCAAAGGGTAACGAGTCAAACCAATTTAACTTGGGTTCAGCCAATGGTTTCTCAGTAAAGCAAATGGTTGAAGCAGCACGCGAAGCAACGGGTAAGGAAATTCCTGCCGAAGTTGGTCCACGTCGTGCCGGAGACCCAGATTCATTGGTGGCTTCTTCAGCTAAGGCCCGTGAAGTGTTGGGCTGGGCGCCAAAGTACGATGACGTTAAGGAAATTATCAAGACGGCATGGACTTGGCACCAACAACACCCACACGGTTACGAAGATCGTTAATAATCAATAAATGAACCCTAGAGTTTACCACTCTGGGGTTTTTGTGTTAATCCAGAAAAAATGCGGTAAAATAGCAGTTAGACATTTACGTGTAAAAAATGATGGGAGAAAGGTAATCATGAAGACTATTGCCTTTGATACAAGCAATCAACCACTTAGTGTGGCGTTGTTTGAGGATGACAAACTAATCGGGCAACGCGAGACAAATGTTGCCAAAAATCACTCAGTACAATTGTTGCCTTTTATTGACGAACTAGTGCATGAAGCTGGTTGGCAACCATCAGACCTAGATCGGGTAATTGTGAGCCAAGGACCAGGGTCATATACAGGCTTACGGATTGCGGTGACGACAGCGAAAACGTTGGCCTTTACATTGCAGATTGCGTTGCAAGGGGTTTCGAGCTTGGCAGTCTTGGCAACGAATGTGGTGCGGTCTGATGCGGTGATTGTACCGATTATGGATGCCCGGAATGACAACTTGTATGCTGGCGGCTATGTCCGCGACAACGATCGCCTCGTCCAGGTTGCGCCAGACCGGCATACTAATGTGACGAAGTTGATTGCAACGCTTCGTGAAGAACAACGACCAGTCGTACTAGTTGGTGAATGGGCTCGCTTCGCAGAGGAGCTCCAAATGGCACTGCCAGAGGTGACATTTGCTGAAGACAATTTACCACATGCGGCTAATATGATGATGTTAACAACGGATGCGCCGGTACTAACGGAGATAGCTATTCATCAATTTGTGCCAAATTACTACCGTCTTTCACAAGCTGAGGCAGATTGGGCAAAGGCACACCCTGACGCAGGTGATGGCATTTATGTGGAAAAGGTTTAAAAACTGGTTACACTGGCAAATGCATCCGCTACCACAGAGCTTACGAGAATTTAAGCAGACAATCAGCGTCAAAGGGTTCGATTTTGAATTGGTGCCGGCGCAGTATCAAGATGTTGATGAAATGGTGGAATTGGAACGAGAAGCTTACCATGGGGAAGAGCCGTGGTCTGCTGATATTTTCCATAACGAGTTACATCGTTCACGAGAACGGTTGTATGTCGTTGTGCGCGAACCTGAGACCGGCGCGATGGTGGCCTATATTGGGGCAGCTTTCCGTCCAGGTATCCACGAGGTGCACATTACCAATGTGACCGTTGCACCGCACTGGCAGGGACGAGGCATCGGGACGTTCCTATTGATGTATATGATGACGGTTGCTAAGCAAATTCGCTTTAATCGGATGTCACTGGAAGTGCGTGTGTCTAATACAAGTGCCCAACGGCTCTATGAACGCTTAGGGTTCCAGGTAGTCCGACGCAAAGCACATTATTATGAAGACAACGGGGAAGATGCACTGGACATGGCGCAGATTCTCGGGAGAAAAACAGATGGATTTTACGTTCAGAAATGAAACGACAACTGAGGAACTTTATGCAATTGCCAAAGCGGCGTATAAAGGATCACCTTGGTCAAAACAAACCTTTGCCAATGATTTGAAAAGCAAATTTGCCCGATACATGATTATTGAAGCTGATGGCGAACCAATTGGATTTGTTGGTGGCACACATTTGGGTGAGGAACTTGAAATTACCAACGTTGCCATCGTGCCTGGGGTTCAGGGCCAACACTTAGGTGAACGCCTCTTACGCCAATGGTTAGTTGGGTTTGATGCGGGCACACGCATTTTACTTGAAGTGCGCCAAGGTAATAAACGGGCAATCAAATTATATGAGCGACTAGGCTTTATTATTTATAACATTCGTGAGGATTATTACCGTGATCCGAAAGAAGATGCATATCTAATGGATGTCACGTTACCATTAGCAGCGGAATAGGAGGACAAGATGGCGCGATACATAATGGCATTTGAATCAAGTGCCGACGAAACAAGTGTGGCCATTGTTAAAGATGGTGTTGAAATCGTGAGCTTGGAGACAGCTACTCAGATTAAAAGTCATCAACGTTTTGGCGGCATTGTGCCGGAAGTTGCTAGTCGTCACCACATTGAACAGGTAACGGTATTAGCTGATGCAGCTTTGCAGGATGCCGGATTAACATACCAAGATTTGACGGCAATCGCAGTTACTCAAGGGCCTGGCTTGGTTGGGGCGTTGTTGATTGGGGTGACGGCAGCTAAGACAATTGCTTGGGCGCATCAATTACCGTTAGTGCCAGTTATTCACTTAGCAGGTCACATCAGTGCAGCAAACTTTGTGGCCCCCATCCAATACCCGGCCTTAGCATTGATGGTTTCAGGTGGTCATACGGAGTTGGTGTTGATGCGTGAGGAATACGATTACCTTGTAATTGGTGATACGCGCGATGATGCTGCTGGTGAAAGCTACGATAAGGTCGGCCGAACGATGGGACTACAATATCCATCGGGTAAGACAATTGATGAGATGGCGCACCAAGGTGAACCAACATACGACTTGCCACGTGCACTCATGAATGATGACCGCTATGATTTTTCTTTCTCGGGCTTGAAGAGCGCGGTGATTAACTTAATGCACAATGCGGATCAACGTGGCGAAACGGTTGACCATGTTAACTTAGCAGCTTCCTTCCAAGCGGCTGTGGTTGAGGTCTTAGTTACTAAGACACGACGGGCACTGCAAAATTATCCCGTGAAATCATTTATTGTAGCTGGCGGGGTCGCTGCCAATCGTGGTCTACGCGATGGATTAACGGCAATGATGGCTGATTTTCCAGAGACCACATTTATTCCGGTGCCAATTAAGTTGGCTGGCGACAATGCAGCAATGATTGGTGCAGCTGGGGATATCGCTTATCGGCATGGTAAGCGTGGTGATTGGTCATTAAATGCTAATCCAGCCCTTGAATTTGATTATTTAGAAGAAGACTAATATAAAAAAGCACGTAACAACTTTTTCCAGCTGTTACGTGCTTTTCTTCTATATAATAATGCAGAATTAATCGTTACGTGTAAGTAGCGTTTGACTGATGCTGAGTAAGATGCGCTTTGATTCGTGTTCAGGCATGTCAGATAGTCGTTCTAGGGCTGTATTTGTATAGGCGACCGCCATGTCTTCAGCGATGGCTAGTGCACCAGAGGCTCGGACCAATTCACCCAGGTGAACGGCCTCATCATCACTAATCGTAGCCCCTTTGGCGAGTAGCGCTTGAATCTCCTCATTATCTTGCATGGCAATAATCAAAGGCGCTGAGTAGACCCCTTCACGGACGTCATTCAGTGTGGGCTTTCCTAAGGTTGTACTATCAGCACTGTAATCGAGTAAGTCATCAAGAATTTGGAAAGCCATACCAACGTTGTAAGCGAAGTCGGTTGCGAGGTCCGCAAAGTCTTTGGGTGCATGACTGGCAGCAATCCCTAAGTTAGCAGCTAGCACAAAGAGGGCAGCTGTCTTACCGGCGATTTGATCTTCATAATTTGCGATGGTCATATCACGCTTATAGTGATTTGTTCGTTGGGTTAACTCACCAGATAGGATGCGTTCTAGGTAACGCGTTGCCATCCGAACGACGTTAATGTCGTTTGTGTTATCGGCCAACGTACGGAAGGTTACGGCGAAGAGATAGTCCCCCGTATAGGCAGCAACATCCTTACCGAATCGTGACTGAACAGATTCGGCGTGACGTCGCTTGGGTGAGTCGTCGATGATGTCGTCATGGACAAGTGAGGCTGTATGTAACATTTCTACCGTTGCAGCCAGGTTCAATAATGGTTCACGCTCTGCTGGAAAGAAACGACCAATCAAAATCGTGAATGCAGGGCGTAGCAATTTGCCACCATGCGAGAACATATCTATAAGGGCGGCTTCGACGTCAGCGTCATTGGCGTCTAGGTTAGCTTCGATACGATCTAATACCCCTTGCAGCTCCTTACGAATAGCAGGGAACTCATCCCATATTGGATGTAATGTTGTTTGTGAATGCGTCATAAGATCGGGAAACTCCTTAATTACTACTATATGTATAGTTGAAATAAAGTGGCCAAAGTGGCAAACAACTCTAATCAACATAACTGTATGTGTAAACTAAGTACTATTATATAGGAATCATCATGAATAAACACGATAATTTCAACGCACAAGAATCGAAAAGAAATTCGTAAGCCTAAAGGGTGGTAATTAGTTAGGAAATTAGTTATTATAGTTTTCGGAATTAATTATGAAGCCAGCGTGAAAAAAGGTGATACATTTGTCACAACAAAGTTGGCGAAAAAGCTTGCTAATGCATTTAGTATGCTGTATTATATTCTAGTACGTTAAATACGGACGGGGTATTCGCCCCGGGTATATTAGCGTGCCATCGACAAGCGATGATGTGGGAGGTTGCGACACACCCGGCAGCATTGCCACGGGGCCCATTGCCATGGAGCTCTTTGGGGTGCGTCGGTAGTTTCCACGGAGTTAGTTTCATATTCCAATATGGACGAAGGGAGAATTTATATCATGGCAAGTAAGAAGATTCGTATCCGTTTGAAGGCGTACGAGCACAAGATCTTGGATGCTTCAGCAGAAAAGATTGTTGAGACGGCAAAGCGTACAGGTGCTGAAATTTCAGGTCCTATTCCATTGCCTACTGAGCGTACGTTGTACACGGTTTTGCGTTCACCACACAAGCACAAGGATTCACGTGAGCAATTCGAAATGCGCACTCACAAGCGTTTGATCGATATCGTGAACCCAACTGCTAAGACAGTTGATGCTTTGTCAAAGCTTGAATTGCCAAGTGGTGTTGACATCGAAATCAAGTTGTAATTTTTACAACGCAACAACAAACAACAACTTGCCTGATTAAGCATTTAACTGATCAAAAATTTAGATTTACTATTCAAAGGAGATAGTCATGACTACTAAGGGTATCTTAGGCCGCAAAGTCGGCATGACTCAGGTATTCACTGAGAACGGTGAGCTTATCCCCGTAACGGTAATTGAAGCTACGCCAAACGTAGTTCTCCAAGTTAAGACTTTGGAAAACGACGGTTACAACGCAGTTCAATTGGGTTACCAAGACAAGCGTGCCGTTTTGAGCAACAAGCCTGAGCAAGGTCACGTTGCCAAGGCAAACACGGCCCCTAAGCGCTACATTCGTGAAATCCGCGACGCTGAGGGAGAATTCAATGTTGGGGATGAAGTTAAGGTTGATATCTTCGCTGCTGGCGAAGCTGTTGACGTAACTGGAATCACAAAGGGTCATGGTTACCAAGGTAACATCAAGAAGGATGGCCAATCACGTGGTCCTATGGCGCACGGTTCTCGTTACCACCGTCGTCCTGGTTCATTGGGTGCCATCATCAACCGCGTCTTCAAGGGTAAGAAGTTGCCTGGACGCATGGGTAACCACAAGCGCACTGTACAAAACTTGCAAGTAGTTCGCGTTGACGTAGAAAACAACGTGATCTTGGTTAAGGGTAATGTTCCTGGTGCCAACAAGTCACTTGTTACTGTTAAGTACTCTGTTAAGGCTAAGTAATAAGGACGAAGGGAGGAAACTAACATGACTAAGGTTGCTTTGTTTAAGCAAGACGGCTCAAACGCCGGTGAGATCGAGTTGAACGACTCAATCTTCGGAATCGAGCCAAACAACAACGTTGTTACTGACGCTGTTTTGATGCAACGCGCATCAATGCGTCAAGGTACTCACGCCGTTAAGAACCGTTCAGCGGTTTCAGGTGGTGGTAAGAAGCCTTGGCGTCAAAAGGGAACTGGACGTGCCCGTCAAGGTTCAATCCGTTCTCCACAATGGCGTGGTGGTGGTATTGTCTTCGGACCTACTCCACGTTCATACGCCTACAAGTTGCCAAAGAAGGTTTACCGTTTGGCATTGAAGTCAGTGTTGTCACAAAAGGTTTTGGACTCAGCTTTGGTTGTTGTCGATGCATTGTCATTCGACGCTCCTAAGACTAAGGAATTCAAGGCAGTTTTGAACAACTTGAACGTAAACGAAAAGACGTTGGTTGTCTTGGACGATGATAACGCTAACGCAGCATTGGCAGCACGTAACTTGGAAAACGTTACTGTTATGACTGCAAAGGGTGTTAACGTGCTTGACGTAATCAACAACGATAAGTTGGTTGTAGTTCAATCAGCTTTGGCACAAGTTGAGGAGGTTTTGGCATAATGGACGCACGCGATATCATTTTGCGCCCGGTCATCACTGAACAAACGATGAGCGTTTTGGATGAAAAGCGTTACACGTTTGAAGTTGATGTTCGCGCCACTAAGCCACAAATTAAGCGCGCTATTGAAGAGATTTTCGATGTTAAGATCGAAAAGATCAACACGGCGAACGTACGTGGTAAGTTGAAGCGTCAAGGACGTTTCGCTGGTTACACTAAGAAGCGTAAGAAGGCAACTGTTAAGTTGACTGCCGCTTCTAAGGACATTCAATTGTTCAACGAAAACTAATTAGGAGGAAATTAGCGTGGCTATCAAGAAGTACAAGCCAACCTCTAACGGTCGTCGTAACATGACGTCTTCAGATTTTGCTGAAATCACTAAGACGACGCCTGAAAAGAGCTTGTTGGAATCAAAGTCAAACACTGGTGCTCGTAACTCATACGGTCACATGACTGTGCGCCACCGTGGTGGTGGACACAAGCGCCAATACCGTATTATCGACTTCAAGCGTACAAAGGATGATGTTCCAGCTAAGGTTGTAGCGATCGAATACGATCCAAACCGTACTGCTAACATCGCTTTGTTGCAATACACTGACGGTACTAAGGCATATATCTTGGCGCCTAAGGGCTTGGAAGTTGGAATGACTGTTCAATCAGGGCCTGAAGCCGACATCAAGGTCGGAAACGCTTTGCCATTGGCAAACATCCCTGACGGAACACAAATCCACAACATCGAGTTGAAGCCTGGTAAGGGTGGTCAATTGGCCCGTTCTGCCGGTGCATCAGCACAATTGTTGGGTAAGGAAGGAAAGTACGTACTTGTTCGCTTGCAATCAGGTGAAGTACGTATGATCTTGGCCGTTAACCGTGCCACAGTTGGAGTTGTTGGTAACGAACAACACTCATTGATCAACTGGGGTAAGGCTGGTCGTCGTCGTTGGAAGGGTCAACGTCCACACGTTCGTGGATCAGTTATGAACCCTAACGATCACCCACACGGTGGTGGTGAAGGAAAGGCTCCAGTTGGACGTCCATCACCAATGTCACCATGGGGTAAGAAGACTGCCGGTAAGAAGACGCGTAACAAGAAGGCTCGTTCAACGAAGTTCATTGTTCGCGGTCGTAAGGGCAAGTAATCACTTACACTCCGTAATTAATAAGTTTTTAGCAAACGAGAGGAGGACCTTAAAATGGGTCGTAGCCTGAAGAAGGGACCATTTGCTGACGCTCACTTGTTGAAGAAGGTTGAAGAAGCCAACGCTTCAGAAAAGCAAGCTGTCATCAAGACATGGTCACGTCGTTCAACGATTTTCCCTAGCTTTATTGGATTGACTTTTGCTGTTTACGATGGACGTAAGCACGTGCCAGTTTTGGTACAAGAAGACATGGTCGGTCACAAGCTTGGTGAGTTCGTCCCTACGCGTACGTTCCGCGGACACGCAGCAGACGATAAGAAGACTAAGCGCAAGTAATATAGGAGGACAATACAATGGCTGAACAAATCACGTCAGCACGCGCCACAGCGAAGATCGTTCGTGTCGCTCCACGTAAGGTCCGCCTAGTGCTTGACCAAGTTCGTGGTAAGTCTGTGGCTGAGGCATTTGCAATTTTGCAATTCTTGCCAAACCACAGCTCAGAAGATGTATACAAGGTGTTGAACTCAGCAGTTGCTAACGCTGAGAACAACTTCTCACTAGATCGCGAAGATTTGGTAGTTGCAGAAGCCTTTGCTAACGAAGGACCAACGCTAAAGCGTTTCCGTCCACGTGCCAAGGGTTCAGCTTCACCAATCAACAAGCGTACAAGCCACATCACGATTGTGGTAAAAGAAAAGTAAGGAGGATTGAGTCATGGGTCAAAAGATTAACCCAACTGGTATGCGTGTCGGCATCATCCGCGACTGGGATGCTAAGTGGTACGCAAACAAGAAGGACTACGCAACGGCTTTGCACGAAGATTTGAAGTTGCGTAAGTACATCGAGACTAAGTTGGCTGACGCATCAGTTTCACGTATCGAAATTGAGCGTACTGCTAACCGCGTGAACATCTCAATCCACACTGCTAAGCCAGGTATGGTTATTGGTAAGGGTGGTTCTGAAGTTGATGCATTGCGTAACGAACTTTCAAAGTTGGTTGCTAAGGGCGAGCGTGTCCACATCAACATCATTGAGATTAAGAAGCCTGATTTGGACGCCCACTTGGTAGGTTCACAAATTGCATCTGACTTGGAGCGCCGTGTGGCATTCCGTCGTGCAATGCGTGGTGCTATCCAACGTGCTATGCGTGCTGGTGCCAAGGGTATCAAGACGCAAGTTTCTGGACGTATCAACGGAGCTGACATTGCTCGAGTAGAGCAATACACTGAGGGTACGGTGCCTTTGCACACATTGCGTGCTGACATCGACTACTCATGGGATGAGGCAACAACTACTTACGGTCAATTGGGTGTTAAGACTTGGATTTACCGTGGTGACATTTTGCCAGAGAAGAAGTCTGTAAAGAAGCAAGGAGGCGAGTAACATGCTAGTACCAAAGCGTGTAAAGTACCGCCGTCCACACCGTGGAAAGATGCGCGGTGAGGCCAAGGGTGGTAAGACAGTTACATTTGGTGAGTTTGGTTTGCAAGCCACTGAATCACACTGGATCTCAAACCGTCAAATCGAGGCTGCTCGTATTGCTATGACGCGTCACATGAAGCGTGGTGGTCAAGTTTGGATCAAGATTTTCCCACACTTGTCATACACTTCTAAGGGTGTTGGTGTTCGTATGGGTAACGGTAAGGGTACTCCAGACGGATGGGTTGCACCTGTTAAGCGCGGCAAGGTAATGTTTGAAGTTGCCGGTGTTCCTGAAGAGGTTGCCCGCGAAGCCTTGCGTCTTGCATCTAACAAGTTGCCAGTCAAGACTAAGATCTTGACTCGCCAAGTGGAGGGTGAATAATGAAGATCAAGGATCTACAAAACGAAATCAAGGGTCTCAGCCAAGCTGAGTTGGTTGCCAAGGAAAAGAGCTACAAGGAAGAATTGTTCAACTTGCGTTTCCAATTAGCTACTGGTCAACTTGAGAACACGGCTCGATTGTCAGAAGTACGTAAGCAAATCGCACGTATCAAGACGGTCATTCGTCAACAAGAATTGAACAAGTAGACTAAGAGAGGAGACCGATATGACTGAAGCTCGTAACGCACGTAAGGTTTACCAAGGCCGCGTGGTTTCAGATAAGATGGACAAGACAATCACTGTTGCCATCGAAACTTACAAGAACCACCCAGTTTATGGTAAGCGTGTTAAGTACACGAAGAAGTTTAAGGCTCACGATGAAAACAACGAAGCTAAGCAAGGTGACATTGTACGCATCATGGAGACGCGTCCAACGTCAGCTACAAAGCGCTTCCGTTTGGTAGAAATCGTCGAGAAGGCCGTTATTATCTAATCGTTTAATCTCGAATCTTACCAATAACGGAAGGAGGACAAAATCGTGATTCAACAAGAGAGTCGTTTGAAGGTTGCTGACAATTCTGGTGCACGTGAGATCTTGACTATCAAGGTTTTGGGTGGATCAGGTCGTAAGTTCGCCGGTATCGGTGACATGATCGTCGCAACTGTTAAGCAAGCTATTCCTGGTGGTACTGTAAAGAAGGGTGACGTCGTTAAGGCTGTTATCGTTCGTACTGTTTCAGGAGTTCACCGTGCTGATGGTTCATACATCAAGTTCGATGAGAACGCTGCAGTCATCGTAAAGGATGACAAGAGCCCTGTAGGTACTCGTATCTTCGGACCTGTTGCGCGTGAATTGCGTGACAATGATTACATGCGTATTGTGTCATTGGCACCTGAAGTATTGTAATTACCATCATTAAATCAAGGAGGAAGCCTCGCATGTTTGTGAAGACTGGTGACAAGGTTAAGGTTATCGCCGGCAAGGACAAGGGCAAGGAAGGTGTAGTCGTAAAGACTTTGGCCGCCAAGGACCGTGTTGTTGTCGAAGGTGTGAACATTGTAAAGAAGCACCAAAAGCCAAACAACCAATACCCACAAGGTGGAATTGTTGAGCTTGAAGCTCCAATCCACGTTTCAAACGTACAATTGCTTGACCCTTCTACTAACGAACCAACTAAGGTTGGTTACAAGGTTGAAGATGGTAAGAAGGTACGTTTTGCTAAGAAGTCTGGAACGACTTTGGCATAATTTCTAGGTGAAAGGAGGAAATCATTATCATGGCAAATCGCTTGAAGGAAAAGTACGTCAATGAAGTAACGCCTTCATTGATCGAAAAGTTTGAGTACTCATCAATCATGCAAGCACCTAAGATCGAAAAGATCGTGCTTAACATGGGTGTTGGTGACGCTGTATCAAACTCAAAGAACTTGGATGAAGCTGTTGCTGAATTGGAATTGATTGCTGGTCAAAAGCCAGTTATCACTCGCGCTAAGAAGTCAATCGCTGGCTTCCGTTTGCGTGAGGGTATGGCAATCGGTACTAAGGTTACTTTGCGTGGTGAGCGTATGTACGACTTCTTGGATAAGTTGATCAACGTTTCATTGCCACGTGTTCGTGACTTCCGTGGAGTTTCACCAAAGGCCTTTGATGGTCGTGGAAACTACACGTTGGGAATTCGTGAACAACTTATTTTCCCAGAAATTGATTACGATCAAGTTAACCGTGTCCGTGGTTTGGATATTGTCGTTGTTACGACTGCCAACACTGACGAAGAAGGTCGTGAATTGCTTACTCAATTGGGTATGCCTTTCGCAAAGTAATCATTCACTGATTTACAGTAATTAATAATAGGAGGCAAACATCAATGTCAATGACTGACCCAATTGCAGATTTTTTGACTCGCATTCGTAACGCGAACATGGTTCGCCACGATTCAGTTGAAGTTCCTGCATCAAAGATCAAGAAGGACATCGCCGAGATCTTGAAGAACGAAGGCTTTGTTCGCGACGTTGAATACATTGAAGATGACAAGCAAGGTGTCATCCGTGTCTTCCTTAAGTACGGTACTGACAAGACTCGCGTTATCACTGGTTTGAAGCGTATTTCAAAGCCAGGATTGCGTTCATACGTCAAGGCAGATGCTGTACCTAAGGTTTTGAACGGCTTGGGTATCGCTATCATCTCAACTTCTGAAGGTGTCATCACCGATAAGGAAGCTCGCGCCAAGAAGATTGGTGGCGAGGTATTGGCTTACGTCTGGTAATAAATAAAATCTAATAAGGAGGTGTCTACCGATGAGTCGTATTGGTAACAAGGTTTTGACTTTGCCTGCTGGCGTTGAATTGTCACGCGAAGGTAACGTCGTTACTGTTAAGGGACCTAAGGGTGAACTTTCACGCGAAGTCGCTTCACAAATCGAGTTCACTGTGGACGGTACGGAAGTAACGTTCACTCGTCCTTCAGATGAAGGACGTATCAAGGCACTTCACGGAACTACTCGCGCTAACGTTGCAAACATGGTTGAAGGTGTAACTGATGGCTTCAAGAAGACTTTGAAGTTGGTCGGTGTCGGATACCGTGCTGCTAAGCAAGGCGACAAGCTTGTCTTGAACGTTGGTTACTCACACCCTGTTGAGTTTGAGGCCCGTGAAGGTTTGACCGTTGAAGTTCCTGATTCAACTACGATCACGGTTGAAGGAATCAACAAGCAATTTGTTGGTGACTTGGCCGCTGAAATCCGTGCCGTACGCGCACCTGAGCCATATAAGGGTAAGGGTATCCGTTACGAGAACGAATACGTTGCACGTAAGGAAGGTAAGACTGGTAAGTAATCTTAAGCTTATAGCTTAAGGCCCGGGCGCAACGTCTCGGGATTTACTTGTTAGTATATCTTTCGAATATATATAAAAGAGGTTACGAACATGATTACGAAGTCAGACAAGAACAAGGTGCGTCAACGCCGACACACGCGCGTTCGTGGAAAGATTTCTGGTACTGCTGAGCGCCCACGCTTGAACGTTTACCGTTCTAACAAGAACATCTACGCGCAATTAATTGATGACGTAGCGGGTGTGACGCTTGCTAGTGCCTCAACTTTGGACAAGTCAGTTGAGACTGCTCCAAAGACTGAACAAGCAGCAAAGGTTGGAGCTTTGATCGCAGAACGCGCCAAGGCTGCTAACATCGAAGTTGTTGTATTTGACCGTGGTGGTTACTTGTACCACGGTCGTGTGCAAGCTTTGGCTGAAGCTGCGCGTGAAGCTGGTTTGAAGTTCTAAGGGAAGGAGGAAATTTAACATGGCTTTTATCGATGCAAACAAGCTCGGCGAGCTTGAAGAAAACGTTGTTGCCATCAACCGTGTTACCAAGGTTGTTAAGGGTGGACGCCGCTTGCGTTTCGCTGCTTTGGTAGTTGTTGGTGACCGTAACGGACACGTTGGTTTTGGTACTGGTAAGGCACAAGAAGTGCCTGAAGCTATTCGCAAGGCCGTTGAAGCTGCAAAGCGCAACATCGTTGCAGTTCCAACTGTTGGTACGACCCTTCCTCACTCTGCAAATGGTGTCTTTGGCGGTGGTCGCATCTTGCTTAAGCCAGCCGTTGAAGGATCTGGAGTGGCAGCCGGTGGTGCTGCTCGTGCCGTTTTGGAATTGGCTGGTGTTGCCGACGTGACTGCAAAGTCATTGGGATCATCAACTCCAATTAACGTTGTGCGCGCAACTTTCGATGCAATCAACTCATTGAAGAACGCTGAAGAAGTTGCTGAATTGCGTCAGGTCTCACTTGAGCACTTGGCAGATTAAGGAGGCAGAAAATGGCTGAACAAGTTAAGATTACTCTTGTTAAGAGTGCTGCCCACCGTTTGCCAAAGCAACGTGCGATTGTTAAGGCCCTTGGTTTGAACAAGGTGTCATCATCAGTCGTGTTGCCTGACAACGCAGCAACGCGTGGTGCAGTGTTTAAGATTGCTCACTTGGTTACTGTTGAAGTAGTTAAGTAAGCATATAAATAGATTGCTTTGAAGGAGGTACAACCTAATGAAGCTTAATGAACTCCAAGTTGCTGAAGGTTCACGCAACGTCCGCAACCGTGTTGGACGTGGTGAGTCATCAGGTAACGGTAAGACTGCTGGACGTGGTCAAAAGGGTCAAAAGGCTCGTGGTAAGGTACGTTTGGGCTTTGAAGGTGGACAAATGCCTTTGTTCCGTCGTAAGCCAAAGCGTGGTTTCACGAACATCAACCGCAAGGAATACGCTGTTGTAAACCTTGACGTATTGAACCAATTCGATAACGGAACTGAAGTTTCACCAGCATTGTTGGTCGAAGCTGGTATCGTTAAGAACGAATTGAGTGGCATTAAGATCTTGGCAAACGGTCAATTGGAAAAGTCATTGACTGTTAAGGCTAACAAGTTCTCAGCCGCTGCTGTTACGGCTATTGAAGCTGCCGGTGGTAAGACTGAGGTGATCTAATGCTGAAAACCGTGCTCAATTCACTGAAGGAAAAGGACATTCGCAAGAAGTTGTTCTTTACTTTGTGGATTCTGATTGTTTACCGATTGGGTGCTTACATTACTGTGCCGGGTATTAACACGGCCGCACTTACTGAGGTAGCAAATTCTGGGCTCGGCAGCATTTTGAATATGTTTAGCGGTGGTGGTCTTACAAACTACTCATTGTTCGCAATGGGAGTTTCACCATACGTTACTGCACAAATCGTGGTACAGCTCCTACAAATGGATATTGTGCCACGATTTGTTGAATGGTCGAAACAAGGTGAAGTTGGTCGACGCAAGTTGAACCAAGTGACCCGCTATTTGACCATTGTTCTAGCGTTTGTCCAATCTATTGGAATCACCGCTGGATTCAATCAACTGAGTCAAGTTAAATTGGTAGAGACGCCAAATTTGGAAACGTACTTGTTGATCGGTTTCATCTTAACTGCGGGAACAATGTTTGCCGTTTGGTTGGGTGAGATGATTACTGAGCGCGGACTCGGTCAAGGTGTCTCAATGTTGATTTTTGCTGGTATCATTGCGCGTGTGCCAGCAGGTGTATACCAACTGTTCAAGGAACACGTTCTCCAAGGTGACGACCCAGCGCGTGGGTGGGCATTCTTGGCTGGTATCTTGTTGATCTTTATCTTGGTTATCGCGTTTGTTACGTGGTTTAACCAAGCGATTCGCAAGATTCCAATGCAATATACACGTCGTTCAACGGGTTCAGGTAACTCATCTTACTTGCCGTTGAAGATTAATGTTGCGGGTGTTATCCCTGTTATCTTCGCTTCATCATTGCTGGTAACGCCACAAACGATTTTGCAAGCTTTTGCAACTAAGTTTGCGGATGCAGGTTGGTACAACACTTTGATGCAATACCTATCAATGCAGACAATGCAAGGTGGTATTGTATACACGTTGTTGATTGTCTTGTTTACGTTCTTCTATGCCTTTGTTCAGGTTAACCCTGAAAAGGTTGCTGAGAACCTACAAAAGCAAGGTAGTTACATCGTGGGCGTCTGGCCTGGCCGCGCCACTGAGAAGTGGTTGTCAGGTCTGCTGATGCGTTTGTCAGTAGTCGGCGCTTTGTTCCTAGGATTCGTTGCTTTGGCACCTATCCTAGCAACACACATCTTCGGGTTGGATAGTAACCTTGGAATGTCAGGAACATCAGTATTGATTGTCATTGGTGTGGCAATTGATCTGATTCGCCAACTTGAAGGATTGATGATGAAGCGGCAATATGTTGGATTTATTCAAGAAGGAGTCGAAGCAAAATGAGTTTGAATATCATGCTATTGGGCTTGCCAGGTGTTGGTAAGGGTACCCAAGCTGCCAAGATTGTGGAAGAGTACAACTTGCCGCACATCAGTACGGGCGACATGTTCCGTGCGGCTATGGCTAACGAAACTGAACTTGGGTTGAAGGCAAAGTCATTCATGGATGCCGGTAACTTGGTCCCTGACGAAGTTACGAACGGTATCGTTGCCGAACGTTTGGCAGAAGAGGATACGAAGGTTGGATTCATCCTTGATGGATTCCCTCGTAACTTGGACCAAGCGAAGGCATTGGATGAGATGTTGGCAAAGGACGGTCGTTCATTGGACGGTGTTCTTTACTTCACAGCTGATACTGATGTTTTGGTTGATCGTATGATGGCCCGTGGCCGTGCAGACGATACGCCTGAAGTGATTAAGAATCGCTTGGACGTTAACGGAAAGCTTACTGAGCCAATCGCTGAGTTCTATGCCGAAAAGGGTATCTTGAACAAGATCGATGGTGCTCGCGAGCTTGATGTAGTGTTCGCTGATGTAAAGACGTTACTTGATAATTTGAAGAACGCTTAATTATTTAACGAAGCTTTTATTGTTTAATTACAAGTAAGCATGTTATAATAACTTGTTACGTTCTCCATTGTCACAACTAAGGAGGCAGCAACGTGGCCAACGATGTTATTGAAATTTCTGGTGTGGTAAAGGAAACTTTGCCAAATGCCATGTTTACCGTTGAATTGGAAAACGGCGCCGCCATTCTAGCTCACGTGTCAGGGAAGATTCGTAAGAACTTTATTCGCATTTTGCCTGGTGATCGTGTGACGGTTGAAATGTCGCCATATGATTTGACTAAGGGACGTATTACGTACCGCTTTAAGTAGTCAACCATAAAAATATCCAAGGGAGGTAAATACCATGAAGGTTCGTCCATCTGTTAAGCCTATGTGCGATAACTGCAAGGTTATCAAGCGTAACGGTCGTGTGATGGTGATTTGCTCTGCAAACCCTAAGCACAAGCAACGTCAAGGTGCATAATTTGCATTTTGGTCGTAAAACTTATTAAATCTTTGTATAGGAGGTAATCGTAATGGCTCGTATTGCTGGTGTTGATTTGCCTCGCGACAAGCGTGTCGTGATCGCATTGACATATGTATATGGAATCGGTAACGCAACTGCCAAGAAGGTGTTGGAAGAAGCTAAGGTTTCTGAAGACGTTCGTGTTCGTGATTTGACTCCCGACCAAGAGGACGCCATCCGTGCCGTCGTAGACGGTATTAAGGTGGAAGGTGACTTGCGTCGTGAAGTCTCATTGAACATTAAGGCATTGCAAGAAATTGCATCATACCGTGGTATCCGTCACCGTAAGGGCTTGCCTGTTCGTGGTCAAAACACGAAGAACAATGCCCGTACGCGTAAGGGCCCAGCTGTTGCAATTGCAGGTAAGAAGAAGTAATTAATTTTTAAGGAAAGGAGATTACTTGATTATGGCAGGTCGTACTAATCGTAAGCGTCGTGTAAAGAAGAATATTGAGTCAGGTGTTGCACACATCCACGCAACGTTCAACAACACGATCGTGATGATCACCGACGTTCAAGGTAACGCCGTTGCTTGGTCATCAGCTGGTTCTCTTGGATTTAAGGGTAGCCGTAAGTCAACGCCATTTGCTGCGCAAATGGCTGCTGAGGCTGCTGCCAAGGGTGCTATGGAAAACGGCATGAAGACTGTTGAGGTCACTGTTAAGGGACCTGGTTCAGGTCGCGAAGCCGCTATCCGTGCGTTGGCCGCTGCTGGTTTGGAAGTTACGTCTATTAAGGACGTTACTCCAGTACCACACAACGGTTCACGTCCACCAAAGCGTCGTCGTGTCTAATTGCCAGTTGCAACTAGTTCACACAATGCTTTGAAAGGGGTAACAAACAGTATGCTTGAATTCGAAAACCCAAAGATTACGCTGGTTGAAGAGGATAGCAATTACGGTAAGTTTGTGGTTGAGCCGCTTGAACGTGGTTACGGAACTACTTTGGGTAACTCCCTACGCCGTGTATTGTTGTCTTCATTGCCTGGTGCGGCAATCAATTCAGTACAAATTGATGGCGTTTTGCACGAGTTTTCAACGGTCGAAGGTGTCGTTGAAGACGTTACGCAAATCATTTTGAACCTCAAGAAGGTTTCAATGCGCATCGACAGTGATGAAGAGAAGACGCTCGAAGTTAACGTAACCGGTCCCGCTACTGTGACGGCCGGCGACATCGCTGGTGACAGTGATGTGGAGATTTTGAACAAGGACCTTCACATTGCCACTGTTGCGGCTGGGGCTACGTTGCACATGACTTTGTCTGCAGAACGCGGACGTGGTTATGTGTCTGCGGACCAGAATAAGGAATTGCATGATGAAATGCCAATTGGCGTTCTAGCAATTGATTCAATCTTTACCCCAATCGAACGCGTAAACTATCAAGTTGAGAACACGCGTGTGGGTAACCGTGATGACTTTGACAAGTTGACTTTGGACATCTGGACTGATGGATCATTGACTGCTACTGAAGCTATTTCATTGGCAGCTCGCATCATGTCAGACCACTTGAACTCATTCGTTGAGTTGTCAGAACGTGCGGTTAACACACAAGTGATGGTAGACAAGGAAGAAGCACCAACTAGCAAGCATGCCGACACTCCTATTGAAGAGTTGGACTTGTCAGTTCGTTCTTATAATTGTCTCAAAAGGGCCGGGATCAACTCTGTACAAGAGTTGACGGAGCGTACAGAAACTCAAATGATGTCTGTACGAAACCTCGGTCGGAAATCACTTGACGAAATCCAGGAAAAGCTGGCAGTGCTCGGTTTAGGGTTCCGCAAGGAAGATTAGATTAAACGATAGAATTCCAAGTAAAGGAGGACATACTCATGGGATACCGCAAGTTGGGACGTACTAGCTCACAACGTAAGGCTATGTTGCGTGATTTGACGACTGCTTTGTTGATCAACGGTCGCATTCAAACGACAGAAGCTCGAGCTAAGGAAGTTCGCCGTACTGCAGAAAAGATGATTACGTTGGGTAAGCGTGGTGACTTGGCTTCACGCCGTAAGGCCGCTGCTTTCGTACGTAACGTCGTTGCTGACGTACAAACGACTGAAGATAACAAGGTCAAGGTAGAAACGGCTTTGCAACACTTGTTCAACGATGTTGCACCTCGCTTTGAGGGCCGTGCAGGTGGTTACACTCGCATCTTGAAGACGGTACAACGTCGTGGAGACGCTGCACCAATGGTTATCTTGGAATTGGTTGACTAATTTCATTGGTTAATTAATACAAAACAATGAAATCTCTCATGTTACATGGTATAAACCGTTACGATGATGGCAGTAGCCAAGTCTAGGTTGAATGGCAGTGATGTCGCACCGGTAACGTGTGAGGTTTTTTTGTGTCTAGAGATATTTTACAAAAGCCCTGTTCTTAAACTGAACAGGGCTTTTTGTGGTCCTTGTGACTAGATAGTGTGCTACTATCCAGGTTCAAGGCATCCTTATTTATTTTTCGTTATAAAAAGTCTATACTGAGTGTAATAAATGAGATGGGGGTACCATATTATGGCATTACAATTAGATGATATTATTTTTCAAATGACGATTCATTTAACGCCAGGTAGTTTTACAAACAACAAAATTACAATTAATGGGCAAAGCTATCAATACCGTTGTTTGGATGGGGTGCAGATGGGGGATACAGTTCGCGTTGCTCGTGTTGTCGGGGAGACATTGATTCTGGAAAAAGTACCATCGCGGGGGACTGATAGTGAGTTATAATTTCGATCAGCGGTTGCTTCATCAAACGTTTGTTTTAGATCATGATAATTATGATGTCGGTATGTTACGAGTGAATGGTATTTATTATCAACTTCAGAGTGATGTACCAGTATCTATTGGTGATGTGGTCTATGTGGCAGACATTGTTGGTAACCAATTAATCGTTCAAAAAGGAGACTTGGGTGATGATAGTATTTAGTATTTTAGCAATTATCGTTGTATTAATTATTGGGGTGATTTTATTTACCGGGGTCCGCATTATTCCCCAAAATATGGTTGGCATGGTTTCTGTGCTTGGTAAATATCAAAAACAAATTGAACCAGGACTGCATGTCGTTGTACCAGTCATTACGCACGTTGATCGTGTTGATCTTGCCCAGGTACCAATTCGACTAAGTGAACAAAGTGTTATTTCGCAGGATAATGCGGAAGTCATCATTTCACTGTCATTGAATTACCACGTCACAAATCCATATAAGTTTACATTTGAGAATGCGGACTCCGTGAAGTCAATGATTCAGCAATCACGTGCACATCTACGTGGGATTATTGGTACGATGGATTTGAACGATGTGTTGAACGGGACAGAGCGAATTAACGCCGCTTTGAGTCGCGAATTGGGGTCGATTACGGATGCTTATGGGGTAAATGTGGATCGTATTAACATTGATACAATTCAACCAACACCTGAAATCCAAGAGTCGATGAATAAGCAAATTAATGCAACCCGTGAACGTGAGGCTGCCATTGCACGAGCGCAAGGTGAAGCGCGTTCAATTGAACTCACGACGAAAGCTAAGAATGATGCGCTAGTTGCAACCGCTGAAGCCGATGCGAAAGCGGTTCGCTTGGCTGCGGATGCTGAGGCTTATCGTATTCAGAAGGCTAATGAGATTCTGAGTCAGGTTGATGGCAATTATTTGGCTGCCCAAAATATTGATGCTTTCCGTGATGTGGCTAAGAGCCCCGCTAACACGGTTATTGTACCTAATACGGCCATTGACGCACTTGGTGATTTAAAGGTCGCTGGCGCGCTGTTAGGCACTAATAAAGTAGATCAGCCGGTTAAGCCGCTATCAGACTAACCGAATAATAATAAAAAAGACCTTCGCAGCAATTTTTAGCTGCGAAGG
>NZ_AEKT01000005.1 GCF_000193635.1 Weissella cibaria KACC 11862 | reverse complement strand
TCCTTAAGCCACCACTTGTTGGTGGCTTTTTTGTATCAGAAACGGTAATTAACATATATTAGTGATAAAACTGACACAAAAACATCGCATCTCACAATTAATATTGAATTTGTGCGTAGTCTGGGCATTCTTTCTGATATAATTGTATTTGGCTAGTTTTTTCGAGCGGTCGAAAAGAACATCAAGATAGAAACGATTGCTACCGAGGTTTGGTAGAGAGAAAGGAAGTCACATCATGTCTGATTATGCTGTGAAGTACGAGCTACTCCACGTGGAAAAGCACACTGGTGCACGTTTGGGTAAAATTACAACCCCCCACGGTGAAGTTATGACACCAATGTTTATGCCGGTTGGTACACAAGCCACGGTTAAGAATGTGTCACCTCGTGAACTAAAAGAAATCAAGTCACAGTTTATTTTGTCAAACACGTACCACCTATGGGTTCGTCCGGGTGACGAGTTGATTGCCGAAGCTGGTGGTTTGCACAAGTTTATGAATTGGGATGGCCCAATTCTAACTGATTCAGGTGGCTTCCAAGTGTGGTCATTGTCAGAACGCAACAACATTAAAGAAGAAGGTGTGACGTTCCGTAATCACGTGAACGGGGAAGAAATGTTCCTATCACCTGAGGTTGCGATGCGCATTCAAAATAATTTGGGTTCTGATGTCATGATGCAATTGGATGAAGCAATTCCATACTTTGAAACGTATGATTACGTGAAAAATTCAGTTGAACGCACATCACGTTGGGCTGAACGTGCTTTAGCTGCCCACCGTCGTCCGGAGGATCAAGCCCTATTTGGTATTGTGCAAGGTGCCGGTTTCCGTGAGCTTCGTAAGCAGTCTGCTTCAGATCTTGTTTCACTTGATTTGCCTGGATACGCCGTTGGTGGTCTGTCTGTTGGTGAAACCAAGGAAGAAATGAACCGTGTGCTCGACTTCACAGTGCCATTCCTACCCGAAAACAAGCCACGTTATTTGATGGGGGTGGCAGCACCCGATTCTTTGATTGATGGTGCTATCCGCGGTATTGATATGTTTGATTCTGTGCTGCCAACACGTATCGCACGTAAGGGAACCTTGATGACGTCGAAGGGCCGTATCGTGATTACGAATTCTAAGTATAAGAATGACTTTTCACTAATTGACCCCGAAACGGAAGACTACGGTTCACAAAACTTTACTAAGGCATACTTACACCACTTGTTTAAGGCTGACGAATTGTATGCGCAAAACATTGCGTCTGTTCACAATTTGCGTTACCTATTGAAGTTGATGGAAGATATGCGTCAAGCAATTGCTGAGGATCGCTTACTTGAGTTCCGTGAAGAAGTCATGGAAAACTACGGTTACAAGAATCCGAATGCGCGCTTGTTCTAACTATTGTTAAATAAATCCTAGAGGAGTGTACTACTATGAGTGCTAATATTTTGATTTTGGTCGTCTTCGTGGCGGCAATGTACTTTATTATGATTCGCCCACAACAAAAGGCACAAAAGAAGCGCCAAGAGATGATCAACACGGTTCAACCAGGTGCCGAAGTTGTGACAATCGGTGGCTTGCACGGTAAGATCGCTGCCGTTGATAATGAGGCAAAGACGTTTGATTTGGATGCTGAAGGTGTTATTTTGGTATTCGAGTTGTCAGCAATCCGCCAAGTTGTTAAGGCAGCTCCAGCTGTGGCTGAAGCACCCAAGGCAGAAACGGCAACTGATGAAATCGTCGACACGACAGCTGATGTTGTGGCAGACGAAAAGTCAGACGACGCTAAGTAATAGATGAAAGAGCCTGAGTAGATATTTCTCAGGTTCTTTTTTATTATGGATTTTAAACGAAAGGCGTGCGACGAAGATGGCTGATTTACTAGAAATTCCGGTGCAACTACATACTGACCGAAAAATTTTACATGTTGATATGGATGCCTTTTACGCACAAGTCGAAACGCGAGACAATCCTGCGCTTGCCGAGGTGGCTTTAATTTTGGCGCGTGATCCGCGACAACATAGTGGCCGTGGTGTGGTTGCTACAGCTAACTATAAGGCACGACAACTTGGTGTCCATTCTGCAATGAGCGCCGCCGAAGCACTTCGATTAGCGCCAGAGGCAACTTTTTTGACGCCGAATTTTGAAAAATATCGGACCGTGTCAAATCAGGTCCATGAAATTTTTCATCGTTATACTGACAAAGTGGAACCAATTGCATTTGATGAAGCTTATTTAGACGTAACAGAAAATAAAATTGGCATTGATAATCCAGTTGCGCTAGCCCATGCGCTACAACAAACTATCTATGAAGAACTGCAATTAACCAGTTCGGTTGGGGTATCGTTTAATAAGTTTTTGGCAAAGCTATCTTCTGAACACAATAAACCAGCCGGGCTGACCGTTGTTCGGGAAGCTGACGTTCGACCTTTCTTAGATGCATTGCCAATTGAGGAGGTCCGTGGGGTTGGTCAAAAGACGGCCGAACGGATGCGTGAACTGGGTGTCACAACTGGCGCTGCGCTATATGCCATGGATCAAACGACATTGACCCAACATTTTGGACGGATGGGGTATGACTTTTACCGACGAATCCGGGGTGTTGATGACCGACCAGTTGAATGGCAACGTGAGCGGAAATCAGTTGGCAAAGAACGAACGTATGGTCCGTTTTTGGATAACGAAGAGAAAATCATGGCTGAACTAAAGCGACTGGCCGCACTCTTAGAGAGTTCGCTACAGAAAAGGTCGTTACACGGCAAAACCTTGGTATTAAAGGTACGTGATGAAGATTTTAATACGGAAACACGACGGACAACCCAACCAGATTATTTACCAAATGATGCGACCGAGTTTGAACGTTTAGCAGCGGATATTTGGGAAGAATTAGGGGGATATCAAAAGCCAATTCGCCTCTTAGGATTAACGATGACAAATTTAGCACCGCTAACCTTTGAAAATATCCCCCTGAATCTGTATGATAACTAATCTAATCGCGTAATTACCGCGGTTTTCTGCTATACTTATTAAAGTAGCGGGTGGTAGACCCAAACTGTTAACGTTGCGAGCAACGTTTGTAAACTAGATAGAATTGAGATTGAATCATGACAGCGCAAACAGCAATTCTAGCGCAAATTAAGGCAGCGGACACGATTATTATTCACCGTCACCAACGCCCTGATCCAGATGCCTTTGGGTCACAATTTGGCTTGGCGGAGTTAATTAAAACGTCGTTCCCTGAGAAGCAGGTTCACGTTGTGGGCAAGCAAGTGCCTAGCATGACTTGGATGGGTGAGATGGAGCAAATTCCAGACTCACTTTACGATGATGCATTGGTAATTGTGACCGACACAGCGAACTCACCACGTGTCGATGACCGTCGTTTCGACTATGGTAAGGTGTTGGTTAAGATTGACCACCACCCAAATGACGAGCCATATGGCGACTATACGTGGGTGATTGAAGGCGCTTCTTCTACGTCGGCGATGATTTTTGCCTTCTATAAGGAATTTGAAGACGAATTGACTTTGTCAGATGCAGGTGCCTCATATTTGTATGCCGGTATCGTCGGCGATACAGGTCGCTTCCTATACGCGACTAAGTCTGAAACGATGCAAGTTGTCGCTGATTTGATGAAGTTTGATTTTGATTGGTTTAAGATTAATCAACAAATGGATACCATCTCAGTTGAAGCTGCCCGGGCTTCTGGCTATGTTTATAACAACATGGTCACAACCGATAACGGCTTTAATTACATTATTTTGACGAACGAAGTTGTTGAAAACTTCAATCTTGGTGATTTTGGGACGGCCTTTATTGTCCCATTACTAGGAAAGATTAACACAGTTAAGGCCTGGGCTGTCTTTGAACAGCAAGATGATGGCTTTTTCCGTGTCCGACTACGTTCACGTAACACGGTGATTAACGAAATTGCAAAGCGACATGGTGGCGGCGGACACAAGTTTGCCTCAGGTGCTTTTGCCAAGGACATTGATGAAGTCCATGAGATTATTCGTGAAGCCGATGAAACATTGAAGGAGCAAACAGAAGCATAATGGCTAAGTTTACTGACTACAACTTGCGCCCAGAAATTTATACGGCGTTGGATGAAATTCGTTTCACCACACCAACGAAGGTGCAAGAACGCTTGATTCCCGTTGTGATGCAAGGACGTTCCGTTGTGGGACAATCACAAACTGGATCAGGTAAGACACACACATTTTTGATTCCAATTTTCCAAAAGTTTGATCCAACTGCTCAAAAGGTGCAAGCCGTGATTACCACGCCTTCTCGTGAGTTGGCGCAACAAATCTATGCAGCAGCCAAGCAATTGGGTACAGGATTCCCGGCTGACCAACAGCCACGCATTGGCTTGTATGTTGGTGGGACTGATAAGGTCCGCCAAATGCACCAATTGGAAAGTACACAACCACAAATTGTGATTGGAACACCAGGACGTATCAAGGACTTATATACGGCTGGTGGGTTGGATATCCACACGGCATCAGCTTTGGTTGTCGATGAAGCGGATATGACCATGGATTTGGGCTTCCTACCAGAAGTTGATGCAATCGCAGGTGCGATGCCAGAAGATTTGCAAATGTTGGTCTTCTCAGCTACGATTCCACAAAAGTTGCAACCATTCTTGAAGAAGTACCTAACGAACCCTGTTGTGGAAGAAATTCCAACAGAAACCGTTATCGCCCCAACGATTACTAACTTGTTAGTTGGTACGAAGGGCATGAAGAAGGATGACTTGGTTTACGAGTTATTGACGATGGGAAACCCATACATGGCGTTGGTGTTCACCAACACGAAGGAACGTGCGCGTGAATTAACCAAGGCATTGCGTAACCGTGGTTTGAAGGTCGCTGAAATCCACGGTGGTATTCAACCACGTGAACGTAAGCGTACCATGCAACAAATCCAACACTTGGACTATCAATATGTCGTGGCCACTGATTTGGCCGCACGTGGAATTGATATCCCTGGTGTATCATTGATCATCAATGATGGGATTCCAACGGAGCTTGAATTCTTCGTGCACCGTGTTGGCCGTACTGGTCGAAACGGTATGGAAGGAACGGCCATTACGATTTACAATCCAGATGAAGAAGAACGCGTGCAAGCGGTCGAAAACATGGGTGTGACGTTTGAACCAATGACTTACTCACATGGTGAGCTTAAGCCTGGTTATGATCGTCGTCGTCGTAAGCAACGTTCAAAGTCAACTGTTAAGCTAGACCCAACGATGATTGGTTTGGTTAAAAAGAAGAAGAAGAACGTTAAGCCTGGTTACAAGCGTCAGATTAAGTCTGCGATTGCCCGTGATGCAAAGTACAAGAAGCGTGTTGAGGAACGTCAATCACTTCGTGCCGCGCGTAAGGCTAAGAAAAAGGCTAACGATAAGTAGCATAAAAGCGCGCGAATATACAATTTGCGCGCTTTTTTAGTATATAAAATGCTTGAATTATACTTTTAGATTTAGAAAGATAGATATATGGGGGTCATACCCGTATAAATTGTGTAATTATATTGGTAGTGATACACATCTAGATAGAAATTATTAAATGAACAAACATGTATTGAATTTATGAGGGGGGATTTATGAAGGACTTGGAGCGAGTTTCACAACTGGTTGAACGGTATACAATGGAAGCGAGAATAAAAGCATTCCATACAATGTTTACTAATAAAAATATGTCTGATGCGAAATCAGATGATTTCATTGTAGATAAAACTATTGTTGATTCTTTAAAAAATGCCATAGCTATCTCGTTTTATGCACTTACAGCGCCAGTGACAGAAAAATCAGCGAAAACAGATTTTTTAAAACTTGAAAGAAAATTGGTGATATTAATCAATAGTTTTAGTAAAACAAACATCCAAAAAAATTATCAACGTGGAAATAGCGACATATTTTTGGACGCTAGTTTTGCGATGTCAAATTCTAATTTAGAATATATTTCAGCATGGCAATGGATAGAGTTTTTCGAGTTTTTTGATGATACAATTGCCTCTCTATTTAAAGTTAAAAGTACCTCTCGTTTAATCAAGTACGTTATTGCAAATGAGGGCAATAACGAAATTTCGCTTGAAACATTTGAACGGGGAGTGATGTCGCTCGTAACTGATGAAGAAACAAAAAAATTGGAAGAAAATTCGTGGGAATTGCAAGAACTTACTCGAGAAATGCGCAACGTTGAAAGTGTCCAGGATGCGTATAATGTTCTCAGAAAAAAATTGTTGCCAATGGTATTTTATAAGGGGCATCTCTTATATGCTCCAAATCAACACGGTAGTTTTCAAATTACAATGGAATATATGTTCTTAACACAACAGAATAAAGCACTGAAAAGAATACAAACTAAATTTGAGGATTATGTTGTTGAAATTATCAGTAAAGAATTAACTAGGATTGATCCTGAAGTTAAAATTCAACCAAATTATTATGTTGAAATTGACGGACAAGAGGCTGAACAAGATTTACTATTACAATCTGACGGATTTAATTGGGTTGTTGAAATAAAAGCATCTAGAATTAATTTGGGGTTGTCGAATGTTTTACATGCTAGGAAAAAGCTACAAACAACTTATGATAAATACGCAGTGAAGGCATCACAACAAATCAGTCGAGCTGTACAAGCTATACAGGATGGTGAAAAAATATTTACTCGCGTTGGTAAGGATAAGGTTAACGTAGATATAATGGAACCGATTAGGGGGATTATTGGCGTCACTGTTACTTTGTGGAACTTTTCTCTTTTGGCACACCAACAAGGATTATTTTTGTATGAAGAACATGATGTGTACCCAATTCTCACAGTGTTTGATTTTCAATATTTATTGAAATCGATATCTACAACTAGTGATTATGCGAATTTATTGAATTACTTTCAGTATCGATTAGACAATAGTGAACAGATTGTAGCAGTGGACTTCGACGAATTGAATTTTTATGATGTATATGAACATGATAGTGGTGTCGAGTTGCCATCCGGTCAGATTGTTATTGGTAGTAAAACTCCTGGCATCGTTTCCTATGTGGATGACAAGATTAAACCGCAATTATATGCAAAAATTAGTCCGTTCGTGGCTCATCGTTTAGATTATTAAATTCGTACACGGAAAGTTTTATTAGTGGTATAAACGGCGTCTTTTTCAAAACCACGGTCAACTCAGTGAGGAATTGATATGAAATTTGTAATTGCCCCAGATTCATTTAAAGGTAGTATGACAGCAAAAGAGGCGGCTCTGGCCATTCAAGTTGGCTTGCAAAAAATTTATCCAGACGCGGACTATGAATTGGTACCGATGGCCGATGGCGGTGAAGGCACTGTTCAGTCATTAGTTGATGCAACGGACGGTGATATCATCGCTGTTGATGTACAAAATCCGTTGGGCGAAACGGTGACGGCCTTTTACGGTGTTCTAGGTGATGGTCAGACGGCTGTAATTGAAATGTCAGCGGCATCTGGTATTCAATTCGTGACAGAGGAAACGAAAAATCCGCTGATTACGACGACGTTTGGCACGGGCCAATTGATCAAAGATGCGTTGAATCGCGGGTTGCGTCGCTTCATCATCGGACTTGGCGGTTCTGCCACAAACGATGGTGGGGCTGGCATGGCTGAAGCGTTGGGTGTCCGGTTCCTTGATGAAAATGGTCAGCAAATCGCTCATGGTGGTGCGCCGTTAGCACAGTTATCCAGGATTGATATGAGCCACATTGATCCGCGCGTGGCTGAGTCTGAAATCTTATTGGCATCAGATGTCACGAATCCATTGGTTGGTGAAACTGGTGCGTCAGCCGTCTTTGGCCCACAAAAGGGTGCGACACCAGCGATGGTGGCCGAACTCGATACGGCTTTGACAAATTATGCCAAGGTGGTTAAGGCACAATTGGGTATCGACTTGGCTAATACACCGGGGGCGGGCGCTGCCGGCGGACTCGGAGCAGGTATGTTGGCGTTCACACAGGCTAAGATGCAATCGGGCATTAGTTTGGTTGTTGCAGCAACTGCATTAGTCGCCAAATCTGCCAATGCGGATGTCGCATTTGTCGGCGAAGGTGCGATTGATTTTCAAACGCAATACGGTAAGACGCCAATGGGTGCAGCGCAAGCGATTAAGCAAGCCTCACCCGATGCGAAGGTCATTGGATTGGCTGGATACGTTGGGGATGGCATTGATACATTGTATGATTTGGGTATCGATGCGGTGTTCAGCATCGTGCCGGGTGCAGTTGATTTGCCGACTGCAATGAAGGATGGTGAGGCAAATCTCACACGAACAGCTGAGAACATCGCGCGATTGCTAAATACCAAATAACTTTTACAAAAACATTTCAAGCAAACAAAAACGGTTATTAGAAGTTCTTAATATGTTACAATAATGAACAAGGACATATCATTTATGGTTTGAGAGCCAACAGAAACGTTGTGGATGATGTAAACAACGCTCAACCTTTTGTGATGCTACCTTCATAGCTGTTTGTGAAAGCAAACCGTGCGCCAGCGTTAACGGCATTCAAAGAGGTAATGATGCAGACTATCATTGCAAGCAGAGTGGTACCGCGTGTAGGCGTCTCTGTTTTTGCAATGGGGGTCTGTTTTTATTTTAGATATTTATTTAAGCGAGGATTGGAAGATGAAGCCATTATCATCAGCTGAGATCCGTGATATGTTTTTGCGTTTCTTCGAAAGCAAGGGACACAGCATTGAGCCATCTCAATCATTGATTCCAAAGGACGATCCAACATTGTTGTGGATTAACTCTGGTGTCGCAACGTTGAAGAAGTACTTCGACGGTTCAGTTGTACCTGAAAACCACCGTATTACGAACGCGCAAAAGTCAATTCGTACGAATGACATTGAGAACGTTGGTCACACGGCCCGTCACCACACGTTGTTTGAAATGATGGGAAACTTCTCAATTGGCGACTACTTTAAGCCTGAAGTTATTCCTTGGGCTTGGGAATTGTTGACGAGTCCAGAATGGTACGGTATGGACCCTGAAAAGTTGTACGTGACGGTTTACCCAAATGATACTGAGGCCAAGGAAATATGGTTGAACGTTGTGGGGTTGCCTAAGGACCACTTGTACGAAGAACCAGATAACTTCTGGGATATCGGTGAGGGACCTTCAGGACCAGATACGGAAATTTTCTATGATCGCGGTGAAGAATTTAACGCCGACGATGCCAAGGAAAACTACCCTGGTGGTGAAAACGAACGTTACTTGGAAATTTGGAACATCGTGTTCTCACAATACAACCACTTGCCTGGTTTGACTGACAACAAGGATTACCCTGAGTTGCCACACAAGAACATTGATACGGGTATGGGACTCGAACGTGTTGTCTCTGTTTTCCAAAATGCCAAGACCAACTTTGAAACGGACTTGTTCTTGCCAATCATCCGTAAGACGGAAGAGATGTCAGGTCAATACAAGTACGGTGATGATCCTGAAAAGGACATCTCATTCAAGGTGATTGCTGACCACGCCCGTGCCGTAACATTTGCCATCGGTGATGGGGCTTTGCCATCAAACGAAGGTCGCGGTTACATCATTCGTCGTTTGCTTCGTCGTGCTGTTTTGCACGGTCGCAAGTTGGGGATTGATAAGGTCTTCTTGAAGGACTTGGTCCCAGTGGTTGGTGAGATTATGAAGTCTTACTACCCTGAGGTTTTGGCTAATGCAGACTACATTGCATCAGTTGTTGAAGCTGAAGAAGTCCGCTTCAACAAGACGTTGGCAGATGGTTTGTCATTGTTGGACGGTGTCATTGATGAAGCAAAGGCTAACGGTGGTGTTATCGACGGTGCGGTTGCCTTTAAGATGTATGACACATATGGCTTCCCATACGAGTTGACGGAAGAATCAGCCGCTGATGCTGGCTTGACAGTTGACCGTGCTGGCTTCGATGCCGAAATGACTGCGCAACAAGAACGTGCCCGTGCCGCTCGTGGCAACACAGCTTCAATGGGTGTTCAAAATGCCTTGTTGACAGATTTGAAGACAGAATCAACCTACGTTGGTTGGTCAGAATTAACAGTTGATGCTGCTAAGTTGACAGACCTGATTGTTGATAATGAATTGGTCGAGTCTGCTAAGGATGGTCAAGCCGAAGTTATCTTTGACGTGACGCCATTCTACGCTGAAATGGGTGGTCAAGTAGCTGACCGCGGTGTTGTCATTAACGCAGCTGGCGAAGTTGTCGCTGAAGTCGTTGATGTACAAAATGCACCTAATGGCCAACACTTGCACACATTGCAAGTTAATGCAGAAATTAAGGCCGGTGAGACGTACAAGCTCGATGTTAACCGTGCGTACCACGCAGCGGTTTCAAAGAACCACACGGCGACTCACATGCTTGACCAAGCTTTGCGTAACATCTTAGGTGAACACACAACCCAAGCCGGTTCATTGGTCACTGAAGATGGTTTGCGTTATGATTTTACTTACAACGGCGCTGTTTCAGCAGAGAAGTTGCAAGAAATTGAAGATTTGATCAACGCTAAGATTATTGAAAACTTGCCAATTTCATGGGTTGAAACGGATATCGAATCAGCTAAGAAGTTGGGGGCTGTCGCAGTCTTTACTGAAAAGTATGGTGAGAAGGTCCGTGTTGTCTCAATCGGTGACTTCAACGTTGAGTTTGACGGTGGAACACACGCTAATTCAACGGCTGAGTTGGGGATGTTCAAGATTGTCAGCGAGCAAGGTACGGGTGCCGGTGTACGTCGTATCGAAGCAGTGACTGGTCAGGGGGCAATGAACTTGTTCAAGCAACACGATGCTTGGTTGAACGAAGCAATGGCCCAAGTTAAGGCACCACAATTGTCAGAAGTTAACGATAAGATTGCTGCTTTGCAAGCACAATTGAAGGATGCCGAGCGTCAAGCGGCTTCATTGGAGCAAAAGCTGGCTAATCAAGCTGCCAATGCTGCGTTCAACGATGTACAAACGGCTGGCAACTTTACGTTTATCGCGACTGAAATGGCCGTTGAATCAATGGATGCGTTGCGTGCAACAGCCGATAACTGGAAGCAAGCAACGCCGTCAGATGTGTTGGTTTTGGCTGCTAATTTGGGTGAAAAGGTTAACTTGTTGGTTGCTGCTTCACCAGACGCGATTGCTAAGGGTGTTAAGGCCGGTGATTTGATCAAGGCCATTGCACCAGCTATCGGCGGTGGTGGCGGTGGTCGCCCAGACATGGCCCAAGCGGGTGGTAAGAACCCAGCGGGTATTGCAGATGCATTTACGCAAGCAGCAGATTGGTTGTCTGCAAAGTAAACTTGCATTTTTATTGAGGGGAACCTCGGAAGGAGGCTGAAAATGACTTCATTAGATAATACAGCTGTCTTTGATTTTGGTAATAACCAAGAACACGACGTACGTAAGACACTTGAGATTGTGTACGCAGCGTTGGAAGAAAAGGGTTACAACCCAATCAACCAAATTGTTGGTTACTTGATTTCAAACGATCCAGCATATATTCCACGTGTAAACGATGCGCGTAATTTGATTCGCAAGTTTGAACGTGATGAAATCATTGAAGCGTTGGTTAAGGATTACTTGTCTAAGTAATTTGGTTGAGAAATTCCGAGAGATTTAAGAGAAATTTTGGTCCAGAAAGAAGAGGTCAGATAATATGGGACGCGTAATGGGTCTAGATGTCGGATCACGCACAGTTGGTGTGGCAGTATCTGACTTGCTCGGTTGGACAGCACAAGGTGTTGAAATCATTCGCATTAATGAAGATGAGAAAGAGTTTGGCATTGCGCGCATGAAGGAGTTGGTGGCACAATTCCAACCAACGGGGTTCGTTCTTGGGTTGCCAAAGAACATGAATAACACATCCGGTCCGCGCGTCGATGCCGCACGTGCATATGGTGATTTGTTGACGGAAACATTTGGCTTGCCAATTGATTTTCAGGATGAGCGCTTGACGACGGTTGAAGCAGAACGTATGCTTGTTGAAGAAGCTGATGCGTCTCGTAAGAAGCGTAAGCAGGTTATTGATAAGTTAGCGGCGGCTTTGATTCTCCAAAACTATTTGGATCGCAAAGGACCACTTGTAAAGTAAGAGGTAAACATAATGGACGAAGAGCAAGACATTATCACATTGGTTGACGACAACGGCGATGAGCAACTTTTCGAAGTGCTATTTACGTTTAAGTCAGAAGATTTTGGTAAGTCATACATCGTCTTGTACCCAGCAGGGGCAGGCGAAGATGAAGAAGTTGAAATGTTAGCATACATTTTCGACCCTGAAGAGACGGCTGCGTCTACTGAAGGTGGTTTGACGCCAATCGAAGACGACGCAGAGTGGTCAATGGTTGAAGAGCGTTTGAACCAATTCTTGGATGAGCAAGAAGACTAATGTTTTAGTACAATTAATGACCGGTGATGCATCGGTCATTTTTTGTTAACTGGAAAGGACGTAAAAATGAACGACGCAGAATTGTTCGTCTTAACTGACGAGGACGGCAACGAACACGAATTTATTGAGTTGTTCTCTTTCGACTCTGAAGATTTTGGTAAGTCATACATCATCCTTGGCCCTGCAGATGCAGCGATGGATGGGGATGACGAAGAAGAAGTTGGTATTATGCCATTCATCTACAATAAGGATGATGAAGAAGGTATGTTGCAACCAATCGAAACTGATGCAGAATTTGATATGGTTGAAGAAGTGATGAACACGATCTTTAATGATCCAAACTTACAATAATGATGATTAAGACTGATCCCGATGAAAAATTGGGACCAGTCTTTTTTTGGACTTTTTGATTGGTTATGTGTCTCTATTACTGGAGGAAAAAACATGGCAAATCTAAAAGCGTATTATTATCGATTTCAGCATATGATTTGGTTTGCAACTGGCCTAATTGGTATCGGTATTGGGTTAGTTGTTTGGTGGCAGTGTTCACAGACCGCACCAGTATTACCGCGAGATATTTCGCCAAGCGTGGCGGCTGACCAATCAACACAAAAAGCGGTTTCGGTTACACGGACCGTGCAGCCGTCAGTTCAATCGGCGACCGTCGTGGTTGATGTGAAGGGTGCTGTGCACCGTCCAGGCGTTTATAAATTTACAGTACCACCAATTATGGCGGATGCCCTTGAAAAAGCGGGCGGGACATTGGCAACTGTCGACCGCACCCGCTTGAATCTGGCAGCCTCCTTGACGAATGGTCAGGTACTGTATATACCGAACGGTTCTGAAATAGTGCCAGATGCCTATCCATTACCGGGACAACCAAGCGCCACCGCACCATCGACAACGTCAGCGACAACAGCCACTGAAACATCACTTGTCAATTTGAACACGGCGACGGTCGTTGAATTGCAAACCTTGCCAGGCGTGGGTGAAAAGCGGGCTCAGGATATTGTGACCCAGCGTGAAACGATGGGTGGGTTTAAGACGGTCGATGACTTGCAGGAAGTTGCTGGGATTGGGGAGAAGACATATGCTCGCTTAGCTCCGTTGGTTACGGTTTAATGCCCGGTTATTGGTTAGTCCTGTCATTGTACATTGCCGGGTTAAACACGGTAATCCGTTATCAATTTTGGTGGTCAGTGCCGCTGTTATTGTGGTTAAGTAGCTTACTCGTAATTCGTTTTCGGTGTCGCATTGTTTTGACGATACTCATCACGATTGGCTATGTCGGTTTTTTTATTGCACAGGATGCAAAGCTAACCGCATTAGCGCAACGCCCAACTGGTAAAGTTGAGAGTACGTTTCGCATCCATGCCGATGAACTACAGTTTAGTGGTACAACAATTACAGGGTTTGCGGTGATGCCAAATCGGGAACGGGTGCGGTTAACTTGGTTTTGCCGTGAGGAAGCCACGTTTCGCCAGCTACAGACGACGCATGTGGGCTATGTTGTCACCGGGGTCGGCGATTATGAAGGGATCCAACCACGCCGGAATGCGTATAATTTTGATCCGATTGGTTATTGGCGAAGTCGGGGGATTATTCATCAGTTTGTTGTGAAGCAAGCGACCATCACGCAGGTTGATACGCCAACGGGGGCATGGCCATTTATTAATAGTCGGATTCGGACGGGCCACAGCCGATTAGTTGCCTGGTTTGAAACGCTACCACCTGGGTTGCGTGACTATGGTGAAACATTATTTTTGGGTTATACGCGTCGTGACTTCTATGATGATAACGTTGGTATTCAGAAGATGGGTTTGGTACATTTGTTTAGCATTTCAGGCTTTCAAGTCGCGGGAGTCTATGTATTGTGGCGTAAGTTCGGTCGGTGGATTGGCATTACCCGTGAACGGTCGTTGTTAATTGTACAAGTGCTTTTAGTTGTGTTGCTGCTATTTGCTGGCGGTGTCCAATCATTGGTGCGGGCGGTATTATTGGCGTTAACACAAGCTTGGCGCGAATTGGGATGGCTCCGCTTGTCAGCAGTTGATGCTTGGGGCGTTGCATTGTTAGGGGGCTTATTACTTGAACCGGGGGTGTTACATAATTTAGGTGGCCAATTATCATACCTGCTAACTTTTGGCCTCTTATGGCTAACAGGCAAACCGGGTTGGTGGCAATGCATCTTTTTGTCGGTATTAATTTTACCAGTGCTGTTGTGGCATACGTACGCTTGGCATCCGATTAGTATTCTGGCAAATTTGGTGGCGATGCCTGTATTTACATGGTTAGTTATTCCGGTACTGTTAGTTGGCATTGGTGCGGCTTGGTGTGGTCTGACGCCTATCATGTCATGTTGTAATGCGCTGATTAACGGCATCCAGTTTGGCATCGCGCAAATGGACCGTGTACCAGGTGAGCTAGTGTTTGGTCAGCCACCGTTGTTGCTAAGCGGTGTTGCTTTGGTTGGGACAGTTAGTTGGCTGTTGAGGCGCAGGCGTCGGACAATTGGTTTGGTGCTATTAGTCATCTATGGCGTGATGTTTTTGTTACCAAGATTAGCAACGGGCGGGTTTGTGGCGTTCGCCGACGTTGGGCAAGGGGATGCAACGATTGTGCGACTTGCACCCCGGCAAGTCATGCTGGTGGACGTTGGTGGCAAAATGAATTTGCCACAACCACCATGGGCCACCCCACAGAAGCGTGATTTTCAGGCACAACAATTGGTGCAGTTTTTGCGGGGAAAGGGTATCACACGGGTGCAACAATTAGTCCTGACGCATAAAGACATTGACCATATTGGCAATTTGCCACATTTTTTACAACAAATACCTGTTGATAACATTTACGTGCCACTGGGCATGATGCAAACGGAGGCCTATCAGGAATTGGTCGCACCACATTGTAAGGGTGCCTCGGTACAAGAAGTGCAAGCTGGGATGCGTTTGAATCGTTGGACGTTAGTGAAGCATCCGTTTAAATCCGGTGCAGGCGATAACGAAGATTCTGTAGCGGTGTTGGTTGAGACAGGACCTAAACGGCTGATGCTGACTGGTGATTTGGATCAGGCGGGCGAGCGAAACCTATTAGATGACCCGATGCTTGGTCGGGTGCCGATACTAAAGTTTGGTCATCACGGATCGAAAACGAGTACGGCCTCCGAGTTTGTACAGCGGTTGCAACCAAATGTTGGCGTTGTTTCAGCAGGGGTAAAGAATCGATTTGGTCATCCCAATCAAGAAACGTTGGTTACAGCCTACCAAAATAACATGCAAGTGTTCAGTACTGCTGAAAGTGGTATGTTGCAATATTGCTGGTCAGGCAAGCGTGACCGGTGGCAAGCAGAAATCACATCACCTATTCAACTTCCGGGGCGACCATGATACAGTAGAAACATGAGAAAAACGAGGAGGCAGGCAGCATGGCGCTTACGCTAAGAGATGTGCAACAGGATGTTGCCAAGCAAACGTTAAAGCCAATCTATCTGATTCAAGGAACAGACCAGTATCTACTTGATCAAGTTCGATCAGCGTTCGTTAGCTTGATTCCGGATGAAGATCGCACGTTGAATTTGGCCCAATTTGATATGCGCGAAACGCCACTCGGTGTGGCTGTAGATGATGCACGATCGGTACCGTTTTTTGGTGATCGACGGGTTGTCATGATTGACGACGCGTACTTCTTGACCGGTGAAAATCCCCGGACAAAGGTAGAACATCATGTCGAAGATTTGATTGCATATGCAGAACATCCAGAGCCCCAAACAGTTTTGGTGATTTTTGCACCCTATGAAAAACTTGATAGCCGTAAGAAGGTTGTGAAGTTGTTGAAAGAACAAGCAGCTTATTTAGCTTTTGGTGATTTAACAGAAAAAGATGTTCGTAGCATGATTACGGATAAATTGCGGCAAAACGGCTTTGAAATGTCGGGCCCAGCCATCCAACTACTTGTTCGACTCACGAATATGTCATTGACCCAAATTATGTCTGAACTGGATAAATTAATGCTGTATGCCTACGATACGAAGCAAATTGATGAGCAAGCAGTGGATGCTTTAGTCACACGTACCTTGAGCGAAAATATTTTCGACTTGATTAATGCGTTGTTGAATCGTAAATTAACACGGGCAGTCGAACTGTATCACGAGTTAATCGAGGGTGGTGAAGCACCGCTTCGATTACATGCAGCTATTCTCGGGCAGTTCAGGTTGCTATTGCAAGTGAAATCAGCCACGCAAAGTGAAGCTGGTACTGCAAAAATGCTAAAGGTTAACCCATATCGCGTTAAGTTGGCGCGTCAAACTGTTCGCCGCTTCAGTTACCCTGCATTAGCAAAAGCTTATTTAGGGTTAGTCGGGATGGAAGAACAACTTAAGTCGACAGCCCGTGAACCAGAACTGTTGTTCGAATTATTTGTCTTGCGCTATCAAGCAGATATTGCTTAGGAATTTTACTTGCATTGCGTTAGAAAGTTTAGTATTATATTTGAAGTGCAAAAGCACACGACCTTTTACGATGTTTGACGGTTCACCGTCGTCCTACGTTGTCTAAGGCGACTATACAAAAGAAAGGTGGATATCCAACATGGCTATTTCTGCACAACGCAAGAATGAAATCATCAAGGAATTCGCACGTCACGAAGGTGATACTGGTTCAGTTGAAGTTCAAGTTGCAGTTTTGACTGCTGACATCAACGAATTGAACGCACACATGTCAGAGCACAAGCACGACTTCCACTCACAACGTGGGTTGATGAAGAAGATCGGTCACCGTCGTAACTTGTTGCGTTACTTGCGTGACAACGACGTTCAACGTTACCGTGAGTTGATCCAAAAGCTTGGATTGCGTCGTTAATTTTTACATTAACAACGTACGTTATTTTGACATTTATCATCGGAGGGAAAAGCGATGCCAATTATTGAGTCATCAATCCAACGTGCCCGCTTGAACAAGGTGCAACGCGAGCGTAACATCTCACAATTGAGTGCATACCGTACTGAAGTGAAGAAGTTCCGTAAGGCCGCTGAAGCTGGTGCAGACAACTTGCAAGAGTTGTTTGTTAACGCTTCATCAGCTATCGACCGTGCCGCTTCAAAGGGCTTGATTGCTAAGAACAAGGCTTCACGTGACAAGTCACGTTTGTCAGCTTTGTTGAACAAGTAATCAACGTTAGCTAAATAGGGATTATATCCCACATCAAATGTTATTTGTTCGCAAATGATGTTTGATAAAAAGAGCAAGTCTGTTATGGACTTGCTCTTTTTTGTTATATAACTATCAGACAGCTTAATCGGTGTTGTCGATCAGGTGTTCGCCATTTTTATTTTTCTTGTTGTTGGTACCGCCTTCAAACTGTGGTAAACTGGAATAAATCATACAAACGTTTGGGTTGTGCTGACCCGTGAAAGACAACGAGAATAGGAACATTATGACAACGACATTAAGTATTATGCCGTTCGGTGGCGTACGTGAAAACGGAAAGAACATGTATGCAGTTACCGTCGGTGAAGACATTTTTATTTTGGATGCAGGGTTGAAGTACCCAGAAAGCGATTTGCTTGGCGTGGATGTGGTTATTCCAGATTTTGCCTACTTGGTAGAAAACGCTGATAAGATTGCCGGTGTCTTTTTGACACACGGTCACGCAGATGCAATTGGTGCATTGCCTTACTTGTTAAGTGAAGTGAAGGTGCCAGTTTTTGGTTCAGAATTAACGATTGAATTGGCTAAGCTTGCTGTTGAAGCTGAGCCAGAAGCAAAGGGGTTTGATGATTATCACGTTGTTCGTGGTAATTCAGAAGTTAGCTTTGGGGATGTAACGGTTTCATTTTTTGAGACCACACACACGATTCCAGAATCATTGGGGATCGTTATCGAAACACCAGAGGGGCAAATTGTTTACACTGGTGACTTTAAAATTGATACGACGGCATTGCCATACTACCGAACTGATTTAGCGCGTCTCGCACAAATTGGTGCCAAGGGTGTAATTGCTGTCTTGGCTGATGCTGCCGGTACAGCAAGCTATGGTTTGTCAGCACACGAATCAGAACTTGCAGAGTACGTTTTGGACTCATTCCGTGCACATAAGAACGGCCGTATCATCGTCGCCGCAGTGGCTTCAAACATTCAACGTATCCAGCAAGTTATTGATGCTGCTTACAAGGTTGACCGTAAAATCGTTATCTCAGGTAACGATTTGGAAAAGGTTGTCCGCACAGCCCTTCGTTTGAAGAAGTTGCACTTGCCAATGCCTGAAAACGAATTATTCGTTTCTTTGAAGAATTTGAGCAAGCTGGCACCTGAAGAAACTGTTATTTTGGAAACTGGTAAGATGGGTGAGCCAATTCGTCATTTGCAACGTATGGCACAAGGCGATGACCGCAACATCCAAATTCAAGAAGGCGACTTAGTCTTTATTACAACAACACCATCTACGGCCATGGAAGGTTACGTGGCGCGAACACGTGATATGTTGTTCCGCGCCGGTGCCTCAGTTAAGCAAATTTCAACGGATAAGAAGTCTTCAGGCCACGCGTCAAAGGAAGATTTCCAATTGTTGCTCAACTTGTTGAAGCCACAACATGTGATTCCTATCCAAGGTGAATACCGTGTCTTGAATGCGGCTTACCATGCGGCTGAACAAGTTGGTTACGATGATGACCACGTTTGGTTGTTGGCGAAGGGTGATAACCTGCGTTGGGATGGCGAGCAAATGTTCTTGGGTGGCTCAATCCAGGTCGGCTCAACAATGATTGATGGTTCTGGTGTTGGTGATATTGGCTCAATCGTGCTAAACGATCGTCGCATCTTGTCAGAAGATGGGGTCTTTATCGCCGTTGTAACGATTGATCGTAAGAAGAAAAAGATTGTCGCAACACCTAAGATTGACTCACGTGGTTTCGTCTATGTGAAGACGTCACGTGATTTGATTCGTGAAGCCGGGGAATTGGTTGAAAAGACAGTTGCTGAAGGCATTAAGAACACGAAGGAATTCGATTGGGGTAACTTGAAGAATTCAGTACGTGATGCCTTGGGTAAGTTCCTATTTGAGCAAACTCGTCGTAAGCCAGTGATTTTACCAGTTATCATGGAAGCTAATCAAAATGGCCGTCGTCGCAAGCGCTCTGCAAGCAAGACGAATAACAAGTCAACGGACAAGCCGGTAGCAGCTCCAAAGCAAGCTGCCCGCAAGCCAAAGCCTAAGAAAAAAGTGCCTGGTGCACAAGGACAAGGTAATGGCGCACAACAAAAGAAACAACAAGCACCGGCTAATCAACAAGTAAAGCCAGCGGGGGCTACGGAGGAAGGCGCTAAGAAAAAGAAGCGTCGCCCACGTCGTCGTAAGCCAAAGGCAACACAAGGTGAACAACCAGTAAGTGCAGAATAAAAAAGAAGCGTCGGTTCTTAGGAATCGGCGCTTCTTCAATCTAGAAAGGTGAGGGCATGACACCAGAGGAAGAAGAACGATTTGCTCGCTTAGTGGCAAAAGGGCAAGCTGCTTTTGACGAGCATTCATACGGCCCAGCTTTAGATGCATTGGATGAAGCTTACGATCTCAAGCAAACACCAGCAATCAACCAGTTGCTGACGCGCGTACTATTGGCAGATGGTCAATATAAGACTGCACAGTTGTTTGCTGACGAATTTATTGACAGTTACCTAGCGACTGCCGAAACAGCGCAATTATACGTGACGGTTGCCTTGCATAATCAACAATTTTTGACGGCCCGCGAATTTATTATGTGGTTACCGGAGACGCAACGCGCCGACTTGATGGCCCAAGTTGTGACGGCAGAAATGACAGCTCGGCAAACGCAACAGGCAACAATCACAACGATTGCGCGTCATTTTTATCATTTGAGCGACGGGGATGCAATCAGTCAACGGGAACGGTTGATTGCAGCCGACAAATTGCCACTAGATGAGTATCTAGTTGGGGCACGTTTCGTCTTATTGGACCCATTTTTAACGGCCATTTCACGTGTATCAGTCTTGGACCGGTTACGCCGTTTACGAGTGACGCAGTCAGTTGATATGGTGTGGCTTGACGGAGGCACACTGACGGTTGTACCAGCCCAACTTGAATCTATTGAAAATATGGTTCAGTATCAAGCTATTGTGACTGAATTACAATCGTATGAACGAACAGTTGGGCCTGCTATGATTCATGGCCTGGCAGAACAAGTCCGATTGATGCTTATGATTGCTTACCCCGTCTTAGAAAGGGTTGCAATTGAAACTAAAAGTTGGGTTGCCGGCTTAATTGCTGAGTCGCTTGGCAATCCGATGCCAGAAGAAGCAGTGGAACAGCGCGAATGGCGCGCAAAATTACAGGCTGAAATGTTAGCTTTAATGGCGTAAAACCGGCTTTTTAAAATCAGTTTGCAAAAAAAGATAAAAATTATTTACAATTAACACGAAGTTATATATAATAATTCCAGTCTCATAAAGAGAAATTACTAAAGATTTTCGCACCAAGTTGTTTTAGTTCTTTTAAGAATGTAGTATAATAATACGTAAGCAATAAGGGTTAGCCCAATAAAGGACTAACATGCGAATATTAGGAGGACAAGCTTTTGGCTAAGGAAAATTTCGAGCGCACTAAGCCTCACGTTAACATTGGAACTATCGGTCACGTCGACCACGGTAAGACTACTTTGACTGCCGCTATCTCAAAGGTATTGGCTGACAAGGGTTTGGCTGAGCAACAAGACTTTGCTGCTATCGACGCTGCTCCTGAAGAGCGTGAGCGTGGTATCACGATCAACACTGCTCACATCGAGTACGAGACGGAAGCTCGTCACTACGCCCACATCGACGCCCCTGGTCACGCGGACTACGTTAAGAACATGATCACTGGTGCTGCCCAAATGGACGGTGCTATCTTGGTTGTTGCTTCAACTGACGGTCCTATGCCACAAACTCGTGAGCACATCTTGTTGGCTCGCCAAGTTGGTGTTGACTACTTGGTTGTATTCTTGAACAAGGTTGACTTGGTTGACGACGAAGAGTTGATCGACTTGGTTGAAATGGAAGTTCGTGAATTGTTGTCAGAATACGATTTCCCTGGGGATGACATTCCAGTTATCCGCGGTTCAGCCTTGAAGGCTTTGGAAGGTGACGCAGAACAAGTTAAGGTTATCGAAGAGTTGATGGACACTGTTGACTCATACATTCCTACTCCAGAGCGTGACACTGACAAGCCATTCTTGATGCCAGTCGAAGACGTATTTACGATCACTGGTCGTGGTACTGTTGCTTCAGGTCGTATCGACCGTGGAACTGTTAACTTGAACGACGAAGTTGAAATCGTTGGTTTGAAGGAAGAAGTTCGCAAGACTGTTGTTACTGGAATCGAAATGTTCCGTAAGTCAATGCAACAAGGTCAAGCTGGTGATAACATCGGTGCATTGTTGCGTGGTGTTGATCGTAAGGAAATCGAGCGTGGTCAAGTTTTGGCTAAGCCTGGTTCAATCCAAACGCACACTAAGTTCTTGGCCGAAGTTTATGTTTTGACTAAGGAAGAAGGAGGCCGTCACACGCCATTCTTCACTAACTACCGTCCACAATTCTACTTCCACACGACTGACGTTACTGGTGTTGTTGAATTGCCAGAAGGCGTAGAAATGGTTATGCCTGGTGATAACGTAACATTCGATATCGAATTGATCGCACCAGTTGCCATCGAAAAGGGATTGAAGTTTACGGTTCGTGAAGGTGGACGTACTGTCGGTGCCGGAACTGTTTCAGAAATCAAGGACTAATTTTACGTTTAACGTAGAATTTTCCAATGTAGCTTAGGCTGCGCTTTTAAAAGAGAGTTATTACATCTTATGGTGTAATAACTCTCTTTTTTTCTTATTTCTCCGGTTAGCAAATGTCACGAGATGTGGTAAAGTGAACTATACAAATTTTACAAATAGAGGGATTTTACATCATGCAAATTTATTTGGCCGCACCATTCTTTAGTGACGAACAAGTTGATCGTGTTGCACGTATTGAGGCAGCACTGGAAGCGAACCCAACGGTTACTGACTTCTACTCACCACGTCACCACCAAAAGACGGATAACCCTGAATACACGCCAGCCTGGGCGGCTGAAGTGTTCCGTCGTGATGTGACACAAGTGCTTGATGCAGACGCCTTGGTTGTTGTCGCTGATTTCCGTGATGACGATGCAGACTCAGGGACTGCCTTTGAAGCTGGTATGGCTTGGGCCTTAAAGAAGCCAATCATCATGGTTGAAGAGACTGATTACAAGACGAACTTGATGTTAACTGAATCTTTGACTGCCTTTGTGAACAAGGCTGAAGATTTGGCAACTTATGATTTCAAGAACTATCCTGAATCAAAGTTTGAAGGACAATTGTTCTAGTAAATTACGGGTTTACAGTCGATTTTCGGCCTAGAATTATTGCCAAAATAGGCACTTTCCGGTAAACTTATAAAGTATGTAAAGATAATATATGTAACTGACTATTAGTTGGTTACTATTGGAGGAATAAACATGGCTAACGCAGTTTTCACTAAGGGTGAAGGCAACAAGGGAACGATCAAGTTCGAAGTTCCTGTTGACGTATACGAAAAGGGTATCGACGCCGCATTTAACGACGTTAAGAAGCAAATTACGGTTCCTGGTTTCCGTAAGGGTAAGATGCCTAAGCAAGTCTTTATTCAAATGTACGGTGAAGAGTCATTGTACCAAGACGCTTTGAACATCGTTTTGCCAGATGTTTACGCTGATGCAGTTGCAGAAGCAGGTGTTACGACTGTTGGTCAACCAAAGATCGACGCAGAGTCAATGAACAAGGATGAAGCTTGGGTTTTGACTGCTGAAGTTGAATTGGCTCCAGAAATCGAATTGGGCGACTACAAGGGTGTTAAGGTTCCTGCATCAGACGTTACTGTTTCTGATGAAGAATTGGATGCCGAAATCGCTCGTTTGCAAGAAGGTCAAGCAGAATTGGTTTTGGTTGACGCTCCTGCAAAGAACGGTGACACGGTTGTTATCGACTTCGTTGGTTCAGTTGACGGTGTTGAGTTCGACGGTGGTAAGGGTGACAACTACTCACTTGAATTGGGTTCAAACTCATTCATCCCTGGCTTCGAAGACCAATTGGTTGGTGCCAAGGCCGATGACGTTGTTAACGTAAACGTAACGTTCCCAGAAGAATACCAAGCTGCTGACTTGGCCGGTAAGGACGCTTTGTTCGTTGTTACTGTGCACGAAGTTAAGGCTAAGGAAGTTCCTGCATTGGACGACGAATTTGCAAAGGACATCGACGAAGAAGTTGATACTTTGGCAGAATTGAAGGACAAGGTTAAGGCACGTTTGACGACTGAAAAGGAAGACGCTGCTAAGGATGCCAAGGAAGATGCTGCTATCTCAGCCGTTGTTGACAACGCATCAGTTGCTGGTGGAGAAATTCCTGATTCAATGATTCACGAAGACGTTCACCGTCAAATGAACCAATTCTTTGCTTCAATGCAACAACAAGGTATCTCACCAGAGTTGTACTACCAAATCACTGGTTCATCAGAAGATGATTTGCACAAGCAATACGAAGAAGGTGCTGAGCGTCGCGTAAAGACGAACTTGGTATTGGAAGCTATTGTTAAGGCAGAAAACATCAAGCCTACGGACGAAGACGTTGCTGCTGAAGTAAAGTCATTGGCTGACCAATACGGTATGGACGAAGCTGCTGTTCGCGGTGCTTTGTCAGACGACATGTTGTCACACGACATTGCTATCAAGCAAGTTGTTGACATGATCGTTGAAAACGCTGTTGAAGCTTAATTCTAAACAACGTTAATTAAGAGGTTAGACTTTTTCGAGTCTAACCTCTTTTTGCAGTGTTACACTATATAAGTCCTAAGAATATCGTATAAAAAAACACAAAATCTCTGGTACAATAGTAGGTAACTTACGTTTCGACTAACGTTAAAAACTTACAGGAGGTTGAACAGTGTTTAATACAACCGATAATTCAAACGGCATTGCCTACTGTTCATTCTGTGGTAAGGCTTCAACAGAAGTGAAGAAGCTTATCGCAGGGCCTGGCGTATACATTTGTAATGAATGTGTGGCTTTGGCACAAGATATTATTAATGAAGATTTGCAACAAGATGCATTGGAGCGCACATTGACTTTGAAAACACCACAAGAGATTGTCGATAACTTGAATTCATATGTTATCGGACAAGACGAAGCTAAGCGTACTCTTGCAGTTGCCGTCTACAACCACTACAAGCGCGTTAACGCTATGTTGACGGGTGATACTGGGGCTGAAGGTGTTGAGCTGCAAAAGTCTAACATCGCCATGATCGGACCTACTGGGTCAGGTAAGACGTATATTGCACAATCAATGGCTAAGCTTTTGAATGTGCCATTCGCAATTGCGGATGCAACGACTTTGACAGAAGCTGGATACGTTGGTGAAGACGTTGAAAACATTCTATTGAAGTTGATCCAAGCCGCTGACTATGATGTCGAGCGCGCGGAAACTGGTATTATTTACATCGACGAAATTGACAAGATTGCCAAGAAGGCCGAAAACGTTTCGATTACACGTGACGTTTCTGGTGAAGGTGTGCAACAAGCACTTTTGAAGATGCTAGAGGGTACCATTGCTAACGTTCCACCTCAAGGCGGTCGTAAGCACCCTAACCAAGAGTTCATTCAAATCGACACGACAAACATTTTGTTCATCGTCGGTGGTGCCTTCGCGGGTATCGAACAAATGGTTAAGGAACGTGTCGGAGCTAAGGTAATTGGTTTCGGTACGGACTCTAAGACAGTACAATTTAAGAATACTGACAAGTCAATCATGCAACAGGTTGTACCTGAAGATTTGATGAGCTTTGGATTGATTCCAGAATTCATTGGTCGTTTGCCAATTTTGACAGCATTGGAAGAGTTGACAGAAGATGATTTGGTTCGTATTTTGACGGAACCTAAGAACGCTTTGGTTAAGCAATACCAGGCTTTGTTGGCACTCGAAGGAGTTGCGTTGACGTTTACTCCTGAAGCCTTGAAGGCCATGGCACACTTGGCAATTGAGCGTGAGACGGGTGCCCGTGGTTTGCGTTCAATTATTGAGGAGACGATGCGCGACGTAATGTTCGACGTACCATCACGTGATGACGTTAACGGCGTTATTATTACTGAAGGTGCTGTATTACGTAACGAGCAACCAGAGATGGTTACAGAACAAAACTAACGGAGGATTTATCATGGAAGTACACAATGTCGAAATGGTAATGTCCGCTGTGCGTGCCAGCCAATACCCAACTGATGGTTTACCTGAGGTGGCATTCGTTGGTCGTTCAAATGTTGGTAAGTCTTCATTGACGAACGTTTTGATTAACCGCAAGTCATTTGCCCGCACCTCATCACAACCTGGTAAGACGCAAACCTTGAACTTCTACAAGGTGGAAGATCAAATCTTTTTCGTCGACGTGCCTGGGTATGGGTATGCTAAGGTTTCTAAGAAGGCCCGTGAAGAGTTTGCGGTCATGATTGGTGAATACTTGCGTACCCGTGAGCCACTGAAGGGTATTGTGCAACTGGTGGATGCACGTCACATGCCTTCTAAGGAAGACATCGAGATGTACAACTGGTTGACGTCTGATGACATCGGCCTACCAGTTTTGGTTGTTGCCACGAAGGCTGACAAGATTTCACGTGGTAAGTGGAATAAGGCTGAGGCAGATATCAAGCGCGGTTTGCAATTTAACCCTGACGTATCTGACTTTGAGATTTTCTCATCAGAAACCAAATATGGTAAGGATAACGTCTGGGACTGGCTAGAAGCCCGTATGCTTGATGGTACGGATTTTTATCCAGAAGAATTCGAAGATTAAACGAAAGCACGCATGCAAATTGCGTGCTTTTTTATGCGGTTGAACAACTAAGTATATCTTGGCTGACACCTGCCATGCTCGTCACAACGCGACGACCATTTAACTATCTAAAAGTTAACCGTTTCACCTAATGTTCAAACAGTAAATTTGTGCCGACATGGTGTAAAATTGTACTTAGGGAGAAGAGAATCGCTAAGCAGAAAGAAAGTAGGCGACTCGATATGCAAGTGAAACACAATGATATGATTGTCGAGGCATGGCAAATCTCAGACGATACGGCACCTGCTGTTTGGGTGCAGGACGCATTGCAAAAGGGTATTGTGACTTGGCAATCAAAGGCAGATAACCAGTTGCGATTGCATGAGCCTGATAGTATTGGTAATTGTGGTGATTACCTAATCAAAAACGGCCCAGCATTCAAAATTGTGAAGGCACCTGAATTTACTTCGGATTACCAAACACTAGGATAATTAGCAAGTCAATGAAAAACGCTGAAACATCAGCGTTTTTTTGCTATACTGGAAATTATGAAATAAGAACGACATCCGTGAAAGGAAGGCAAAACCATGGCAGAAAAGATGCGCTTTAAAGGCGAAATCCTTGGTAAGCCAATTACCATTACGTCAAATGAGACCCAAGCCCACATGAAGGCTGTGTTCGACTTGGCAAATCAACAATTGAACGAAATGCGCGAGCTAGCCCCACACTTAACTGACGATCAATTACTAACGTTGTTGGCCATTAATGCACTATCAGATCAGTTGAAGATGCAGGCCGAGAAGGACGCTAATAAGTAATGAATTTACTATCAGTTATCATTCTGGTGTTATTAGTCGCTGCGATGACGCGTGGTTATACGCTCGGGTTTACACGTAGTTTAGTCTCGTTCGGGGGCCGGTTTATCGTGTACGCGGTTGCCATTCTTTTGTCGCATCGCTTCGGGGCGTGGATTCATGCGACGTTTTTGACAACAATCCAAGCACGATGGGCCGCAAACGGTGTACCAACTGTGCTAGCTGATAAAGCAAATGAATTTCTGGCGTCAGGATTAGCGTTTGGAATCTTGATGTTTGGCGGGTCGCTGGTCCTGCGGTCGATTGAACGCAGTCTGCGTTTTATTAATAAGGTTCCTGTTTTAGGTAAACTAAATCGCTTGGCTGGCCTGCTTGTATACGGCCTTTTAGTCTACATTGAAATCTTCTTTGTTTTACAATTAACACAGACATTAGAAATCCCTTGGTATCACGACGCGATGATTCAGTCACCCGTCGCCCAGTGGATGTTAAATCAAACACCTTACTTCTCAGACGCCATCTATCAATGGTGGATTCTCCAGTAGGGCAGAAATAGAGATATTAGAGGTTCAGACAGATGAATAAGAAAGTCTTGGCAACCCTTGAGTATGATGCGGTAAAGGCCCAGTTGCGGCCATACCTCTCAACGGCTGCCGGTGAAAATGAGTTGCACAACTTGTTGCCAACGGCTGATGCCAATGAAATGCAAGCTTGGTTGGCGGAAACGTCTGATGCAGCTAAGGTATTACGTTGGCAAGGGGGAATTAATATTCCTAAGCTGGCTGATGTTAAGCCACACATGCAACGTTTACGTATCGATGCAGCGCTAAGTGGTACAGAATTGGCCCAAGTTGGTCGGGTGCTGTTTACAACCGGTCAAATGCGTATGTTCTTTGAAAACTTAATTGAAGACCGTGGTGAGCCATTGGCTGCCTTGCGACCATACTACTCACGTTTGGTTGTGATGCAAGATTTGACGCGCCGTGTGAACACGGCAATTGATGGTGATGGTCGTGTTACTGACGAAGCGTCACCTGAACTACACCGGGTTCGCCAAGCAATCACCTCGACTGAAAATGCAATCCGTCAGAAGATGCAAGATTACACTCGTGGTAAGTCAGCACAGTATCTGTCAGATCCAATTGTGACGATTCGCAGTGATCGTTATGTTATTCCGGTTAAGGCTGAATACCGTAGTCGTTTTGGTGGCGTTGTGCACGATCAATCACAAACTGGTCAGACATTATATATTGAACCAGCTGACGTGGTTGATATGAACAACCGTTTGCGTGAGCACTATATCAAGGAGCGACACGAAGAAGAACGTGTTTTGGCAGAATTGTCAGATATGTTGCGTCCGGAAGCCGAAAACATTCAGAAGAATGCAGAAGTGTTAGGCCACTTGGATTTTGTGAACGCGAAGGCGCGTTATGCTGCAGCAACTAAGGCCCAGGAGCCAGAGTACAGTCCAGAAAATCACGTGCGTTTGCTCCAAGCGCGTCACCCATTGTTGGACCCACAAAAGGCGGTTGCCAACGATATTATTATCGGTGAAGACTACAAGGCGATTATTGTCACTGGACCAAACACCGGTGGTAAGACGATTACCTTGAAGACGCTGGGCTTGTTACAATTAATGGCCCAATCAGGTTTGTTTATCCCAACGGCTGAGTATTCAACGGTTGGCTTGTTTAAGGAAGTCTTTGCTGATATTGGTGATGAGCAGTCAATTGAACAATCATTGTCAACGTTCTCATCACACATGGTCAACATTGTTGATATTTTGAAGCAAATTGACGCGGATTCTTTGGTGCTATTTGACGAATTGGGTGCTGGAACAGACCCTCAAGAAGGGGCCGCTTTGGCGATGTCTATTCTGGATGCAGTTGGTGCCAAGGGTTCATACACTGTGGCAACGACACACTACCCAGAGTTGAAGGTCTACGGTTACAACCGTGTCGACACAATCAATGCATCGATGGAGTTTGACGTTGATACTTTGCGTCCAACGTACAAGTTCTTGCTTGGCATTCCCGGCCGTTCAAACGCGTTGGAAATCTCAAAGCGTTTGGGGTTGGATCAATCAATTATTGATGCTGCGGCTTCATTGACGTCAGAAGATTCGCAAGAGTTGAATGACATGATTGCTGATTTGGTTGAACGTCGTAATGCCGTTTTGGCGCAACAAGTGCAGTTGGCGCAACAAGTTATCGAAAATCGTCAGATGAAGAACGATTACGAGCAAAAGCTTGAAAAGATGGAAACTGAGAAGGCCCGTACACTGGAAGAAGCCAAGAAGGAAGCTAACCACATCGTGGCAGATTCGCGTAAGAAGGCCGATAAGATTATCGCTGATTTGCGTAAGATGCAGTTAGATGGGGTGGCCGTTAAGGAAAACAAGTTGATGGATGCTAAGGGTGCCTTGAACGCAATGCGACAAGAACCATCAGCGGAAAACAATCGCGTTTTGCGGAAGGCTAAGCAGGCTAAGAGTCAAGATATTGCCGCTGGTGACACTGTCTTGGTTCGTGAGTACGGTCAACAAGGTACTGTTAAGCGCAAGTTAAAGGACGGCAAGTTCGAAGTCCAAATGGGTATTTTGAAGATGGTGCTGGCTGAAGATGAAATCGAGAAGCAAGCAGCTGCACAAACGGCGAAGTCGGAGCAAAAGGCAGCCGCTAAGCCACGTGTTAGCACGAATAAGGCGGTTAACCGCGCAAACGCATCAGCAACGCTTGATTTGCGTGGCCAACGTTATGAGGCAGCGATGGGTGAGCTGGATCAGTTCATCGATCGGGCCTTGCTGAATAACTTACCTTCTGTTGAAATCATTCACGGTAAGGGAACAGGCGCTATTCGCCAAGGTGTGCAAGAATACTTGCGTTCACACCGTGCGGTTAAGGACTTTAGCTTTACAGGTCCGGACCAAGGGGCAACATACGCCGAACTAGGTTAATCAAAATGAAGAAAGACTGATTCTGTGTCAAGAATCAGTCTTTTTCTATTCTTCACAAACTCTTCCAAGCTTGGTACCGGCATTTATATGGCTGAATCAGTATAATAAACGGTAAACAGGGAATATGAAAGGAAGAAATGAACATGACAACAGCAACTGCGACACAATCTGAACTATTGGAAAAATACTTGCGTGATTCACACGTCTTGAATTTGGCAACTTGTGTGAATAATCGCCCATCTAACCGTGATGTCTTTTATCTGATGCCAGATGAATTTACAAACTATATCTATATCATAACGCCACGTAATTCAAACAAAATGGCTGAAATTGAAGCGAACCCGCACGTATCATCCACGACGGTGCCAACCGATGATGATAACGGAGTCGTGACGTCAAATAAGGCGCAAATTCATTTAACGGATAAGGCCATTGATGATGTTTTGCCATTGTTGGATAATCAAATTCCAGAATGGACCGAAGTCGTTGGTGGCGCAAAGGAAACCTTTGTTGTCTTGAAATTAGAATTTGAATCAGTAAAGTTCTTTGGTAACCAAGGTATCAACTCTGTCTTGATTGATGATCAAGGTGTGGTTACGGAGGAAGTATAAGTGATGAGGCGGTAGTCGGTGACGATTGCGGCCTTTTTTGTATCATCTGAAGGGGGCGATGACGATGATACGCGCGTATATGTTATTGTTTTTGACAGTTTGCTTGGCGTTTTTAGTCGGTGATGATGTACAAGCCGTGACGGTCATGTCGAATACTGAAATTTTACGGCAAACGGAGCCGATTACGGCCTATACACTGGCTGGCCGTGCAACGACTATCAATTTGCCGACGACCTTGATGTTACCCAGTTACCGGGTGAGTTATCAAGAACTCAATGCCTTGCTAGCAGCATACGGCTTAACCGGGAGTGCGGGGTATCAAATTACCGGTTTAGGGAAACCACAGTTACTCACGGTGCATCAAACACATGCAACGTTGAAACAAGCGCACCAAACTACGAAACAGGTTGACGGGCGGAACCAGGTTGGTTATGCAGGTGAATTGACCATTAAAAATGTGATTTATCATGACGTGAAGCTACGCGGAACAACGAAAATTAAGTTATTTATGCCACGTCAAAAACTCGCGGTCTTTCAGTTAGATGCCGGGTTAGGCAAATTTACAACTAGTAATCCACGCGTGCAAGTTACGGCGTTACCAGGTGAGCAGGTGCCCGAGGCCACGTTTGAACAACCCCATCGGCCAGGCTATCGGTTTGATGGCTGGCGCTTGCATATTGGTCACCATTGGCAGAAAGTACAACATTTAGTGGCCAGACACTGTCCAAGTCATCACGTCATTCATGCGTATGCGTGCTGGCGTGAGCGGTAAGGGGATGTGTGCTAAGATGGAGACAAATGGAGGTGGTTGGCCATGGGATATTTGTTGATGTTGGCTGGCATGGTTTTGGGTGTGCTCATCTTGGCAGTTGGGCTGATTAGTTTGGTACTTGGTTTATTGATGGGGGATGGCGCCGTAACGGGCTTTGCTTTGAAATCGATTGGGGTCGGTGTTTTGATGCTCGGCGGGTCAGTTTGGTGGGCTGGCCGGCCCACAGGTGAGGAAGTAAGGCAGGAGACGCCGGTTAACGCGACAGTCGAGGGTGGGCCAACCCGTAATGGTGGCACGGATGACTTGTTGCCAATTATTGGTGGCGAGATTATTGCGCATGAGAATGATGATGACAATCAGGCTCTAGTAGATGACATTGAACCGCTAATTGCGGCAGAAATTATGGCTGGCGATGACGAAGGTAACGCAAGCGATTATGATTAATATCATGAGGCAGCTGTCGACAATTTCGGATTTTAGCGTTATACTAACTTTAAATTAGAAAACAATGAGGAGGCTGTTAATATGGCAGTACAAGATATTACAGACGCAAACTTTGCAGATGCAACCGATACCGGTGTAACGTTGACCGATTTCTGGGCAACTTGGTGTGGCCCATGTCGTATGCAGTCACCAGTCGTTGAGACGGTGGCCGAAACAATGCCTGAAGTAACATTCAACAAGATGGACGTGGATCAAAACCCAGCAACCGCACAAGAGTTCGGTATCATGGCAATTCCAACGTTGCTTGTTAAGAAAGATGGCGAAGTGGTTGAGCGTTTGACTGGTTTCACACCAGCCCACCAACTAGAAGCTATTTTGGCTAAGTACACAGCCTAACTTGATTAAGAACCAGCAAATTAATGCTGGTTCTTTTTTCATTCTGTGTTATGGTTATTAGGTTATACTTAAACATTAAGGAAAGCTTTCTGCTGATGTAGAGGGCTTTTTAGCTTGTCTGTTAATGTGAAAGTCCCAGTCCAGAAACACTGAATACCTTTACAAATCGCTAAATATTGTTCAAACTGTATTATCAAAACCCGATAAGACTGGTATCATAGTACAGGCTGAGACTTGAATGCACAGTTTTGCACATGCGGACTGTCGTAAATAAGGCGTTGATGTTGCGCCAATAGACGTGTGTTTTCACATGCGATACATATAAATGGAGGTAGAACTAATGGCAATCATTAATGCCAATCAATTGAATCAAATTCGTATCAACCCTGATATGTATGGTGGTTCAAAAAGTACACCAACCCATGCCTTACAGGAAGCCGTTGATAACGGAATCGATCAAATTTTAATTAAAAAAGCGGACCACTTGTGGATCACCTTCCACGAGGATGGGTCATATTCCGTTTTTGACAACGGTGAAGGAATGCCTGTTGAAGTTGCTGAGACGGCGAATGGCGATAAAATGCCAACCAACCGTATGGCATGGACGGTGCCAAATACATCAGGGCACTATACACAACAAGCCACGACCTCAATCGGAAAAAACGGTATCGGAACCAAGTTTGTGACGGCAACGTCAACGAAGACGGTCGGTACGATTTTGAAGGACGGTAAGTGGTATCAAGATATCTACACGTTGGATCCAGAAGTGGCGCCAGCATTTAAAGATAAGAGTGATAAAGCCGCTAAGTTGTTGAGCCGGTCACCATTGATCTACGAGACTAAGTTGAATCGCAATCACCAATTGCCAAGCAAGACGTTGACGCAAAAGTTATACATTCATGGTCAAAGTCATGGCACAGAATTGCGTTTCTGGCCAGATCCAGATATCTATGATTCAGTGGCCATCGATTGGACGGCCTTTAAGGACCGCTTGCACCAACAAGCCTTCTTGAACCCCGAAGCATCATTTACGTTGATTAATGAAGCTACTGGCGAAGAAGTGTCATATCACGAACCTGAAGGATTGAAGGCGTATGTTGAATATGTCTTTGAGTCATCGAAGGAAGACAATGAAAAGCTGATTACAGGCATTCACGGTTTCTCTGGTCGGATTGAGACAAACGAGGGTGAGTGGATTGGTGCGGACGTTGCGTTTGCTTGGACAGACGGGGCAACACCACGCCAACGTTCATTCGTTAACTCAGTGGCTACGCCTGATGGTGGTACCCACGTTTCTGGTTTCAATGCTGGTGTGCGCCGCATGATGAACAATTATGCTGACAAACTTGGCTTGACGAAGGATTCGATTGATTCGCGTGATTTGCAACCTGGTTTGGTGGCGATCATTTCAGCGAACCATACGAAGCCCCAATATACCGGGCAAACCAAGGATAAGCTCTCAAACGTTGACGCTAAGACGGCGATTGATAAGATTACCTACGAGCAAGGTCAATTTGAGTGGGATAAGTACATCACTGATGTTGAAGCAGTTATTAAGCAAGCGTTAGAGCGGGCTGCTTTGCGTCGCAAGATTGATGACTTGTCAAAAATCAAGTTAGATTCAAAGGACATGAAGGCCAAGGTCTCAAAGAAGTTGAAGCCAGCCAAGAAGTTGCGTGGTGCCCGTGGCGTGGAACAAGCTGAATTGTTCATTACCGAGGGTGACTCAGCCTCTGGTTCTTTGACGCGTACCCGGATTAACGGGGAAGGTGGCATGTATCAAGCCATTTTCCCAATTCGTGGAAAGATTATTAACGCGTTGACGTCAACATCAGATAAGGTTTTTGCGAATACGGAAGTTTCAACGATTTTCAGTGCGATTGGCGCTGGAATTGGTGATAAGTACGATGAGTCAAAGTTGAACTACGACAAGATTATCATCGCATCCGACTCTGACTCCGATGGTGACAATATTTTTGCGTTGTTGATTACGCTTTTCTCAAAGTACACGCCGCAATTATTGGAAAATGGTCACGTCTATCGTGCCCAAGCCCCATTGTTTATTAATTACGATGAAAAGGGCAACACAGATTACATCTACACGGAACGTGATCAACAAGTTTACTTGGAAACGCACGACCCTAAGTTGGTTGAACGTGCCAAGGGACTTGGTGAAGTTGGTGACCCAATGACGCGTGAAACCTTGATTACACCAGGAACTCGTCATTTAACGCAATACACGACGAATGATATTGAAGCCTCAACGGAACTAGTTGATTTGTTGATGGGTAAGGAAGTGGCACCACGTCGTGCGTTCCTAATGGAAAACGCTGAATTTGCACATATTGAGGAATAAGAAATAATGGCGACAAAAAAGAAAATCAAGATTGATTTGAAGCACGACAAGCCAGTTGTTGAAGACCTCGATCAATCAATGAAGCAAGCATTTACAAATTACGGGATTGCCGTTGCTTCTGATCGTTCAGTGCCAAATGTGCTGGATGGTTTGAAGCCGGTGCAACGTCGTATTTTGTACGCCATGACAATGGCAAAGTTGTCTCCAACCGCAAAGTTTAAGAAGTCACAGACGGTGGTTGGGGATGTGATGGGAAACTGGCACCCCCACGGTGATAATTACGGGTCAGTTGATTACTTGACGCAAAATTTCGTCTTCCCATTGGCACCAATCGAAGGACACGGTTCATTTACCGACATTTCTGGTAACCCGGCCGCTGCGGCCCGTTACACAGAAGTGCGGTTGTCACGTTTCGGGCAATTGATGGTGAATGATCTATCTGAAAAGTTGGTCCCATACGAAGATAATTATGACAATACGAAGCGGATGCCACGGGTATTTCCGGCTAAGTTGCCATATTTGTTGATTAACGGGGTTAAGACAGGTATCGCGGTCGGCTTTACGAGTTCGATTGCACCACACAACCCAGTTGATGCGACGCGTTTGTTGAAGCAATACATCAAGACGCCAAAGATGACGCTTGATAAGGCGATTAGCATTCTGCAAGGACCTGATTTGCCAACTGGTGGAACCTTGTACGGCGATGTCCGTTCATACTACAAGACTGGTGTGGGGAAGTTCCAAAATGCCGGGACAATTATTGATTCTGACGAAGATAAGAACACATTGATTATCACCGAAGTGCCATACCGCATGGGTGGATCAATTAATTCTTACCTCGATAAGGTGAAGGATTTGATTGCCGATGGTAAGTTGAAGCCCATTCGGTCAATCGATGACTTCACGACGGACGAGGATATTGCCAACAACAAGGTCCGAATTGAAGTCACGTTGCAGAACAACTATGACCACGAACAAGCCAAGACATTGCTTTTCCAAAAGACGGATTTGCGTCAAACGTACTCACTCGAATGGATGGCTTTGGATGGTTTGACGCCAAAGCGCTACACATTGATGCAATATTTGCAGACAGTGGCAAACTTCCAACACACGTTGGTTGTGCGTGAGTACAAGGCGGATTTGGAAAAGGCGTCTGCACGCCTTGAAATTGTCGACGGTCTGATTCAAGTTCCTGACTTGATTCAAGCGATTGTGCATGCTGCCCAGAATACGGATGGTAAGGCAGACTTGATGCAAGTCTTGCAAGGCTTGAAGACAATTCCGGCACAAATGGCATCATTTAGCTTCACGGAACGTCAAGCTGATGCGATTGCGTCAATGCGTGTTTACCAATTGAACCGTGTGGATGCGCAAGCGTTGGTGGCTGAGAAGGCTGATCTGGAAGAACGTATTGCGATGGCAAAGCGTTATATCGAAGAACCAGATTTGCGTGTGCAATTGTTGTCGGAACGTTTGGATGAACAAATCAAGGCCTTGAAGAAGGACGGCTTTGGGTCACGACGTACCACGTTGGGTGATGAATCTGAGTTGAAGGCTAAGGTAGCGAAGACCGTCATTATTAACCCTGTGACGATTACGATTGATCGTTACGGTTACATCAAGATGACCGATAAGCGCGAAGTTGAAACGGACGATGAAATCCAATTTGTACTGCAAACAACGGACGATGATTGGTTGGAAATGTTTACAGCTGACGGACGCATGTTGCAAGTTGGGCTATCTAGCTTGAAGAAGTACAAGGCACGCGACAATAATCGTGGGGATGCAGCGATGGCTGTGTTTGCCGATAACGGATACACTGGTGATGACCGTGTGGTTCTTTGGACGACGCGTAAGCACCTTGATGAAGCTGGTACGGAAATTGTTATGGTTTCTAAGCGTGGTTTGGCGAAGCGCTTTGCGACGGCTGAATCTAAGCTAACGACCAAGACATTGCGTAAGACGGTGGAAGCTTATCCGGTGAAGGATGGCAGTGATGAATTGCTGTTCGTACAACTGGTCAGCCAAACTGAAATTAAGAGCTTTGATATTATCGCCATTCGTGGTGAAGAATATAAGCGTATTAAGCTATCAGCCGTTAAGTTACAAGCTTCAGCGGCCGGTGCTGGTACACAGACATTTGTGGATAAGAAGAACTCAGCTGATTTGGACGCTGTTTACATTCTAAACGGTCCTGAAACAGATTTGTTGAAGGTTGCCGGCGTACAATTGCGTCAGCTACCGGTTCTACGTGAATCACAAACGTTCAAAAAGATCCAATAATAATAACGGGTGCTAATCAGTTGATTGGCACCGTTTTTTTGTAAAGACTAATTTTCAGTTATGTTCAGGTTTCAGGATTATAATAATCATCGAAGATAAAGATGAGGGGGTTGTAGAAATGACAACTGTTTATCAACATGGCACATTAGAAGCATTAATAGCTGGTCAACTAGGCGGTACAATGCCGCTTAGTGAGTTACTAAAGAACGGTGACACGGGAATCGGCACCTTACATGGCGTCGATGGTGAAGTGGTAATCCTGGATGGTGAGGTTTATCAAGCTGACGCAACTGGGACTGTAAATCACATTACCGATTTAACGGCCACAACACCATTTTCAACGGTGCATGACGGGCGCGATGTGACAGATCGAATCACGCTATCTGATGTAACGATGGCTAATATTGATTTAATTGAGAAGCGTCATTTGGCGAATAACTTCTCAGCGATTGTCTTACATGGTGTGATGGACCAAGTTTTAGTTCGCGTCGCACCAAAGGCGAATGAGCCATTCCCATCGTTACTCGAATTAACTAAGAATCAGCCAACGTTTGAACGGGCACACGTCGCGGGAACGTTAGTCGGCTACTATTCCCCAGAATTGTATCAAGGTGCCACGTCAGCTGGTTGGCACGTGCACTTTATTAGCGATGATCGCCAATTTGCGGGCCATGTCTTGGAATTTAGCGCTGCAGAATTAACCGGCGAATTAACGATATTCGATGATTTCCAGTTGCACTTGCCTATTAATGACGCATCATTCCGAGCGCATGAAGCAGTCAATATGTCGGAATTGGATGCCGACATTCACGCCGCCGAAGACGAGCAACCGGAACCGGTATTGAACAAGTAAACACATAAACAAATCAAACGACGACGAATTTCCAATAGAGATTCAGCCGTCGTTTTTATTTGTAGGTTATATAAGAGATATTAATGATGGAAATGCACAACTTAAGAACTCACCGATTTACGATGTGTTAAGCTATTTGGTAAGGAGATTATAGTTATGACGGATAAATTATTTTTTACATCGGAAGTCATTGGTGATAAGTACTCAACTGATCCAGACAGTGCTGGCAAGTCACGCAAGTTTTATGCAAAATATTGGGAAAATACATTATCACCGAACTGTACCGACTATAGTACGGCTGGTAAAGCAATTTATCGTGGTGACACGACGATATCTTTTAATACAATCGCCGGTAGTGTTTTACGACTTGTCATGACGGCAGATATGCCGCAGGGTAGTTTCGCAAGATTACAGGCAATCCAGTCATCCGAACTAATTACGGATGACCTGAAGAGACAGTTTACGGAATTTCAAAAGCTATATCATTCATTAGCCAATTTTTTGCCGTTGCCCGATGATAAATGGCATCGTCATACGAATATGAATACCGCTAAAGGGGCATCAGCCGCCTATCATGATTTTCCGGATTTGTTCTACCAAGCGGTCCATGATCAAGTGTTTGGTGGACCGAATGCAGTGGTTACGGAACCGGTCTTCACGACCAACAAGAGTCTAGCTTATTTCAAGCGGTTTAATGGTCAATGGCGTCAATTTGTGGAACAAAATTACTTGCAAGATTTCTTTACGGACGATACATATAATGAATTTATTCGCTTAGCTCCAACTGATACCGATATTGTGTTGTACAGGGCGAGAAAAGTGGTGACGCCAATGGACAGAGAAAATGGCATGGCTTATGCCCAATATTTTTTAACGACAGCAATGACGATTTTGAATAATCGTGCTAGTCGTTTGGCTGACAGTAAAAAATAGTAGTTAGTGAGGCCGTAGGTGATGCGGTCTTTTTTGGTACATCGCTTCGCAGTTACGCTGCCTAGAACTCTTAAGCTGCTGCAAGGTGGGTGGGATGTTTCCGGAGCGCTCAAAACCTTGGCAACATGCCGCATGGCCGGCGCTATCCGGATAAGCCCATACCGACCTGGAAGGCTTACGGGGAATTATTTGCCCGGCTGGATGGCGTCCGCGCCATTCGGTTGCCAAGTTTTGAGCTTTGTCGGAGGAGACGTCCCACCCACCTTGCTCGTGCGCTAGCACGACCGGTGCAAAACGACAGAAAAAAGCATACCGATCACCCGGTATGCTTTATCGCTTACTTCAAACTGTTTTCAACTAACTTAACAAACATGGCTGAACCAACTGGCATGCAGGCCTCATCAACAATAAACTTCGGGTGGTGATTGATAAACTCATAACCATCTACCGCTAACCCAGAGCCTAAGCCGAAAAATGTACCTGGCCGAACATCCGTGTAGGCTGAGAAATCCTCACCAGCCATCAATGGTGGCATTGGATACATCCGTTCTTCACCAACCACTTCACGTGCTGCATCAATCACTTGATCCGTTTGTTCCTTGCTGTTGATGACGGAACCGTAACCTTTTTGGAAGTCTAGGTCATACTCGGCCCCGTACATCGCACACACATGCTTGATAATGTCGCGAATCATGCGTTCCATGTCAGCGCGGACCTGTGGGTTGCGCGAGCGTACAGATGCTTTAATGTGCGCTGTATGCGGGATAACATTGTTGACGGAACCAGCCGTGAACTGTCCCCAAGAAACCAATGCTGGCTCATCTGGTGCGACACGGCGGGCAATCATGTTATTGATCGATTGAATAATCTCCGTACCAATTGTAATTGGATCGATTGATTGTTCTGGTGCCATCGCGTGAGCGCCACGTCCCTTAATCGTCAAGTTGAAGAGGTCAGATGATGCTGTTACAGGGCCGTATGCAAAGCCAACTGAACCGGTTGCGGTATCTGGAAAGACGTGGAGTCCAAATACTTCATCAACGTCGTCGAGCACGCCAGCTTCAACGAGGGCAATTGCACCACCAGGTGGGACTTCTTCGGCTGCTTGGAAGATGAACTTCACGTCACCGTGCAAGGCGTCACGCGTTTCCACCAGCGCGAAGAGGGCCCCAAGAAGAATGGCGGCGTGAACATCATGACCACAAGAGTGCATCACGCCGGGGTTCAGTGACTTGAAGTCAACATCTGCTAACTCGTCCATTGGTAGGGCATCGATGTCGGCACGCAAGGCAAGGGTCTTGCCTGGGTGACCACCGTGTAATGTTGCGACTAAACCGGTTGGTGAGGGCTTGGCAATGGTTAACCCAGGTACATCACGAAGCAAATTTTCAATGTAGGCTGTGGTTTCAAATTCTTCAAATGAGACTTCAGCGTGTTGGTGCATCCAACGGCGCCATTTAAGTTGTTCAGCAACTGGAATGCGTGTTAGGACTGTTTCCATATTAATTCACCTCGTTTTCAACTGGCTTGTGCTTGGGAATGAAGCGCGACAAAACAAACAGTAATGCCCCCAAAATGACAAAGTAGATAAAGACCATGAAGTAGGCACCGCTGGCCATATCAACCAGTAAACCAATCAATGTTGGTGACACAATGCCACCCAAGATGCCGCCAGTTGCGACAATGGCGTATGATGGGCCAAACTTGTGGGCTGCAAAGCGCTTAACAGGCAATGACATCAACGTCACGAAAGTTGTGGCACAGAAGAACTCACCGAGTGATAGGGCGACTGTAATCAACCCAGTATCGGTTGACATTGAGGCAGTAAACAAACTCAACGCCCCAAGCATGCCGGCAATGCCAATGACTGTCTTTTCTTTACCGAAGAAGAACTTACCAACGATATATGAACCACCAATTGCACCGACCAAGAAGGACGCGCCACCAATAGCCGTGATATGTCCTTGCACGATTGTACTCAAACCAACTGATTGAATTAGATAAGATGGCATCCAATTAAGCATGCCGTACATCATGGCGTTAATGGTGAAGTTTAAGACACCCAGTAGCCAAACAAATGGTTCACTAATGACTTCCCGTAGCTTAGCGGCTGGAACTTCTTCTGCAACCGCGACATCATCAGTGTTATCAGCAGTGAGATTTTTCGTTTTTTTGTCACTTGGCAAGACGAAGCGAAGGATTATGCCAACGATAATTGAGGCGCCTGCAATCATCCAGAAGGCGCGTTGCCAGCCGTAATCCGCCAAAACTGGTGATACCACTAGGGGGACAATAATCCCTGCAATTCCTGAAGCTGAAATCAGGATTCCTTGTGCGAGCGTACGCTGATCCAGTGGTAACTTAGTGGCGACCTCCTTAGCAGCACTTGGCGCATAACCAGAATGGGCAATCGCTCCGGCTAAGAAACGAATCACGATGATAAACATGACGGCCTTAGCAAAACCAGCTAGTGTCGCAAACACAGCAATGGCAGCCATCGCGAATGTCAAAATTGGCTTTGACCCAAGCTTTGTATTTAAAATTCCGGCCGGAACTTGCATGGCAGCGTATCCAATGAAGAAGGCGGACATCACCATTCCTTTTTGCACGTTACTGAACCCGAAGTCCTGTTGCATGCTGACCAGAATGATTCCAATCGCATTTTTATCAAAGTAAATCATGATAAAGCCTAAGAAGAGGGCTGCGACAAGCGTAATTGTACGGGCGGAAACCTTTGATTTCGCTTTGGCAGCCGGCTTTTCGACGGCTTTAGGAAGGACTCTTTCATCATCCATAATATTGTCTACTCCTTTGCATGGCTGAATAGTATTGTATTGCTTTCAATTTACCTGCTGACTTTGTGTAAATTGTGAAAATCAACCGAGAGATATCTGGTTTTGTCTAGACCAATTAGAAACGCAACGGATTTTTCACAATCTGGTCAGACTGTTTCAGGTTTCGCCTACTGCATTTTCACGTTTATCCGGCATCATGATAAAAAATGATATTTGGAGGAGTATTTTGATGGCAGTTGATATTTTTAAGCACCAAATGGATGATGAAATATTGCAGGGTGTTCGTGCTTTACGTGTTTATGGGGATGGCTTGCAACAATTCATGGCTAAGGAGGCAACGAGTGCGTTGCATACCCAGAATGGGGATGTGATCCTAGGTGAAATTTTGTGGCGGTTGATGGCAAACTATCGCAATGACGCTGAAATGGTCCAACAGCGCGTTAAGCAAGCGCTAGCTGAGGTCGATGTGACCGTTGATAATGACCAAGATTTAGCAGCCGGCTTAGACTTGTTGGACCGTGATGAATACATGCGCAACAAGTTAATTGGTGATGTGGCCGAGATGTTTAAGGAAAAGGGGTACAGCATTAAGCTAGCCCGACCTGAGGGGTATGTCCTGCAAAATCCAATGGAATCAAAAATTTCTGATAAGTAATCTAAAACAGGCGTTCATCGACTCGAATGAACGCCTGTTTTGCTGTGGTAAAATAAATGTCTGAGTAAAAAAGAGATGAGGTTACGAGATGCAAGAGATGTATGAACAAGCCCGTAGCCTAGTGAAAGCAAAAGACTATGCGCAAGCAGAACACCTGTTGGCTAAGTTGTATGCCCAGGACCCGCAGTATCGTGCTGTGGCGTATTATTACGGCCGGGTGTTGTTTGCCTTGAAAAAGAATGACCGTTCAGCCGAGGTATTAGCCGGGTACGTACGGCAACGGCCAACGCCAAAGTCGAATATAGCGAATACTTATTTTTATTTGGCCAAGTTAGCGCTACGAGATGAAGACGCTGACACGGCCCAAAAATTTATTAAACGGGCGGCTGCACGTGGATTAAAGAATGAGCGTTTAGAAAAGATTCAGCAACAAATCTGGCAAGTTGCGGCAACGCAGGCTGAGGACAAGCCAGTCTTGAATTCGCGCATGCAGGTACGCTTAGATCGACTGGCTTCGAACGGTAATCCGATCGTGATGACGACCGAAAAAGAATACCAATCAGCCTATATTTTCGTGGATGGACTGAGTTATCAGCAGATTACCATGCTAGGTGACCGCGAATGGCACGAATTACGTTTGACCACGCCTCGTTGGACGAATATCCCAGGTTATATGAGTGCGTCTGTGCTGGAATCACGGACTTACTATGATAAGTATCTGCCACTGATGTCGGACATTCGTTATATGTCGGCCTTTAATGATTACTTGGAGGAAAATGCGTATTTCCAACAGAAATGGGCATTGTCCAAGGTCTTTGCGTTACTACAGGTACCGGAGTTTAATAAGGCAATCGTTGAACAACTCTTGGATGAGAGTCGTCAAACGGATGGTCAAGTTTTGAAGCACTTAGCCGCTGTCGATGATTTAGTAATGCTTAAACAAGCTGGTGAAGTATTGCCAGTACAAGAACGCCAACGTTTCCGTTCTTTGCCGTTGATGCAATCACCAGAGTTTGGCTTTATCCATGACGATGAATCATCTGGATATTTATACCTGAAGCAGAAACTAGCAGCTGAACGGACAGTTCGGAAAGCGATTGCCGCGACAACGGATCGTGTGCTACCGTTCCGCGAACAAGTGGTAGACTTTAAGCCACTTGGTGAACAGGCGGATTTTATCCAGTGGTTGCGTCATGAGCCACGCCGGGTGGTGGCCTTGTTAGGTGTTGGTGGTAGCGGTAAGACGTTTGTTTTGGGAAATATTCTGCAGACGGATCAAGTGGTGGCCTTGGCACCAACCCACAAAGCCAAGTTGAATCTGGTTGATAATGGGTTCCAGACGGTTGGTACGGTGCAATCAGTCGTCGCTGATACGGATACTGCCCAGGCCTTCAAGTCGTTTAAAACGGTCATCGTTGATGAGGTATCCATGATGACCATGGAGATGATGGCACAATTGTTGGCCTTTTTCAGTCCGGATACTCGTTTTATCCTGATTGGTGATGACGCGCAGTTACCACCCGTGAGTTTAGATGAAGATGCATTATCTGTGACGGGCGATTTGATTGGCATGCTCCGGACCTTTGGCACTGGCTTTATTTTCCAAAATAACCATCGTGCGCGGAATGCGCAATTGCGTGAATTTATCGCCCATGTCCGAGCAAGTGATGCGAATTACTTGCGACAAACACCGCTGTATCAGACTGACACGTACCGGAATATGCTACAAGAAAAAATGCAGCATCTCGAGTTGGACGACACGATGATTCTCGCGTATACCAATCAGCGCGTTGCCCAGATTAATGAGTACTTCTTCAATCACCTATCAGCTGGTATGGACGACATCATCCCATTTACGAAGCGTGGCAAGTATGGCCGTGGTGGTTTCTTTATTGGCGCGAAGGTTATGTTTTATAACAATGATCAATCACATCAATTCGGGTACACGACGAGTGAATATGGTGAGGTGACCAATCTGCGCCAGAGTAATATGGCCGGTGACTATGGTGAAGTGGAAGTAACCATTCCAGCAACCGGCAAAGTGTATAAGTTACCGATTTGGCAGGCGCGCCAAGATTTATTGCTGGCCTATGCCATTACGATTCACAAGTCGCAGGGTAGTGGTGCTCGTAAGGTTTACGTGATGGAAGCAGCCGACTATGGCTTAGCCTATACGGCGGTTTCACGTGCAAAAGAAGAACTCGTCTTTGTCGACTATGATCGCGAAATGTTGATTCAAGCGTTAGCGACCCCGTCACCAAAGAAAATTAATTTGTATCGTTAATAAAGGACAACATGATGAAAAAATTTGTGGATTACCTACCGTTTATCGGTACCTTAGCCTTTTTGATTGGGTATATGTACCATATGGAAGCATTGAATATCGTCATGGGGCTGAGTTACGTGCTATGGGGTATTTTGAAACGGCGTGAGACCAAAAAAGCAGCGTTTACATTATCTGCATTACTGGGTGTGGCCATTATTTTTGTTGAACTTGTCGTCATGGCTGGTTGGCGGTAAATGAAAAGTCCGAAACAGCATTTTGTTTCGGACTTTTTGCGGTAAATTTATTTTTCGGTGGTCTCGCTGACCTTAACCATGCCACCATCTGGAATATCGGCGACATTAATGACGTTGGTATTCGTCTGTTTGATGGTTTTGACAACCTTGTTATGCTTATCTAATACTTGAACCTTTAACCAGCCGGACTGTTGTTCACTGGTTGACCAGTTGGCTTGCCAATTTGCGGCAGCGCGGGTACCAAAAATGGTTTTAACAATTGGTGTTGTGCCAGCTTCAAGCTGTTGCTTAGGCACAAAGAACAAGCCGGCAACAATTGCAATGACACCAATCAAAATAGGGAAACGAGATTTTGCGTCAGATTTTGTGTTATAAAAAATCATGCCGATTACCGCGACGATGGCGGCCAAAATAAATAGACTAAGTGGCATCATATGGACGAACCCTTTCTTATAGTTAGTTTTAGTATATCGTAAATTTAGTTTAGCGACGTATTTTAACTTTCAATTTGTCAGAAATGTTACAACGCGTCATAATATTGACATAATAAAAGTGTGAATTGGGGATGAATGCTATGAAGATGTGGCAAACAAGTTTATTGGTGACGTTTGGGATTGCTGGCTTGATTGGAACGACTACGCCAGTGGCTGTACATGCGGACGGCGTGCAAAGTAGTCAATCAGCAACAACCGCAACTGTACAGTCGAACATTAACTATACATTGGCAGGGGATGCCATTGCAGTCCAAAAGTTGCGGTTGGGTAAAACCATGACTGACGGCACCACCTTGGTTAAGATTTACTACATGAAGGCTGGTGAAACATTAAAGCTGTCGGGCCCATATACCGATTTGGGCGGTTACACAGTGACGTCAACCGACTTGCCTAAGATTGATACAGAGAAGTACGTCTACGTGTTGAATGATGAGGGGTTGTCACAAGATGGACTGACATTGAATCATCAGGATCCAGCAACCAAAATGTCGAAGGACGAACCCAAGTTTAGTCAGTACAGCCAAACCTGGGCCAAGCATTTGTCAAAGAAGCAGGTCGCTGCCATTAACGAATACAGCAAAAATTATGGTGATATGAATAACTGGTTACGCGGTATGGATAAGCATGCCTCAAAAGCAACCAAGGCCGAAATTAAGTCAATTGACACGGCGTTCAAGCGATTTAAGAATCCCAAGGCAACCACGGTTTGGCGTGGCTTGTCGACGGATGGCTTTAAGGCCGGGTTGACTGGCAAGTTACGGGTTGGGGCAACTTACCGTGATAAAGGTTATATGAGTGCCACATTTGACCAAGAAATTGCTAAGAAGTACGGTACGGGCATCGTCCTTGAAATCACGTTGCCAAAGGGCAAGTCAACAGGTGCCTATATCGGTAACTTGTCAGATTGGAAGATTGAGAAAGAATATTTGATCAAGCACGGCAGTCAGTTTAAGGTCACTGGGATTGCTGATTTAGGCGATAACAAGTTAGTTAGTCTGAAGTATGTGAAGTAGTATAATGAACGCGCAGACAGAAACTTTATAAAGCTACGGACGGAGGGTGCGCAATGAACGAAAAAATATTAACAGCTGCCAAAGTGTTATATGACTTTCATCATCAAGAACGACCTACCAATCACGCAGATTTTATCCTGACGATGGGATCGCACGACCTACGTCCGGCTGAACATGCTGCCAAGCTATTTCTGCAAGGTAAAGCTGACTTCATTGTGGCGGCTGGTGGCTTTGGTAAAATTACTCGTGATCTCTGGCGAATTCCGGAAGCTGAAAAATATGCAGAGATCATGCGGGCAGCTGGTGTACCGGCTGATAAAATTTTCATTGAAAATGAGTCGACCAATTCTGGTCAAAACTTTCAATTTACGAAGCGCTTGTTGGCATCGAAGCAGATTACCGTCCGAAGTGGCCTGATTGTCAGTAAGACGTATCTCGGTCGCCGGGCGATGGCGACAGCGCAACGACAATGGCCTGAAGTTGATTGGTATATTGATTCACCAGCCATGCCATTTGAACAATATCCAACCAATGATGTACCGCTTGAACGGATGATTGCGCTAATGGTGGGCGATACGCAACGTTTGTTGACGTACCCGGACCAGGGTTTCCAGGTTCCAGTAACTATGCCAGATCAAGTTCTAAGGGCGTATGAATACCTAATTGCGCAGGGTTATACGACCTATTTGCAGTGAATTTAATCATTTTAAAAGGGTGTAACCAGTCGACTTGCCAGCGACGGTTACACCCTTTGTATTAGTTATTATGCAGTTTGTGGCCGGAACCATAAGTAAGCACCATAGAGCCCATTAATCAAAGTGCTAATTTGCAGCACCAACATCGATAGAGCCGCAGCGCCGCCATGACGGAGTTGTACAGCCCAAATGATGACATTAATGACGTCCAGAATGAGCCAAGCAACCCACTGTGACCGGTACCCGTAGGTCATTAAAATCTGGCCAATAACACCCAGCACCAGCAATGAGGCATCCAAATAGATTTGATTACCGTGTAGTGCATGGGATAGCGCGACGTTTGCACCATATAATAGCAGTGAAAAGCCAATGGCCCAAATGACCATCGTGTTGGTGAGCCGTCTTGGTACAACGGCATCATTTTGCGAGGCAGCAATTGACTGGTGCCAAACGGCAATACCAACGAACTGTGCGATAAAATAGAACAGTTGTGATGATATGTCGCCAATTAACCGATTATGAAAGGCAATTACCAGCCAAGTACTGGTTGAGATTAAGCCCCAACCGTAATTCGTTAACCGCCCACGATCAACCAGAATTAAGTTGAATGCCGTGGCAAACGAGGTTAATAAGCCAATCCACCCAATTGTTGAGTAATCGCGCTGGAAAGCAAAGGCGATAACCGAGGCGGTCAACATACTGCCAAGTAACAGGTGCTCCCGTCGATTTAAGGTGACGAGTTCCCGGACCATTGTGACCGGGTTAATAGCATCCCACAATTGGTGAGGTGCTGGGATGGTGCGACGCATTGCCAATGTGGCTGATGCGAGCGAGTGATATGAGAACATAGGTGTTCCTCCGATTGTTGAAAACCCACCGATTCGGTAACGTGGGCGCATGCGACATGCGACTGGTACAAAAATTGTACCGGCCGGTTTGTTTTTTGAGAGGCGGTTGTATCCCGTAAAACCCTCTGAGCTGTTTAACGACAAGCTCCGGTCGGCGCTGCTAAAATGTCAACGTGGCATAACTTTAACGCCAAAGGGACATAATAGCAAGCGTGAATTTAATAAGTAAAATATCCGCTTTTCAACACCCGAAAAAGTGCTAGACTGTCCGTAAGGGGGTAGTACGATGTTTTTTAATAAGCAACGCCGTATTGATCGGCTGGAGCGGGCTCAAGTTCTAGATGCAGTGATGGGACTGCAGCAGGTATTGAACGAGGCTGATGTGATTAATGAACTTTTGCTGGTGGCCCAACGCGTGGCAACCCGTATGGAACGAGGCGAGGATGCCCGTCGGTGGGCGAACCGCTTAGTGGCCTATATTGATTTTAGCGTTTTCAACCGCACCTTCACCTTGCCGGATGGCGCTGCGCCTTATGTGGCGCAATTACGTGAAATTGGTAAACTGGCTGGCGTAAACGGTGCTTATCGGACAGATTATGGGTCTGCCGCCCAATTCTAATCAAAATGAAAACCGCGTACCCATGTGGATACGCGGTTTTGTTAGTCAAATTGCGTTAAATCTTTTTGAATGAGACGCTTCAAGGTTTGTAGTTGCAACTTTGATAGACCGGCCGACTCAATCAAGGCAACGATTTCTTCCATGTCGGTATCAATCTCAGTAAATTCCAAGGGTAAGGTCTCGACGCTGTTATCACGGCTGTCGGTGTAGCCCAGCAAGTAATTGACTGAAACGCCCAGTACGTTCGCGACGGCCTCGACGTGAGCAATGGTGGGCTCTTTAAACTTCCAACCGTAAATGGTGTTTGTGCCTAATTCGGCCACATTATTAATAGTTCGAAGGGAATAGCCTTGTTCATCTGCAATTTCTTTAATGCGATTAAAAGTAATGGGTGTGAATGCTGCCATATGAAAGCTTCTTTCTAGCCGAATGCGACTATGTGATACTTCTATTGAACCCCATTAGCGGTGGATCCGTCAAACGATTATATAGCGAACAAGGAAATAACGCCATTTTTTCGGACTTTTGCCCATTTACTTACAAAAAGTATTAAAATAACATGAGGGAGATTAAAAGTGTTATCACCCATTTAAAATGTCAGTCACAAAGTCATGATCCGCAACTGTGGTAGGTTGTGAACGTGACTTTTCGTTTTTGGTCCATTGGTTGACAGAAAGTATTAAGCAACACGTTTCGACGTGTGCAAAGAGGGATTTAATATGGCAAACTTTGATGCATCAAGCACAGGAATTGGTAACATCCACTACGGGTTCACGAAGTCAACGGGGATTGACACGGCACCCGTCATTGAAACCCAAGGGTTGAACAAGGGGGCGTACCATGCGCAATTGGTTGAACGGTATACCCAATTGTTGACGCAACGTGACCACGTGTCATACGCGGCCATTCGGCAACAATTGCACGTTGATGATACGACGATTCACCAACTAGCGCGTGAAACAGGACTCTCAGCTAAATAAGGGTTGCTGTCGTTGGAAGGGGATGATATCGGCATGACTAGACAGAACGATCGAAAAAATCTTGAAAAACGACTTGCTGACTTAGAGAAAGATCGCGATGAAATGGCGGCTGAACTGGATTTGAAATCAAATCGAGGGCGGCTGTTGGAACATCGTGATGCATTGCGCTTTGACTACTTAGAGACGCAAAATGCGTTGCTACTTAATCAACAAGCGGAACTGTTGACGTTGGTCACAACGCTCGAAAAGAAACTGGCGCAATTGACACAAGACAATTAACTAAAAGCACCGGACTCACGCAGTTGCGTAGGTCCGGTGCTTTTTCGCATCAAGAATATTGTGATTGTTGAGATTATAGAAGGTGTGGCACGATGCGGAAGCCACTAAGTAAGTGTACGCCGAATACACGCGGTTACGGCAAAGTTCCACTATTCAGGTATTAGTCAGTCTAACAACAACGTATTCCAGACATCTGTGCCACGTGTTCTGGAAAGGACTACACTAATGGAGGGTTCAAAACATGCCGTCAAATTGTGTCGCTTTGCCAACTGACTTTTCTCAAGCAGCATGATATTGAACCGTTATTTTGGGATGACCACATCACCGTGCACAGCGAGGCCGGTAATGTGGTCTTTTTGGTATATGCCCAAAGACGCAACTTCTGCCAAACACTGGGGTGGCGTGCTATGCTAGAAATAGTGATTTTCACACATGGTGTTTGGCAACACCGCAAGAGAATAATGAGATTTGAGGGTATTGAGATGGCAAAGGTTAATAAGAAACAACTGAAACATTTATTACAGCAACAAACACAAGTGACCCGTACGACTAAAACGACGACGCCACTTGCACAAACGGTCCAACACAAGTTATTAAACTTGCAGGAGTTAATGGGCCGATCAGTAGCTCAGAAAAGTGTGGTTCATACGAAAGCAGCAATTGTCTTGCAACAACTGCAGGAGACACTGATGGCTGCATTTCCAAATGAGGAGCAACCACTTGCGTTGACTGAATATGAGGTGAAGCCACATTTGGGTCGTTACATGGTCACGCACGCCGACCGTGGCGATATCATGATGGAATATGAAGACTTCGCAACCGCGGTATCAATGATGGTGAAAGGGACGCGCTCGTATGCTGATCTACAGGCGTTGTTACAGATCGACGACGCGATGCAACTTGAAGACTATTTCGAACTCAGACCAGATGATAAGGTGACACCTGCTCGCCGACCAGCTAAACCGTTGAAGCGCCGGATGACTGACATGGCGGTTGCTCAGGACCCCCAGCCGGATACCACAGTGACGGATTTGCAAAGTGAAATCAACCGATTAAACAAGGCCAACAAGACCTTAAAGAAGGAAGCGCAAGCCAACATGGCCCGGGCTGTCACTGCTGAAAACGAAGCAGATAGTCTTCGCCAAGACCTGGCCAACGTCGAGACATCCGTAAGCGCGACAACCGACGACCAAGCGGCGTTACAGGCCCAACTTAAGCAGCAAGCGACTGAGCTTGCCGCTGCTAATAACATGTTGATGACCTATAAAAAGCGTCTCGATGAATTTGAGATTGCGGATGGTGAGCAAGACAATAACCGGCGCGAGAATGAACAACTCCGTCAGCAAGTGCGTGAATTGGCAGCTAGTCAACAAGCGTTGCAAGCTGATTTAGCGCAAGCGCAACAGGAAAACGACCGGTTACACGGTGAATTAGCCCAGACGGCTGTTACCCAACCACAGCCAACGATGACGGCAACTGGGCTGTTTAATGATACCAATGCGGTGACCATTATGAATGTCTTGGCAGAGAAAATTGCAACGCTGCAACAAGGTGTGCCGGCGACACCGGTAACCGAACCAGCTGAAGTCGCAAGCGAACCAACGCCAACGGAACCAGTACCGGCCGCTGTTACCCCAGCCACGCTGACAAACCGGGAGATGATGGATTTACTAATCGCAAACTTGTCGGCAGATACGGTTACTGATTATGTCCGGCTTGATCGCTTGGTTGATAAGTACAACACGTTAACTAATGATGAAAAATCACTTTGGCAGCAGGTGCAGGGGCAATTCGTGAAAAATGCCGGCTATTGGGATTTTGTGACCCTGAATGATGTGACGTATAGCAGTTTGGATGACCAGATTGACTATAATGGCATTGATACGGCCACAATTGCCGAGCACGTTATTTATTCAGCTAAGGTGCGGTCAGATACAAATGTGGTTGTCATCTTGCGGAGCCTCCGGGCGATTGATGAATCAGCGACCAAAGTAAAAGATGAGCCGGCCGAACCGGAGACGCATGATACTGATGACCGCTTAGCTGGTAAACGGGTGATGATTGTTTCCTGGTTTGGTCAGTCAGCCGGGATGGCTAAGCGCCGTATTGAAGAATATGGTGCGGCAGTTGACTGGATTGATACCTCAAAGATTGGTGAGGGCAAAGTCAATGACATGCTGTGGAACGATAAGTATGATTTGAAGATTGTGGTGATGAATGGTTCGCATCACCACACGGTCTGGGAAGCTTACGAAGTCATTCGCAAGGATCCTGAATTGAATGTGCGGGTGGAGGCCAACCCAGGTGTTTCAACGATGCTCAACATGGCCTTAGCCTTAGCTGACTAAAAGTTTGGATGCCCGGTTTTTGACCGGTTCTCGGTATAATGACGGTAAACAACCGTGAAACTAGAGGAGGACGGTCTAATGACACCAACTGAGTTAGAAAAATTAAAGCAAGCACAACATCAGCCGGATTTAAGCGGTCTGGCTGTTTCAGGGCTTGGATTTGCACATGGTAAAAATATGACGTTACTTGACGATGTTGTTTTGGATGATGCTGGCAACCCGGTCATTCACTCGAAAGAGCAATTGGCATTTGCTTTGGATCACAAGTTCGGCAAGTTTGTGACGCGTGGGGAAGCGAACGATGTCATGTGGGCATTTTTCAATGACGAACGGGTTCAGAAAAATGCGACCACGACATACAATGCCCAATTGGGGATGGCGGCGATGACCTTGAACACGGCCGCTTTAGAAAAAGTTGTGAAGTTGCTACGCTTGTTTATCAAAATTGGCGGACTACTCGTTAAACTTATTCGGGAGGCCAAAAATATTCGGGCTGAATTTGTCTCAGATGGCGTGAATAACACGGCGACCCCGGATGAAACAACTTGGACCGTTGATTGCTGAGCTTGGTGCAATTAACAAACTGATTGAAACATAAAAAATGAGCGCACAACCTCAGAAATCGGGTTGTGCGCTCATTTTAGTTATCATCCAAATCGTAAACAAAATTGTTGTATTCACAGTCTGGACACGTCCAATATGGGAACTCATTGTTATCATCTTCCCAGGCTAAAACTAGGGTTTAAGTCGTTAGTGTTGAATTCACTACCGCAATTTTCGCAAGTTACTACCATTCTGATGCCCTCCAAATGTTTCCTTTAGAGTATCAATTGGATGTGAGAATTCTAGGAGTAATCGCTGATGAAAATTTTGCATCTAAATTAATGGATGAGAGATAGCTATTTCAAATTAATTGTCCAGTTGATTTCGCCATCGTAGTCGACAGAAGCAAGTTTAATGTCATTTTCAGGGTTTCCTTCACCAACCAAGGTTCCTGAAACGGTTGCGTTAGGTTGTAAAGTACCTGAATGTAAATCATCTGATACGACGGGATTTCCCTGTTCATCACTACCGGCATAAGAATTCATATCCGTTTGATTGCCATTATCATCGAGCTTAAAGTCATACGGGTTATAGCTGACAGATTTATTTCCCGTGTTCTTAAGAGTAACGTTCACTAGGATAAACTGAGTACCAGCTTTCGGCGTTGTGTATTCGGTTCCTTGCGTGAATTTAACATTGTTGACCTTAATTTCCAGTCCGTTTTGCTGTTTAACGGTCTCGCTCAATTTGAAAGTTTTCTTTGTGGTATCGTCTTTCTTCTCTGATGAAGCAGTTGAAGAAGCGGTTGAGGTGACATTTTTGTCTGATTTCCCAGTGGCATCATCAATCGCTTTCGAGTACAAACCTTGAGTAGCTAATACAACTATGATTGATAAAACTGACAGAATAGTCGCGATGAGTGCAATTGTCTTTTTATTCTTGCGATTAATCACAAGTGCAATAACACCCAATATGATACCAAGAACAGCAAAAATGGCTGCTATATTATTTACAATTGGTACCCAAGATAAGATCAGCGCGAAAATGGCGATAATCAATGCAATGATACCAAGAACCTTTTTTTCTTTTGCTTTTTCCAAAACAAAGACTCCTTTTGCAGCTTTTAACGTCGATCCTATCTGGACGTGTTTAATGCAATAGAGAAAATTTTATTTCTATCGTATTTGCATAAAAGGTATCAGATAATTATGACGATTTATTGATTGGGCTCTCAGAACAAAAAAATCCCCCCGTAAAGCAATTTTTGCCTCTGGGGGAACTGATGATGTCTGTAATTCTGGCGGGAGAATACATTTATAAATCTCTGAGAAATTACCATTAATGAGGATGGTTAGTTCTGGTGTCACCACAATACCGGACTTTTGCATTTATTTTTAGTAAGCGAGTTAAGATGTAAGCGTAACATACACACTAGCTGAGAAACGGAAGGTCGAAGTGATGTCGATTAATTTTGCAGCGTTCTCGAACCAGGATATTATTGCGGCTTTGCAAACGCAGGTCGTAACTGGTGATGTCTTAACTGATCAAGACACATTGTATAAGTATAGTGATGATCAATATTCAGTGGTTGACCAAGTAATCCTACCACTCGCCGTCATTGAAGCGGCCACGATTGCAGATGTGCAAGCGGTATTGGCCGTAGCCCGTCAGTACCACTTGGCGGTTATTACCAAGGCAACGGGTACCAGTGTGGTATCCGGATCACGAGGCCGGTCAGGTGCGGTGATTTTGTCACTTGATCGCATGAACCATATTTTGGAAGTGAATCCCGATGACTCTGTAGCAGTTGTTGAGCCAGGGGTAATTAACAACGATTTGGATAAAGCTGCCCGTGAAGTTGGTTTCTTCTACGCGCCTGACCCAGGCTCAAAGAACATCAGTAGTATTGGTGGTAATGTGTCAACAAACGCTGGTGGTATGAGTTCCGTGCGTTATGGCGTCACCAAGGATAATATTCTTGGTGTGAAGGTTGTGCTTGCGGATGGCCGTTTAGTGACGTTAGGTGGCCGTACGCTGAAGCAGGCGTTTGGGTATGATTTGACACAATTGTTTGTTGGGTCGGAAGGAACGCTAGGTGTGATTGTTGAAATCACCGTCAAGCTGAGTCCAATTCCAGTAGGGACGCCCTTAACTGGGATTGCGTTCTTTAAGGATATGGCTGATTTAGCTAAGTGAACCGGGGCCTTGCGTCGTTCAGGTGTCTACCCAACCATGCTGGAAGCGCTCGACGCAGCAACTGTGGCTGCTTTGGACCGTTTTGAAGGCACGCACTACGCTGACAAACACGCGACGATGCTGATTTTCAAGCTGGATTTCTCAACACCTGAAATTCTCAACATTAGTGAGCAAACGTTGACGGCGAATGGTGCTTTTGACGTTCAGGTAACGGATGATCCTGAGCAGGCAGCGGCATTGCTTAAGTTGCGCCAGGATATGTTGCCAGCTATTTTCAAGGATAAGAACCACGTCATGGAAGACATGGCCTTGCCGTTGTCACAAATGGCCGGCATGATGGATTACATCACGTCACTGGGCGAGAAGTATGGTCTTGAGTTATATGTTGCTGGGCACGCTGGGGATGGTAACGTCCACCCGTCAATTGTTTGGGACCAAAATGTGACCGAGCCACCAGCTGGTGCAGCGGAAGCAATTAGCGATATGTTCAAGGAAACGATTCGCCGTGGTGGGACGATTTCAGGTGAACACGCGGTTGGTTTGCAGAAAAATCAGTGGAACAATTATGAACTCGGGGAGACGGATTATTTGCAACACCAAATCAAAGCCTTATTGGATCCAATGGGCCTATTGAACCCACAAGTAAAGATTAATTAATCATCAAAGCGTGCAAGTTGTAACATTCTTGCACGCTTTGTCATTTTTCTCTCATTTTCACTGGAGAATTGGGACCGATTAGGCGTATAATTTGGTCACTCGGGGGAGGGGATTATTCATGAGATTAGACTTTTTAACACACCACGATTTTATGAATCGTGAGTTAAGCTGGATGGCCTTTAATGAACGGGTTTTGGCGCTGAGTCAAGATGCGGGCCAGCCGCTTTTGGAAAGAGCAAACTTTTTAAGTATCACGCAGAGCAATTTTGATGAATGGTACATGGTCCGCATGGCGGATTTGATTCGTGATATTCAAGCTGGGGATGATAAGAAGGATCCGGCGGGCATGACGCCACAACAACAAATGAACGCGGTACGTCATGCCATTCGCAAACAGTTGCGGCACCAATACCAGAGTTATGAAGCTTTGAAAGTTGCTTTGAGCAATGTGCATTTACCGATTTTGCCGGTGGCGGATTTAAAGGCACATGACCGGGCAGCGGTCCGCCGGATTTTTCAGCAGACGATTCAGCCAGAGTTGACCTTAAAGACAATGGACGCGACCAGTCTATCAGAAGTATCCAACGGGACGATTAACTATGTCGTTGGTCATACGGGGGATGCCGATTGGACGACATTTGCCTTGCCAGCGACGACACCACGATTTATCCGCGTGCCGGGACCTAACAGCCGCTTTGTCACGACGACCGATGTCATGACGACGTACATTGCCGATTTAGCGACTGACTTGGCTGATAAGCAGGTGTATCAATTCCGTATCTTGCAAGATATGAGCATGCCTATTTTGCCAAAGTCAACGACTGATGTGGTGGATGCCATTCAAGCAGAGGTTAATAAACGGGCGACGGCGCCAGCAATTAATTTAACGGTTTCGGCGCAAATGCCAGCCGAATTGAAACGCCATTTGCAGCAGGTTTTGGGCGTTGACCGGCTTCACGTCTTTAAGGTTAAGGGCCCACTGGCGTATGATTTTGTGACTGAATTAAATGACTTATTGAAGCAGGAGGACCAAGCTGCTGAGTTTGCCTTCTTGCATTATCACCCATACCGGCCACACCAGGTGAAGGCGCTGGCAGGGGCTGATATTTTTGATAACATTGTGGCGCAGGATTACCTTGTGCATCATCCGTATGACAGTTATGACGCTGTGTTGAATTTCTTCCAGCGGGCCGCGCATGATGACTTGTTGTCAGAAATTGGCATTTCTATTTATCGGGTGTCGCATGATTCACCAATTGTGGCGGCGCTCACGCAAGCAGCCCAGGAGGGTAAACACGTGGTGGCGCTAGTTGAGATTAAGGCCCGGTTTGATGAACCAAACAACTTGAAATTGGTCGATACACTACAAGCTGCTGGCGTGACCGTATTTACAAGTTTTCCAGCGATGAAAGTCCACGCCAAGATGGCCTATGTTGTCCGTGACGGTCGCACGATTGTTCATTTGGGAACGGGTAACTACAACGATAAGACGGCTCACTTTTACACGGACTTTGGTTTGTTTACTGCTGATGAGCACATGGCGGCTGATGTCCGGCGTGTGTTTGCTTATGTGACGGGGCAAGCATCACAACCGCAAGAACTGGCTGACATTCGAATTGCACCAAATATGTTGCGGGCGACCTTGATTGAACAGATTGATGAAATGATTGTCGCAGCCGATGCTGGTAAACGCCCCGAAATCTGGTTCAAAGTGAATTCCATTTCGGACCAGGAGTTGATTGAACGGTTGTATATCGCGAGCCAAGCCGGGGTGCACATTCATTTGCTGGTCCGGGGGATTGCAACAGCGATGCCGAACCTGCCGAATGTGAGTGAGAATATCCAAATCCGTTCAATTGTTGGGCGGTTACTCGAACACTCACGGATTTATCTGTTTAAACGGGACAAAGAGGATGTGACGGTGTATCTGGCGTCTGCGGATGCGATGCCTCGTAACTTTGACCGGCGCGTAGAACTGCTGTTTCCAATTCACGATGCGGCGTTGAAACACCGTATTCGTAAAATTTTCCGGCAGATGTGGGCAGACCGCGCGCAAAGCTTCAATAAAACCCGTAATGGGCGGTATGTCCGACGTAAGTTACAGGCGGATTCAGATCCGGTACCGGTGCAAGAACGCTTATTAATCGCAGCTGAAAATGAAAACGACTAAAACTGGAGGAGAGAGATTATGCCTACATTAGCAATTTTGGATCTTGGTTCAAACTCGGTTCGCATGATGGTCAATCGCATTAATGCAGATGGGTCATATGAAGTATTAGACCGCCGTCAAGAAATGGTGCGAATGTCAGCGGGGATGGGCGATGAGAAAGTGATTCAACCGGATGCGATTGACCGGACAATGGTGGCACTGGCTGAATTTAAAGAAATTTATACGACATTTGATGAACAGGTACACGTGCGGGCCGTTGCAACGGCTGCTGTACGTCAGGCCAGCAATCAAGCGGAGTTTTTAGCGCGCTTTAAAGAAACGATGGGCTTTGACTTGACCGTGATTTCAGGCGATCAGGAAGCGGTGTATGACTTCAAAGGCGTTATGAATTCGTTACCGGTTAATGATGCGCTGATTTTGGATACCGGTGGGGCGTCGACTGAAATGATTTTAGTGAAGTCCGGTAAGATGGTGCAACGAATCAGTGTACCAATCGGGGCCGTCAATATTACGGAAGCCCACTTGGAGAAAGACCTGGTTAGTGCGAAGAGTTTGTTCAACGCATTGACGGCGACGAATAAATATTTCCATGATATTGCTTGGTTAGCAAATGCGGTGAACTTGCCGATTATTGCAATCGGTGGATCTAACCGAACGTTGGCTAAGATTATGCGTCACCGTCGTAATCAGTTGGACTTACCCGTGCACGGTTATCAAATGACTAAGGACGAGGTCGATGATATTTTTGCTGAGTTGTTGGGTGATAACAAGGCGGAGCGCATTGGAATTCGTGGTCTGTCGAAGGCTCGTGGCGATATTATTATCGGGGGCGTTTTGCCAATTGTGACGTTATTGACGATTATCGATAGTAATAAGGTCATCTTCTCGCAGTCAGGTATACGTGAAGGCGTGCTGTTTGCGACGATTGAAGAGTTAACTAATCAGCATGTTTTGAACCCTGAGGCGCGTCAATTAACGATTGATGCCGATTAAGGGCCATTTTTACGCCACCTATTTTGGGCAGGTGTACACTATTCGTAAATAAGAAAAGAAGGCAAGAAACATGAAGGCAGTTGTACTAAATCGGTTAGGTGATTTCGATTCATTAGTTGATGCAGAGGTCCGTGATTTGAAGGTGTCAGCTGATGAAATTTTGGTTAAGACACGCGCGGTTGCAGTGGATCCAATTGATATTAAGATTGGGAGCGGTAGCCGTGGCGGTCGAGATGGCATGATTTTGGGTTCGTCGGTGGCTGGGGATGTTGTTGCGGTTGGTCGCAATGTTCGTGGCTTCAAGGTTGGTGATCGGTTGGCCGCTAATGTCCGTGGCGGTGAAACCTACGCAGAAGAAGTATTAGTGCCGGAGCGATTGGCGGCACACATTCCTGATAATGTGACATACGCGGCCGCGGTGTCGGTTGTGCTCGGTGGCCAAACTGGATACAGTGGCATTGTCCGCGGATTGCAAGTTAAGGCTGGCCAACATGTTCTGGTTCACGGTGGCTCGGGTTCAGTTGGATTAATGGCAATTCAGGCCGCACTGGATGCTGGTGCCGAAGTGAGCGCCACGGCCAGTGGCTGGGGCTTACAAATGTTGCGCGAGAAGTTCCCGCAAGTGACGGTCTTTGATTATAAGACGGATGATGTTACGACTAACGGGGCTGTGTATGATGCAGTTTACGATACGGTCGGTTCAGATCGGGTGTTGGCGGCCTCATTTAAGGCTACTAAGCAAAATGGTCATGTCTTGTCGATTGTATCGCGTTCACATCGTGATCCACGTTTTGTTCATTTCTTTAACCAAGCGAGTGGTGAAACGGTTCAGACTTTGTTGGATCGTTTGAGCAGTGGTCGCTTTATCAGTGTGATTGATAGCGAATTACCATTGAGCGCTGATAATGTGCGGTTGGATTATGCACGTCTGCAACAGGGTGGCGTGCACGGTAAGTTGATTTTGACGGTTGAACGTTGATATTAAAAAATATATATAATGAATTTTAATTTAAATTTGTATACACTTTTGGAAGCCTCATTTTGGGGCTTTTTTCTTTTATTATTTATTTGTTTACATTACTATATGAACAAAACCCTACTTTTGCAATGTAATGGTAAAATGAAAGATATAGTATGTTGACATACCTTGATAATTAATGTGGAGGAACGTGCCGGTCAACGGCGCCGCAAAAAAATGAAAATTACTAATGAAATGCGACCCATCGATCCAGTTACCTCAAGTGACATTCAGGAAAATGTAATTAAGGAGACGATGCCAGATATCTTAGATATTTTACTTGTGGATAGAACTACATCTGATGCTAAGACACGGCGAAATATTATTTGGGCGAACGATAATTATCTTGGTTATGGTATTAAGGACTATGCGCCAACCGCTCAAATAAAGCCAGACCTTATTACTGGCCTTTCAGATGGCATTATTAAACCTCGTGCGTTAAAGACGAGGGAGCTTCAAAAGGAACGAACTAAGACTAAGGCGGAAGTTTTTACGCCGACTTGGATTGTTGATATGCAGAATTCAGAGGTGAATAAGCAATACGAAAATGATGACTTGGAAACGTATACCAAACGTCGTTGGCTGGAAATAACCGCGGGTGAGGCTCCTTACATGGCATCACGATACGACATGGAAACTGGTGATACGATCCCTATCGCTGACCGTGTTGGGTTTGTCGACCGAAAAATGAAGCGTATCAACCTAGAAGTTTCTGACAAAGCTGAGTGGCAGAGACTTGCCGAAGAAGCATACAAAGCAAGTTTTGGGTTCGAGTGGAGTGGTGATTCACTACTTTTAGCACGTGAAAATCTGCTTTACACATATCGTGACTATTACTTTGACAAGTGGGGCGAAGAACCACTATATGGTTTGTTTGAGAAAATAGCTGAAATCATCAGCTACAATATTTTTCAAATGGACGGCCTGAAGTACATTGTGCCGCTTACAGAGAAAAAAGAACGAAACATGAATCGACAAATGGACTTGTTTGGGATGCTTGGTTTTGATGATGAAGCCGACGACAAAGAGGATGACGAGTGGATCGTGAAGCCCGGAAAGCGGGTAAAAGTCATGAACTGGGAGAAAAATAAAATGGAGCCTTTTGATAAGGAGTTACACTAATTATGAGTGAGAAAACGCAGATAAAAACAACTAAAATTATTTACCCACAAATCTATGCCTACACATTGCCACAACGACAAGAGGACGCGGGATGGATTAAGATTGGGTACACGGAACGTGAGGATGTTGAAACGCGAATCAAGGAGCAGACAAAAACAGCTGCGCTCCAAGAACCGTACAATGTGCTTTGGCATCACGCAGCACGTTTTAGCAACTCAGACGAGTGGTTCAAGGATAAGCCATTGCATGCTTATTTACGCAAGTTCAAAGGTGTGGATCAACGACCACACACCGAGTGGTTCTACTACAATGGAACCCCGGAACGTGCCGAGGAAGATTTTGAAGATTTTCGAAGCAATGTAAATGACCAGGCTAAACAAGAGCTGGAGTACCGGCTTCGCACAGAGCAACAAGCTGCAGTAAGCCAGACGTTGGAGTATGCACAAGGGCATCCGGGTAGTGAGTTTTTGTGGAATGCTAAGCCACGTTTCGGAAAGACATTGACTACGTACGATTTGGCCCGACAAATGCACGCAGAAAACGTATTGGTAGTGACGAATCGTCCGGCCATCGCTAACTCTTGGTTCGATGACTTTGAGAAGTTTATTGCTTGGCAGACGAACTATAAGTTCGTTTCAACATCGGACTCTCTCAAGGATCGACCGGTGCTAACCCGTGAACAGTACATTGAGAGTCTAACGGACAATACGCGACAAATTGCTTTCATTTCTCTCCAGGACTTGAAGGGGGCCATCGCCTTCGGTGGTGGTTATGACAAACTTGCTTGGGTCAAGCAAATCAATTGGGATTTGCTTGTTGTTGACGAAAGCCACGAAGGAGTCGACACGTTTAAGACTGACGTTGCTTTCAACGAGATTAAGCGAAACTTCACGTTGCACTTATCGGGAACTCCATTCAAAGCCGTCGCGGAGGGCAAGTTCGCAGAAGAGCAAATATTCAACTGGACTTACACAGATGAACAAGAGGCAAAGGTGAACTGGCCAGTTGAGTCAGAAGAGAATAACCCCTATGCATTGTTGCCACGTCTAAGTATGTTCTCGTATCAGATGAGTCAGATGATTACTGATGAAGTGAACCAAGGCGCGAACATTGAAGGTGAAAGCAAGGAGTATGCTTTTGACCTTAACGAGTTCTTTGAGACGGATGATCAAGGAAAGTTTGTCCATGAATCAGATGTCAAGAAGTGGTTGGATTCTCTAACGCACAATGAAAAGTATCCTTTCTCAACGCATGCGCTACGTAACGAACTAAAGCATACCTTCTGGATACTCAATCGTGTCGCAAGTGCTAAGGCACTTCAAAAGTTGCTAGAGAAACACCTTGTTTTCGAAAATTACAAAATCGTTCTAGCCGCTGGGGATGGTCGTGCAATTGACGATGATCAAACCATTAACGAAAAGTCACTAGACAGGGTGCGTGAAGCAATTAAGTCAAATGACAAGACCATTACCTTGTCTGTTGGACAACTGACAACTGGTGTCACAGTACCAGAGTGGACGGCTGTCATGATGCTTTCAAACATGAAGTCACAGAGTCTCTACATGCAGGCGGCCTTCCGAGCCCAAAATCCATGGGAATATGAAGTTGACGGGAAATGGCATCAAAAGGAAAATGCCTACGTGTTCGATTTTGCTCCAGAACGCACTTTGCAAGTCTATGATGGATTTGCAAACAACCTAAGTAACAAGACTGCTAAGGGTGGCGGTACGTCAGAAGATCGTAAGGAAAATATCCGCAAGTTGCTTAACTTCTTCCCTGTCATTGCAGAAGATAGTGAAGGGAAGATGGTGGAGCTTGATGTTAATCAAGTGCTGACTATTCCAAAGACTGTTAAGGCACAAGAGGTTGTTCGTCATGGGTTCATGTCTAATTTGTTGTTCCAAAATGTGTCTGGAATTTTCGCATCCGCTGGGGCTCGAGAAATTCTAGAAAACCTGAATCCGGTAGCTCCTGGAAAGTCTGTACCTACTAAGACAGACGAGCCAATCGACACTAAGAATGTACAGGTCGATGATGAAGGAAACGCTACGATTTCTGAAGAAGTTGTTGTTAGCACGACCGCTGCCAAGTTTGGTGAGAAAATCTATGAAGAAGTGCCTGCGGCTGCCCCGGCAGATGTAACACCGGCTACAGATAATCTGGCAAAAACTTTTGCAGATGCATTCAAGGAACGGGTTCAAGAAGGTGCTACCGAGTTGGCAAAGGAACAAGGGGTCACAAAAAAGGCCGCTGAAGCAGTGGTTTCTCAGAGTGCCAACGCCATTGCCCGTGAAGTACAAGTCGAACAAGAGAAGGCTAAAATCAAGCAGAACGAGGCCACGGTTATCTACAAGAGGGAAGTTCAGGAAGCTCAAAGCAACCCAGTGAAGTTAGAAGAGGCGAAAGTTGCCTACGAAGCTAAGCAACAAGAAATCGAACAGAATTTCCGCAAAGAAGTTGAGATTGTTGTGGCTGAGAAGACGAAAGAGGTTGCAAAGGACACTGCAGAGACGATTCTGAAGAAGAGTGAAGAAAAGAAAAAGACAACTGTCGAGGATGACATACGTGCGCGTCTTCGTGGCTTCGCACGCACCATTCCTTCTTTCCTTATGGCATATGGAACCCCCGAAACAACGCTCGCTTCGTTCGATACAACTATCAAGGATGCGGTGTTCCAGGAAGTTACAGGCATCACTCTAGAGCAGTTCCGTACACTACGAGACACGTACAACTTCTTTGATGAGGTGGTGTTTGATCAGTCAATCCAGGAGTTTTTGAACAAGCGTGTCGAGCTGGCGGACTACTTCAATGATGATAACGAAGAAGATATCTTTGATTACATCCCACCACAGCAAACGAACCAAATCTTCACACCGAAGAAAGTGGTGAAGATAATGGTGGATGAATTGATGGAAGAGGATCCTGAAGTATTCAAGGACCCAAACAAGACATTTGCTGACCTCTACATGAAGTCAGGATTGTACATCACGGAAATTGTTAAGCGACTATATGATGGCTTGGAAGAACAAATACCTGATGATTCAAGTCGTTTAAAACATATTTTGGAGAACCAGGTATTCGGGTTTGCGCCCACAGAAATTATCTACAACATCGCCCGTAACTTTATATTCGGGTTTGATAGTGATGCAAAAAATATCAATGATTCACATATCGTCTACCTGGACACAACGCCGTATGCACGTGGTGAAGGGGATTTTGAAGCTAAAATGGACGAGTTGTTTGGAGGTATGAATTAATGAAATTTGATGTAGTGGTGGGTAATCCCCCATATCAAGAAGAATCACAAGGAACGAGTAAACGAGACGAGCCTATTTATCATTTGTTCTATGAATTAGCTTTTAAGGTAGGTACTGAGGTTTCTTTGATTTCTCCGGCGAGATTCCTATTTAATGCCGGTAGCACCCCAAAGCAATGGAATCAAAAGATGCTAAATGATCCTCATGTTAAGGTAGCGTACTACGAGCAAAAGAGTGGCTCAGTATTTCCAAATACGGATATCAAGGGTGGCGTAGCTGTTCTATACCGGAGTGCTGACCAAAATTTTGGAGAAATTGGCACCTTTACTAGCTTTGAAGAGCTGAATTCAATACTAAAGAAGGTGGTATCACTGCCCGGCTTTAGTTCATTTTCAGATATTGTTACTAATCGTGGTTCATATCGCTATTCCGATTTTGCCTACGAAGATCGTCCAGAAATATTAGCGAAGACTTCGGATAGAAGGCTTGCGTCAAATGCTTTCGAAAAATTGAGTGAGATTTTCTATGATGTTCAGCCTAACGACGGAAATGAGTATGCAAAAATACTCGGGCGTGAAAACGCCACTCGCGTGTTTAAATATTTTAGAAGAGATTATTTGCAGGAACCTTCAAATTTTGAAAAATATAAAGTTATTTTTCCGAAAGCAAACGGATCCGGATCGCTCGGAGAGACGTTGAGTTCCCCATTTGTTGGAGTACCGTTAATTGGGTATTTGGAAACATTTATCTC
>NZ_AEKT01000006.1 GCF_000193635.1 Weissella cibaria KACC 11862 | reverse complement strand
GTCTAAAATAAAGTAGACTGAAAATGCGCTCACAAAACATTGGGTGCACTAACTAACAACTTGAACAGAAATACAGTTAAAGAGATATAGAAAAATGAGCAAGATTGATTTAAAAAATGCGATTGACTACCGTAACTTGGGTGATGATTTTAAAGGCATGACGAACGAAGATATCATGCAAGCTTTAGACCAACGACGTGGTTATATGATTACAGCGCTTCAAAATTTAACCCACGATTTTAATAAGGCAACCGCTGTGCGTAACCACAACGCATTTTCAGGGCGCGAAATTGTTTTCTTAAATCCCGAAAATCCAATGGATCCAGAAAATGAAGAAGGCGCTAAGAAGTGGAATAAGACCGGCGCGGTTGGTGCACAGCACTACGAGCACATTTCACATCACAAGATTACGGATTATCAAAAACTATTTGATCAATGGCATGCGGAAGGTTATACCATCTATGCGGTTGATAATACACCAGGCTATGAATTACACAACGTGTTTGAAACGGCCTTGCCGGAGAAAAGTGTTTTCTTATTTGGTGAGGAACAAATTGGTTTGGCTGATGAATTGATTCAAGCTGCGGATGCGATGATTTACATTCCACAAACCGGTTCAGTTCGGTCACTCAACGTATCTGTTGCACATGGTATTATTGCGGCCTTGTATACGGCCCAACATCCAGTTCCTGAAGCGCCAGCCGAGTAGGACTTAGACATATTAACAGACAGTCTATAAACTGAGCACGACAACATGGCGTGCTCAGTTTTTTTGTTGTTGACCGAAAATCAAATCACAGATAAGCACAAAATCAGTGAATTTGGTAGACTGAAGTGGTTAAGGGGGACAACATGACAGATAACGTTACAAAATATTGGGAACAATTTAAGACGGACATGAATGAACCAACGGCTGTGTTTGGTTCAGCTTGGGCGTTTGGTAAAGGGTCACAGCAAGCTGATGACTTGGCACGTTTGACATTAACAGGTATTAAGACTGCCACAGCAAGCGCATATGAGTTATATCAACTTGAGAATGAACCAATCCCGGTTGCTAAGCAGGGTTATGATGTTTTGCTTAACGGGGCAGGAGAACCAGTGGCCATTATTTGCACGACTAATGTTGAAGTGCGCAAGTATGCTGATGTTGATGAGCGCCATGCCTACGCAGAAGGTGAAGGTGATCGCAGTTTGGCATACTGGCGACAAGTTCATGAACCGTTTTTTAGAGCAGAGTTTGCGGAAGCTGGTGAGTTACTAGACTTAACGCGTTTGCATGTTGTTCTAGAAGAGTTGACTGTTATTTATAGTGAACCACTACGATAGCAAAAAGAGACCCCACTGACGAAAGCGTTGGTGGGGTCTTTATTTACGCGCAACGGTTATTTGCAGAATTGTTTTAAGTCGATCAGGAGCTGTTCGACGGGCATCACTTAAATAAATCTCAGTGTGCGTTTTGGAAGTTCGCTGTAATTGCTGGTCTTCTAAGAACATCGTTAAGTAATCAAAGGTTATTTGTTCTTCGTCATAAGGACCAACGTGTAACATTTGAACAACCTCTTGCGCCGGCAGATTAACGATGGTGACTTCTCGTAAAAGCTTGTCTTCAGTTTGTTGTTGCTTAGTAGCTAAAATCTTTGAGGCTAATGCTAAGGGAACAAAATCAGGTATCATGATTCGTAATGTATACACAAAATCCGTCTTGTCCCAGCTCTCGCGGTTAATTGCCGCTTCGGAGATCGACCAATCACCACAGAGCGGTGGCACAACATAGTCAGTATAGTGACTATCATGAGAGGGTGTTTTTTTATAAGCCATTTTGATTGGATAAGCAATCGCATAGAGTGCTGCGATGTGATCACCAAAGTTCATGGTGTTTGGATCGCCGGTGCCGGTGATTGCTAAGTAATAGTGACTAGGTATGGTTAGTAAGGCCGGACGCCGGGTTTTGTTTAGTTCTGTCTTACCTTCTTTTTTCAAATCAAATTTCATCAGTATGCCCCATCAAAAAATCATAAATGTCACGCTTGACTGAGGTGTTCCGGGTTAATGGCCAAATTGGATAGGCGTGTGGTAATCCTTCCCCTTCAATGTAAGTCACGTTTGCCGCGAATTTTGTGGCAAAGAGTCGGTTGTCAGGATTAGTTAAATCACGGGTACCACTAATAAGTAAGATATGTTGGTTATCAAAATTACCATATAGCGGTGATACCACGGCATCTTGTAGGCTATGGTGTTCACTAATAACTTTAATGACATCAGGCATCGCGGGTAAGGATAGAACTGGATCACGTTTGGCAATTGTTTTGATGTCAGGATTAGACAAAGTCATATCAACCATGGGACTGATAGCCACGATTTTCTTAATAGGTAAGGCTTCAATTAATTGTGTATAGCCTAAGGCAAGTTGCGCACCGGAGCTATCACCAATTAAGCTAATGTTAGCTTCAGGAAAATCATGATGCAATTCCCAAATAGCGTCTTGCATGCGTTCATAAATGTCATCCAAATTTGCGTTTGGAACGAGAGGATAGTCTAAGACAGCAACTGGCATATTAGTATTCATGACGATATCACTGATAAAATGCCAGTGGTAGGCAGTAATCGGTTCGATGAAACCACCGCCGTGTAGATAAAGACCAATATCTGTCGTTGTTTTAATATCGCAGCGACGAGGGGCCATAATATCTAGGTAGTCATGATGGTGGATGGCGAAGTCACGGCGCATTTTCGCGCTCGGCTCGGCTGCAATCGCAGGCTTTTCAGCCAACTCTTCCCAGAATGCTTGGCCAGACAACTGCCAAACGTGATTGAGACCAAGCAACCGACTACCGAAAACAAAGAGTTGCTTATACATAAGTGGGTGTCCTTTCTCTGATTTGTGTTCAGCGTACCAAAATAAGATGAGGATTGCGCGCAAAAAAAGCCCCCAGTTATTGAATAACTAGGGGCTTTTATAAGATTAGAGCAAAAGTTCAAATTCTAGGTTGTTGTATTGATCGCGTTCGCGGATTTGACGATAACCAAATTCTTGCTCTTCACGTACCAATAGGTCGGTGTGCCAAGTAATCTTATCAGCAAAAGAAGCAAACATATCTTCCTTCAACTGATTGATTAACGCAAGAAACTTGGTTGCTTCGTCGGCGGTCATTGATGCATATAGACGTTCGTCGTTACCGTACTTCTTTGAGTTACGCTTCAACATGACATTCATTACCTGACGTATGTATGCGGGGTTACGATTCAAACGAACATTAACGTTGATGTGATTGTAGTGGAAATCACGGCTGTACTGTAGCAACATTGCTAAGAATTCAGCTGCGTCCACCTTTTCTGCTTTATTTGCCATACATATTTCCTTACTTCGTTTATAACTGTTACCAGTATATCACGGTATAGAAAATGCGTAAGGCAAAGTTCTGAAAATTGGGGGTTGCATTCATGCTATGAACGAGGTAATATATTTAAGTTGTCTTTTGAAAGAAAGCGACAAAAAATATGGTTCAACAAAGTTGTTGACATATCGAAAAACATTCTGTATTATATATTAAGTCGTCTCAGAGATATGAAATATCTGTGAACGGT
>NZ_AEKT01000007.1 GCF_000193635.1 Weissella cibaria KACC 11862 | reverse complement strand
AATAGCGCCGAAAGTAGTTGGAGGATCGCTTCCTGCGAGGATAGGACGTCGCGATGCATATATTATTCCGAATTAGCTCAGTTGGTAGAGCACACGACTGTTAATCGTGTTGTCGTCGGTTCGAGCCCGACATTCGGAGTTATGCCGACTTAGCTCAGTTGGTAGAGCAACGGTATCGTAAACCGTAGGTCGAGGGTTCGAATCCCCCAGTCGGCATAGTGTAAAGAGGTCATCCTGTTAAAGGATGACCTCTTTTGTTATGATGAAAAAAGGGGGCGTGTGACATGGACGAAGCAGCAACAAAGATTCAAGAATTAACAGAAGCATTGGCGTCTGCACAAACGGAAGTTGATAAGTGGCGGACGGGTGCCGAAATTTATGAAGCACAAGTAGGTGACCTGCAAGGCGCACTACAAGAAATGGCGGCGGAATTGGATCGCTTGGCACTTGAAAATCAGCAATTGAAGGGCCAATTAGGTGATGCACCAATCCTTCAACCACAAGCCAGTGTACCTACTGATGAAGATGCCCAAATTATTCAAGCCGCCTTAATTAGCCGCATTAAAGAATTAGAACGTGCATTAGCACAACGATAAAGCAAACTGGGAATGTCGGAGGTTTTAGACCTCCGACATGACCAATAGCTGCTGTGATAAAAGAAACCAAAAAGCCCAGTTCAGATTGCTGTCTGACTGGGCTTTAATAGTTGGGATTAAGCTGTTTGTAGGTCACGCAAGCCAACGTTTGAATCAAGCGTACCTGAAGGACCTGCTAGGCTATAACGCAAGTACTTATCAACTGAAAGCGTCATATCTGAATCCATCTGGGCAGCTGTGTAACCCTTGATGTAAACAGGGCCAAGTGTACTATCGATTTTTTTGTCAAAATCATTAGTAATTTGATCGCTTTCGCAAAGGATGATGTTAAAGGCCACGTCGAGGGTACACATCCCTGCGTCTGAAAATGGACCGACGCCATCATCAAAATCCAAAACAATCTTGGTTTGAGGTGTAAGACGTTGCGTCAGCTTTGCTTTTGCAGCATGGGAAATTGTTAAAAACATAATCATTACCTCCTGTATACCTTATACTCTACCATAGTATATCGCAGATGAAACAACTGTCCAAAAATTTTACGTTAAAAAAGCATTCCGTTTGTCCAATATCAAGGACACTGGTAAAGTATAGATATAGTTATGAGCACAGCAAAACAGGAGGATATGAAGATGCATTTAATTTGGACTTTAATTATTGGTGCAGTGATTGGTGCGATTGCCGGGGCAATTACTAGCCGAGGCGCATCGATGGGTTGGATAGCAAATATCGTCGCTGGTTTGATTGGTTCTTGGCTGGGTGAGATGGTACTTGGATCATGGGGGCCTTCACTGGCCGGTATGGCATTGTTCCCATCAATCATTGGGGCGATTATCGTTGTCTTAGTTGTATCTTGGTTGTTGACTAAGATGGGTAATGATTAAGAAGATGCCTATTAAGCGTTCTACCGTAACGGGTGGGACGCTTTTTTACTGGTATTGACATTCAGATACCAGGGCTCTAAGATTAGTTGTCTGGAATTGTGGTTCTTCTCAAAAACGTCATGATTAAATGCTAAAATGTAAGCATAATTCATGATTAAGGGGAGAATATGATGGAATTTGTGACTTTAAACAATGGCGTAAAAATGCCGATGGTCGGATTCGGTACGGATGCGGCCAATGCAGAACTAACCTACAATGAAGTGATGGCGGCGGCAACTGAAGCAGGTTACCGAATGTTTGATACGGCAGCGATGTATGGTAATCAAGATGAACTTGGGGCTTACCTGGTAAACTCAGGGCTTGATCGGTCAGATTACTTCCTAACGAGTAAGGTTGCACAGCTGGAGCAAGGGTATGAAAATACCCTACAAGCTTTTAAGCGAACAACGGCAGCGCTACAAACGGATTATCTAGACTTGTACCTGGTCCACTGGCCAAAATTTGAGCCATTTTTTGAAACGTGGCGTGCATTAGAGCACTTGTACAAAGAAGGGTATGTTCGGGCGATTGGTGTGTCGAATTTTGAGGCGCACCATTTAGATCGTTTGTTGACGCAAGCGACAGTTGTACCGGCAGTCGATCAAATTGAGACGCACCCATACTTCAATCAACACGTGCTGCATAATTACTTAACGGAACTTGGCATTCAACACCAAGCCTGGAGTCCGTTGGGCCGCGGTGCGGTGCTGCAGGATGAGACGTTGCAGGGGATTGCGACGCGATATGGTGTGAGTGTCGCGCAAGTTATTCTACGCTGGCACATCCAACATAACGTGGCGGTTATTCCAAAGTCAGGTAATCCGGCCCGCATGGCGCAAAACATTGATTTGCAATTCCAATTGACACCAACGGACATGGCACGCATTGATGCCTTACAACGTGGTGAACGTATCATGGGCGCACCAGATCAAAACTATACGGAAGATTTGTGGTAATAAACAATGGTTAAACAAGGGAGTTTCGCGAGTGTTAGCTCAGTGAAGCAGTTACGGCAATTTAAACAGCGTACGAAGTTGGCCGAGAGCCAGGCGATTCAACCAGAACAGATTAAAGCGTTCTTGGTTGTGCGCTACCACTTAACGCAGAATGCGCGACTCGCCCCAGTTACCAAGGAGACGATGCAACGCTTTTTGATGGCGTGGTTAGATAATGCCACAGCGCAAACTTGGGCGTTGACAACCATTACCCAGCAAACATTGGGCCAAATCGCCACGCAAGTACCATGGCAATTCTATGCTTTGGTCAATAGTGAATGGCGTCGGTTCCAAAAGTTTTTGCAAAAAGAAGTACCAGCGATGCCATTGGCAACCCGCCGCATGGTAACAGCTGAAGCTGAAACAATTACAGCGTTAGTGGCACAACAATTGGCCTTAAACTGGTTCTTAACGATGTATGCGACCATGCCGGACCGGTTAGCTACAGTTACTGAACAACAGGTAGCTGATTTGCAACAATCGTTGCTGAGTGATGACCAAATTAATTGGCAAAATGTTGCAACGGTTTATTCGACGGCGCCATTTGTCATGCCGACAGATGCCGATGAAGGTACCGTAACCTGGTTGCAGACACTGACTGATTTAACGGCCGATCAACTAAAGTAATAAAAAATCCCGTTTGAACGT
>NZ_AEKT01000008.1 GCF_000193635.1 Weissella cibaria KACC 11862 | reverse complement strand
GAACTATCTCGTTGTCGCTCATCAGCAACGTTATTTATATTACCAGGTTAGTAACTTAATGTCAACAACTTATTTTAGTAAGTTCTAACTCGTTAACCGAGAAACATATATTCCGTCGCAAGCAACTTTTATATCTTACCTAATCAAAATTAATTTGTCAACAACCAATTTCAATTCGATTTGATTGGTTTTGCAATTGAATTGTATTCCTTGCAAAACTCAACTTAAATATAATACCCAATCTACGAATATTTTGCAACCCCTAATTTAAAATAAACTAATCTAGTCGTGCCACACCTGTCATATCAACATTCGTAAGCAAACCTGCTGCATCTTTTGCATTCATAAATTGCAATCCCAGCAGTGCCAATCGATCCATATTAAAATCTGTTGTATCAATTGGTTCGAAGGTATACAACGAAATTAAATCTTCCGCGGTCTCTAATCCCTTACCATGCCAGGCCGCTAATTCGCCCAGCCGTAAGTTATCTAAATTAATGCCTAGTTCCCCTTTCATACCAGTTAAAATTGAACCCAACGCTGTATCCCCAGCATGTTTGTGCATCTTCACTGTGTAAAAGCGTGGTGTTGGCACCTCATCAGTCACTAAAAAATAAGACTGATCATTTCGCGTAAATACAATTGTCCCAGCAATCATTGACATGTCTCTTCCCCCTATTTATCGTTGTTTCGTTTTCAAACGATCGAGCGCCTCATTAATCATAGCATCCCGTGTTGTCGCAATGCTATCAAAGCCTATTGTTAAATGCTGATTTGTCCAGTAATGGTGATGCCAATTATCCACACGTTGATTGTCGCGATCGGATTTCACAACTTGGCCACCATCTAAAACACTGCGCCGTGATAATGAAATCTTCTGATTGTACTGATCAATATCCAGTACCATCACTTTTATCACCTGACCAACATGCAATTCATCCCCCACATGTCGAATAAATGCTGAACGACACTCAGAGATATGAATCAGTCCTTGCGTATGTTCGTCTAACTGTACAAAAGCCCCATATGGTTGAATACCAGTAACCGTTCCTTCTACTACATCCCCAATACGATATGTCATTGGTGCCACTCCTTAACCATTAGTCTATCTTCTATATGTATCCCGGCACGCCGGGTAATCGATTAAGCAATCGTTGCCTTAATGATCTTAATAGCTTCTACTGGCTTGTCCGCATAGTCAACACGAACCTTAGCCATATCATCAACAACGTCCATACCTTCAACAACATGCCCAAAGACAGTATGACGCTTATCAAGCCATGGCGTACCACCTTGTGCACCATATGCTGTCACAACTTCGTCAGGGACTAAGCCATTTAATTGACGCAACATGTTTGCTGGGACACGTGAAGCTTGCACAATGAAGAATTGTGAGCCGTTTGTATTTGGACCAGCATTGGCCATTGACAATGCACCACGCAAATTAAAGACTTCGTCAGAGAACTCATCTTCAAACGCGTCACCCCAAAGTGACTCACCACCCATACCAGTACCAGTTGGGTCACCACCTTGAATCATAAAGTCGCTAATCACACGGTGGAAGATAATCCCATCGTAGTAGCCCTTTTCAATCAAGCCAACAAAGTTTTCTACTGTCTTTGGTGCTTGTGCCGGGAACAATTGGATCTTAATCGTTCCCTTTGACGTCTCAAGCACAGCAACAGGTCCGTCTACCGCTGCCAAATCAAATTGTGGCAATGCCATATTTATTTTCCTCACACATTCTTCAATATATTCCTTAGCTATTATAGCATAATCATTAAGGCGTCTTTCAAGCGTCGTAAAACGTGCTAAACTTAGTACTAGTTGTCATTCGACAGGATATATAAATATACGGGAGTAGAAATCGACATGGTTCACATCATTGATTTGTTCCTTCACCTCGATGTTCATTTGAACAACTTGGTGAATGCCTGGGGTGTTTGGTCATACGTCGCCTTGTTTGCGGTTATCTTTATCGAGACGGGCTCAGTTATTTTCCCATTCCTACCAGGTGATTCGCTACTGTTTGCGGCTGGATCTATTTCAGCGCTACATGGTAGCATTTTAAACCACTGGGTCTTAATGATTATGTTCTGGATTGCTGCTGTTTCAGGTGATTCATTGAACTTTTTCCTCGGCCGAACAGTTGGTCTGAAACTAGTTAAACACCCGCTGCTTGGTCGGTTTATCAAAGATGAACACTTGGCAGAAGCCAACGACTTTTTCGTTAAACACGGTAAGATGGCTGTTATCTTAGGTCGTTTCCTACCAATCATTCGTACCTTAGTGCCATTTACAGCCGCCATTTCTGGGTTCAAGTACCGCAATTTCATTGCATTAGAAATGATTGCGGCGACTATCTGGGTCGTCGTGGCTGTTGAAGCGGGTTACTACTTCGGTGGTATTCCTTTCGTCAGTGAACACTTCTCATTGGTCATTATTGGTATCTTGGTTGTCACTGCACTGCCTGCCATTATCAGTGCAATCCGCCAATCATTAATTAGTAAAAAGCAAAAACAAATGGAACAATAAATAAAAAAGCGTCGTACGTAACGTAACCGGTAACCGTTTAACCGTT
>NZ_AEKT01000009.1 GCF_000193635.1 Weissella cibaria KACC 11862 | reverse complement strand
TATGGTTATTCTGGTCCGAAGCTTCATGGTCTTATTTTCGTGAGTCGAATTGACGAAGGTGAAGCTCTAGTTAAAGCTTTGGCTACCCGAGGTATTGCTGCACGCTTTATTAGTGGTAAGAATTCTGTTGAGGAACGAGAACGTGCGGTAGCTGATTTGGAAGACGGTACTTTGGCATACATTGTTACGGTAGATGTTTTTAATGAAGGTGTCGATATTCCAAAGGTTAACCAAATTGTTATGATGCGTCCTACTGTATCCAGCATAATTTTTCTCCAACAACTTGGCCGTGGATTGAGAAAAATTGACGGTAAAGAGTATGTGACGATTATCGATTTTATTGGAAATTACTCTAACAACTACATGATTCCAATGGCATTTGATAAGTCGCGTTCTTCTAACAAAGAAAGAATTCGGAAGAATATTATTTCGCCAGCTGTAACTGGCGTATCTACTATTAATTTTGAACAAGTTGCTCGCCAACAAATTTTGCGAGCAGTGGGGGATGCAAAGTTAGATTCAGCAGCTAGATTTAAGGATGCATACAATACACTAAAACAAAAAATTGGTAATAAAATACCGATGCTTGTAGATTTTGTTCGAATGGGATCGGTTGCAATTGAGGATGTTGTTGATAAGTATAAAAACTTACTGGCTTATCAGTTGAAGTTTGAGACACTTGATGCGGTGCCTAATTTTGATTCTCAAAAAGTTAAACTGTTGAGTTATCTTTCAAAGGAAATTGCCGTTTCAAAGCGTATTTTAGAAATTGATATTTTGGACTGGCTGATTGAATTTGGTCAAATAAGCGACACAGAAATCAAATCACGTTTTGACGATGCTCAATATTTTTATGATGCTGAAACGTTAGATAGTGTTGAGAGAATTTTAAATATGTCCTATTTCATGAAGGGGACGGCCGAAAAATATGGTGATCTACCACTGATAGACCGGACTAATGGCGTTTGGCAGTTAACGGATGAATTTAAAAAAGTTCTTTCTGATAATACCTTTAAGACGTATGTGTCAGATGCCATTACAGCTGGACGCTTAAACCTATTACAAAATTTTGATCCATCTGTGCGTTTCCAAATTGGGCAGAAGTATCTGCGTACTGATGTTATTAAAATGTTGGATTGGGATAAGGAACAAACTGGTCAGAACGTGGGTGGCTATATGAAGCGTCCAGATGATAAGTTTTTACCAGCATTTATTACGCTTGATAAAACAGATAATTATGTGAACCTAGTGGCTTATGAGGATGGCTTTATAAATCGTGATACGATGGTTTGGTTTTCTAAGAACCAACGGACATTGAAAAGTCCAACTGAAAAATTGATATCAGAATCAAATGAATTCGGATTTATACAAATGTTTGTGAAAAAATCCGGTGTCGTTGCTGCGGATGGTAAAGACTTTTACTATCTGGGATCAGCTAAAGTTTTGAGCGCTGAGCAAGAAACGAAGCGGGATGCTAAAGATAAAGAAACAACATTGATTAAATTTGAAATTCGATTAGAACATCCGGTTAATCAAAGCTTGTATAGAGCGTTAACTGAATAATGTTAATAAACAGGAACTATATTTAGCTTCTGTTTTTGTTTTGTTCGTTTTAAAATGTTTTAAAACATGATACTATTTATATAATTGATAAAAAGACGAACAATTTTAATTTAGGGGATGTAAAAATGACTGAAAAAGTGTACTTTAGCCATGACGGGGGCGTTGATGATTTGGCTTCATTGACGATGTTATTGTCATACGAACAACAAGGATTAATTGAGCTAGTTGGTGTAGGGGTTGTGCCGGCTGATTCATACTTGGAACCAGCGGTGGCTGCGACACGTAAGATTATCAATCGTTTTTCAAAGCACCACGATTTGTTGGTTAGTGCGTCAGATGCGAAGTCGAGCGATCCATTTCCAAAAGAGTGGCGGATGGACTCATTTACCGTTGATGCTTTGCCAATCTTGAATGAGTTTGGCGAAGGGGACACTGAGTTATCGTACAACACGGCAGCAGATGACCTGGCTACAATTTTAACAGCAGCCACTGAACCAATTACGTTAGTGTTCACTGGGCCAGTTAGTGACCTAGGTACGGTGTTAGAACAGGATCCAAGTTTGGCAGACAAGATCGACCGCTTGGTTGTGATGGCAGGAACTTTTGGCGCTGGTAACATTGCTGAACCGGAACAAGATGGCACGGCCGAGTGGAATGTCTTTTGGGATCCGCAAGCATTCAAGGTTGTCTTTGATTCAAATATCAAGATTCAAATGGTTGGGTTAGAGAGTACCCATGAAGTGCCATTGACACCAGCTGACCGTTTGCGATGGGCGAAGCTGCGTTCACATCCAGTAATGGACTTTATCGGGCAAGCTTATGCGACAGTTCCTGTATTGACCCACTTCGAGACAAATTCAACATACTTCTTGTGGGATGTCTTGACGACAGCCTTTGCGCAAAATCCCACACTGGTTGAGACGAAGCAAATGACAGTTGATGTTGTACCAACTGGTCAAAGCCGTGGCCGGACATTTGAAACACCAGTAGGACGTGAAATTGAGTTTGTTTATCACGTTGATCATGATGCGTTTTTCAAATTCTTTGAAGAGACAATTCTAGCGATTGAAAATTATTAATAAAATTATAGGGTGTCTGCAAAATTTTTGTGGATGCCTTTTTTAATGTTAGTGGGAATGATAAACTGGTTCCGAAAGTGGGTTATATATAAATGTGGGGGTGAAGAAATGATATCATTCATTAAAAAGTATCGGGTAGCAATTCAAAATATATTGTATGTTCTAGCTTTTGTGGTCATTGGCATCAGTAGTAATTTAACGATTGGTTTGATTGCATGGTGGATTTATACACTATCGGTCTTACTATTTACGATGACGTTTAAAGAAATCGCATGGCAGGTCGCTTGGTTAGAAGCATATTTAACACTAGCGATTATCATATTGGATTTCGTGTTCTTGGCGACCAATACACTTTCATCAAGTGGCTTCTTCCAGTTTTTGGCGGTTGGATTGACTCTGATGGGGTTTGGGATTGATTTGTTGCGTGGCCGCCATTTAACGGCAGGTGGCCGTTGGATTATAGTGAGTCACTTGTTGATGATGCCGACACTGGCGTTTCTGTTGGTGCCATTTCACCCGGTTGTGACGTTTGTCGTTGCCCTTGTGATTGTTGCCTTTATCAGTAGTAAGATTGAAAAAAAGTATCGGCAATTCGACCGGTTCGAAATGGTTCGTGTTAGCGGACATGCCGGCCATTAATAGGTGAATTAAGTCGCCACACAACATCATTTGTCATAAACCTCGTACAATTTTCTTAAAAGTATTTGGAAAGGAAAATTGCGATGCGAAAGTTTATTTTCGGGCTGTTAGCTCTGGCAATTGTTGTGTTTGGCGGCGTTTTTTATTTACTCGGGCGGGATTATAACAAAACATTGGTGAAAGATAACCCGAATACCGTACAATCAAGTTCTTCTGTGGCCACTTCTAGTGAGAGTAGTTCTAGTAGTGAATCGGTGAGTTCAAGTTCAAGTAGTGAGGCGCCCGTGCCAAGTAGCTTAAGACTGTCCGGTGTTGAAACAGATCAATTTGCATCATGGATTGGTAATCAGGCTGCAAAAATGAATCGAGTAGGTTCAGAGTTAGGTTTTGAGGTTTCGAGCGCGTACGGTGATACAACGTTGTACTATGACACAGTGAACGGACCACTCTATCTGAACGGTGGTAATGGTGGTGCTGGTTTACAGGCGCAGGCAGTCTATGGATTCTATAAATGGGATAATGTGAATTTGCATCCAGGTGTGGGACCTGACTCAGATAAGTCAGAGGTGACGAATCAAACGGGGTATGCACCCAAACAGACGATTATGATCAGTCCAAGTGGTTATTCGGGCCATATTGCATCGACGAATGAGTATTCAGCCGACCTATACATCGTTGCGAATGATGGCAATATTTATGAATTTAAAATTCCGCAGAGTCAAAACGGCATGACGTGGCGTCCAAATTCTGATCTGCCACAAACTAGTACAACCGGCGTAGTAGGGCAGATTACACAAGACGCAGCAGCGCGAGCGGAATTGTCAGATTTAGTTGGTTATGACGCTGAAAAGGTTAGCCAACATTTTCAATATGATAATTGATTCATTTGTGCGTATTTTAGTTTAAGTGTAAAATAATTTTAGATAGAAATTTATTTTTTGGAAACAATACAATTTAGTATTTAAACCTCAAGCAAAAGCTTAGTTTCGAGGAGGAAGTGGCAGAGCGTCGGCGGCGGCATCAAGAATCCTTGTTTACGAAAAATCCAGTGCCAGGCACTGAAATGCATGAATATGAATTATGGTTGCGCCGTCGTCGTGGGGAAGACGTCTCGATATACAAACTTGCTCGGCCACGACGCAGCGGTTGGTTGAATCGGTTGTTCTTTGGAGGCATCTAGCACCTTGTACCTGGTAAGGACAGTTATGGTAGACTAAAATCAGCTTGAACAAAAGTAAGTGCAGGGGGGAGAGTGACTAATGCCATATATCAGATTACGACCAAGCGACCTTAAGGCGTTGCCATATGTTACGTTCATCGCGACGATTCTGTTTTTGATGGTCATCGATGACCGAACGGCACGTATTGTATACGGTACTTTCGGTCTTGTAGTTGGCCTTGTAGGCTTGATTGGGGTTGCGGTGATGAATCACTATCATGTGACGAATCATGATGACAAATAATTGATAAGCGGACTAATCATGGTGGTTAGTCCGCTTATTTTTTACCATTGCGAAAGTTAATACAAAGGACTAGACTGGTTTTATATTAGAAAAAGGTGATAAATGTATGAGTGAAATTACACAAGAAGAGTTAGCTTTTTACAAAGAAGCGGTGTCAGTTAGTCCAAAGTCAGCTGCTATTCGCAATGCAGTCACAACCAATGGTATCCTGCAAGCAGCCCGTGATAACGAACGTGCTGGTGCGTTGACGCCAGTATTTAGTGTTGATTTGGAAAGCTCACCGGTGGCCAACCAATTACAGTCAGGACGTTGCTGGATGTTTGCGGCGTTGAACACGATGCGTCACGATATGAAGGCTGTGTATGGTTTGCCAGGTGATTTTGAATTATCACAAAGCTATACATTCTTCTGGGACAAGTTGGAAAAGGCCAACTATTTCTACGAGAATATTTTGGCGACAGCCGACAAGCCAACGGATGACCGCGAAGTGGCTTTCCTACTACAAATGCCACAACAAGACGGTGGTCAATGGGACATGCTAGTGGCATTGATTGAAAAGTATGGGGTTGTGCCACAGTCAGCTTATCCAGAGTCACAAGCGTCATCACACTCGGCTGAATTCAACCGTTTGTACAATGGTAAGTTGCGCAAGGATGCGATTACGTTGCGCAAGTTAGTCGCAGCCAATGCAGCCCAAGCTGAAATCGATGAAAAGTTGGCGCAATTCGGTCGCGAAAACTACCACATGTTGTCACTGACTTTTGGCGAGCCACCGGTAGCGTTTGATTTCTCATACCGTGATAAGGATAATAATTTCCATCGTGAGCAAGCCATCTCACCGTTGGACTTTTTCGCAAAGTACGTTGGTTGGGAGTTGAGCGATTACATCTCAATTATCAATGCGCCAACTGCTGATAAGCCTTTTAATCAAACGTACAACGTTAAGATGTTGGGTAACGTGAGTGGTGGTCGCGAAGTGAAGCACTTGAACCTTGATTTGGCGACGTTTAAAGACTTGGCTGTGAAGCAATTGCTTGCCGGTGAGAACGTTTGGTTCGGGGTCGACATGGGACCTAAGTTGGATCGCAAGGCTGGTTTGATGGATACAAAGTTGTTTAACGAAGACGATTTGTTCGATGTTGATTTCAGTATGACTAAGGCTGAGCGTTTGGAATACGGGGATTCATTGATGACCCACGCCATGGTGTTGACAGGTGTTGATCTTGTCGACGGCAAGCCAACGAAGTGGAAGGTCGAAAATTCATGGGGCGACAAGAACGGTAACAAGGGGTACTTCACGATGTCTGATGAGTGGTTCGATGAGTTTACCTACCAAATTGTGATTAAGAAGGAATTCTTGCCAGAAGAATTGCGTGATATTTACGAAACGGCTACACCAAGTATGCTAGCACCTTGGGATCCAATGGGTGCCTTGGCATAATCGGACAAGTAACCTTGCATTTTCTGGGCTAAACCGATTATCAATAAACAGCAGACCGCACGACAGAATAAGATTTCTGTCGGAGCGGTCTTTTTGTCTGACGTCGTGTGAACGTTGACGTGGTGTAATAAAGAAGTTCTAAGAACAATCTACGTTTTATGACAAAAACACGTTACTTAGAATCCGCCGCACGCTGAGCGAGGTGGGTGCGATTTGCTCAAACGAAAGGAGGACGGATGGTCCAACAAGTAGAAGCGACGCTCGAACAATACGAGCTGATGATAAGAGGGGTGCTGCAGGCTGGCCATGTCTATCGCCGTTCGCCGGATTTTGATGATTATCGCCAGGAATTACGGTTGATGATTGCGGAACGGTTAATGGCGGGTGAGACGTTGACGACACAGCACAATAATGAGTTATTTCGGTGGCTGTTATGGCGCCTGCGCGATTTGCAACGGCGATCCAAGCGCCATGAGGATCGTGGTGTACCGCTTGGTGAAGCGCCGGAGCAAGTGATGAGTAACGCAGCCTTTGTGGATGCGGAAGCGACCATTTTACTGGCTGATTTAGCGAAGCAATGTCGGCTATCGCAGCCGTTACAACGATTAGCATATGATTTAATGCAATATCCGGATGACACAGTTGCGCGCCGATGTCACCGCTTACGGGTTCATCGCGCCACCTATAATCGTCGGTTGCAACAACTACGCCATCAGTTACAAAGTGTTTGGGTAGCCTAAACACGTAAAGCCAATAATATAAGATGAAGCAGACGCTCGGATGATAATAATCATCTGGGCGTCTGTTTTTACTTGTGAAAAAGAAGAGAACTCAAAAACAGCAAACTGCTTTTTAAAGGACTAAGATATATAGGACGAATTGGAAGAGGGAGTATGATGAAACGGTTATTTTTGAATTTGACTTTAACGAATCCACGGTTAGAGAAGGAGATTCGGGAAACGATTATTGCGCAGTCTAATCGTAGTCAACGCCGTGAACGACAGGATATTTATCCGTTGTTAGAGAAGTCATGGTTGTTGGCACCGATTGCTGTGCCACAAAGTCAATTACGGGTGTTGTATTCAGGCTATCAAGTGGCGATTGGGCAGACAGCGAACTACCCGTTGTCGTTGCTACTTGAAAAGGATGGCCAAACCTATGTGCAACTGTATAGTAGTACGGCAAAGTACGAAGCGAGTGCACAAGATTTGCCGACGGTCTGGGTGCGGGCATCGGTGATTTTTGATGTGTTGGAACAAACACCGGAAGTGGCCGGCTTATTGTTGAATGATGGCACGGACGAGTTAATGGTGTCGCGTGATGAGTTACAACGCCAATTCCCACGCCACGAGTTGGTCCGTTTACGTGCGCCATGGTATGAACGACAGCTGGCAACGGACTTTCCTAAGCGATTGCCAGTGCCGGGTGGAAATGAAGCTTGGCAAACCCGCCAGAAAGAGACGAATCAAATTAGTAATGCGTTGGAAGAATTGCGTGCCAAGACTGAGAAAAAAGCTCGTCGCGCGGCTAAGGGTTCTAGTCTCCATCAATTAACGGTCGGATTGCTAGTTGTGGCGTTAATCGTGCTAATGCGTTTGGGTCGTCATGCCTTATTGCCGATGGGCGTGCTATTATTTCTGGCGTTGGCGAGTGCGGTATATGGCTATCGCCACCCCCGCGGTCGCACACTAGGGCGTTGGCTAGTCTATGAGAAACGGGGCGGCTTGGCGAAGATGTTGCAGTTGGAGGATGAACTGTATCGTTTGTCAGCCAAAGTAACAACAACTAAACCAGTGCCTGATCAGTCTGAAACAAGGAAGTCTGAGACGGAGCCTGAGCAAATCACGCCTGTACCAGATCAACACCCAGAAACGGTTTCAGACGAGGAAATGACCGGATTCTTTACGGCATACTTAGCAGCCCGTCGTGAGCGGAAGGATGTCTCACAACATTACGATGACTTCCTGACGGTTGCTAGGTACTATCGCTTTAGCATACCGAAACAAGTAGATGGGAAATTAGCCATCTATTATTATGCTGATCAAGATTATTTGCCGTTGTACATTGCACCAACGGAAGCAATGGCCCCCTTTGGTACACGTCAGGTAACGGGCCAGCAAGCTTTGGCGTTAGTTGCGCAACTGGATGTCGTTGGTGTGCAAATACGAGCTAATAATCAGCGTATCATGCTGCCAAACGATATCTTACAAAAACGTTGGGGTGAAGAAGCATGACAAACTATTATGTAAATTTGCCAGTAGATAATTCTCGTTTAACAAAGCGCCTACGAGGCTTACGTCATGATACGGATGCGGCGTCGAGGTCGCGACGGTTGCAACAGATGGTGATTGATTTCAATCGGGCATTGTTACTGTGGCCGGTTATTACGGACGCGAATCACCAAATTGGTGTGTCTACAACTGGTCAGCCAATTATTGCTGATGATGGCTCGCTTCCGTTTTCAGGTCGGACAGACGAAACGGGGGCTTTCTTCCCAACGGTTTTCTTGTCTAGTGAGGTAGGTCTCGCTAATTGGCCGGATAATTTAGTGAGTCGGATTGACATGATTCAAGAATTTCAACGCAGTGACATGATGTTAGGTGGCTTTGATTTTTACTTAGCCGACGGCGTTGTTGTGACTGTGGCAGAGTACGAATTAGCAACGCTTAAACTAGTACCAACAGATAATACAAATACGACGGTGCCGGAAGATGAACCACAGTTTAGCCCAGATGCGATGCCAGTACCAGCTGACGATTTAGGTCGGTTGCACGTGCTACAACAGCTGTATGATTTAGAAATTGAAAAGCAAACGCTACAAGCTTAAGCGCGGCAGGGTGCGTATAAGCATGCGCAAAGCCCGTTGTTAGGCACCTTGGGTATTATTGCGATGTTATTGAGTTTGATGTTTGCTTTGGCCTACCAGGAAGTGTGGTTTTATGTTGCCGCAGGGGTGGCTGGTGTGATGGCTTATGCGTCATTTCATGTTTCGGAGCGGTCGTTGAACAAAAGATATGAAAAACAAATTGCTAGTTGGCCGTATGCCGATAAGTTAGAAAGTATCGAGACGACGCAAACAAACTTGGGAAATTATAATCCAATTATGATTAATTTCTTGCCTAAATACCTACGTAGTCGCCAAGCCGTTGATATGTTGGCGTTATATCTTGAACGTGGTCAGGCCCAAGATTTACCCGAAGCCATCCAACTATATGAACAAAATTAGCCAAACCTGTAAACGTTTTCAAATCCAAGTGTTCAAAACAAAAATCTTCATAATTGCCCGGTAATCTCTGAAGTATCAAAAGAAATTAGCGAGGTAAGTACTATGGTAGATCGTTTGACGGGGAAGGTTGCAATTGTGACTGGTGGAACCACTGGTTTGGGAAAGGCAATTGCCCAACGTTTTATTGAAGAGGGTGCTAAGGTTGTGATTACGGGACGTCGTGCCAATGTTGGTGAGGCGGCAGCCAAGGAACTCGGCGGGGAAGATGTGATTCGTTTCCAACAACACGATTCATCTGACGAGCAAGGTTGGCAGGACTTAATTGCTTACACAGAAGAGGCATTTGGTCCGTTGAATGTGTTGGTTAATAATGCTGGTATCGGAGCAACTAATGACATTGAGCACGATACCTTTGACGCTTATCGTAAGTTGATGAGCATTAATGCTGATGGAATGTACCTCGGTACGCAATATGGCTTCCGTGCAATGAAGGAACATGGTGGTGGGTCAATCATTAACATGTCATCAATCCTTGGTTTGGTTGGTGATACGATGACGGCCTCATACAACGCTTCGAAGGGGGCAGTTCGCATGTTCTCAAAGTCAGCTGCAGTCTACGCAGCGCAAAACGATTTGAACATTCGTGTGAACACGGTGCACCCGGGCTACATTGCGACGCCAATGACGGACGGTTCTGGTGAAGGTGACTCAGTCGCACCTTACGTGACGCAACGTTTGAAGACACCAATGGGACGTATGGGTGAACCAGATGATATCGCTTGGATCTGTGTCTACTTGGCTTCTGAAGAATCAAAGTTTGCAACTGGTGCCGAATTCGTGATCGATGGTGGCTACACAGCACAATAGATAAGCAAAGCTCTGACAGTGATGTTAGAGCTTTTTTGCGGTCGTTTCATTTTGTGAAAACCATAACGTTTACAAAGTGGAAGTAAAGTTGTATCATTATTTGTGTAGTAATGAGCATGAGATAATTTATTTAGGAATTTGTTATTTGAGAGGTAACTAACATGAGTGATGTAGCATTTATTACTGGCGCAGGACAAGGTATCGGTGAAGCAATCGCTAAGCGTTTAGCAGATGACGGCTTCAAGGTCGCAGTTGTTGGTCGCACGTTGTCAAAGGTTGAACGCGTTGCAAACGAAATTAACGCAGTTCACCCTGACGCAGCGTTGGCCGTTGCAGCTGATGTTGCGAAGCGTGATGAAGTATTTGCCGGTGTTGAAAAGACTGTTGCACATTTTGGGGATTTGACAGTCATGATCAACAACGCGGGTGTTGCACCTACGACACCAATCATGGAAGTTGACGAAGAGACAATGCGCTGGACGTTTGATACAAATATCAACGGTACAGTGTGGGGAACGCAAGCGGCGGTCGAAGCCTTTAAGAAGGCTGGCCACGGGGGTAAGATTATCAACGCCACATCACAAGCGGGTGTTGAAGGAAATCCTGATTTGACGGTTTACGGGGCAACTAAGTTTGCAATCCGTGGTATCACACAAACGACGGCGAAGGAATTGGCGCCATTGGGCATCACAGTTAATGCATTTGCACCTGGTATCGTTAAGACACCAATGATGTTTGATATCGCCCACGAAGTTGGTCAAAATGCTGGTAAGGATGATGAATGGGGCATGGCCCAATTCTCAGACGGCATTGCACTTGGTCGTTTGTCAGAGCCTGAAGAAGTCGCATCAGCAGTTGCCTTCTTGGCTGGCAAGGATTCAAATTACATCACGGGGCAAACATTGGTCGTTGATGGTGGGATGGTATTCCATTAATTTGGACTTGTTATCAAATTCACATTGATTTTATTCGCAGAATAGTTTACAATTATTCTTGTTTGATGATGATTTCACAAATAGTTGTTTGACCATTTATAAACAATACTCAAGCTCTCATATAATCACACTAAGCGTGGGTGCCTGGAGAGGCAGCCTGGTCAAGCGAAAAGTAGATCCGAAAAGCACCGCCGTCGACTGAGATGGCGGTGCTTTTGCTAGCTATGGTATAGTAAATAAGGATTAAATGAGATGAGGATGACGACATGATCGAAGAACAATTTGAGCAGGCAGTTGCGCAGTTGAACGAGTCACTGAACTTGGCAAAGGTCGACAATATTCTGAAGCAGGTGTTGATGGCGGGGATGAAGCGTGGCTACATTGACGCACATTTGGCAGTGTTTGCGGAAGTTGAGAATATCAATCCCGAAGAACAAACGGCTGAATGGGTCGACCGCGCTGAAAAGTTTGCGACGGATAACTTTGTGACGTTAGAAAAGGTTGCCCAAAAGAATGCTTCTGATTTGTATGCGCAAATTAAGAGTATGTTGTCAGAAGAATATCACGAGATTACGCACCACAACCATGACAAGATTGGTCAGGCGAATGTGGTCATGCCATACTTTAACGGTTGGTTCTTAGGTGCGTACTACGCCTACATTGCGCTGTTCACGCAAATGCAGTCAGCACAAGGCACAGTTGGCCCAACGGAGACGCAAGCAATCGCCAAGGCTGCTTCAGACCGTGCCGAAAAGGAAGTGGAAGTCGAACGTCGTAAGTTCAACAACCGCCCAATTTATCGTCAGTCAATGTTGCAAGAAATGTTGGCAGCACTATAAATACATTTTAAAAACGCCAAGCGATTCAGTTCGCTTGCGTTTTGCTGTTTAGTAGGAATCCCCATTAACGATTGAGTTCTTAACGATGACATAGTCGACGTACTTAAGATCCATCAATTGACGACCACCAGCGTATGAAATAGCTGATTGCAAATCTTGTTCCATTTCAAGCAAGGTATCATCGATGTAGCCACGGTAAGGGACTAACAACTTCTTACCTTCGACGTTCTTGTATTCGCCCTTTTGGAATTGCGAAGCAGAACCAAAGTATGTCTTATACTTAGCGCCATCCATTTCGATAACTTCACCAGGTGTTTCAGCGTGGCCTGCGAACAATGATCCAATCATGACCATCGTGGCACCGAAGCGAATTGACTTGGCGATATCACCGTTATAACGAATCCCACCATCTGCGATGATTGGCTTCTTAGCAGCCTTCGCGCAAAGACGGAGGGCAGCTAGTTGCCAACCGCCAGTACCGAAGCCAGTCTTCAACTTTGTAATGCAGGCCTTACCCGGACCGACACCGAGTTTTGTCGCATCTGCACCCGCATTTTCCAAATCACGGACTGCTTCAGGCGTAGCCACGTTACCGGCAATTACAAAGGCATTTGGCAAGTGGGCCTTGATGTATTGAATCATCTTGATAACGGCGTCGGAGTGACCGTGCGCAATATCGATGGTGATGTATTCAGGCGTCAAGTTAGCGGCTTGCAAGGCGTCGATGAACTCGTATTCTTCTTGCTTAATTCCAACGGAAATTGAAGCAAACGTGCCAGCTTCATGGAAACGACGGACAAAGTCCAAGCGTGTTTCTGGTTCGAAACGATGCATAACGTAGAAGTACCCCTCAGTGGCGAGTTTCATCGCCAACTCCTCGTTAATGACCGTTTGCATGTTAGCTGGCACAACGGGAATCTTGAACTTACGATTGCCGAGTGTGACAGACGTGTCCGCTTCAGAGCGAGACTCGATAATACACTTGTTTGGAATGAGTTGAATATCTTCGTAGTCGAATACAGTTGAAAAGTCCATTTAAATTCCCCTAAGTTTGAACAATGTTCGTGTTTTAATATTAATTTTGTTGCGTTCCACCCAACAAATCAATTATAACCGAACTAAAAGCAAAAACAAGCACAACTTCTCTATTTATTTGTGAATGTTCTGAGAGCTTGTTATAATAATTAAGTACGAAAGCCGTACATTAACGGGGTCGTTACGGAATCGACTGGCATTGTTCGTGCTAGTACTGCGTTTAGGGGTTGTGGCCCTATAATCCACTCAGAAGAATTAACTGCAAACAATTCACAAAACACTTACGCAGTAGCTGCCTAAAAAACAGCCTGCGTTGCCTATGCATAGCTTTGATTGTGGGTTAAGCTAGGTTTTAAAATTAAGCAATCTGCGCATATTTGTCTCCGCCTGGGGCAGGTATGAAGAGGATAATCAGGCTGGTCTAACTGATCGCCGCGCGGAATGGCGTGCACTAGACGAGATTTAAATTATTCAGCTATGAACGTAGATGTGTTAGTTACGAGATGGTAGGACAGGGGTTCAACTCCCCTCGGCTCCATATATAAGGTTGAAAACGTTGATATACCGGCGTTTTCCTTGATAAATAAGTGATTGGGTCGCAAAAAGGGCCGCAACTATGTTGTACTGAAATGTACTGTTTTGTATTAGTTGCGCCCCCAAATGTGACCCTCTTTTTTATGGGTTGAGACAATAAAAAATACCGTTGCTCGGTCACTGAGTAACGGTATCAATAACATAATTAAATTTAATATTGTGGCTGCCTGCCTTATGTCGTCTTACATGATTGTAAGGCGTTTTTTATTTTATACAAGCGCTCGTGATAATCGTTTACAGTGAGCCGTTAGTCGGGCATACTAGTCTATGCGGTGGATCGGCTTAATTACCCGTTGAAACCGTGGCAAGTTCTGCGATACATGGCGTCACTGTTCTCTCTACAATTTTTCTTGGAACAGGGAGGACATATAAAATGTTTCAAAGATTATCCGGGAGTTTAGAGTGGTTCACTTGGCAGCAAGTGGCATCTTTGCGGTGTTCGTGGTGTTAATTCTGATGTTACCTAAAATCATTCGTGCGATTGTCAGCGGTTACGTTGATGTTAAACGAGTGAATAGCGAGACAAAAGAAAAGACATCCACGTCCGAACACGAAGATGCCTAACCACTAAGAACTCTTGGAACTTGTCAGCCCTGTTAGTGTCCTACCACTAACGGGGCTTTTTCTATACACCTATATTACTAGGAGAAATGGCTAAAAGCAACAAAACAAGAGTAAAAATACAACGACATGCAATACTATGGCAATGGCAAAAACAACTAGTCGGCAATGTATGCCGGCATGTCGTATGTGTCTTGAAATGCTAAGACAAATGTTACCAGCCATTTTGAGTGCACTTTTGTATTTGGTAGCCTCCGGTAGGCTTTAATACCAAGCTTCAGATGATTTATCTGGTAAAACACCGGTATCTATTTTCACTCGAAGTAAGGAGCGCATCGCATGTGTTAGGTAAATTTTGCGAGGGTCATTTTCGGCGCTCCAAGTTGTTGCGCCACCGGTTTTTTTAAAGACGATACGCCCGATATCTGCCGGGTTTGATTTGTGATTTTCGACGTAATAGTGGTATTCAATAGTCGTCGCAGTTTCCTTGATTTTTGTAGTGGTTACCATATGGTTCGCCTGCACAATTTTTTATAAAACGCGTGTGTTCCTTCTCTTAGAATTTTATTGGTGCTTCTATAACAAGTGAGTAACATTCACGACAGCCGTTACCAACGCCAGAAATGCAACCAGCCAGTAAATGCGAATGTTGCTACTGCGACCCATGACAGTGAAAGCTACTGCCAAGATAAGTTGAAAGGCGACCCCGTACCAGGACGTGCTACCGTGAACGATCTCTAGAATTAACAACACAACCATTACAGGGACCAAGGCCCACTGGAATAGCCGTGCCAATTTAGTCATATCAGCCATTGTAATTCTCCCTCTAAATGAATGATGCTTTATCTAATTATCGCGCTACTGGCGGTGCGAATTCAATACTGATTTAGTGGGTTAAATGACAATAACACTTTTTTATTTGTCAAAACAAAGTAGTGGGTCCAGAATAATCGTCGTTGTAATACAAGCCGAAAAAACGGAGGTATCAAACATGGCAGCACATCCAATCGACTATGAAGTGATTGGTGGCAATTTTTCGACGGACAAAGCGCGCCAAATTTGGTCTGAAGAGGCCAAGTTGGAGAAGCAATTTATTGTGGAACAAGCGCTAGCCAAGGTGGAAGGTGCGCAAGGGTGTAATTCCCGCAAGCGCAGCTGACACGATTGTGAACTTGGCGTTCGGCGATTTAGACATTGATCGAATTGCCCAGATTTCACACGAAAAACAACATTCCTTGTTGGGATTAATTCAAGAAATGCAGCGCATCGCTGGCCCAGAAGCTGGTGAGTATGTGCATTTTGGGGCAACCACCCAAGACATTGTAGATACAGGACTTGTTTTGCAAGCTGCTGATCACTATGAACGGTACGAATCCCTTCTGGCAACGTTACGTAAGCAATTAGCAACGTTAACCAAGACGTATGCCCAAACGCCATATATGGCGCGGTCACATAATGTGCATGCGGTGCCAATTACATTTGGGTTTGTTTTAGCACGCTACCTAGATGAAATTCAGCGACACGTTGACCGGTTAACGCAGATGAAGGCCGACACATTAACAGGCGTCTTCGCTGGTGCGGTTGGATCGCATTCGGCACTTGGTATGGCCGGAATTGCGGTTGAAGAATCCTTGATGGCTGAGTTGCATTTACAAACTGAGACCGTTGCATGGCACAACGCACCCGATCGTTTGGTGGCGTACACTGGCGAATTGGCAATGTTGGGGGCAACGTTAGCCAAAATTGGTCGGCAATTCTATAACGAAGCTAGCACGGAAAATCAGCAATTAGCTGAGCCGTTTGTCGGGCAAGTTGGGTCGTCAACGATGCCACACAAGCGCAATCCAGAAAACTTTGAAGCGATTGCTGCATTGGCTGAGCCAATTTTTGCCGCGCAAACGCAGCTGATGCACGCGTTGTTGAGCGTCAATGAACGTGATGCAATTGCGTGGAAGCAATTGTGGCTAGCCTTGCCTGAAATTCACCAGTATGTTGATCGTCAGTTAACCTCGCTCATTGCGATGCTTGATGGTCTAGTGGTGAATGTCGACAAGATGCAGGAGAACGTGGCGCGCCTAGGTGATTTAGTCTATGCGGAGGACATTATGATGTTCTTAGCAGACCGTCTGGGTAAGCAAACCGCGCACGAAATTTTGTTCGAGGTGGCACAACGAAGCATTGACCAGCAAACGGACTTTTTGACCGATTTGATGGCGAATGCAGCGGTTGCCGAGGTAACAAGTTTGTCAGAATTAAAGACGGTGGCGTCATTTGAAAAGACGACCGTCGAAATCCCAACATTGATTGCACATGTTTTAGAGAAGGAAGTAGGTTAAACAACATGATGAAGAATACAAAGATGATGACGTTGGTTGCAGCAGGTGTCGCAGGACTAGCTTTGGCTAACATGCCAGTGCACGCTGCTGAGAAGACGATTACATTGGGATCAACTGGTGTGTCATATCCAACGTCTTATAAGGAAAATGATAAGTTGGTTGGCTTCGACGTTGAAGTTGCGAACAAGGCGTTTGCGGCAGAAGGATACAAGGTGAAGTGGGTTAACGGTGACTTTGATAGCTTGTTGCAACAATTGAGCAGCAAGAAGATTCAAGGTGTGTCAAACGCGGTTGCTTACAACAAGGACCGCGCTAAGCAATACCGTTTCTCAAAGTTGTACGCAACGTATAACCAACAAGTTGCCGTGCCAAAGGATAGCAAGGCCAAGAAGGTCAGTGATTTGGCTGGTAAGACGGTTGGCGCTGTGCAAGGGTCAACGAGCATCAAAAATTTGAATGCGTACAACAAGAAGGTTGATGTACGTGCCTTTGAGTCACGCGATGATGCCGTGACGGCTGCTAACGGTGGCAAGGTTGATGGTGTGACGAACTCAGGTCCAATTTTGAAGGCGGTGATCAAGGACAAGCAATTGGCTTTGAAGATGTTGCCTGACAAGATTGCAGCTGACCATGACGGTGCGGTCTTCACGAAGGATGCCAGTGGTAAGAAGGACGCGAAGACTTTTAACGCCGGCTTGAAGAAGTTGTACAAGGATGGCGAATTGCAAAAGTTGTCACACAAGTACTTCGGTGAAGATATTATCAATGGAAAGGCGCTTAAGTAATGTCATTTGATGTGCATTATATGATTGGTGTGATGCCAAAGCTCTTACCATATGTGCCATTGACCTTACTCTTGACCATCGGAACTGTTTGTAATCGCAACGCTGGTCGGCGCCGTCGTGACCTGGTTGCGTCGTAGTCGATATCGCTGGTTACAAGCGGTTGCTCGGTTCTATGTGTCAGTATTCCGTGCTGTACCCGGGGTCGTGCAAATTTTCTTGGCTTACTACGGTTTGCCTGAAATTATTCCTGCGTTGAAGACCTGGTCGCCAGAAGTGATGGTCATTTTAGCTTTGGGCTTCAAGTATGCGGCGTATATGGCCGAAACGTTCCGAGCAGCCGTTGATTCTGTTGATGCCGGGCAATGGGAAGCAGCCACCTCGTTACAGATTAATAAGTGGGCCTTCTTTAAACACGTGATGCTACCGCAAGCCGCCGTAAATGCAATTCCAGGGTTTGGCAATTACACGATTGGTATTTTGAAGGAAACTGCATTGGCCTTTGTCATTGGGGTGACGGAACTATTTGGTGAAGGTAAATTGATCGCTGGCGGTTCGTTTAAGTATATGGAAGTTTACGCAGCGGTCGCGATTATTTATTGGTTGTTGGTAGTGGCGTATTCGGCTTTGCAAAATAAGTTAGAACGCTATTATCGTCGGTACATGTAGGAGGGGAACATCATGACAATGGCAGTTAAGCAGTTGGTTGTGACGGTGCCAACGAATAAAAAGCATGTCACCAAGGAAGTGTTGCATGAGGTGTCGTTTGACATCCCCACCGCACAAGTCCTAACGATCCTCGGCCCATCTGGTGCAGGCAAGTCAACATTGATTCGCACGTTGAACGGCCTACAACCAGTTACGACTGGCAGTGTGCCAGATTTAGCTGGTCAAACAGCGATGGTGTTTCAACACTTTAACTTATTCGCAAATTTGACGGCGCTAGATAATGTTGCCTCGCCACTTTACCTGACTGGTCAGCAATCGAAAGCGGTCGCCCGCGAACGTGCAATGACGTTACTGGAAAAGTTTAATTTGGCTGGGGTTGCGACACAATATCCCAGTTCACTATCCGGTGGTCAGAAACAACGCATTGGCATTTTACGAGCCTTGATTACGGAAGCGCCGGTGCTGTTGTTGGATGAGCCAACTTCAGCGTTGGATCCGGAATCGATTCGAGAAGTGACGGACATGATTACTGAGGTGGCCAAGTTGCCTAACCGGACAATTATCTTAGTGACGCACGATATTGCGTTTGCACGTGATATTTCGGATGATGTGCTATTACTGGCGGATGGACGGGTCCAAGCGTTTGAACGTGCCGATGATTTCTTCGCACCTGAACAACAAAATACAGCTATCACAGCATTCCTAACACGTTAGGGTGCTGAAAAGTAAGGACGCAAACCGACTTGGGCTTGCGTCCTTTTTTAAATTTCTTATGAGGAATCCGCTGAAAGCTGGGCAGAGGCACTAAGCTCCCATATACTATTAATCAGTATGTTTAGGAGCTATTGTGATGAGAAAAGAAAAAGTGTGGGTATACGGCTTAATTATCATCCTTGTGTTGGAATACATTTGGGCGGTGGTTAACCACTTGTTCGGCTTTGGCGTGAATGTATTCTGGGGCTTGTTGTTGATTGGCCTGATTAACATTCTAGCGGATGAGTTATTACCTAAGTTAAGAACCGTTTATATCGCAGTAAACGGCGTCTTCTTGGCGTTGGTTGTGATTGGATCATTAGTGAGTTGGCAAGTGGAGCGCCATGAAAATCGGATTTCATTGGTCACACAAAGTGATTATCGCAACAACTTAAAGCGGACAACGGCAATCGCTGAAAATGAGTTGGACGCCGTTGTTAACGACCGTTCAAGTGGTGATTATTACATTTATATTGGTACGGCGGCATCCCCAGATAGTCGCAAGTTATCGCCAGTGATTAAGCAACTCGCGAAAAATCATGAAGTCTACTATTTCGATACAGGGGCGTACACGCTGAAGAAATCATTCCGAGACAGTCTTGAGGTGACAAACTTGCCATACGTGACGTATGTGCATAATGGTCAACGGACGACGGGCTTGAATGGTGGTAAGACGACGTTGCATGAGCTGCAACAGTTAGCTAAGAACCAGAAGTAAAAACTTGATAAAGACCTGGAACGCACAGTCAATCGACCGTGCGTTCTTTGTTATACTTGAAAACTGTAATTATTTGAGATTAGTAAAATAGCATTTTAAACAGAGGAGAGAAACATGAAGTTGTTTGAACGCTGGTTAGCGCACAGCTTTGATTGGCAATCATTGGGCTTGGCCTTACTGATCGTCATTGTGTCATTTTTATTGATTCGTGGTGTCGTCCGGGGCATTTTTCATTTTATTGAGAAGCGGATTCCGAAGCGCTTTGAGGCGTGGATTGACGTCTTGATGGCGTTTGAAAATCCAGCGCGCGTCGTCGTGCTGTTTTCAGGGTTACTGTTGGCTTTGCACACGGCCCATGCACCACATTTGCTGATTACATTTGCGACGCAAGTTTATCGCTCGATTCTAATTTTTAGTATCGGTTATGGGTTGTACACGTTGATGGGTTCATTGACAACGTTATTGGCGCACCTAGGCGAACGCGTGCACATGGAGATTGATTCGATTGTGATGCCATTCTTGACCCGTATTCTGCAATTTGTCGTCATGGCCTTAACGGTGACGATGATTTTGTCTGACTGGGGCATTAATGTGAATGGGGTGTTCGCTGGACTGGGGTTGGTTGGATTGGCTGTTTCGATGGCCGCCCAAGATCCAATCAAGAACTTGTTAGGTGGAATTATCATCATTACTGAAAAGCCTTTCCAAATCGGTGACTGGATTGCGTCACCGTCGGTTGAGGGAATCGCGGAAGATATTACATTCCGATCAACGCTCGTGCGGACATTTGATGGCGCTTTGGTGATTGTGCCGAATGCGACGCTATCGAATGAACCAATTACGAATTGGTCACGGATGGAGACCCGCAAGTTAACGTTGACGTTCTACTTAGACATTGCCACTAAGACGAAGGATATGATGGCGGCGATGGCTGATGTGGAAGCAATGCTGGCTGCTGACGACCGATTTGCGGCTGATACGCAAAAGGCGTACATCAATTCCGTGACGACACGGGGACATGAGTTTATGGCTGTCGCACAGTTCAAGATGCTGCCAGACGCTGACTGGGCCGGGACGCGAGCTGATATTAATATGAAAATTATTCGTATTTTGGCAGCCCATGATATTCAGTTATCAGCCGGCATTGAAGCGCCAATGGAAAATTAATCAAAACGGTAAGCCTGCGGGTTTACCGTTTTTTGTTAAACGCTAACCTTTTTTAAGTTATTTGGCTTTTTAGCGTGCGCAGACGTGTGAAGCCCGTTACAATAGATGTAACAATATTGAAATGAAAAGGGGAACTTGAGATGGCATCTGCATTATTAGCGATTGTCGTTGGCTTGGCTGCCGTCGCAAACTATACATTGTTTTCGGTCGTGCCAACCGGACTACCACAAGTCCTAAGTGTGATTGGTCAAGGCGTCTTATCGGTATTCGCCATTATCGTGTTTGTCACTTTCCAAGGGCGCAAAACATGGCGTGATTACGATGGCGTAAACGGTTGGACGGTCCCACGTGGGATTACTTGGGTCGCGCTGATCGGTACGCTGGGGTCATTCGTAGTGATGTTACTTGCGGTACTTGGTATCATTACAGGTCATATTTAACAAAAATTAGTTAACGTCGCGTTACCGTACTAGTAGCGCGACGTTAAACGTTTTACAAGGTTTTTACTATCCCTTTAAACGGTTGACGCTGTTAACCAAGGTCGGTATAGTAGACCAAGTTGAAAATTATAAATAGTTCTTTTAACCGTCAGTCAGAGAACTGGCCAAAGAGCGCGTCACCTAGGATAACTGTAGACTATTAGTGGGCCGCTCTGTACATTTTTGTAACGGAGTGGCCCTTTTTGTTTACCTTATACCTGGGTGCAAGGAGGGGAATATGGAAAAGCAGTTTGGTCAAGTTGAAGCGATTTCAACTGACAAGCGCACAATGTCAAACTGGGATATGTTTGCAACTTGGGTTGGTGCCAATGCCAACAACGGGACGTGGTACATCGGTGGTGTGATTGCCGCAGCGGGGATGTACACTGCGTCGACGACTTTGATTATTTCGGGATTGGTGTCATATGCCTTATTAGCACTTGCTTCGTTTATGGGCTTTAAAACGGGGTTGCCAATGATGGCCTTGACGCGTGCATCATTCGGTTTGCGTGGGTCATTCTTACCATCAATTATTAACATCGTGCAATTTATTGGATGGGCTGCCGCAAATACGTTTATCGCTGCGATTTCAATTTCGGTAATCTTCAAGGATTTGTTTGGCTGGCAAGCCTATACTGCAGGCGGCAAAGCTGGTTTGGTCATCGGGATTATCATCATGTCATTGTTGCACTTGGCATCAATTTCATTGGGTGAGCGTTCGGTCCGGATGATTGAACGTATTGGGATTATCTTGGTCGCAATTTTCGTGATTTGGGAATCAATTGTGGTCTTCCAACACGTGTCATTAGCGGATATCTTTGCCTGGACGCCACCAGCAAAGGTGCGTATCTCATCAGGGGCTGCAATCGATATCTTGGCCGCCTTTAACCTGGCCTGGGTAACGGCATCATCTGACTTCTCACGTTTCACGAAGCGTAAGTCAGGGGCAACGGGTTGGTCATTCTTGGGTGCTAACATTGGGCTATTCTGGTTTGCCTTCATTGGTTTGACGGCAACGATCGCAACGGCCTTGATGAACAACGCGTTTGATCCAAACGACTCAGATCCATCAACGATTGCGTCAAAGCTAGGCTTGGGGATTATCGCCTTGTTAGTTATTGTGATTACGTCAACAACGGCTAACGCGGTTAACTTGATGGCGGCTGGGTCAGCGTTGACCAATATGTGGCACAAGTTGAAGTTGACACCTGCTTTGTGGATTGTCACGATTGGTGCAACGTTGGTGTCATTCATTCCATTGTGGTTTGCCACTTTCTTGGATGCCTTCATTTTGTTCTTGGATTACATTGGTATGTTCTTGGGTCCAGAAATCGCAGTCTTCCTGGTGGATTTCTTCTTTATTCGTAAGGGACAATATGAGTTGTCAGAATTCACGAAGGTTGACGGTAAGTACTGGTACAATGGTGGCTTGAACTGGTTGGCTATCGGTGCTTGGTTGATTGGTATTGCCTTGTACTTCGGTTTGAAGTCAGTTGATATCATCAGTCAAACAATTGGTGTGACATTCGTAGCGATGGCATTAACGGGTGTTATTTATTACATCGCGGCTAAGCTACTTAAAAAGTAATAGAAAACATTAAGGCAACCTGCTTACAAATCGGCGGGTTGCCTTTTTTCGTCTATAATAGAGCTTTAGCGAAAATACGGGATGACAATTAAGCGAGGGACTTATGGCGAACTATTTAATTATTACTGAGAAACCATCTGCTGCCCAAAATTTCGTCAAAGCACTTGGCGGGAAGGTCGGTCAGTTTGAAGGCAATAACTTCAATATTACAAACCTCCGTGGCCACGTCATGACGTTGAAAGAACCAGAAGAAATGGTGCCAGCTGAGTTGCAAAAGGCCTACAAGTCGTGGACACTCAAGTACATGCCTTGGCAGATTAGCGACTTCAAGTGGCAACGGACGTACATTCGTAATCGTAACTTGCGGACGGGTAAGTCGGAATCAACGAAGAAAATTGTGGATGAAATCAAGGCTGAGTCGAAGAAGGGGTATGACGCCTTGGTTATTGCAACCGACACGGATCCATCTGGTGAAGGTGATTTATTGGCCTGGGAAGCAATTGATGCCATTGGCTGGCACGGCCAAGTCCTGCGCGCCAATTTTATGGATGAATCACCTAAGAGTATTAAGGCGGCGATGCGACAATTAACGGATGTGACAGATAAGTGGCAACACGGTGCTTACTTGAAGGGTGAAAGTCGTAACCGTTGGGACTTTATGTCGATGCAATTAACGCGCATTGCGACGACATCCGCCAAGAAAGCTGGTTATAAGGTCGTCGCCCGCGAAGGCCGGTTGAAGTCGGTCATCGTTTGGAAAATCTATGAACAACTAGAAGCGATTAAAAACTATGTTCGAACCCCTTTTTATGAAGTGAAGTTCAAGGACCCAGCTGGTCACGTGTTTGGTCGCGTGACAAAAGATGGCGACGTGATACCATGGCGATTTCCGAACAAGGCCGCGGCCGAACAAGATATGGCCCAGTATCACAGTAGTGCGGTGGCACACGAAAAGCACCAAACTCGGACCCAAGCACCAGGACGTTTGCTAGACTTGGCGGGGTTGGCCGCCGTGTTGGCACCGCGCGGGTATGCGTCAAAGGAAGTGTTGGCGACTTATCAAAAAATGTACGAAGCACAAGTGGTGTCGTACCCCCGTACCGAAGACAAGACGGTTACCCCGGAGCAATTCAATGAACTGCTCCCGTTGGTCGACCGGATTGCCAAGTTGGTGGGGGTTGATACGAGCTTGTTGACACACCGGCAACCACGGTCAACGCACGTGAAGCCACAAGGATCCCACGGGGCGAACCGGCCGGGTGTCAATGTGCCAGCTGATGTACAAAGTCTGAAAAAGTACGGCGACAGTGCGATGGCGATTTATGAAGTTCTGGCGAAGAACTACTTGGCGATGCTGGCGGAAGATTACGTGTATGACCACGTGACGGCCGACTTGGCCGATTACCCAAGTTTTAAAACAGCGTTCAATGTGCCAATTCAACTGAATTTTAAGTTGGTGTATGATTCATTTGCCGCCACACGCGTTGATGATGACGATGAGGATGAAAATGCGGGCGTGTTGGGACCAATGGCGGATCCGTACATTCATGAAGGCGCCAACAAGAAGCCACAGCAACCCACGACGAAGTGGATTATGGCGTACTTGGAAAAGCATAATGTTGGTACTGGAGCGACACGTGTGTCGACGTTATCCGACATGGGTAAGGGTCAAAAAGCGATGTTGCGTGAGGCTCGTGGTAAGTTGACACTAACGGAAACGGGTAATGTGTCAGCGGTCATGGTGAAAGGGACTTGGATTGCGTCGCCGAAGATTACCAAGCGTCTGTTTGAAATGATGGACGAAGTGGGCGAATTTAAAATGACGATGGACAAGTTGCTGGAATCAGTGACACAAGTGGTTGATCATGATATGCCGATTATGGTGGCGAACGCCGAGGCATTGCAAGCAACATTGGGGGCGCCAAAACCCAAGCCCGTGCGCAAGGTTAGCGAGAAAACAACTGGCACCTTCAATGGTGAAGAAATCACGTTTGCCAAAGAATGGAGCGGGCATAAATTTACGGATGACGAGCTCGCGAAACTATTGGCTGGCGAAGAAGTTAGTTTTGCGGCTAAATCAAAACGGGGTAAAGATTATACGGCAGTAGGGAAGTTGGCCAAGCAAACATACAAGGGTAGTACCTTTTATGGCTTTAAGTTGAATCCCAAACCTCGGAAATAGGGCTTCACTAAAAATGATATTCGTCATATACTTGATGTAAGTAAGAGAGTGTATTTTGTAGGTTAGGAAAAGGTATATGAATAAAAAGACAAAAGCAGGTGTGATTGCAGCAGTCGCAGGTGCTATGGGTGTGAGTGGGGTCGCACACATGGATGCTATTAAGCACGCCGTTAAGAAGCAAAGTGATATTACCGCTGAGACAAAAATTCCCGTCTTGTCTAGTTTGCTACAAAGCAAGAAGTCAACAGAAGCACGTGGTGTGACCACAACGTCAGATGTGGCTCGAAAGATTGTGAAGCGCGCTGGGGCAGCGATGCCACAACGTCAGACGCCGGCTAAGCATGCCGCAGCGAAGGCAACGACACCTGCATCAGAGATGCAAGTGGCCTTTAGTTCTGATTCAGCCGCACCAGTCGTAACCGTGGCTGCTTCATCAGAAGCAACGTCAGACTCAGCGACGTCAACTAAGGCCGCTAAGTCAGCAACGACTGAACAAACGGCAGCTGCTAGTTCAGCATCCGATGTTTTGACATCAGTTGCGGCGTCGTCAGCGTCTGAAAAGCGTGCGGCAAGTGTGTCAGCCGCACCAGTAACGCCCGCCGAATCGGCAGCGTTGGAGCAAATGACATCAACAGCGCCTAAGTCAACGGCGACAACGGGGACTTACACGGTGGTCGATGGTGATACGCTTTCAAGTATTGCAGCGGCCAATGGTGTGACCGTAGCTGCTTTGACGGCCGCTAATCCAACTTTGGATTTGGCAATGTTGTCAATTGGCCAAGTGCTAGTTGTGCCAGCAGCCGGGGCGTCAGTAACGCCAGTTGTTGTGGCAAGCTCAGCGGCAACTGAAGGGTCAACAGCTAGTGCTGCCTCATCAGTTGCAACTGCGGCATCATCAGCCGACGCTAACGATACAACGGTTGATAGTGCTGTAGCTACTGATGACACGACGACTGCCGTGGCTAGTTCAGATGTGACATCAACGGCTGCAACTGAGACGACTTTGGCAAGTGCAACGCCTGTCCAACAAGCAGCTGTTTCAGATGCTGTTGCACAATTGACGAGTGTTAACGCATCAGCAGCAGTTGATACGACAACGACGCCCGTGGCAACTTCAGATACGACGTCAGCGGATACTGACACTACGGCAGTAGCACCTGTTCAAACAGCAACCGCTGATACAACAGCCGCAACGCAATCAGTTTACGATCAATTTATCGCAGCTGGTGGAACTGATGCGCTTTGGAACAATATCGTTTTGCCTGAATCAGGTGGTAACCCAGATGCGGTTTCACCAAATGGCTACTTAGGCCTTGGACAAACCAAGAATGCTTGGGGTACCGGTTCAGTTGAAACCCAAACGACGGGGATGTTGAACTACATCAACGATCGTTACGGTTCGATCGACAATGCGATTAATTTCCGCGCACAAAATAACTGGTATTAAAAATAAAAGCACTTCGCATTATGTTGCGGAGTGCTTTTTTGCCGTTAGAATTGGACGATATGTGGTGCTGGTTCGTTGAACCCTGCTTGCAAAATTTCGATAACAGCTAGCATTTGGCTGTCAGAAATCAACTTTGGTGCGTTATTTACGATACTGTCGTAGGCAGCGTCGTAAATGCGGCCGTAGTCACCGTGAATGGTGGGGATGACCTTTTCAATGCGATCACCACTTGGGTTGAAGTAGGTTAATTGGCCATAATCTTGGGGCGCATCATCCCCGAATCCTGGCATACCCGGCATGATGCCAACCTTCAAGTCGTATTCTTGCTGATCGATGTTGTACTTAATGTACGTTCCAGCGGTACCATGCAGCACCCATTTCGGGTAGGCGACCGTCGCGAGTTCAGTTGCTTGGACAGTGGCCTTAAATGCATCTGGGTAGTGGAGGTTCACTTCAAATTGGTCATCTATTTTAGCACCGAGTTCACGAGTTGCCCGCAAGTCGTAGGTCGCACTGGTTGGCTTACCGAACAGGGCAATCATTTGGTCAACTAAGTGAACACCGTGACCGTACCAAGCACCGTCGATGGGACCGCCAGTGGTTGTCGCACTATTAGGTCGATAGTGGTCCATATGCACTTCTAATTCGATTGGTCGGCCCACATAGCCGGCATTTAAGACGTGTTGCAACGTTAAAAAGTCACTGTCAAAGCGTCGATTTTGGAAAGGCATGAAGAATAAGTTGCGTTCGCGAGCGATATCAACTAGTTCTTGCGCCTGGGTTAATGTTTCAACCATCGGCTTGTCCACAATCACATTTTTACCAGCCAAAAGCAATTGGCGGGCAGTGATGTAGTGTGCCGGCGCTGGTGTCACGACTACGACTAAATCGAGGGTGTCATCAGCAAGGATGTCGTTTAAATCAGTTGAGAAAATAGTACCTGTTGCTTCAAGTGCTTGCTGTTCGGCAGGGCGCTTGCCAAGTGTTGGCGTAACAACCCGAGTAATTCGGAACTTGTCTTGCCGTTGCATCAGGTAGGGAATGTGATAACGGTTGGTACTCTTACCAAAACCAACGTAAGCAATATTTAACATAAGATATTTCCCCCTTTACCCCATATTGTGTCCGAACTGCTAGGTGAATGCAAGGAATCATTTGTGAAATGACTGTCGAGGCAGGTGTCCGATATGGTATACTCTACTGAAAGTTAACAACATGAATTAATTGGGGAAGAAAAATGCTCATTAAGCAAGTATTTATTGAAAATGCGGACCAAGCCCAAGACGTCCGTGTGGTTGATGGCAAGTTTGTCGCCATTGCCAATCATTTAGAAGCGGTAGCCGATGAGCAAGTGATCGACGCAGCCGGTAAGTTGATGGTGCCACCATTTGTGGACCCCCATGTCCACTTGGACTCAACCATGACAGCCGGTGACCCAGAATGGAATGAAACAGGGACCTTGTTCGACGGGATTCGCATCTGGTCAGATCGCAAGGAAACGTTGTCACATGAAGATGTGAAGCAACGGGCCATCCAAGCGTTGCGTATTCAAGCAGCTCATGGTTTGCAATTCGTGCGTTCACACGTCGACGTGACGGATCCTAATCTAACGGCCTTAAAGGCGTTGCTGGAAGTTCGTGAAGAAGTAAAGCCATGGATGACATTGCAACTGGTGGCATTTCCACAAGAAGGCATATTGTCATTCCCAAGTGGTAAAGAATTGATGATCAAGGCCGCTGAAATGGGTGTTGATGCAATCGGGGCGATTCCGCACTTTGAATTCACCCGTGAATACTCGGTTGAATCATTGCACTTTGCCTTTGAAGTGGCTCAAAAGTATGGTTTGTTGGTTGATGCCCACACGGATGAAATCGACGATCCAGCTTCACGTGGTTTGGAAACAATGGCGACGTTGGCACTTGAAACGGGTCTCAAGGAAAAAGTGACGGCTTCGCACACCACAGCGATGGGGTCATATAATGATGCCTATGTTTACAAGTTGATGCGTTTGTTGAAGATGGCTGATATCAATTTTGTCTCAAATCCATTGATTAACATGTACCTCGGTGGTCGGTTTGATACCTATCCAAAGCGCCGTGGCTTGACGCGTGTGAAGGAATTGGACGCTGAGGGTATTAACGTGGCCTTTGGTGAAGACGACATTAAGGATCCTTGGTACCCAATGGGTAACGGTAACATGATGGATGTTTTGCACATGGGACTGCATGCAACGCAGATTATGGGTTACACAGAAATCATGAATTCGTACCGCTTTATTACTAAGAATGGTGCGCGTACGATGCAAGTGCAAGACAGTTATGGCATTGAAGTTGGCAAGCCAGCGAACTTCTTGATTTTCAACGCCAAGAACTGGTACGATGCTTTGAACGAACGTGCTGAACTGTTGTATTCCGTTCACAACGGAAATGTCTTGGTCGAAACCAAGCCAGCTGAAGTGACGGTTACATTACCAGAATAAATAGCAGAACGAGGTTTAGCCGATGTGGTTAGACCTCGTTTTTAAATTGGCGTGAGTGTGTCGTGCTTTCGCACGAGGCATGGTGGTTGGGGCGTGACTTCGCCAAAGATTCGCCTGGGTAAACTCCGCCGGCGCGAGCACCGGCTAGCTCCCAAATAATTGTGCTAAGGGTTTGGCTCCCATTTCCTTATCTAACCGGCGGTCGGCCGAACTTGTGAGTTCACCCAGGCGAATCGCTACGTCACGCCCCAACCACCATGCCGGCAGCCGAGATAGTCGTAATTTTATTGCGTTTCATTCATGGGTAAAGCTGGACATAAGTTAACCTTAACGAGGAACAGTGCCTGATTATGAAAGCATCTTGACGGAATCGATAGTAGTCATTACGTATCCGATTGACGTATATTTTGGGGGCAATTTTGGCTGAGATGTGACGGCCCATATTTTTCCGTCAATTTTGGTGAAACAAACAATTAAATCGTAAAAATGCTTGATAATTGAGGATGACTATCGAACAGATAGAGCACATCTTGGCTGCTGGTATGGGGTTTGGGTGGGGTGTTGTGGAGTTCTTGCGGCATTAGTAGGCGTTCGAGGGAGGTAGCGGCACCAAAGAAATCTTAGTGGTTGCGTATTTTGGACTCGCTTCGAGGCCAAAATGGGTAAGCACTTAGATAGATTGGGACCGTGTCCCAGCCTTCTAATGCAGCTAGACGGAGCGACGCCCCACCCAAACCCCATGCCTCGTCGCAACGCGACGACACAGACACAACACAACACAACACAACACAACACACATAACTAACTAACTCTAATAAAGACCACCCCATCAAAAACAGTCGTATAATGCTGTAAGAAAGTAAGCGAAGGGAGGCACGTGCAGATGACACGATTTTCAGAGGACGATACAGAAATGTATTTCTGGCGCCACAAATTGCCAGAACAAATTTACCGTAAAACAAGTTTTGCAAAACTCATGGCGTCGACACCGGAATCAGAAATGAAGGCGTTTGCCCGTGAAATCTTCGATAAACTTCCGCCAGAAGCGCAGCAACGGCAAGAATATGATCAATGGCTGTTAGCCTTGGTTGAAATGTTGCAGCAACCACATCCAGTGCCGGAAGTTATGACCGAGCTGACGACCGGGATGCTGGCGGATGAGACGTTGACGGCTGGGCAAACCGCTGTTTGGCAGAATATGCAAACGACACCATCACCAATTCAAATTGTGACAGGGCGGGCTGGTTCTGGTAAGTCATATATGATGGCGCGCCTAATTCGATTAGCCCAACAACAAGATGTGAACACGTTGTTGATAACACCAACCCACGCTGCAGCGACGAATGCCCGTGGTCTTGTCGAGCGTGCTATTGGTGATTTACTTGACGAACATGAACCGGATTACTTGCTGAAGCCAGTTGACCACGTCACCATTGCGACGGCGACTAGTTTCACATACCGCAATCACGATGCCATGACGGAAATTGCACGGACAGGGCATTTTTTTGAAGATGCTGAGAAGGCCAGTCGGTATCCAACGTATGACCTCATGATTGTTGATGAGGCATTTGCTGCAAATGTGCGGGCGTTAATCGACACGATTCTCTACGGCTTAGCAACTGGGGCGCAAATTCTGCTTGTTGGTGATCCACACCAGCTACCATCAGTCGAGAATGACCCAGTGCCGTTTTTGAACGCGTTGGTGCTGGCGAACTTAGCAAACCAGACGCCGACCCTACAACAAATTAAGCGGGCTAATTCGCCAATTATTGCGACGGTTGCGAATGCTGTGCTAGATGGCGATGTGGCCCAGATTGAAGCACCGACTGAATTAATGCCAGCCGAAGTGTTGCCGGATGTTTTCCTGACGCGGCCTTACACCTTTGTGCCAATGTCAGAAACGGCACTGTTGTTTGTGGTTGAAACGATCAAACGGGCCTTAATCGCTGAACCAGATAAGGAAACCGTGGCGCTCGTACCAACTAACGAACTCCGCAAGCTCATTAATGCAGCTGTGCAGAATGCGTTACTGGATACAGCTGTTTTGCGGACTGAAGTACCACTATGGGTACGTGATGATTTAACGTTATATCCAGGTGACCGTGTTCAAGTGATGCAGACGGTTTACGTGACGAACCAAGCGAGTGGCGCACACGAGAAGGTCCGGATGCGTGGGGGTGACCGTATCACCGTGGTTGATGTGATGCCGGATTACGACATGGTGTTGGTGCAAACTGTTGATACGCCGGATCCGATTTTAGTTGATTTGAACGAAAGCAGTCAGACTGGTTTTAATCCATTTTCGTATGGTCCAAAGTTGGTGAGTGTCCGTGAGAATTTGGATTTGGGGTACGCGACTACGATTCATAAAATTCAAGGATTTACGCTGGATAATGTGTTGGTTGTCTTGCCGATGATTTCAAAGTTCATTACGACCAATTTAATGTATTCGGCAGTAACACGGGCGGCGTCGCATTTAGCAATCGTCGCGTTTCCGGCGGAATTAAAGCAAACATTAGCCAATAAGGTGACACATGATCGCGCAGCTATGCGACGGGTGCAAGGATTGATTGCGTCACAGTAAGGCCATAACATTCATTAGAAATCCGTGTTCGCCATAGAAAACACGGATTTTCTTCTTGTCATACAGAATGTATATCCGGAAAATGGGAGAACCTAAGCAAAAGGCAACTTATTTTTTGTTAATTGCAACAAATCTGTATTTACGTTGTATAATGTTCCATATAAGGGAAATGCTATAAATTTGGTGATATTTTCCGCCCGGTGCGTCTGTTGCATTATGAAAGTGTGAACTTTGTTTGAACAGGCGCGAGATTTTGTAGACGTTCTGTGAAAAAGGCCCAAATATCAGACATCGTTTGTTATTGTGGTAGATGTACAAATAAAAGAATTTTAAATTCAAGAATTCATTAAAGACGGGGAATAAGAATATGAAACTTTTGATGGTCGAGGATAACACGTCCGTTTCAGAAATGATGGGCATGTTCTTTAAGAAGGAAAACTGGGATGCATCATATGCATACGATGGTAACGATGCCGTTGCCATGTTTAACGAAGAGCCAGATGCCTGGGATATGGTTATCTTGGACTTGAACTTGCCTGGTTTGGATGGTATGCAAGTGGCAGTTAAGATTCGTGAAGTCTCAAAGCATGTGCCTATCATCATGTTGACGGCGCGTGACTCAGAGTCTGATCAAGTGCTTGGGTTGGAAATGGGTGCGGACGATTACGTCACGAAGCCATTTAGCCCAATTACATTGATTGCACGTATCAAGGCATTGCACCGTCGTTCAGAAACGGCTGGTCAACCAGCTTCTTCAGAACCACAAGTGCACGAAGATTTCGATGTACAAACACGTACGTTCAAGTTGAACTCAAACACGCGTGAAGCTTACTTGAATGGTAATTTGATTCAAGATTTGACGCCAAAGGAATTTGATTTGTTGCGTGTCTTGGCTAAGAAGCAACGTCAAGTGTTCTCACGTGAGCAATTGTTGCAATTGGTTTGGGATTACGAGTACTTTGGTGACGAGCGTACGGTTGATGCGCACGTTAAGAAGTTGCGCCAAAAGATCGAAAAGGTTGGCCCTCAAGTCATCCAAACGGTTTGGGGTGTTGGTTACAAGTTTGACGATTCTAACGTGACGTCAGATGAAGAATCAGAAGCTTCAGCAAAGGCCTAGTAAGCGCGCGCCAAGACAGTTATACTAGTGGCAGTGGTGCTTACGAAATAAAAAAGAGAGTCAACGAAAGATAACCACGTCGCTTTTGACGTGGTTTTTTGGTAATAACAAATGAAAATGATGTACCAGCAAATGCTGGCCTTCTTCACCGTTATTATGGCAACTTTGGTAATTGTCGGGATTTTGTTTACACAATTTACGACAAAAATGATTGAGGATAATACTTATCATCAATTGAATCGATACGCTGTAGCGGTCGCCGAAGAAGCGATGCGTTTTAAAGCTGATGATGGATCATTTGCGTACTTCGACACGAAGGGGTTGGAGACCGATGCTTCATTGCTTGAACAACAGAATATTAACTTTACGCTCTATAATGCTGACCGGAAATTGGTGTATCCAGAAACGCAAGTGAAGGAAACTGCCAATGTGACAAACGCTGAGTGGGCCCAACTCAAGCAACACAAAATTATCCAGAAGCGTGGTGCAAAGCAAGCTAATCCGGCGGATAACTCAGCGGCTAATACAATGGATGTGATGAAACCGTTCTTTGATAATAAGAATAAGTTAATCGCAGTCGTTGTGACTCGAGCGAATGTATCGACCGTGGCGGATAACTTGGACATGTTACGCAAGAACTTGTTGATTGCCTTCTTGGTATCCGTCGTCGTCGCCGTCATGCTGAGTTTCATTTTGTCGCAGCTGATTGTTAACCGCTTGCGCTTGATTCAGTTGGTTACACGCCGGGTTGCGGGTGGTGATTACACCGCCCAAGTTGAGATGCATCGTCATGACGAAATCGGCGCGTTAGCTGAAGACGTTAATGTGATGACGGCGTCGCTGGCTGCACAAGAGCATGAAATCGAAGAACAAGAAGAGCGCCGTAAAGAATTCATGGCCAATGCTTCGCACGAAATGCGCACGCCGTTGACCACGATTTCAGGAATCGTGGAAGGGCTGCAATATGGTGTCATTCCGGAAGATGAAAAGATGCACTCATACGATTTGATTAAGTCTGAAGCGGATCGTTTGACGCGTCTGGTTAAGGATAATTTGGACTACGAACGTTTGCGTCAAAATAAGGTTGTGTTGAAGAAGAAGGAATTCGACTCAGTACCAGTGATTTCAAACTTGTTGAACCAATTGTCTGGTAAAGCTGATGTGGCGGGCGATGAGTTTAAGTTGAATGCTGACTCACCGGTACCGGTCATTGCTGACCAAGATCGCTTTATTCAAATCATCTTTAATATCGTGAATAACGCGATTCAGTTTACGGAGAACGGTGTAATCACGATTGACGCCTGGCGCGAACCAGGTGAGGCACATTACAAGATTGCGGATACCGGTATTGGGATGACGACTGATCAGGTTGATAAAATCTGGGAACGTTATTACAAAGCGGACCCATCACGAACGAAGAAGGGTGAGTCTGGCTTGGGGATGGCGATTATTCGTCAATTGATTGAAGTCCACGATGGCCAAATTTCAGTTACTTCGGAACCTAATGTAGGGACGACCTTCCATGTGGTAATTCCGGATTCACAAAAAAAGACAGATTAGGACATTGTTGTGCAGAAAAAAGGACCGATTTTTCGGTCCTTTTTTGTTGAATTCAACGCTAATTGACTTACAATTGTTAAGAATTGTTTGTGAAAATAGCACATGATCTATCAGGCGCGAACCCGTTAAACGCCTACATGATAGCGTTTTCAAGAACTTTGCGAAAACGTTTTAAAAAAGTTAGCGAAAAGTGTTGTGCAAACGCTTTCATCATGTTATGATAAATCTCGTTGATAAGTGAACAAAAAATATTTTGATTGTGAAGGAAATTTAAATATGTCAATTTTAATTGCTCTTATTCCAGCGTTGGCATGGGGATCTACTGGTCTAGTTACGACTAAGATGGGTGGAACAGCCGCGCAAGGAACGTTGGGAATGACGTTTGGTGCATTCGTATTCGGAATGTTGACGTTGGGACTATTCGTTGTCCCTCAAGCAGGTGCTGACTTTGCCTTTAACCCACGTATCTGGATTGTTGGATTCGTGTCAGGTTTGTTCTGGGCTGTTGGTACGGCTGGACAATTCGTTGGTTTCAAGAAGTTGGGTGTATCAGTTGGTAACCCACTTTCAACGGCCGGCCAAATTGTGTCAAACGCCTTGATGGCTGCGGCTGTTTTGGGTGAGTGGACGACTGGTCGCATGTGGACGTTTGGTTTGTTGGCCATCGTTGCTGTTGTGGTTGGTGCCGTCTTCACGGCTTTGCCTGACTCAAAGGCGCCAGCTGAAGTTAACCCTGAGCACGACTTCAAGGGTGGCTTGGTTGCTGTTTTGATTTCAACGATTGGTTACATGATGTACTTCGTGTTCCCTAACTTGTTGAACAAGATTGGTTACATTTCAAACTCAGTTCACAACCGTCACGACGGTTTGGATTACATGACTGCGATTGTGGGACCACAATCAATCGGTCAAGTGTTGGGTGCCTTCATCATCGTTATCTTCTTCATGAAGGAAGGTAAGACGATGTTCCAAAAGGGTACTTGGATGAACATTGTAACTGGTTTGGTTTGGGCTTTGGGTAACGTCTTCATGTTTATCTCAACGGCTAACCCAAACATCGGTCAAGCAACTGCTTCAACGTTGTCACAAACGGGTATCATCGTTGGTACGTTCGGTGCCATCTACCTATTGGGTGAGAAGAAGTCAAAGCGTCAAATGGTCTTTATTGTTATCGGAGCGATTTTGGTCGTTATCGGTGCCATTATGATTGCTAAGTTGAAGACTTTGTAAAATTAATGCTGATAAACACCTGCAGAGCATCAAGTTCTGCAGGTGTTTTTTCGCATAATTGACGTATTTTTTCGGTACGATTAGCGTGTGAAAGTACAAAAGGGGGAACTTATGGAAGCTAAGGACTATTTGGCAATTGATATTGGGGGCACACGGATTAAGTATGGTCTCTTAGATCGCGCGGGGACGTTAATCGAAAAGGGGGACGTGGCCACACCAAATGAAACGCTATCTGAATTTGTGGCGACGGTCCGTCAAATTGTGCAAACGTACCGTTTTCGAATTCGTGGGGTCGCGTTTAGTGCGCCCGGCAAGGTGGATCATGGGGATGAGACCATCTATGCAGGGGGTGCTTTGCCATTTTTAGACCAAGTTAATTTGGCTGATGAACTACAACTCGATATCCCAGTGGCCGTTGAAAATGATGGTAAGGCCGCCGCGCTCGCAGAATTGTGGCTCGGAAATTTGACTGGTATTGATAATGGTGCAGCTGTTGTACTGGGCACTGGTGTAGGGGGTGGCTTAATTTTGAACGGCGCCTTGCACACGGGGGCTCATTTTCAAGCCGGTGAATTGAGTTTTATGCATAAGGGCGAGACACGCTTTGACGAAGATTCATACGGGAAAATTGGTTCAGCTGTACAAATGATTGAAACGGTTGCGACGGTTTATGACTTGCCTGATGTAAAAGATGGTCGCGCAGTCTTTGAATTAATCAATTTGCGGGAAGGACCAGCTTGGGATATTTTCAAACGCTATACCGATGATTTGGTATTAATGCTATTAAATATGCAGGCAGTCATTGATGTGCAACGGTTTGTAATTGGTGGTGGGATTACGGCGCAACCGATTGTGGTGGAAACAATTCGTCAGTCTTACGAAGAGATGGTCGCCCGTCGTCCGCAAGTACGTGATGGCTTTACGACACCGGAGATTTTACTAGCGCGCTTTGGTAACGATGCAAATTTGTATGGGGCTTTGTACCATCTGCTACTGCGTCTAAATCACGAAGTATAATCATTCATAATTTTGACACAGTTGGTATAGGCCGTTGATATAAAATAAATGTAAGCGGAATCAGTCAGTATGGTAAAATGAATATCGAGATAGAGTTTATTTTTTGAGACTGTAAGCCGATCAATGAAGGGGACATAAAAATGACGATTACAGTAAATGAACTAGGCACAATGCCTAATGGTGAAGTCGCAAAGCAAATTGTTATTGAAAACGCCAATGGTCACAAGCTTGGCTTGGTATCATGGGGCGCTTCATGGCAATTCTTCCAAACGAAGTCAGGCGAAGAACTTGTCTTGGCTTATAAGGATGCGCAAGGATACTGGGACCACCCATATTTCTTGGGTAATGCAATTGGCCGTGTTGCCGGTCGTATCGATGGGGCATCATTTGAATTGAATGGCAAGACGTTCAATTTGAAGGCCAATGAAGGCTCAAATGCCTTGCACGGTGGGGCTGACAACTTTGCGAACCGCAATTGGGACTTTACGGTTGACGAGGCTGCTGGTTCAGTGACATTTACAACCACAATGACGGAAGCAATTGATAACTTCCCAGGTACGATGCCAACATCATTGACGTACACGTTCAATGATAATGACGAGGTGAGTTTGACGTTCGCCGCTGAGTCGGATGAAGATACGTTGTACAACCCAACGTCACACGCATATTTCAACCCAGCCGGTATTGACACGGATGCCCGCGAATTGCACTTGCAATTGGCATCACCACGTCATTTGGAATTCCGCGCAGATCAAATTCCAACGGGAAAGTTGTTGGAAACAGCTGGTACGCCGTTCGACTTCCAAGCGGGTGCTAAGATTGGTGACCAAATCGCAAAGATGAATGGCGCATATGATGCTAAGTTTGACGATGCCTTTGAGTTGGTTTACGACGCTGGCACACCATCTGCTATTTTGACAGATGAAAAGTCAGGTCGTGCAATCGAAATGACGACGGATCGTAATGCCGTTATTTTCTTCATTACGAATCCTGCTGTTGCTGATCACGAGGGTGACCGTGAGTGGTTTGATGCGAACCCATATAATGCAGTTGCGTTGGAAGCACAAACATTGTCTGATGCAATCCACCACCCAGAGTTTGGTGATATTGTTTTGCCAGCCGGTGAAAAGCGTTCATACACGACGACATACGCGTTTAAGAACTTGTAAGCTGAAAAGCGGGCATTGGTTTGACTGGTGCCCGCTTTTTGCTGGATTGGGGAGTAATTTGGTTGGGTAAGATGCCTAAACTTTTTTAAAACTAGCGTAAAAATCTAGATAACGTAATCGCTTTCAAGATTTTTTAGGAAGTGTTATAATTGGTCTATACCAAAAGCTATTAGGGGAAAACGAGGTAAGAATTTATGACGACGTTGACGTTTGACACATCAAAGTTGGCCGATTTTGTTGGTGAACAAGAATTAGGGATGATGCAACCATTGGTGACGGTTGCGGACCAAATGTTGCGCGATGGATCAGGGGCTGGCGCAGCTTATACAGATTGGCTACACTTGCCAACTGAGTACGACAAGGATGAATTTGCACGTATTCAGGCGGCAGCTAAGAAGATTCAATCTGACTCTAAGGTGTTGGTTGTCATCGGAATTGGAGGATCATACTTGGGTGCACGTGCAGCCATTGATTTCTTGAACGATTACTTCAATAACTACTACGGGGATGATGAGCGTGACTTCCCACAAGTGTTGTTTGCTGGAAACTCAATTGCACCAGCTTACTTGAACAGTTTGATTAAGGTCATTGGCGACCGTGACTTCTCAGTTAACGTGATTTCAAAGTCAGGAACAACGACTGAGCCAGCCATTGCCTTCCGTGTCTTTAAGCAAATGTTGGAAGAAAAGTATGGTGTTGAAGGTGCTCGTGAGCGTATTTACGCCACGACTGATGCTAAGCGTGGGGCTTTGAAGACGTTGGCTGATGCAGAAGGTTACGAAGAATTTGTTGTGCCTGATGGTGTTGGTGGTCGCTTCTCAGTTTTGACGGCTGTTGGTTTGTTGCCAATCGCTGCTGCTGGTGGTGATATCGAACAATTGATGGCTGGTGCCGCTGCCGGGGAAGCAGCTTACGCCGATGCTGATTTGACGAAGAACCCAGCATACCAATATGCTGCATACCGTAACATCTTGTACCGCAAGGGTTATACGACAGAATTGTTGATTAACTATGATCCAACTTTGGTTCAAATCGGTGAATGGTGGAAGCAATTGCAAGGTGAGTCAGAAGGTAAGGATGGCAAGGGCATCTTCCCAGCAACCGGAAACTTCTCAACAGACTTGCACTCATTTGGACAATACATCCAAGACGGTCGTCGCAACTTGTTTGAGACGTTGTTGCGCGTGACTGAACCAGTTTCAGACGTTGTGATTCCAGAAACAGACGCTGACGATGGTTTGGGTTATTTGCAAGGTGAGACCATGAGTTATGTGAACCGCACAGCTTCAGAAGGAACATTGTTGGCTCACGTTGACGGTGGCGTACCAAACATGATTGTTGAGCTTGATAAGCAAAACGAATTCGCTTTGGGACAAATGATTTACTTCTTTGAAGTTGCGGTAGCCATTTCTGGTTACTTGAACGGCATTAATCCATTTGACCAACCAGGTGTTGAAGCATACAAGCGCAACATGTTTGGTTTGTTGGGCAAGCCTGGCTACGAAGAGTTGACGGCTGAATTGAAGGCCCGTTTGTAAGAGATAGAAGTTAATGACGGAGAACTGCTTTGGTGGTTCTTCGTTTTTTAGTCGGTGGTTAGTGTCGACGCGTTGCGTCGACGCCTGAAAGCGCGGGACTATCTCCGACAAAGTTCAAATTGGGGCAACCGAATGGCGCGGACGCCATTCAGCGGGGCAAATAATTCCCCCTAATCCTTTAAGTCCTGCAGGAATTCTCCGAATAGCGCCGGCCATGCGGCATGTTGCCCCAATTTGAACGCTCCGATAGCCCCACACTTTCATGCTAGCAGCCGAGAGGTTCTGGTCTGTTATGGATGTACATCTACCGGAAAAACAAGTTAGCAGTTTAACTTAGTATTATGTGGTGGATGACTATCAAAGAAACAGAGGATTGCTTGGTTGCTGTGGCCTGCCCCGCCGAGCGTTTAGACCCAAGTGGACCTTGACCAGTGGGTGTGGGTTCTTAGCGGGTTTCCCGCTTAGAGCCACGAGGAGGTAAAGGTGTACGCTGCAACGCAGTGGATGCCGCTCCCCACAGGTCATGGTCTACTTGGGTTAGCGAGCCGAAAGAAGGGGCAGGCCACTCCGACCGGTAGGGCGGACACAACCCATAACCCAACTTTTTCCGAATAAAAAAGCACGCAATACTAGTTTTTAGACAAAAACTCTGCTAATATAATTCAGAAAGACATAAATCTAGGAGAATTCAATCATGGCAACTATTGGTATGAATGACTTGAAGACTGGTTTGACGATCGAGTACAACCAATCAATCTGGCGTGTGTTGGAGTTCCAACACGTTAAGCCTGGTAAGGGAGCAGCCTTTGTGCGTTCAAAGTTGAAGAACTTGCGTACGGGTGCTGTTAACGAAATCACTTTCCGTCCTGGTGACAAGTTCGAAACAGCTAACATCGAGACGACTGAAATGCAATACTTGTATGCTGAAGGTGACCAACACGTCTTCATGGATAACGAAACTTACGAACAAGTTTCAATCCCTGCTGACAAGATCCAAGATGCTTTGAAGTTCTTGTTGGAAAACATGAACGTTAAGATCACGACTTACGAGGGTGAAATCTTGGACGTTGAATTGCCTAAGACTGTTGAGTTGACTGTTAAGGAAACGCAACCAGGTATCAAGGGTGCTACTGCTAACGGTGGTGGTAAGCCTGCAACGATGGAGACTGGATTGGTTATCACTGTTCCTGACTTCATCAACGAAGGTGACAAGTTGGTTGTTAACACTGACAACGGTGGATCATACACGTCACGTGCCTAGTTTTAATTAGTAAAATCAGGTATAATAAACATACTGTTGAAAGCGCCGACCGGCAGCCGGCCGGCGCTTTCATTTTGAAGGAGGATAGTTCCATGGCAGAAGAAACCATTGTATTGGCGCACCCAAGCGACATTTCAGGTGAGACGCGTGTTAACACGCGCGTGCTTGAGATTATCGCCGGCTTGGCAGCGCAAGAAGTTGAAGGTGTTGCCCGCTTGCGTGGTTCATTGTCTGAGCGTGCTCAAGAAGCCTTTGGTCGTCGTATGCACGGTAAGGGCGTTGAATTGAAGCAAGGCGAAGCAGGATTAGAAGTAAATGTTTACGTTTACTTGAACTACGGCGTTAGCGTGCCTAAGGTTGCCCACGCAATCCAAGAGCGTGTCACTTCACAAGTAGCCGCAATGACTGAATTGCAAGTTACCTTGGTAAACGTACACGTACAAGGTGTTGTTTCAACAAAGCCAACGTTGACCGTTGACCCAAACAACTTGTTTGGCGATGACGACGATACGGAAGGGACTGAAGCATAATGGCATCATTGAACCGACACCAATTACGACAAGCCGCATTCCAATCTGTTTTCGGATTGGCAATGAATCCAGATGCGCAAGTCGAGGCAGTTGTCCAACAAGTATTAGATGGGGATCCAGAAATTACTTGGGAAGATGAACTACCAACGGATTTGTTGGACATGGTTAACGGTATCGTTGATCACCAAGATGAATTCGATTTGACGATTTCAGAATACTTAGCCGATGGTTGGACGATTGATCGTTTGAACTTGGCCGACGTCGTATTAATGCGTGTTGCAATGTACGAAGTAAAGTATGCTGAAACGCCAGCTAAGATTGCCGTTAATGAGGCTTTGCAATTGGCCCACGACTTTACAGATGATGCATCTCGTAAGTTCATTAACGGAATTTTGAACAAAGCCTTGACTCCTGGTGAGTAGGGCTGTATAGTATATATCTGTTAAGAAATAAAGTAACAGCGGACCTGTTGTTCACCTTGGCGAGTAAACTCGTCGGGTAAATCACTCATTATTGATTGATGATGAATGGCGGGTTATCGTGTGTCGCGATGACCCGCTTTTACTTTATTTCAAGTTTTTTCGGAGGTAAGGACCATAGCAAACGCGCGCCAACCACAACAACAACAAGATTTGATTAATGATCGCATTCGTGCTCGCGAAGTACGTTTGATCACTGATGATGGTGATCAAGGTATTATGTCTAAGGCAGACGCCCAGGCAATCGCAGATGAGCAAGAGTTGGATTTGGTATTGGTTCAGGCTAATGCCAAGCCACCAGTTGCTAAGATTATGGATTACGGAAAGTTCCGTTTCGATAGTCAAAAGAAGCAACGCGAACAACGTAAGAACCAAAAAATCGTCAGCATCAAGGAAGTTCGCTTGAGCCCAACGATTGATGACAATGACTTTAATACTAAGAAGAAGAACGCAGTTAAGTTCTTGGAGAAGGGTAACAAGGTTAAGGTTTCAATCCGTTTCCGCGGACGTGCTATCACGCACAAGGAAATTGGGCGTGAAGTGATGGACCGATTTGCAACTGATCTAGAGGAAATTGCAAAAGTTGAATCTAGAGCAAAGATGGAAGGGCGCAGCATGTTTATGGTGCTTGCACCCAAGGAAACTAAGTAATTAAACCAGTTTGGAGGACATATCAATGCCTAAGTTTAAGACACACCGCGCTTCAGCAAAGCGTTTTAAGAAGACTGCTAACGGTGGTTTGAAGTCAGGTAACGCCTTTACGTCACACCGTTTCCACGGTAAGACTAAGAAGCAGCGCCGTCAACTACGTGGAACTTCAATGATGAACAACACGACGTTGAAGACTTACGTTCACATGTTGAGCCGTTAATTTAAAGCTTTTACTTTAAGTTTTAATCGGTTCCGAATTATATTTTAGAAATTACTGGAGGAAATACCCATGCGAGTTAAGGGTGGTACTGTTACGCGCGCACGTCGCAAGAAGATGATCAAGTTGGCCAAGGGTTACCGTGGTCAACGTCACATCAACTACAAGGTTGCTAAGCAACAAGTTTGGAAGTCATGGTTCTATGCATTCCGTGACCGTAAGCAAACGAAGCGCAACTTCCGTAAGTTGTGGATTGCACGTATTAACGCTGCAGCACGTATGAACGGTTTGTCATACTCACGTTTCATGAACGGTTTGTCATTGATGGGTTCAACTTTGAACCGTAAGATGTTGGCCGACTTGGCAGTTTCAGACTTTGAAGCATTCTCAGCTTTGGCTGAAGCTTCAAAGAAGGCTTTGGCAGACAACGGTCAAGTTGTTCGCGAAGCTACTGCAGCTACTTCAGAGAAGGGTGTTAAGATTAACGCCGCTGCTCCTAAGGCTGCTAAGAAGGTTGTTTCATCAGAGAAGCCTTCAGACAAGAACACTGTTGCTGAAATCAAGGCATACTTGTCAGCTAACGGTATCGACTTCCCAGCTTCTGCAAAGAAGGCTGAGTTGTTGGCATTGGTTTAATGCTTAGTAAAACACGCGCTGAACGATAAGTTCATTGCGTGTTTTTTGTTTACACTAATTTTGTCGGTACAAATCCGAATTGGTATAGTTACAACTATTTCATCGATGGCTAAAGGTGGTTAAGTTGTATTTGGAGATCTAACGTGTAGTACAGCGGATTCTTCAATATTATGGGCATTGTTGGTTTTAAGGAATGGCGCAACGATTGCTGTTGTTATCCACAATGAAATTTTACTTATAATAAATGCGGACGTAGCCTGTGGAGAACTTTGAAGTTCTCTATTTTTTTGCACAAAATTTGCTAGTTTAGGATGCATTGTTCGTTTATTAAAGTGTCCTATACCAATTTCTGTGGATAAAACGTGTATAACTAGGAAAAATGTCGCATATTATCGAAAACCTGGTATTATAATATACGTCGTTTAAAACGAAATTAAAAAGCCCTCGGGTGGATAAGGGCACGCAATTTGCGTGTAACCTAATATAAGGAAGTAGGTAGTTTAGAATGGTATCTAAGAAAGTTATGATTGGTGGCGCTGTATTGGTTGTGTTGGCCGGAGGTGCCTATGCATTATCAGCCTCACACACGAGCGCAAGCAAGAATGATTTTTCACTCGCAATGGTTTCAGATGAAGGTGGTAATATTTCAGATCACTCATTCACGGAAATTTCTTGGAAGGGTGTGAAGAGTTGGGGAGAATCACACGATTTGAAGAAGGGTAAGGGTGGCTACGACTACTTCCTTTCAAAGACTCAGGCTGACTTTGATACAAACTTCCAACAAGCACAAGCTGCTAAGTTCTCGATGATTGCTGGTATCGGGTTTAACTTGCAAAATTCACTTGAAAAGGCGGCTAAGCAAAATCCAGATACAAAGTACGCTTTGGTGGATGCGCAAGCTAACCCAAAGTTGAAGAACGTCACATCATTGATGTTTAAGTCAGAACAATCATCATACTTGGCTGGTGTTGCTGCCGCGATGCAAGCGAAGGCTGAAGGTACGGATACAATCGGCTTTATTGGTGGTCAATATGGCCCTGTGGTTGGTCGTTTTGAATACGGATTCCGTCAAGGTGTGGCTTCAGTTGATAAGAACATGAAGGTAAGTTCAATTTATGCCGCCTCATATTCAGATGCGGCGAAGGGAACCTTGATTGCAAACACCATGATGGCTAAGAACATCAAGGTAATCTTCCACGTTGCCGGTGGAGTTGGTAACGGTGCGTTCACGGCTGTTAAGAGCCACAACCAAGCCTTGAAGTCAGACCAACTGGCCAAGGAAAAAGTTTGGATGATTGGTGTTGATATCGACCAGACACCACAAGGCGCTTACAAGACGGCTGATGGCAAGAAGGATAACTTTACCTTGACGTCATCGTTGACTGAAGTTGGTAACGGTTTGAAGAACGCGGCTAACGATGCCATGAAGGATAAGTTCCAAGGTGGTAAGACGGTTTGGTACGGTATTAAGGATGGTGGTGTTGGTGTCATCACATCAAACATGCCAGCCGATGAAAAGAAGGCTGTTACGGCCGACCAAAAGAAGATTGAAGACGGTTCAATCAGCTTGAAGTACACAGGTCAGTACGATGCGCCAAAGGCTAATCGCACATCATTAACAAACTAATAGATTATCAAACGTGCGAGGTTGTTTTAGCCTGGCACGTTTTTTAATGTAACTATGTGTTTCCAGTCTACTTCTCCAAAAACGTGTGGTACGATATGGGTAAATTGAGATCGGGGGATAATCTCATGGGACAACCAATTAAGTTAGGACAAAATGATTTTGAAGCAGTTTATGATTTATATCGATATGCTTTTCATAAAGAGCCACGAGGCGGTAAGGATGCACTACGCTATTTCTTTGGTCAAACAATTGCATATGGGGAGTTTGATGCACAACAGTTAACGAGTCAGGTGACGCAAATACCATTCCAAGTCAATTGGGGTGAACAATTGCTAAATGCAAACGGCATTGGTAATGTCAGTAGTTATCCAGAATATCGGGGTGACGGCGCAGCTTCACGTATTATGATGGTGGCACTACAAGAAGCGTATGAACGGGGTGACATCTTAAGCTATTTGGCACCATTTTCGTATGGCTTTTACGGCCGATTTGGGTACGCGCAAGCTTTTGATCGGCTACATCTCAGCTGGTCGGCGGAACATTTTCCACAGGGAAAGCGTCGTGGCGGGACAATCACACGGATGGCGTTTGATGAGGCGCAAGCTTTGATGGATGCCGTTTATGAGCGGGCCCCTCAGATGAAGCGAGGCGGGATTGAACGGGAAAACTGGTGGTGGGACTATTATTTTATGATGAAAACACCACATACCCAAGTTGTAATCTACCGGGATGACGATCACGAAACGCAAGGGTACGTGATGTACGAGTTCGTGGGGGAAACCTTTAAAATTCGTGAATGGGTCACTTTGACGACGGATGCATTGCTAAGTACGACCCGTTTTATCGGAAGTCATGCTGGTGCATTTAGTCGCTTCGAGTATGAAGCACCTGTCAGTGATTTGAACGAGCTCCCGGTGCTGCAACTCATGCCTGAACCACAGTATGAGGCCCGCGTTGTACCCTACATGCAGGCGCGAATTGTCAATTTGCCAGCTTTTGTGCAAGCACTTGATATCATGTTGCCAACAGAAGTTGTGTTTAATGTCACTGATGAAACTGCACCGTGGAATGGTGGTCGTTTTGAATTACGTGGTGGTGAGCTGACGCGGGTAGTGCAGTCAGAAGCACCGGCAATCACTGGTTCAATCCAAGCGTTTACGCAATGGCTAATGGGCTATCGGTCGTTAGATAATTTGTTGTTAACCGGTGATTTAACGACAGCTGATGCGAAAACGTTTAGCCTGCTACAAGCACAATTACCAAAGCAAAAGCCGGTGCTAGCTGATTATTTTTAACTATTAATAAAGGCCTGTGATAGATAATCACAGGTCTTTTTTTACTTAATATGAAAAAACAATTATAAAAGTGTTGACATTATTCTAATGTAATTCTAATATATTATTTGTTCCAGCGTTGAAGAGATGAGTACGAACAACAGCTATTAGCCAGAGAGTCGGCATTTGGTGAGAGTCGATAATAGCGTTGCTTGGAATAATGGTCTCGGAGTGGTTGTAAAGATGAGCTAGTAAGGTAAGTTTTTGCCGGGTGCGCCCGTTATTGCGCAACGATATATCCAATTTGATTTGGCGTATTGTGAGGTTAGGATAATCTAACAAACTCGGGTGGTACCACGGTGAAAAGTCGTCCCGTAAGTCTGTGCAGTTGCATGGGCTTACGGGATTTTTTGTTTAAAAGGGGAAATTAAATGACAGTGCAATTACTAAATGGTTTTACAGCTAAAGAATCTGACAAAACAACTTGTCGGCAAACCAAGCAACTATTGGTGTTGAATTTAATGCCGAATCGGGCCGTAACAGAACAGCAGTTTACGTCATTACTTAGTGGCACAGATGTTGATGTGGCTGTGACCTTTGCTATACCGGCTTCACATCGTATTCGCCACCATCCGGTAGCAGTCCAGCAGCGGTATACGACGCTTGCTGATATTAAAAATCGCTATTTTGATGGCGTGATTGTCACAGGCGCGCCACTGGACCAAACGCCAGAACAGGCAATTGATTTTTGGCCAGAATTTCAGGACTTTATGCGGTGGCAGGTGGACCATATTGCACGGCGTTTGTTTATCTGTTGGGGTGCCTATGCGGCAGGGCTGGTAACCAAAGATTTTTTACCAATCAAGCTGAACGACAAAATATTTGGGGTGACTGAAACGCAAGGGTTTATCATGCCGCAATCACGCTACTTCACCATTCCGTTGGCGAACGTCGATACAGGTCAAGTAATTGCTGGTGACAGGAAGACCGGCGCGACAATTATTCAAAACCAGCAAACGCGGACGGTCTATGTGACTGGCCATTACGAATATGGTCCAAATAATTTGGCAATGGAATTTCGTCGGGATCAGCGCCGGGGCATGCTGATTGCAAAGCCGACTGGTTACTTCGGGGATGATGGGCGACCGATGGCACACTGGCATGAACAAGGGATACATATTGTTGAACAATGGTTGAAAGACGAGGAAATTACAAATGGTTAAAGTGGCAACACAGTTAGTACAAGGGACAAATGGGTCGGAAGATGACCGGAGTGGTGCGGTGGTCGCGCCATTACATTTTTCAACAGCTTTTCGCCACCCTGGGTTAGGTGAATCGACAGGCTATGATTACTCACGCATGACAACACCAACACGCGACCTGTTGGAGGCTCAGTTGGCCAAAATTGAACATGGCACACAGGCCTTTGCGGTGAGCTCAGGAATGGCAGCGATTACGCTGGTGCTATCAACGATTCTGAAATCGCATGATCACTTTATTACGAGCGATGATTTATATGGTGGCTCATTTCGTTACTTCGATACTTTACGTGATCAGTATGATATTGCCTATGAAACGTGGAATGGCCAAGACATTGATGAATTAGTTTTGCGCATCCAGCCAAACACAAAAGCAATTTGGATAGAGACACCGTCAAACCCGACCATGAAGGTGATTGATATTCAAGCGGTGGCCAGTGTCGTGCATGCAATCAGGCCAGACATTTTAGTCATTGTCGACAACACATTTTTAACGCCTATTTATCAAAACCCACTGACCGAAGGGGCTGACATCGTTGTTCATTCCGCAACTAAGTATTTGGGTGGCCATAACGATATTTTAGCTGGTGCGGTCGTGGTCAAGGATGCGACTTTGTCAGATGCCTTACGCACCCAGCTGACGACCACGGGCCAAGTTCTGGATCCGTTTGACAGTTGGTTACTGATCCGCTCGTTGAAAACATTGGCTGTGCGCATGCGAGTCCATACTGAAAACGCGCAGTTATTGGCGAAACGTTTAGCGACATTGGCTGGTGTTGAGAAAGTGCTGTATGCGGGCGTGGGTGGCATGATTTCGTTCTACTTAGCGGAGGCATATGATGTCAATCAATTCTTACAAGCGCTAACGATTGGTTCTTTTGCGGAAAGTTTGGGTGGTGTCGAAACTTTGATTACGGTGCCATTTGTGCAAACGCACCATGATATGCCGGAAAGTCAGCGACTTGGGTTAGGGATTACGCCACAACTCATTCGCTTATCCGTCGGCTTGGAAGATGCGGATGATTTGTGGGCAGATTTAGCCCAGGCGATTCAGAAAGCAGGGCGCGCATGATACGAATTGGCATGTTAGGTTTTGGCACAATTGGTCGTTCGGTCTATGACCTTTTACAAGCGCACACCGAACGGTTTCCAGATATGCAAATTGTCAGTGTGGCGGTTCGCCAAATTACCGAACAGCGGATGACTTTATATCCGACGGTGCAATTTACGACAAACCCAGACACAATTGTGACCGCCTCGGACATTGATGTGGTGATCGAGGTGATGGGTGGGCAGACAGAAACGTATCGATATTTGCGACGGGCGCTCCATTCAGGTAAGCATGTCATCACAGCTAATAAAGATTTAATTGCAACCTATGGGGAAACGTTACAAAAAATTGCGAGTGCGCATCAATTGGCGTTGCTTTATGGTGCGTCGGTGGCTGGTGGAATTCCGATTTTAGATGCACTGACTAATCTACTACCTGGGGACGAGACAATGCAGGTTGGCGGCATCATTAATGGTACGAGTAATTTTATTTTGACGCAGATGAGCGATGCAGCAATGAATTATGATGATGCATTGGCTTTAGCACAACGGATGGGCATCGCTGAAGCAAATCCAGTTAATGATGTGGCCGGCTTTGATGCACGTTATAAGTTGGCGATTTTGGCTAAAACAGCCTTCGGTGCAAATGTCGTGACGACTCAGATTCCGACCCAAGGTATTCAGGAAATCAATGCAACCGTATTAGATGAAGTAAAACGACTGGGCTATGTTATCAAACCACTCGCGGTTGCCCGGCGGACTGGGCAAGAGTTAGCCATGACGGTGGGACCGCACCTAGTGCCGGCTGCGCATCTGCTCGGCAAAATTGATAATGTGCAAAACGCGGTTCAGGTAAAGACACGTAATATTCAGGATTTAGTTTTTACTGGGCCAGGGGCTGGCGCTAAGCCGACTGCAAGTGCGGTATTGTCAGATCTTGCGATTGTTCATGACATCGTGTGTGGCCGTCAACTGGTGCATGAGAAGCAGGCTTTGCAACAGCCAGTAATTACTGGGACGGCGGCTGGCCGCTATATTCGTGTGACGGCACCAGCTACTTATGAGATTGATGCCATTGCGCAGGCTAATCGAATCGGGATTAAAACCATGTGGGTGCGTAGTCACCGGGCCACAATCTTGACGGACACTGTTTCGCCAGCAACATTAGCCCGATTTGAAGCAGCTTTGCAACAGCAAATCGGTGCAAAAATCGAAATTGTTTTACCGGTTTACCAGGAGTAACAAGTCAGGTGTGGCTGACGACAGGATAACATCAGACTCGGATTCAAAACGATTGTTTTAGACTAAAAGTTAAAAATCGTCCGCAAATTAGGAGAGTTTTAGAATTTTTGACACTTCTCTCATGACGGGCTAATATTGCTGCTTGTATGAAACGATTTTAGAATTTGAACGAGGAACATGATGTTAATCAAACAACCGCGTTTTTCAGTATGGCTGAGACGCAAACAGTTAACAGAATGGCCCGGGGAAAGGGTTGTTCGTTGTCGTCGCCACCTGTATTAATTTATAACAACAATGTTAAGCATAAATACAAGGGGCATAAAAATATGAGTATTAAGAAGCAATTGTTAGCAGCATCGGTTTTGACCACGGTCGCATTGGCGGTGGGGGGATCATTAAGCCCGGTGTTCGCGGATAGCAAGTCAGACACATTTACCTACGCAATCAGCAGTGATTTGGAATCAACGAATCCAATCACAACTTCGGATCGTTGGGGCTTAACGTTTGATAATATTCAATACTCACCATTATTCCACGTGGAAGAAAATGGTTCATTGACGCCTGTTTTGGCAACGAAGGATACGGTCTCATCTGATGGCAAGACGATTACAGTCGATTTGCGTCAAGGAGTGAAGTGGAGCGATGGACAACCGTTCACAGCAGATGATGTTGTCTTCACGTATCAAAAGTTGGCTGATAAGGCGAACGGCAATTCCGATAAATTCTATATTAATAACAAGCCAATTCAGATTGAAAAGGTTAATGATCATCAGGTGAAGTTTATTTTGCCTGAAAAGTCAGCTTCAGCCGTCAATAATTTGGTAACCGAGAATTTCATTATTCCGAAGCACGTTTACGAAAATACGAAAGATTTTTCAGGTAGTTCATTGACGCCAGGCAATGTTGGTACTGGCCCATACACATTAGAGAGTTATAAGCAGGGTCAAGAAGTCCGTTTTGTCCGTAATGACAATTATTTTGGTGAAAAGCCAAAGTTGAAGCACGTGGTACTTCGCATTTTGACCGACCCGAACACGACTGATATCGCTTTAAAGAAGGGCGAAGTTGATGCATCGTTCGTTTTGCCAACTGAGTTGAAGAACTTAAAGGGCCATGACTTGGCCGTACACGCGTTCTCAGAGGATCGTGTGGGTTACTTGGGCTTGAATACACATGTTAAGAAGTTGGCAAATAAGTCAGTGCGTCAGGCGATTTTCTATGCACTAGATAAGAATGAAATGAATAAGGCGGCGTACCTCGATAAGAAGTATTACAATACGCCAACTTCATTCTTACCACCAAAGAATTCATTTGCGACGACTGATGTTGCGGCTTACAAGACGAACGTCGGCAAAGCAAAGGCACTCCTTAACAAAGCGGGTGTGAAAAATCTAACCCTTAACTTAGGGTATACGTCTGGGGATGCCGCACAAAAAATTCAAGGTAGCTTGATTGCCTCACAATTAAGTAAGGCTGGCATTAAGGTGAATGTTGAAGCGGTTGATGCCACCGCGTTGTCAACAGCTATTCACAAGAAGGATCAAACCAAGTACGATGCCTTTTTGAATGGCTACATCATGGGAACGGACCCTTATCAATACACGCCGTTGTACACGTCAACTGGTTTTGCTAACTACTGGCAGTACAAGGATCCAACTATTGATAAGTTGTTTACGAAGGGCGATTTAGAGAGTTCAGCGTCTGCTCGTCAAGCAACGTACAAGAAGTTACAACAAAAGATTGCGGATGCCGCAGTGATGTATCCAATTGTTGATAACAAGAAGATTTTGGTGATGAATAAGGACGTCAAGGGCTTCTCTGAGGCGAAGACTTTGCCAGTTTACACATTTGCTGACTGGTCAAAGTTGTCAAAGTAGACGGGAGACGCATATGTTAAAAACGATTTTTAGTCGTTTGCTGCAGGCGATTCCGTTATTAATTGTGATTTCGTTTTTAGTCTTTGGCATGATCCATCTCGCACCATTTGATGCAGTCGATGCAATCATTAAACCTAACATGTCACCTGGTGTTGTTCATGTATTACGCGAACGTTATGGTTTGGACAAACCTTTTCTGACGCAGTATGTGTTGTGGCTTGAAAATTTTGTCATGGGGCATTTTGGGCACTCGATTATTAACCAACAAGATATTGGTCAGGCGTTGGCTGAACGAATCCCCAACACGGTCATCTTAGTGTTGCCTGCGTATGCGACCTCAGTGGTAATTGCAACAGTGCTAGGCTTGATCGGCGGTCGTGCACCACAAAGTTGGGCAGGTCGGGTGATTGATACGGTGACTGCGGTTGGTTTAGCAACGCCGTCATTCTGGATAGCACTATTGCTAATTTACTTCTTGGGCTACGCAGCTAATTTATTCCCGCTCTTTGGAATGGGGAGTGCGCATCAGCCACTCGACGTTGTGTGGCACATGGTGTTGCCGTATATCACATTGGTTGTGGCGTACTTCCCGGAGCTCGCACGGTATGTCCAAAGTAAAACAATTGGTGAATACCAACAGGATTATGTGATGGTCCAACGGGCGTTCGGTGCAACTGAACGACAAATTCTATTCCACCACGTGTTACCAAATGTCCTATTGCCAATTGTGACGCAAATTGGGCAATCGTTACCATTACTCGTAACGGGCGCCATGATTACAGAAACGGTGTTCAGTTGGCCAGGCGTGGGGACTTACATGATGGATGCATCAGTCAAGCTAGATTATCCGGTTATTTTAGCGGTCATGTTGTTGTCAGCGACGTTGGTGGTAATCGGTAATTTGTTAGCAGATGTCCTTTATACCGTGGTTGATCCGCGGGTTAGGAGGTAATCATGCGCGAACGATTTAAAATGACCATTCGACAAAAGCCAACCTACTTAACGTGGTTGATTGTAATGGCAGTTCTGGTCTTAGCTGTCTTATTAGCACCAATTTTGCCCTTACATCCAAATGCGGTCGACGTGGTACACATGTCTCAAGGACCAAGCTGGCAACATTGGTTTGGTACTGACGATTTGGGGCGGGATTATTTAGCCCGCGTCGTGTATGGTGGTCGCATCTCGTTGGGGGTTGGTTTCCTAGCAATGTTGGTATCGGTTATTCTCGGTACCACAATTGGGGTGATGGCCGGTTATTTCGGTGGCCTAGCTGATACGGCCTTGATGCGGTTGCTAGATGTGTTTTCATCGGTGCCATGGTTGGTCTTGGTTGTGGTATTAAGTGCATTCTTACGACCAGGGCTAACTACGATTATTATCGTAATTAGTGCCTTTTCATGGATGTCGATTGCCCGTTTAGTTCGGGCCGAAACGGTCACGGTTAAGGAACGAGATTTTGTGAAGTACGCACAATTTGTCGGCATGTCGCCTTGGTATGTCATGTGGCATCATATTTTGCCGATGGTGACCCCAATTATTGTGGCAGCTGCAGGCGCGAATATTGCGAATGCGATTATGACGGAATCGGCTTTGAGCTTTTTGGGGATGGGGGTTCAAGACCCAGCTGCCTCATGGGGTTCGTTGCTGAACGCCGCCCAGTCACGGTTGCAGGATGCGCCGTACATGGCAATTATTCCGGGCTTGTTTATCATCATGACTGTTTTAGCCTTTAATAAACTGGGTAATTTACTACGAGATATGACATCACCGGAGGACAATCATGGTTAAACCTATTATTGACATGCAGGGCCTGACGGTGACGGTTCCAAGCAAACAGGGTACGATGGTCCCTATTTTGAATGGGGTGAATTTAACGATTATGCCCAATCAAGTATTAGGCCTAGTCGGTGAATCAGGTTCTGGTAAAACGATGACCATGCGCACAATCCTGGGGCTGTTACCGAAGGGTGCAACCGCCACTGCCGATGTCTGGCAGCTCGCGGGTGAAAATAGCCCGGTTGGCCAACACCAGCAGTTGCGAATGGCGATGGTCTTTCAGGATCCTTTAACGGGCTTGAATCCGGTCCGGACGATCGGCTTTCATTTAACCGAAGTGGTTAAGCGAGTCCATCCACGGTATTCACGTTTGCAACAACAAGCTGCGGCAGAGCAGGCACTTGAAAAAGTGAATATTCCCAAGCCAACGCAACGACTAAAACAATATCCACATGAGTTGTCAGGTGGGCTGCGGCAGCGTGTTTTGATTGCGATGGCCTTATTGGCGGAACCAGATGTCCTGATTGCAGACGAGCCGACCACAGCTTTGGATGTGACAGTTCAGGCACAAATTTTAACCTTGTTAAAAGATCTGCAACGGACAGAGGAGTTGACGATCATTTTTATCACCCACGATTTAGGGGTAATTTCAGCAGTCGCAGACAATGTTGCAGTCATGCGTGATGGTCAGATTGTTGAGGCGGGGACTAGCGCAGATATTTTCCAACAGGCGCAACATCCGTATACGCAGGCCTTATTAGCGGCGGTAACTGCCGTAACAGATGGTCACGCAAGTAGTTTACAGACTGTGCCACATACCGATAGACAACAACATGAAGAAATCTGGTTGTCGGCAACACATCGTGTCCTAGGGGGTGTACCAGATGGCCAATGAGTTACTAAAACTAACAAATATTACAGTGCAATACCCAGGGCGACATGGTAAACCAGAGTTAGTGGCGCTAGATGATGTCTCTTTAACAATTTACGAAGGTGAAACGCTTGGCTTGGTGGGGGAATCCGGTTCAGGGAAAACGACCCTCGGTCAAGTGGCGTTGTCACTATTGCAGCCGACTTCGGGTGAAATAGCCTTCGCTGGTCAGCCAATTACGAAACACAATCGGCGGACCGTTATGGATGACATGCAGCTGATTTTCCAGGACCCCTATGAATCATTGAACCCCAAGCATACTGCCTTAGAATTGGTCCGTGAGCCATTACGACGACACTTTGATCTGTCGACTGCCACTGAGATGGCAACACAGGCACTTGCAGCGGTGGGGCTAACACCGGCAGACGGTGAAAAATATCCAGTAGCGTTTTCCGGTGGTCAGCGCCAGCGCATCGGGATAGCCCGGGCGATTGTCGGTCAGCCTAAATTTATCGTGGCTGATGAACCAATTTCAGCGTTAGACGTGTCGATTCAGGCGCAAGTCCTATCATTAATGATGGCATTGCGTGAGCAACAAGCGTTGACCTATTTGTTTATCTCGCACGATTTAAGTAAGGTGCAGGCCATCTCAGATCGTGTCGCGGTGTTGTACTTTGGCCACTTAGTTGAATTAGGTCCAACGGCGGCAATCTTTGAAAACCCGTTACATCCGTATACGCAAGAGTTGCTTGCTGCAATCCCATCGATTGGTAAACCACTAATCGCGCAGCAACGGCAAACCATTACGGTTGGCACATCATGGGTTGAAGTGACGCCAGGGCATTTTGTCCGACAATAATCCAGATGAAGCTAATTGTCAGGGCCGGGACAAACGGGAGTTGTTCAGCCTTGCAATAATTAGCAAGTAGCAGTTGGAGCAAGCAGGCTAATGTCAGCCAAAGCAACCAGTCGGTTCCAGTCAACCAACAGGCACCAGCTGCTAATATATCTAAATCGCCATTTCCAAGAAATTTCTCTTGGAGGTGGCGATTTATTATTAAAGCAACGATATATGCCACAAAAATAGTTAGGCAGGGGAGATCATGCTGTAAACAAGCAATGAAAGTTGGACAGGCTAACCAGCGCGAATCAATTAATTTCATTTGCCAATCTTGTTTTGCTAAGATGAAAAGTGGCATAATAATGAAGACTTCTAAATAGTGCATAACGTCATCCTTTGTCTGTTTGCTGATTAAAGACGTGATATGGCGCAGTTTTTCCAAAAAAGACACGCCCGGAATTGTTTGCAAAATGAATGCCTATATAAAGGCATTTTTAAACGACTAAAAGGGTTGCAACATTTAGTAAGCAGTGTTATATTATTATTTGTGCTTTTAGTGAGCAGGGTGTTTGCGGTGACGCGACGTGCTGAACTCGTGAACGAAAAGTACCATTCAGCTACGTTTTTAGACTTGTTATTAAATGACACGCCTGGAAATGTGGACTACACATTATATAGAAAATTGAAAGGGGACTCTTAGACATGCCTACTATTAACCAATTGGTTCGTAAGCCTCGTAAGTCAAAGAGCACGAAGTCAAAGTCACCAGCTTTGAACTTCGGTTACAACTCACAATCAAAGAAGACGACTAATGTTTCTTCACCACAAAAGCGCGGTGTTGCAACTCGTGTCGGAACGATGACTCCTAAGAAGCCTAACTCAGCTTTGCGTAAGTACGCCCGTGTGCGTCTTTCAAACTTGATCGAAGTTACGGCATACATCCCAGGAATCGGCCACAACTTGCAAGAACACTCTGTTGTTTTGATCCGTGGTGGACGTGTTAAGGACTTGCCTGGAGTTCGTTACCACATCATCCGTGGTGCTTTGGATACTGCCGGTGTTGACGGTCGTATGCAATCACGTTCAAAGTACGGCGCAAAGCGTCCTAAGAAGAAGTAATTAAGGGAGGACATATAAAATGCCACGTAAGGGTTACACTAAGCAGGCTGAAGTTCTGCCTGATCCAATTTACAACTCAAAGCTTGTTTCACGTTTGATCAACCGCTTGATGCTTGATGGTAAGCGTGGAACTGCTTCAACTATCTTGTACGAAGCATTCGATCGTATCAAGGAAGCTACTGGTCAAGAGCCATTGGCTGTGTTCGAAGAAGCTTTGAACAACATCATGCCTGTATTGGAAGTTAAGGCTCGCCGTATCGGTGGTTCTAACTACCAAGTTCCTGTCGAAGTTCGTCCAGAACGTCGTGTAACGTTGGGATTGCGCTGGTTGGTGCAATACTCACGCGCTCGCGGTGAGCACACGATGGATGAGCGTTTGGCTAAGGAAATCATGGATGCTGCCAACAACACTGGTGCATCTGTTAAGAAGCGTGAAGACACGCACAAGATGGCTGAAGCCAACCGTGCCTTCGCACACTACCGTTGGTAATAACCAATTGATGGCTACAGTCGATATGACAGTAGCCATTTTTGTATAACTTACGGTATAATAGAACCAACGCAACTAACATGTGTTGGATGTAATAGAATTTCAAGGAGAAATACTCATGGCTAACAAGCGTGAATACCCATTGCTACGTACTCGTAACATTGGTATCATGGCGCACATCGACGCCGGTAAGACGACGACGACTGAGCGTATTTTGTACTACACTGGTAAGATCCACAAGATTGGTGAGACTCACGACGGAGCTTCACAAATGGACTTCATGGATCAAGAAAAGGAACGTGGAATCACGATCCAATCTGCTGCCACGACTGCCGTTTGGCGTGGATTCCACGACCAATACGACAAGGAACCATACCGTGTTAACATCATCGACACGCCAGGACACGTGGACTTCACTATCGAAGTTGAGCGTTCATTGCGTGTTCTTGACGGTGCGGTTGCCGTTCTTGACGGTGCTGCCGGTGTTGAGCCACAAACTGAAACAGTTTGGCGTCAAGCTGAGACGTACGAAGTACCTCGTATCGTCTTCGTTAACAAGATGGACAAGATGGGTGCTGACTTCCAAATGTCAGTTGACTCATTGAAGTCACGTTTGGACGCTAACGCAAAGGCTGTTCAATGGCCAATCGGTGCCGAAGATGACTTTGAAGCCATCATCGACTTGATTGAAAAGGTTGCTTTGTACCCAATCGATGATTTGGGTGAAAAGTGGGAGAAGCGCGAAATCCCTGCTGACTACGCTGAGTTGGCAGAGGAGAAGTACAACGAATTGGTTGAAGCCATCGCTGATGTTGATGACGATATCATGGAAAAGTACTTGGGCGGAGAAGAAATCTCTGAAGCAGAATTGAAGGCTGCTATCCGTCGCGCAACGATCGCTTTGGAGTTCTACCCAGTTCTTGCAGGTTCAGCCTACAAGGATAAGGGTGTGCAAATGATGCTTGACGCGGTTGTTGACTACTTGCCATCACCAATGGACGTTAAGCCATACATCGCAACGGACCCAGATACTGAAGAAGAAGTTGACTTGATTGCCGACGATGACAAGCCATTCGCGGCTTTGGCATTTAAGGTTATGACGGACCCATTCGTTGGACGTTTGACTTTCGTTCGTGTTTACACGGGTACTTTGGAGTCAGGTTCATACGTTTTGAACACGTCTAAGGGAAAGCGTGAGCGTGTTGGTCGTTTGCTACAAATGCACGCTACGAACCGTACTGAAATCGACGAAGTGTTCTCAGGTGATATCGCTGCCTTGATCGGTTTGAAGGATACGACGACTGGTGACTCATTGACTGCTACGGATCACCCATTGATCTTGGAGTCAATGGAGTTCCCTGACCCAGTTATCCAATTGGCTATCGAGCCAAAGACGAAGGCTGACCAAGACAAGATGTCAACTGCTTTGCAGAAGTTGGCTGAAGAAGACCCATCATTCCGTGCTGAGACGAACCCAGAAACTGGTGACACGTTGATCTCAGGAATGGGTGAGTTGCACTTGGACATCATCGTTGACCGTTTGCGTCGTGAATTTAACGTTGAAGCTACTGTTGGTGCGCCACAAGTTGCTTACCGTGAAGCATTCACGCAAACTGTTCAAGCACGTGGTTACTTTAAGCGTCAATCAGGTGGTAAGGGACAATACGGTGACGTTTGGATTGAATTCTCACCAAACGAAGAAGGTGCCGGATTCGAGTTCGAAGATGCCATCGTTGGTGGTGTGGTTCCTCGTGAATACATCCCTTCAGTTGAAGCTGGTTTGAAGGACTCATTGAACAATGGTCCTTTGGCTGGATTCCCATTGGTTGACTTGAAGGCTAAGTTGTACGATGGTTCATACCACGATGTCGACTCATCAGAAGCTGCCTTTAAGATTGCTGCATCATTGGCTTTGAAGGAAGCTGCAAAGACTGCTGGTGCCGTTATCTTGGAGCCAATCATGAAGGTTGACATCGTTGTTCCTGAGGATAACTTGGGTGATGCAATGGGTCACGTTTCTGCCCGTCGTGGTATGTTGGAAGGACAAGAGCAACGTGGTAACTCAATGATGATCCACGCTAAGGTTCCTCTTTCAGAAATGTTCGGATATGCAACGACTTTGCGTTCAGCTACGCAAGGACGTGGAACTTTCCAAATGGCCTTTGACCACTACGAAGCTGTTCCTAAGAACGTTCAAGAAGACATCATCTCAAAGTACGGTAAGGGTTCAGACGCTGAGTAATTTTAATTACCAGCGACTCACTTACTAATTGAGTTGAAAAATTAAGGATGAAGATAATTCTTTCGAGTTATCTTCATCCTTTTTTGTTTGGTTCCAGTCCGATTTCGTGGCCTTTTTTTCAACAATCTGCTTAAATAGTAAGCGACATGTATTAATAAACGGGAAATAATCGGGACAAAACTGCCGTATTGTTATAATCAAAGGTGTTGTTAGTCTGATTTACCTCAATTCTCACTACTAATAAGAATTGGACTAGCAACATCCCCGTGAGTCGGTTTGAAACAGGAGTGTTTTGAACCGCTTTTTTTAGAGAGTCGCAGAGTTTAGAGGAGAGTTTTGCTATGTTAAAGACAATTGGTCAAGTGATCAATGATGTGAGGCGAGAGAAACATATCTCTTTAGCGCAAATAGCAGATTTGGGCATTAGTAAGTCCCGCTATTATCGGTTTATCGATGGTGAAATTGATATGCCGATGTTTGACATTATGACGATTATGGACGCGCTGACCCTATCATTCGCAGAATTGGGTCAGTTGACCAATAAAGCGTGTCTACAGGATATTACGCTACATTGGTTGTTAACAACAGATATTGCGGAATTGACTGATCGCGCGAACGGATCAGATGAACAGGATACCGATTTTCGGCGGTTGATTTTTGCCTATGCACTTGCATTGCGTGAAGATAATATCAAACGAGATCAAGATGAGGCTATTTTCCAGCGTTTAGTAACCTTGGAGGCTTTCACACTTATTGACTTGGTTGGCTTCGCATTAATTGCACCGACCATCTCAGCTGATAAGTTCAAATTATTGTATGTTCGTTACGCTGCTGGCATGGCTAATTTTCAGAATTTTTTGAATAGTGATATTTATGATTTGGTATTAACGATTCACATGGCTGCAATTGATAAATTACTCTTACAGCCGGAGAATCGTAGTTACAATAGTACGATGTTTGTAATTGAAACAATCCTAAATCAATATACAGAACCACAATATATGGAACTGCGATTACTGCAGCAAGTCATGCAATTGCTAAAGACAACCACTGATGGGGTGACGTTTACGACGACTAACCGAATGACAACATTGCTTTTAAGCGCCAAGACACATCAAATTGCAGTGATGAAGACGCGCTTAATGAGCCTCGATTTGAGCGCGTTGTGGACTGAATTCCAAGTTGGTGCGTCAAAGTTTTGGGTAAAGCCGAATGAACATGTGCAACTACCGAAGTTTTCAACGTTACCACCAGAAGAAATGTTTAATCACTATGGTGACGTGTTCCGCTGGATTATAAAACAAAAACATGTGACGCCTGGTATGGTTGTTGATGCTGGTGTTTCGACTTACAAGCTATATAAGGCTTACAATGAGAATGGTTATCTGCAACTAGAAGAATTATTGAAATTAATGCATCTATTAGACCTGATGCCAAGCGACATCGATGTTGTTTTGCGACGCCGTTTGATTAATGTCACTAACTCGACTTGGTATCAATATAGTTGGCAACACATTCAACCACTTGGCTATGATGCGCTTGCAAGATCAATGCAGTTAAAATACGAGACTGATCACCAACGCAAGGATTTGGAGGCATACTTCGAATTTAAGGCCTTGGATGGATTATTTGTGCATCAGAATTGGTTACAAAGTCCAGCGGCTGCTGAATTAAGTAAGACAATCAGTGATGAATTGATGGCGATGGAAACATGGACGTACGCAGAGTTCCGTGTGGCACGGTATGCCATGTTGCACATCGAAAATCCGGCAGGTATTCAGATGTGGGCACAATTGTTGAATCGGGCGATGAGGAAAGTTGATCAACGTTACATCAACCGCAATACGGTGCTTGATATTTTCGAATGGCCTTTGTTACGGGCTATCTTGCTGGGGAAGCGAGAATTAGCAGAAACCTTGTTGCAGGTGGCACAGGTGCCTGATACTGATCCGGCTGATGTGATGGTGTTTGGACGTGGTCAGCAACGCTTATTTGATATTTACGCGGCTATTTTGCATGATCACCCCCATGCGCGACGTGATTTACAAGAGCATCTAAGTGATTTTGTTGTGCTAGCTGGTGATCGTAAGTTCAGTGATGCCTATCAAAAAATCCTACGACCATTGTGGGAAGAATAGTAAAAAACGCACGTTTCGAATTATCGGAGCGTGCGTTTTGTTATGTGCCGTAACATACAAAATTGCTTATTTTTGGTAAAATAAAGGTTATGTAAAGAAAGGTGGTACTCAGTAATTGGCACAACCCATTATTGAATTTAAGCACGTGGCTAAGCAATACGATGATACAGTCGTATTGAAGTCTGTCGATTTAGAAATCGAAGCAGGAAAGTTCTATACCTTGTTGGGACCTTCTGGATCAGGTAAGACGACGATTTTACGTTTGATTGCTGGATTTTTGGAAGCCTCATCAGGTGACATCCTGTTTGAAGGGGAACGCATTAATGACGTTCCAGCTGAAAAGCGCCGTGTTAACACGGTTTTCCAGAACTATGCATTGTTCCCAAATATGAATGTTTTTGAGAACGTTGCCTTCGGAATGTCGATTAAGGGTAAACCGAAGAATGAAATTAAGGCCAAGGTCGCTGAAATGCTTGAACTCGTCAAGTTGGGTGGCTATGAGGACCGTGAAATCTCTGAATTGTCTGGTGGACAACAACAACGTGTGGCAATTGCGCGAGCATTGGCTAACGACCCTGAAGTGTTGTTGCTCGATGAACCATTGTCAGCATTGGATTACAAGTTGCGTAAGGACATGCAATACGAATTGCGTGAAATCCAAAAGCGTTTGGGCATCACGTTTATCTTCGTGACCCACGATCAGGAAGAGGCGTTGGCAATGTCAGACTGGATTTTCGTCACGAACGAAGGTGAAATCGTTCAAAATGGTACACCAGTTGATATTTATGACGAGCCAATCAATCATTTCGTTGCCGACTTTATCGGCGAATCAAATATTGTACCTGGTGTAATGCGCGAAGACTATTTGGTGTCATTTGCCGGTAAGGAATTTGAAAACGTCGACGGTGGTATGCGACCAAATGAACAAGTTGAAGTCGTTTTGCGTCCGGAAGACTTGGATTTGGTTGCTGAAGAAGATGGTAAGCTCGTTGTGACGATTGATGACCAATCATTCCGTGGCGATTACTACGAAATCACTGCGCACGATGATGATCAAAATGAATGGCAAGTTCAAGCGACGAACCCAGCTGTTATTGGCGAGCGACGTGGGTTGTACTTCGACCCTGAAGATATCCACATCATGCGTTTGAATGAATCAGAAGAAGATTTCGATGCTCGATTGGAGCAATACGACGATTCTGAGGAAGACGAGGAGGGCGCTGATGAGCAATAAGAGAACTTTCAGCTACACCGTTCCGTACATTTTGTGGCTCGTTCTCTTTGTCGTTGCGCCAGTTGTGCTGTTGATTGTGCAATCATTTGGCAACATCTACGGCCACTTTACGCTCGACAACTACGCGACCTATTTTAGCTCAGGAACGTATTTACGGATGACATTTAATTCCGTGTTCTTTGCCTTTATTGTGACGGTAATTACGTTATTAATTAGTTATCCAATGGCTTATATTATGAGCCGTTTAAAGAATGCCCAATTCTGGTTGTTGTTGGTCATTTTGCCAACTTGGGTGAACTTGCTGCTGAAGGCGTATGCGTTCATCGGTCTGTTCTCTAAGACAGGCACCGTGAATAACTTTTTGTCATTCATCGGTATTGGGCCACATCAAATTATGTTTACGGACACATCATTTATGATTGTGGCGGCGTACATTGAAATTCCATTTATGATTATGCCAATCTTCAATTCATTGGTTGAATTAGATCGTAGTTTGATTAATGCAGCCCGTGATTTGGGGGCAACGCCTTGGCAAACGTTGACTAAGGTCATCATTCCAATGTCAATGAGTGGCGTCAAGGCTGGTATTCAAGCGGTCTTTATTCCAACATTGTCATTGTTCATGATTACGCGTTTGATTGGTGGAAATCGTGTCATTACCTTGGGAACTGCCATCGAGGAGCACTTCTTGGTGACGCAAAACTGGGGAATGGGATCAACCATCGGCGTTATTTTGATTATCGCGATGGCTGCAACAATGTTCTTCACGCGTGATCGTAAGAAGAAGGGAGGTCGCCGTCGTGGATAATAAGCCAAAGAAGTGGTCGTACATTTACTTGGTCTTCGTGTTCATCTTGATGTATGCGCCTATCTTTTATTTGATTTTCTACTCATTCAATAAAGGTGACTATATGAATGGCTTTGACGGCTTTTCATTGCGTCACTACCAGGACATGTTTGCGGATACACGCTTGATGGAAATCTTGGTCAACACGTTTATCGTGGCTTTGCTGTCATCAGTGTTGGCAACGTTGATTGGAACCTTTGGTGCTTTGGGCATCTACAATACCAAGCACCGGACGACGAAAAATCTATTATTGTCATTGAACAACGTGTTGATGGTGTCACCTGATGTTATCGTCGGTGCCAGCTTCCTGATTTTCTTCACGATGATTGGCATGAGTTTGGGCTTCGGATCAGTGGTCTTGTCCCACATTGCCTTCTCAATTCCAATTGTTGTGTTGATGGTTTTGCCTCGTTTGAATGAAATGAACCCAGCCTTGATTGATGCGGCCCGTGATTTGGGTGCCTCAAACTATCAAGTATTGTCACGTGTGGTGTTGCCATATGCCTGGCCTGGTATTTTGGCTGGTTTCTTTATGGCGATTACGTACTCACTTGATGATTTCGCAGTGACGTTCTTCGTAACAGGTAATGGTTTCTCAACGTTGTCAGTTGAAATTTACTCACGTGCCCGTCAAGGAATCGATTTGTCAATTAACGCGCTGTCAGCGTTGATGTTCTTGTTATCATTGCTGTTGGTAATCGTTTACTACTTCATTTCAAACTACAGCGTGAAATCAAGTAAGAAGAAGCGTGGTGGCGCAGCAGGAATGGTGGTGCATCAATAATGAAGAGATTAGCATGGTTAACTGGGATTATCCTGGCCGTTGTCGCTTTGTTGTTCGGTATTAACGTTGCGCTACAAAAGTCGGCTGAATCAGGATTGAAGACCGGTTCAAATAAGACCTTGACGATTTACAACTGGGGTGACTACGTTGATCCGTCACTGATTAAAAAGTTCCAAAAGGAAACGGGGTACAAAGTGGACTATGAGACATTTGACTCAAACGAAGCGATGTACACAAAGATTAAACAAGGTGGGACGCACTATGATTTAGCGGTGCCATCAGACTATATGATTCAAAAAATGAAGAAGGCCCATATGTTGGTTAAGCTTGATCACGGTAAGTTAACAGGCTTGAACAACTATGATAAGCGCTTCATGAACCAACCATTTGATCGTGGCAATCAATACTCAGTACCTTATTTCTGGGGTACGTTGGGAATTGTTTATAACGACAAATATGTTAAGGCGGGCGACATTAAGACGTGGAACGACTTATGGAACCCGAAGTACAAGAATTCAATCATGTTGATTGATTCATCACGTGACATCATGGGGATGACGCTTGCTTCAAGTGGCGAGTCGGTGAATACTAAAAGTATTCCTGAATTGGCCGCAGCGAAGGGAAAGTTGGACACTTTGATGCCAAATGTGAAGGCGATTGTCGCCGATGAAATCAAGATGTACATGGCCCAAGATGAAGCTGCCTTGGCGGTGGATTACTCAGGGGATGCAGCGGAAATGATTGCTGAAAATAGCCACTTGCATTACGTGGTGCCATCAGATGGTGGTAACCTCTGGTTCGATAACATTGTGATGCCCAAGACGGTTAAAAATAAGCCAGCCGCTTATGCTTTCTTGAACTTCATGAGCCAACCAGAAAACGCAGCAAAGAATGCTGAGTACGTTGGTTATGCCACACCAAATAAGGCCGGTAAGGCGCTGTTGCCAAAGTCGATTCGTGACGATAAGCAATGGTACCCAGCCGAAAAGACCTTGTCACACTTGGAAGTGTATCAAGATCTTGGCCCATACTGGGTCGGCCAATACAACGATTACTTCTTGGAATTCAAGATGACGAATCGTTAAATCTAAACGCTACTGGATGTAAGATTCAGTAGCGTTTTTGTTGTGTCCGGGAATTAGTTTGGGGTATTTCTGATTAGTGAACGTGACATAATAGTACGGGAAATTTTATGGTGGATGATTTATTAGAGGTAAACTAACTTATCAGGAGGGATTTTTTCATCGCTCCTGATAGGTTAATTATGCGGCTACTCACGTTTTAAGCTAAATTTTCCTACTCTTAGATGCAAGTTCTCTCTCGAATTTTCTTGTTTCTAAAACCCGGGTTCTTCCCTGCCCGGATACATATTGAAGCAACGACTTGATGACAAAAAAATTATCGAGTAGCTTTACAATTATTTATGGATTACTGAAATTTGATGTTTTTCTAAAGCTAAGCAACGTATAATTAGTTGTACTGCGTCTTAGCAGAATAACGACAGGTGGGAGTTTTAATCCATGAAAAAGATTAAACCAGAAATTATTATTGCCGTTGTGGCTGTCATTTTGGTTGCTGGGGGTGTTGGCTTTGCCATGAAGTCAGCACAACAACCAAATGTACCAACACCACAACTTTCTACAAAGGTCGCCAAGAACGAGAGTGAAGTGGTGATGCATACGTCAAAGGGGAACATCAAGATTAAGTTGTTCAACAAGTATGCACCTTTGGCAGTTAAGAATTTCATTACGCACGCTAAAAAAGGTTACTATAACAACACAACGTTCCACCGTGTTGTAAAGGACTTTATGATTCAGGGTGGTGACCCCAAGGGAACTGGCCAAGGTGGTGCGTCAATTTGGAAGGGCAAGAATAAGAAGATTGATAGTGGGAATGGTTTCAAGAACGAAATCAGTAAGTCACTATTCAACATTCGTGGGGCCCTATCAATGGCCAACGCTGGTGCTGATACCAACGGTTCACAATTCTTCATTAACCAAAACAGCGATGATCAAACAAGCAAGATTAGCCAATCTGATTATCCAGAAAAGATCTTCCAAGCCTACAAGAAGGGTGGAAATCCATCATTGGACGGATCTTACACGGTCTTTGGCCAAGTTATTTCTGGGATGAAGGTTGTTGATGAGATTGCTGACCAGAAGGTAAAGGATAATGGGTCAGGCGAAAAGTCAAAGCCAGTTGATCCAGTTAAGGTCACATCAATCGATGTTGTGAAGGAAGCAAAGTAAAGCATTCATAAAAAATGCCATGCCTCGAAGTTGAGACATGGCATTTTTACGTTAACCAGCACTTTCCGTTTGGGCATCACGCGCAGCAGCGGTGTTGTTGACCAAAAGTTGGAAATAGTTATCAAAGCCGGGCTTATCATAGCTTTGCATCAAAGCGATAAAATCAACCGTTGACCATTCACTTACAATCACGGCACCATCATTATATTGCAATGAACGTGCAATTGATGAGGTGTTTTCTACCAAGTAGAAGGTGTCGTTTGTGTCTAAGTACAAGAGTTGCAATTTAATATTACGATTTGCACCCAATGCAGCTTTAGTTGCCAAAAATGGATCTGACACTAGACGCTGACTAACATTCTCGTGACGAAACTTGTGAATCGTCTCCAACGTGTTACCGATAATCTTCATAGATGGATCCTCGACTTTATCGAATAATGAGAAATTAAAAATTACTCTAATAACATTTTAATAAAACGTTGATGGATATTATCATACCACTAGTTATAGAAAAGGGCTAGATGGTTATGTGTCCAAAAAAAGAAAGACATCAACCTGCGAGTTTGGTCGACGTCTTTCTTGTTCTTTTAACTATTGAACAATCAAAACGTCTGACTTGGCGTTTTGAACAACGAATGAGGCAACTGAACCAACCAACAAACGCTCCAACGTGTTCAAGCCTGACTTACCAAGCATGATCAATTCGTTACCGTGGTCAGCAGGGAAGTCGCGGGCGATAACCGTCTTTGGTGAACCAAAACGGACGTGGATGTTAACATCCTTAGCGCCTTCGTTGTGAGCAAGTTCTTGGTACTTAGCCAACTTTTCTTCGGCGTCTTGTACCAATTGGTAAACCACATCACCAGAAATTGACATGCCGGCCAAGCCTGACAATGAGTTTGTATCGATGACGTACAACAAATCCAACGTCGTGTTGTTACGAACGGCAACCGCAGCTGCCTTCTCAACTAACACCGTTGAAATCTTTGAACCGTCAACGGGCGCCAAAATGTTCTTGTATGCAATCTTATCTTCTGCCATGGTTCTGTACCATCCTTTTGTAATCCTTAGGAAGCACATATGTATGTGTTCCTTTGATGTATTTTATTATATACCTAATGATACAATAATGTAAGCGTTTACCGTGAGATATTTATGAGATTAAACAGTGATTGGTTTTTGTGATTTCATTTGCATTATAGCCTAAAATGTTGTGAAAGTTTGTCATTGCGTGTCCGAATTTCTTTTACTTGCACATGGTTAGCAGAGTGTGTATACTAATTGTTATGCGATGAGTCGAGAAGATCATGTTCTGATCTTTGTAAACGGTCCTCATATAACAGCCGCATTGCTGGAGGATGAGATAGGGAGTTGTGGAACTCGCTTCTCTGCACATGACTAACTTCGGTTTCGACCGTTGGTGTACGTTGACTGGTGGGCAACCACCACATGAGCTAGAGCATGTCAATTCTAGCATTGCCAAGCGGAAAACGTCGGTCTTCGGACCGGCGTTTTTTGCATCCAATTGTGTCCTGAAAATAGCCAATTTAAGGTCATATGTAGTTTTATGCGCTATAATATGTATGTAAGTTACATGCGATTGGGGGATATGACCATGGAGAAGCTAATTCAAATTCGTATTGAAGAAGAAATTCGTAATGCAGCCGATGAGGTATTTCGTCGCAATGGTTTAACAACGCAACAAGCGGTAAAAATGTTTTTGACACAGGTGGCTAATAACGGACAATCACCATTTGATAATCTGTTTACACCAAAACAACAGTAGTTTGAAAAAACGCCATTTGTGTGATGCAAATGGCGTTTTATTGTTTCTTCATAACATGTTGCGATATGGTTTGCTATAATGAAAGTATTAAAACCTGGGGGATGAATATGAAAACAGTTACTTTTCGTCGTTTCTCGTTTTGGCAACGATTGCTAATCAATACAGTGATGTTGCTTGCTTTGGCGGGATTGTTCCACCAAGGTCTTTACATTAGTAACTTTGTGACAGCCATCTTAGCAGCATTAATCTTAGGTGTGTTAAATGCTTTGGTGAAGCCTGTGCTCCAAATATTGGCGCTGCCATTTACTATTTTAACTTTTGGCTTGTTTGGGTTGATCGTGAATGGGGTAGTACTTTGGCTCGCTTCGCAGATTATTGGGGATGGGTTCCGCTTTGCTAGTTTTGGCTGGGCGGTTTTCATCGCAGTGGTGATGTCGATTGTTAATTTGATTATCTCAAGTTACTTTAGTCGTAAAGACGACGCTGAAAAATAAGGAAGACAACGGATATGGCAAAGAAGATTACAGTTAAAGATTTGCTGGCCAACACGCACGTAAACTTGGTGGCTGGTGAGGAGTATCTGGATCGCGAAATTACAACGGCAGATATTTCAAGGCCTGGTTTGGAAATGACCGGGTACTTCAATTACTATGCACCAGAACGCGTGCAATTGATGGGAATTACGGAAACGTCATTTGCCCACCGTATGAACCACGATGAGTTATTGATGGTTGCACGCAAGATGATGCAACCCAATACACCAGCTTTTGTCGTTTCAACCGGACGCCAATTGCCCGAAGAGTTTATGCAAGCGGCAATTGAGGCGAAGATTCCGGTATTGGCAACTGATTTGACATCATCACGAATTTTGTCGAATATGACTTACTTCTTAAGTGGTGGTTTGGCTGAACGCCAATCAGTTCACGGGGTTCTGGTTGATATCTTTGGACTTGGTGTGCTGATCACCGGTGATTCAGGGGTTGGTAAGTCTGAAACCGCGCTAGAATTGGTGCAACGTGGTCACCGTTTAATTGCGGATGATCGTGTTGACGTGTACGCGCAAGATGAGGAACGCCTTGTTGGTGAGCCACCTGCTATTTTGCGTAATTTGATGGAATTGCGTGGTGTTGGGATTATTGATGTCATGAACTTGTTTGGTGCTGGTGCGGTGCGTTCACACGCAACGATTGCCTTTAACTTGCACTTGGCTAAGTGGACAGATGATCAAAAGGTTGACCGTCTTGGAAATGGTGAAGAGAACATTCGCATCCAAGGTGTCGATTTGCCACGCTTTGTGTTGCCAGTTCAAACCGGTCGTAACTTGGCTGTTTTGATTGAAACGGCAGCTAAGAATTTCCGTGCTAAGAAGATGGGCTTTGATGCAACGGAAACATTTAATGATAATTTAAATCGTCTAATTGCCGAAAATTCGGAAAATTAAGCGAAATTATTAAGAAAACCCCGTTGTGACGGGGTTTTTCACTTTAAAGCATTTTCAAATTAATGGTTTATGGTATTATTATTGTGTTAGTTTTGGCGTCAGACCAGCACTAACAACAAGGAGGAACATTGTGAGCAATGAAGTGATTGCAGTGCTTGGCGCCGGTTCATGGGGAACGGCCCTCGCAAATGTTGCTGCCGAGAACGGGCATGACGTGCGTCTTTGGACGTACAAGCCTGAACAAGTAGTTGAGATTAATGAGCAACACCGCAACAGCAAGTATCTTGGTGATAACCCACTCGACGAGGGTGTCGTTGCCACTGCAGATATGACTGAGGCTGTGCGTGATGCAACCATCGTGTTGAGCGTCGTGCCAACGAAGGCCACACGTGAGGTATCAAAGCACTTGTCTGAAGTCTTGGCAGAGTTGGATCAACAAATTGTGTTGATTGCCGCAACAAAGGGATTGGAGCCTGGTACTTATAAGCGCGCATCAGAGATGCTTGCTGAAGAGGTACCAGCGACGCAACGTTTGGGACTTGGAATTATTTCTGGTCCATCACACGCTGAAGGGGTTATCAAGCATGACCCAACTTTGGTATCAGCTGTTAGCGAAGATTTGGCAACTGCCGAACGTGTGCAAGCAGCTTTTACTAATAATGTCTTCCGTGTATACACGAACACTGATTTGATTGGAGCCGAGTTTGGGGCGGCTCTCAAGAACGTGATTGCTATTGGTGCAGGGGCCCTTGAGAGCCTGGGATTTGATGCAAACGCCAAGGCAGGATTGTTCACTCGTGGATTGGCTGAAATTAGCCGATTGGGTCAAGCATTCGGTGCGAACCCAATTACATTCATGGGCTTGTCAGGCGTTGGTGATTTGTTTGTTACTGCCACATCAGTGCACTCACGTAATTATCGTGCAGGGGTGCAATTGGGTGAAGGTAAGAAGCTTGATGACATCGTCGAAAACATGGGGATGGTCATCGAAGGTATTTCAACGACTAAGGTTGCGCACGAGCTAGCCTTGAAGAAGCACGTTGAAATGCCAATTACATCTACAATTTATCGCGTCTTGTACGAAGGTCAAGATATCAAGGAAGCCATCAATGAGTTGATGGGTCGTCCAGTTTCACAAGAAGGGAAGTAAATTCATATGAAGCCAGTACGTAAGGCTATTATCCCAGCAGCAGGTTTGGGAACTCGTTTTTTGCCAGCAACTAAGGCCTTGGCCAAGGAAATGTTGCCAATTGTTGATAAGCCAACGATTCAATTTATCATCGAAGAAGCTTTGGCTTCAGGTATCGAAGATATTGTTATCGTCGATGGAAAGTCAAAGCGTTCAATCGAAGATCACTTCGATTCAAACCCTGAGTTGGAAAACAACTTGAAGGAAAAGGGTAAGGATGAATTGTTGAAGTTGGTTGAAGAGACGACTGACATCAACTTGTACTTCATCCGTCAATCACACCCACGTGGTTTGGGAGATGCTGTTTTGACGGCCAAGTCATTTATCGGCGACGAGCCATTCGTGGTTATGTTGGGTGATGACTTGATGGCAGATGAGACGCCATTGACGAAGCAATTGATCGACCGTTACAACACAACGGGAGAGTCAACGTTGGCTGTTATGAAGGTGCCTCACGAGCAAGTTTCTGAATACGGTGTAATTGCACCTGAAAAGGAAGTTGAAGACGGTTTGCACCAAGTTAACTCATTCGTTGAGAAGCCAAAGCCAGAAGATGCACCTTCAGACTTGGCAATCATCGGACGTTACTTGTTGACGCCTGAGATCTTCGAAGAATTGGAGAACACGAAGCCTGGTAAGGGTAACGAAATCCAATTGACGGACGCCATCGATTCATTGAACAAGCGTCAACACGTATACGCCCACGAATTCAAGGGTAAGCGTTTTGACATTGGTTCAAAGATTGGTTTCTTGACGACTAACATCGAATATGGTTTGAACCACCCACAAACGGGTGAAGCTTTGAAGCAATACATCAAGGACTTGGCCGCAACGTTGGACTAAGCCAAAATAACGATTAAAAACAGGACTTTCTCCTTTTTGAGAAGGTCCTGTTTTTTTAGAATAAATTGGTTAATGGTATATACGTATTTCCATTGGAAAGGATAAATGAACCTTAAAATTTCCCGGTTTTGAGACACTGTTGTCGAGAATAGTTCACCAAAATATACACTGCGGGACTGAAAATTCCCGCTTAATAGTAAATTGCTCCGCTGACGAAAGTATAGTGTTATCATGCTCTTTGTTAATGTTAGGTATGGTTACTTCATTATTTAATGAAGACTTAACGCAAACGGTATGGTTATACAGAGGAAAGTGGGTAAAAAGAGGAATGGTTGATAAAGAAACCAATCGCCAAACAAAAGTACACTTCAAGATGTACAAGGATGGTAAGCAGTGGGTCACCCGTGGCCTGGCACTATTTGCAGTGTCATTGATGGTCGGCGGCCCCGTTGCAAACACATTAACTAATGTGAAGAATAACGTTGCATTTGCACAGACAACAGATAGTTCATCGAGCGATTCAGTTGCTTTGACAAGCACTAACAACGTTGTTTCAGCTAATCAGAAACTAAACGCTGATTATGCAGCTTGGCAGAAGCAAGAAGTTGAACTGCAAAAGGACGCAACATTCAATCAATTTATGTTTATGGATGATGTCGTTCGAAATGCGGTTTTGGATGGTCACAATGCAGCTGGTCGTGGGGATTATGCTGGTGTTGTCTCAGCCGACGCCCAGTTATTGCACTATGTATCAATTGTGCAAGAAGCATTACGTTTACTGAAAACGGTTGACCCAGCAACGAAGGGATACAATGATTTGTTCGAGGATTTGCACCTTGCAAATCAACACGATCCTAAGGCGGTTGAGGCACACGTCATTGCACTTGGTGGTGTCGTCAATGATTTGACTAATGCAAATGACTTTGATGATACAAAAGCACCTGATATGGCAGGTGATAAGACACCAGCACAAAGTAATGATTTGACGGACCTTGAAAACCGCATTCAAAATTACTATCAAAATCACGGCCGATTTGGTATTCCGGCTGCAGTGATTAAGGATGTATACAACGAGATTGTAGCAGAAGAGACGACGCCATCAAAGAGTGCTGATGCTGACGAAGTTAAGGTATTGCAAGATCTCTTTACCAAGATGCAGCAAGCAGACCTAGCTTACGTGGACAGCACTGTGCATGCAGTTGTTGCCCAGGCGGTTGATGATAATAATCAAGCAACACATGATGGTGTACCAGCTTCAGTAAAGAGTGCTGATTTTAAGGCAATTAATGATGCGGCAACGAAGATTTTGGCCGGTATGGATACCATTGAAAATGATGCACTTGATGACCATTACGATAACATCCATATTCAAGTTAACAACTTGCAACAACAAGTGGATGATTTCCAAAAGAAGATTAATGATTATAAGGCTGATCAAATTCATCAAGCTGCTCAAAAGATCGTGGATGCCAAAAGCGACGCTGCACGAATTGGTATTCATTCTTCGGATGTTGATGACTTGTTCAACCAGGGGATGGCTGAAGCAGGAAAGCCATCCTCAACTAATGTGCGCGATACAGTTAAGAAATTGAACGATATCGCTGAGCAAATGAAAACGGCAACGAAGCAGTCTTGGGACGATCAAATTGGGGCATTTATGTCTGACGTGCGATCAGTTTACGCCAAGGCAACACATGATGGTGTGCCAGCTAGTGTGAAGGAACCAGCCTACCAGGCGCTTGTTGCTGAGGCGACTAATCAAACTCACCCTGATAGCCTGGGGCTGGAGTTACAGACGTTAGGTAACTTGTTGCAAAAGATGATTGATGCAATTAACGCTTATAAGCCAATTGATTTACCAGCTGGTTCGACAGCAGCAAATCAAACGGCCGTTGTATCAGATGCTAATAGCTTCTTTGCAAGTAACTTAATGGATCAAGGACGTTCATCGTACGGATCAATGGCCCAATCTTTGGCGACGTCAGCAGCTAAGGATTCAGCGTTGAGTCAAATTAATGTCGATGCAGGTGCTAATTCGGGTAAGGTATCAGATAGCGACCTAGCAGCCGACGTGACAAATGCAACTTCAGGTATTGATAGTGCAGCTAACGTTTCTGATGTTAATAGCATTGTTAACTCGTATGAGAGCAATTTGGTAAGCCAATCTGTTGCCACGTCAAATTCAATTGCCACGTCAATTGCTAATTCAGTTGCGGCTTCAGAGTCAGCGTCGATTTCAGCATCAACATCAGCGTCAATTGCTAATTCGTTGGTTCAATCTCAAATTTCTAGTCAAGCTGAGAGTTCAGCAGCGCAATCAATGATCGATGCGGGTCGTTCAGCGGATGCGTCACAAGAGGCGTCGCTAGCATCATCAGCGGCAGCGCAATCAATGATTGATGCGGGCCGTTCAGCAGATGCATCACAAGAAGCATCATTGGCATCATCAGCGGCAGCGCAATCAATGATCGACGCCGGCCGTTCAGCAGATGCGTCACAAGAGGCATCGCTAGCATCATCAGCTGCAGCAGAATCGATGATTGAATCAGGACACTCAGCAGATGCATCACAAGAAGCATCACTGGCGACGTCAGCAGCAGAGAATTCAGCAGCGCAATCAATGATTGATGCGGGTCGTTCGGCGGATGCATCGCAAGAGGCATCGCTAGCATCATCAGCTGCAGCAGAATCGATGATTGAATCAGGACACTCAGCAGATGCATCGCAAGAGGCATCATTGGCGACGTCAGCAGCAGAGAATTCAGCAGCGCAATCAATGATTGACGCAGGACACTCAGCAGATGCATCACAGGAAGCATCATTGGCGTCATCAGCAGCAGAGAGTTCAGCAGCAGAATCGATGATTGAGTCAGGCCGTTCAGCGGATGCGTCGCAAGAGGTGTCACTAGCATCATCGGCCGCAGAGAGTTCAGCCGCACAATCAATGATTGAATCAGGCCACTCAGCAGATGCATCGCAAGAAGCATCATTGGCGTCGTCAGCAGCTGAGAGTTCAGCCGCAGAATCGATGATTGAGTCAGGCCGTTCAGCGGATGCGTCACAAGAGGTGTCACTAGCATCATCGGCCGCAGAGAGTTCAGCCGCACAATCAATGATTGAATCAGGACACTCAGCAGCTGCGTCACAGGAGTCAACGTTGGCATCATCAGCGGCCAACTCAGCGGCGCAATCGATGATTGAGTCAGGTCGTTCAGCAGATGCATCACAAGAAGCGTCACTAGCATCATCTGCTAGTGCAAAGTCAATGATCGAATCAGGACGCTCAGCGGACGCGTCACAGGAGTCAACGTTGGCATCATCAGCGGCCAACTCAGCCGCACAATCATTGATTGAAGCGGGCCGTTCAGTAGCGATGTCACAAGAAGCGTCATTAGCAGCATCTGCCTCAGCACAATCTTTGATTAACGCAGGACGTGATTCGTTGATTGCACGAGAATCACAATTGGCTTCAGAAGCAGCACACGAGAAGAGCGTGGCTGATTTCAATAAGGCAAAGAGTGATGCGGTAGCTTCAACTAAGGCTGAAGCTAAGTCAAAGGGTGTTGCGAACGACAAGGACGTCGTAAAGGCCATCGAACAAATTAGCAAGGCAACGGATCAAAAGTCATTACAAAATGCGGTTGATCAAGCAGCGATTGCGATTGCTAATGCGGTTGATCGTGCTAAGAACGCTAAGAGTGGTCAGCGCGATGGCCACACAACTAGTGGTAATAACAACACTAAGGGTGGTGCTACTAAGAACCAAAACCCAGAACAAGGTCAACAAGGCATTGTTAATGGCGGTTCAAACGGTCAGGCAAATCCAGGACAAGGTCACAACGGAACTAAGGGTGATACAAATGGTCACCAGAAGTCTGAACAAGGTCAAGGCATTGTTGCTGGTGGTTCAAATGGCGGTTCATCAAATGGTGGCGTCAATGGTAACCAAGTAGCTGGTCAAAATGGTGGCTACACAGACGGCTCAAACGTTGCTGGCGTAACGAATGGTCAAGTTGCAGGTAATAATGCAGGTGATGTTGTGTTGCCAAGTTTGAATGGGGTGTCAACGACTAACGTGGCAACGCCAACACAGTCAACAACTGGTAATGCGACGGCTGGTGCAGTGACGCCGTTGGTAAATGCGACAACAGGTACAAATACCACGGGAGCAGCAACTGCCGGTACAACGACTGGTAGTGTACCGGCACAAGCAACGGGTGCTACGTCAGGTACGACAACAACTCATAACGATAAGCCTACGAAGACTAAGACAGCAGCCAAGACAGATACTGGTACGGCCACAGTTCAAGGTGCGACGGGATCTGCAGCTGATCCGGCCACACGAGCATTGCGTGATTCGCAAATGAAGCACAATGACAATAGTGCATTGTTGACATCATTGCTATCATTGTTAATCGCTGCAGCTGCCGGATTCTGGTTCTTCCTATGGAAGCGTCGTAAGGATCAAGAAGAGAAGATGGACGCGAACTTTGCTGGCGATGATGAGGCATTGTCAAACGAAGTTAAGAACATTAAAGATTCTTGGAAGTAATTAAATAGGTAATTAAGGCCGGTAAATGGGACTTAATTGCCATGCAAAGCGACATTTTGACTGATATTTCGGTCAGAATGTCGCTTTTTCACTGAAATGATTAGAGTTATGTCATAAAACGTGCAACGACGGCGTTTTTGGCTTACTATAAGTAACGAAGAGTTTTAATCAACTTTCAATTAGGGAGCACGAATTATCGTCTCGAGAGAAAGGGGTGGATGCTTGTGTTGGAGAGAGCACAAGGTCACGGGGAAGGTACAACCCGTTTTAAGATGTACAAAGATGGCAAGCGTTGGGTAACACGAGGCTTGACTGTTGCTGGGGTAGCTCTAGTGGTAGGAGCGCCTGTGGCGACGGCAACAATGCAGTTAGCTAGTGTATCAACAACGTATGCTCAAACGGTGACGAGTCGGCAATTGACAGCAACTGAGACTGATCAAATTAGTCGATTGCAGTCGGTGATGGACTCATATAGTTTCGTGCGATCAATTGCATTGGATGGTTTGAATTGGCAAGATGATTTGACGGCAGCGTATAACAACGCAACGCAGATGATTCAAACCATTCAGTCTGGTGAATTCACGCACGCAAATGGTGTTCAAACTGAAGGCACAACTTTTTCTGATCAACAAGTGACAAACGCAGTTAACCGCGTTGAGGATTACGCGTTGGCCATTGAAGTTGCGGACATTCGCGCGCACCATGCCGGTTGGTATGCTGAAGTGGTAAATGGCCAAAAGTTTTCGGACATTCACTATGATGTTTTGACATCTTATGCACCGGGTGCACAAGATGGTTTTGTTTGGATGAAGCCATTGCTGTTGGAAATTATCAATGGTAATCGCGCTGAAACGAATAATCAGACTAATGTGGTGACGTCGTCAGCAGTTGATGCCCAACCAGCAAATGTAGCTGGTTCGGATTACTATGACAATACAGCTGCAAAGTCATCAGCAGTTGATTCAGCATTGTCAGTGCAAGAATCATCAGCAGTTGATTCAGCATTGTCAGTGCAAGAATCATCAGCGGTTGATTCAGCATTGTCAGTGCAAGAGTCATCAGCAGTTGATTCGGCGCTATCAGTGCAAGAGTCGTCAGCAGTTGATTCGGCGCTATCAGTGCAAGAGTCGTCAGCAGTTGATTCAGCGTTGTCAGTACAAGAATCGTCAGCAGTTGGTTCAGCGCTATCAGTACAAGAGTCATCAGCAGTTGGTTCAGCGTTATCAGTACAAGAGTCATCAGCAGTTGGTTCAGCGCTATCAGTACAAGAGTCATCAGCAGTTGGTTCAGCACTATCAGTACAAGAGTCATCAGCAGTTGGCGACCCTGTCGTTTCGGCCGGTGTTAGTGGTAAGTCATCGACGATTTCCAGCGCTAGCAACGCTAGTGCTGGATCGTCATCGTTAGTTGAAGGACCAACATCATCAGCAACCAGTAGCACAACTGCTACTGCCGATGTTGAGGGATCAGCGAATGCTTCACACCGTGTAACGACTAGCAACAACACATCATTCGCTAACCACGGTCAGGTAGGTGATGATGTGAGTGCGTCGACACATTTGATGACGTCTCAATCAGTTGCGCCTGTTTTAAGTGCTAAGGCGGTTACCTTGGATACATTGCCAACGGTTATGGCAAGTGATGCAGGTCAGACAACTCGTCAGGTTGCGACAGTACCAAGTTCAAGTGTTATGGTTTCTTCAGGTACGACGGATGTTGTATCAAGTGCCACAAGCTCGACAACAGTTAGTGCGACATCAAGTGCAACAAGTTCATCAGTTGTTAGTGCGACGTCAAGTTCAGCTACGACGCAAAACGTAGCAAGCAACAATGGTGGGACGCCAGCATCGACAACTGATTCGAATGTTGCCGGTAACAATGCACCTGCAGCTGCACCTGTAAAAAATGCGGCAGTAGATGATGGGGCAACAGTTCAAGCCGGTGTGAATACGGCTGGTAACGATGCCACAAGTCATTTGAATGACACGCAATTCTCGTTGAATGACAATACCCAAGTTTTGGGAACTATTTTGTCAACAATCATCGCGATTGCATCTGGAATTGCCTTTAAGATTGTTCGCAGTCGTAAGGGTGCCCATGCTTCTGAAAATGGCGAATTTGATGAAGAAGATGAGCAATTATTTGATATGGTTGCAAAATTGAAAAACTTCATAAAGTAGTAGAAGAATATTTGCTACGAACTAATAAATCTCCAGTGTTATCAGCTCTGTTTGGCTGACGAAACTGGAGATTTTTTATTAATTTGAAATTGCGAAACCAAAGCCGTGTTTTTATTTTTTGTAAGCAGTAAAATTGGAACATAAACGAGGAAATTTGGGATTTTGCCTCGTTTACGAAACTGCTGAGAGAAGTTTCGAAACAGGGAAAGGGGTGTTTTCTTATGATTAAGAAGACGCAATTAACATTAAAAAATTACGAACATAAAAACAATCGACACTGGGTAGCAAGTGGTATAACTGCGCTTGGAGTGACAGTCTTGACTATATCACCATTGGTCACAACGACAACTAGTATCTTGCAACCAACGACGGTGTTTGCGACAGATAATGCACGTAACTTAACGGTAACGGAGCAGTTACAAATCGCCCGTCTACAGGCTGCTATTACCAATTACCAAGCCGTCGCAAATGTGCAGTTGCAAAATGAAACCAGTTGGCCAGCACAATTGACGCAAGCAATTGTGGATGCCCAAAGTATGATTCAAACAATTCAAACTGCCAGTTATTTAACGGGCAATCGTGATCGTGGTGGTCAACCTTTTGGTGATGATCAGGTCACAAATGCGACCAATCGTATTATGAGTTATGCACTTGCCATTCAAGTCGCCCAAATTCGTCAAGATGATCCAACGTGGTACGCCAAGATGACCTCAGGCGTACTTGCTAGCAACGTTACGTATGATCCGCTAACGTCAATTGCTTTTGGCGCGCAGGATGGCTTCCCTTGGATGCAGGGAATGCTCCAACAAATTTTGGCAGTGTATGCAGATAATACGGCAAATGATTTAGTTAACTCAGAAGCGCCCGTTACCTCATCGGCAGCTGATGCATCAGACGCAACGTCGTCAAGTACTGTCGATGAGTCAAACGCAACGCCAGACGGGCCATCTTCAAGTGAAGTTTCAGATAGTACTGTGTCATCGAGTGTTGCTGACACGTCATCGAGCGTAGCAGCGCCATCAGTTAGCGCGACACCAGAATCATCATCTGACAGTGCTGTTGATTCGGCTTCAAGCGCGACTGCAGACAGCAGTGTTTCGTCGAGTGCGGTAGATACATCTGTCAGCGCAGTAACGCCATCGGCTAGTGTGGCGCCGGATATGTCAGATTCAGTGAGCGCTGGTATCTCATCAAATGTGACGTCAGATACAGCTGTGTCATCGAGTGTGACTGATACAGCTGTAAGTACAGCGACGTCATCGGTCAATGCGGCTTCTGAGACGTCAACAAAGACTAGCTCGGGTGTAGCCACATCAAATAAGACCGCTAGTGCCGATTCATCAAGTGCAGTTAATCCATCCGTAACAAACGTTAGTGATGTAACTGTTGCGAGTCCATCATCAGTTAGTTCGGTGTCAGAGGTGGTGGCATCAGCTAGTGTGACTGGCACAACGTCGGATGTAGCTAGTGCGACAGCAGATGGTGTAAACTCGCTAGTTGCTAATGCAGTACCTGTAACTGACCAAGTGACGACATTACAGCCAAATCAGGCGTTAGCTGCAACGATGCTACGCAATACGACTAATCTAGCTAATGGATTAACGACGGTGGTTGGGGGTGTCACGAATGTCCCTTCAGCGTCACAAACAAGTCAAGTAACACGTTTCCTAGCAGGGGCGGCATCAGCAGCGACGGCAAATAACGTGGCGCAGGCCCAAGCAGCGTATACGGCATCAGCAACGGCAAACGTGGCTGCAACAGCAGCTAACGGTAGCGTAGCTAATGGACTCGATACAGGGGCGACGGTACAAGCTGGTACGGTGAACGCCACCGATGAGGCAACAACACATTTGCGAGATACACAGTTTGATACGGCTGCAAATCAGTTACCAGTAGTGGCGTCAATCCTGTCAACGTTATTGGCAGGTTTGGGTGGCTTGTTCTTCATGCTTTGGCGACGTCGCAAGGAGTCCTCGGTTGAGGAATCAGAACGTTTGGCAGCTGAAGACGATCAATTCTTTGCCGAAATTGACAAGATGAAAGATAACTGGAAGTAATCGTAAGCGATAAAGCATGGCCCATAATAATGGGTTGTGCTTTATTTTTGTAAGTAGCCCCCCTTTTCATTTGACATCAGAACCGGTAGAATAGGTCTTGTAATCTTAAAGATTTATGAGAATCCGAACATAGCGATTCTGAACGAAGGGGGAAGTTAAAATGGCACAACATTATGACACAATTATTCTCGGGGCTGGCCCTGGTGGGATGACCGCAGCAACGTACGCATCACGGGCGAACATGTCAGTTTTGATGATTGATCGCGGCATTTACGGTGGACAAATGAATAACACCGCTGAAGTTGAAAACTATCCAGGGTTCGAGTCTATTCTTGGCCCCGAATTGGCGGAAAAAATGTACGCATCGTCAACAAAGTTTGGTGCTGAGTACGCCTTTGGATCAGTCTTGCATGTTGAGGCGCAACACGATGGGACGTGGCATGTTGTAACAGACATGGATGACTATACGGCCAACACAGTGATTGTTGCGACTGGGGCTGCCAACGTTAAGCTAGCAGTACCTGGCGAAGATCAGTACACTGGTCGTGGGGTTTCATACTGTGCCGTCTGCGATGGGGCCTTCTTCCGTGGCCAACACGTCATTGTTGTCGGTGGTGGTGATTCCGCTGTTGAAGAAGCAACATACTTAGCAGGATTGGCTGACAAGGTAACCATCGTTCACCGTCGTGACAAGTTGCGCGCTCAAAAGATTTTGCAAGACCGCGCCTTTGCAAATGAAAAAATCGACTTCATTTGGAACACGGAAGTTGAAGAAATCATTGGTGATGACAAGAAAGTCACTGGTGTCCGTGTTCGCAATAACCAAACGGATGAAGTTTCTGAAATTGCGGCTGCCGGCGTATTCATCTATGTTGGTTTGACGCCTGTTTCAGAACCGGTCCAAGCATTGGGTATCACGGATGCCAACGGCTGGATTCACACAAATGATCGTATGGAAACAGCAGCGCCTGGTATCTTTGCTATCGGTGATGTTCGTGACAAGGAATTGCGTCAAATTACCACTGCAGTTGGGGATGCCGCAATTGCCGGTCAGAATGCCTTTTCTTACAACGAAAACTTTAAGATGGCCGCATCTGAAGTAACAGAATAACAATTAAGGAACTTGTTTCTGCAAGTTCCTTTTTATTTACCTAATTCGTTACCAAAATTCAGTAACATAGCGTAAAATGAATAAGAGCATTTTTGCTGATACGAAAGAAAGGGGTCCACATATGACGCAAGGAACTAAGATTATTGCCTCAGCTCACTACGTTCCAAGTGATATTATTACGAACGATGACTTGGCGGCAATCATGGATACGAACGACGCGTGGATTCAAGCACACACTGGTATTAAGGAGCGACGCATCTCATTGCAAGGTGAGAATACGTCCGATTTGGCAACGCAAGCAGCTCGCATGGCGTTGTCACAAACCGACCTTAAGCCAGAAGATATTGAACTAATCATCGTGACGACGTTTACGCCGGACGGATTAGCACCTTCAACGGCTGCGCTCGTACAGCGTAACTTGAAAGCTGAAGGGGCGTGGGCATACGATATTTCTACTGCGTGCTCAGGATTTGTCTTTGGTATGAGTACTGCAGACAAGTTTATCCGTTCAGGTGTTTACAAGAACGCATTGGTTATTTCAGCAGAAGTTAATTCGAAGATGATGGACTTTACAGATCGTACATCAACTGTCTTCTTCGGTGATGGTGCCGCTGCAATGGTGCTGGTTGCTGATGAAGAAGGCGGTATTGTGAAGGGTGAGGAAATGCATACCATTGGGGATGCTGAAGTTGTTCACTCTGGTCGCATCCAACCTTTGACAGAAATTTCTGCAGAAAACTACCCTAAGACGGATGCCTTCCATCAAGAAGGTCGCCAAGTCTTTGAAGAAGTTGTGCGCTTGATTCCAGATCACATTGTAAAGTTCTTGGGTGATCGTGATTTGACGCCAAATGACGTTGATTACTTTATTACACACCAAGCCAACTTGCGCATTATTGAGGCGATTGCTGAGGCGATTGACCAACCAATGGACAAGTTTGCCACGAATATTACAAAGTATGGAAACACGTCATCAGCCGGAATCGGTATTGGCTTGGATGAGCTAAACAAGAAAACTGATTTGACGGGTAAGCGAGTTCTGTTAACGGGATTCGGTGCCGGATTTACATACGGAAGTCTGTTGCTTGAATTCTAAAGTCTTATGAAAAGTAATGAACGTGTGCGTTTTTGAAACAAACACGTTCTTTTTTTATTCTTTAAAAATGCACCGGTTTTCATGAAAGTTTGTTAAAATAGTAACAGTTAATTATGACAGGAGGGGTCAGCTATGGACTATGAAGAAATGCTTGAGCAATTACGATCTGGCGAATTAGAAGAGTTCGTTTTGGAAGCAAAGGACTTCAAGGAATTTTACGAAGTTTGGCGTAATTACCCTTATCAGAACGCGATTCGTGGCGTTGCCGCACGTGGCGGGGTTGTCACGTATACGGCGAAGAATAAGGCCGAGTAGAATCATCGCCGCTTCCACTTATTCACAAAAAGTTCACAAAAGCCTAATGAAAAGGTAATGTAAGCGCTTGCGCAAAAGCTTCATACCTGCTAGAATTAACGACATAGAGTTGGTTAGAAAGATTTCGAAAGCGTATCTCATTTAGCCAAGTCAAAAATTATACAAAGATAGATATTTTTTAATCTAGAGGAGATTATCACCATGGAATCACGCGAATTTCACATTGTAGCCGAAACTGGTATCCACGCACGTCCAGCAACTTTGTTGGTACAAGCAGCTTCAAAGTTCTCATCAAACGTAACGTTGTCATACCAAGGTAAGGACGTTAACTTGAAGTCAATCATGGGCGTTATGTCATTGGGTGTTGGTCAAAACGCCGATGTTAAGATTTCAGCAGAAGGTGATGACGAAGCTGAAGCATTGGCTGCAATTGCAGAGACGATGTCAGCAGAAGGCTTGACTGACTAATTTTTAGTTAAAAATTTATTTGAACATTTACTTTGAGGGATAAGACGGCGATGGCAAAAGAAATTAAGGGGATTGCAGCATCAAACGGTGTTGCAATCGCAAAAGCATATAAGCTCGTTGATCCTGATTTGTCTTTTGATACTCGTACAGTAGACGATGTTCAAGCTGAGAAGGACCGCGTAGCAGCGGCCTTTTTAGCATCTAAGACAGATTTGGAACAAATTCGAGACAAGGCAGCAACTTCAATGGGGGCTGAAGAAGCTGAAGTGTTTACAGCACACATTATGGTGCTTGAAGACCCTGAGCTTTTGGGGGGCATTTCTGCTAAAATCGACAGCGACTCAGTTAACGCTGAAGCCGCGTTGAAGGAAACGACAGACATGTACATTGGTATGTTTGAGGCAATGGCCGATGATAATCCATACATGGCTGAACGTGCCGCCGACATTCGAGATGTGACAAAGCGTGTGCTAAGTCACTTGTTGGGTAAGGAATTGCCAAACCCAGCCTTGATTAAGGAAGAAGTTGTGATTGTAGCGAAGGACATGACGCCTTCAGATACGGCTCAACTTGACCGTCAATACGTTAAGGGATTTATCACCAATGTTGGTGGACGCACAGCGCACGCAGCTATCATGGCACGTACGTTGGAAATTCCAGCGATTGTTGGTTCACAGGTTGCAACGGATGAAATTCAAGAAGGTGACATGGTCATTTTGGATGGACTTGACGGTGTTGCAATCGTTGACCCTTCAGATGAACAAGTCACAGAATACAGTGCCAAGGGTGAAAAGTACGCAGCGCAAAAGGCTGAATGGGCAACGTTGAAGAACGAAAAGTCTATTTCAGCTGATGGTAAGGAATTCTTGGTGGGTGCCAACATTGGTACGCCAAAGGACTTAACTGGTGTTGTGGATAACGGTTCAGAAGGAATTGGTTTGTACCGTACCGAGTTCTTGTACATGGATTCAAAGGAATTGCCAACTGAAGACGAGCAATTTGAAGCCTACAAGAAGGTTCTTGAGGGTATGGACGGTAAGCCTGTTACGGTCCGTACGATGGACATTGGTGGTGATAAGTATTTGCCTTACTTACCATTACCAGAAGAGGAAAACCCATTCTTGGGTTACCGTGCCATCCGTATTTCATTGGATCGTGATGACATTTTCCGTACTCAATTGCGTGCCTTGTTGCGTGCCTCTGTTTACGGTGACTTGTGGATTATGTTCCCAATGGTGGCAACGTTGCCAGAATACCGTGCAGCGCGTGATATCTTCAATGAAGAAAAGGCGAAGTTGCAAGAAGCTGGTGTACCAGTAGCCGATGATATCAAGTTGGGAATTATGATTGAAGTGCCAGCTGCAGCTGTTTTGGCTGATAAGTTTGCCCAAGAAGTTGATTTCTTCTCAATTGGAACCAACGACTTGATTGGTTACTCAATGGCGGCAGACCGTGGTAACGACAAGATTTCATACTTGTACCAACCATACAACCCATCAATTTTGCGTTTGATTAAGAACGTGATTGACTCAGCGCACAAGTACGGCAAGTTTGCTGCAATGTGCGGTGAGATGGCGGGTGATCCAATTGCCGTACCAGTGCTAGTTGGTATGGGCTTGGATGAATTCTCAATGTCAGCAACGTCTGTTTTGCAAACACGTTCATTGATGAAGCGTTTGGATACGACGAAGATGGCAGAATTGGCTGATAAGGCATTGGATGCTGAGACGAACGATGAAGTTATCGCGTTGGTTCAAGCTGCTGTACCAGCTGAATAAGAAGTAACGAGAAACCAGCTTTGTGGCGAGACTACTGATGTAGCGTCATGGAGCTGGTTTTGTGTTGTAGCTGATGTGAAGGGCTGTTTGCTATAATAAAAGCATATATGAAGGGCGGTGAAGCTGATGAGTCGACAACCAATCGTCGTTGCAAATTGGAAAATGAATAAGTTGCCAAGTGAGGCCGAGGGGTATATTCAGGAGGTTGCACCAAAGTTAGCCAAGTATCCGAACGTTGATACAGTATTGGCGGGGCAAGATGTATTATTGAACGCGATGGTATCGGCGGCCAAGGGGACATCGGTGTGCATCGGTGCTGAAAACGTGTATTGGGAAGATCGGGGTGCCTATACAGGAGAGACAAGTCCAGCTGCATTAGCTGATTTGGGGATCCAAGTGGTCATTATTGGCCACTCAGAGCGGCGGAATTATTTCCGTGAAACTGATGAAATGGTTAATCTGAAAACGTTGGCCGCGCTACGGAATGGCCTAATGCCGATTATTGCTATTGATGAGGCAGTCCAATTGGAGTCAGAAAACGATCACGCCCATTGGATTGTGAATCAAGTCGTTGAATCGCTAAAAGGGGTAGCGATAGCGGACCTAGGTCGCGTTATGCTGGCCTATGAGCCAACGGCAGCGATTGGATCTGGTCAGGCGATGGGGCCAGAAATTGCGCAAAAAAGTTTGCGGATTATTCGCCAGACAGTGGCTGATATGTTTGGTCAACCAGCCGCTGATCAGATGCGTATTTTGTACGGGGGTTCCGTTAAACCAACTAATGCCTATGAATTGTTAGCGCAACCGGACATTGACGGTGTCTTGGTGGGTGATGCGGCACTTGATGCCATGACGTTTATTGAGTTGGTTAGTCTAGCTGATCAAGCGAAGCGATCTTTGCAAAAAGAGGCGTGAAATATTCAGATTCCGTTACGGTTTGATTCACGAGTTAGCCGTACCTAAGCGATAAACTGATGTGTATAGATGAAATAATACACAATGAATCAGAAGCTTAGGGGGACATGAGTGATGTTTGAATTTATGACGAAGATTTTGTCAGATGGTAATTTTGTGAAAATCTATCTAACGTCAGGTGAGTCATTCATTTTGAATGAACTTGATGGTGAGGCAGAGGGTGTTATCTTTGGATCACGTGATGCTTCAGGGCGTAAGGTACGTTATGCAGTGACGGTTGCCGAAATTGCGGCAGTTCGCGAACACTGGTAAAAAGAAAAAAGACACCGCAGTTGCGGTGTCTTTTACTATTTAAGTGTATTTTGTTCAGGTTCAACCATCGTGACTGTGTCATCACTTGAGCTAGCCGGGTGGATACCAGCAGCAATTAACTTGTCATTAAAGTTATGTTGGTTGTCACGCGTGTTTGTCACGTGCGTATCAGCGCTTTGATAGGTGGTATGTTCAGTGGTTGGTGCTAGGCGCTCCATGGCATACGAGGCCCCAAATAGATAAAGTGGCACCGCAATTAATAATCCCATTAACCCCAAAATAGAAAATTTAATTTTTTTCATTTAAACGCAGCCTCCTTCTCGTTGGTATGCGTACTTACGTTTTAACTATGCATATAAAGTAACACGAGATTTCATGACATAGTGGACAGTAATGTAACAAATGCAACACGGAATAATTGCTACTATTTATCAGTAAGTGTTTCGTATACGGTTCGCACAATAATCGTAATAAAGGGCAATGAATTGCTACACAACGTGTGAATTATGTTACAATAAATGACAAGGGATATTCCCAGATAACTATACTTTTAAAACAAGTAAGGAGAAGACAACATGTCTGCAATTACTGATATTTACGCACGCGAAGTCTTGGACTCACGTGGTAACCCAACTGTTGAAGTTGAAGTTTACACTGAATTGGGTGGTTTCGGTCGCGGAATCGTTCCTTCAGGAGCTTCAACTGGTGTTAACGAAGCCGTTGAATTGCATGACGGTGACAAGGGTCGTTTCTTGGGTAAGGGAACATTGAAGGCCGTTGAAAACGTTAACAAGGTTATCAAGGACAAGTTGGTTGGTATGGATGTTACTGACCAAGTTTTGTTGGACCGTACGATGATCGAATTGGACGGAACTCCAAACAAGGGTAAGTTGGGTGCCAACGCTATCCTTGGTGTTTCAATTGCTGCTGCTCGTGCAGCTGCTGACGAATTGGGAACGCCTTTGTACAACTACCTTGGTGGTTTCAACTCAAAGGTTTTGCCTACGCCAATGATGAACGTTGTTAACGGTGGAGCCCACGCGGACAACTCTGTTGACTTCCAAGAGTTCATGATCATGCCAGTTGGTGCAAAGACTGTTGCTGAAGCTATCCGTATGGGTTCAGAAACTTTCCACGCATTGCAAGCATTGTTGAAGGAATCAGGTCACTCAACTGCTGTTGGTGACGAAGGTGGATTCGCTCCTAACTTCGCCTCAAACGCAGAGCCATTTGAGTTCTTGTTGAACGCTATCGAGCGTGCTGGTTACAAGCCTGGTAAGGACATCGCCATTGCCTTTGACGTTGCCTCATCAGAATTCTACGACCACGAGAAGAAGATCTACACGTTGGCAGGTGAGCCTGATAAGAAGGAATACACGACTGACGAGTTCATCGACTACTTGGAGAACTTGGTAAACAAGTACCCTGTTGTATCAATCGAAGACCCTCTAGCAGAAGCTGAGAACTTGGATGATGAAGAGCAATGGGATAACTGGGTAAAGTTGACTGACCGTTTGGGCAAGAAGGTTCAATTGGTCGGTGACGACTTCTTCGTTACGAACACGAAGTTCTTGGCTAAGGGTATCGAAAAGGGTGCCGGTAACGCCATCTTGATCAAGGTTAACCAAATTGGTACTTTGACTGAGACTATGGAAGCTATCGAAATGGCTAAGGAAGCTGGTTACACGGCTATCGTTTCACACCGTTCAGGTGAAACTGAAGACACGACGATTGCTGACTTGGTTGTTGCTACGAACGCGGGTCAAATCAAGACTGGTTCAATGTCACGTACTGACCGTATTGCTAAGTACAACCAATTGATGCGTATCGAAGACTTGTTGACTGACAAGGTTGCTGAATACAAGGGTATCAACAGCTTCTACAACATCGACAAGACTGCTCGCGAAGCTATCGTTAACTACGAGCGCTAATCACGAGTTCGATCGAATAGATTGATTTAATTAAAGACGACACTAACTCGAATGAGTCAGTGTCGTCTTTTTTACGCGCGTTTCCTTTTTTAATGTGTATAATATTAGAATACAATTAGAAAATGAAAAGAGGGGGACGAAATGGTCAAAGTGAGAGAACAGGATATTGCAACACTTTCATTGGGACTGCAACAGGGGAAGTTTAACAGTGTGGAACTAACGACGGCCTATCTTGAACGGATGGCATTTTTTAGTACGCCACCATTCAACGTTAACGCATTGGTCCTTGTTAATCCCGACGCCCTTGCTGAAGCAGAGACGCTTGATGGGGAACGGCAGCACGGTCATGTCCGTGGCCCGTTGCATGGGATACCAATTTTAGTGAAGGATAATATTGATGTTGCCGGGCTGCCGACAACCGCTGGTGCCTTGGCATTAACGAATAATGTTGCGACACAGGACGCCCAATTAGTACAAAAGTTACGCGAAGCAGGTGCCATCATTCTCGGTAAGACGAACTTATCAGAATTTGCGCATTTTAAGTCGGATATTGAACCTTCGGGCTTTTCAGTGGTGGGGGGTCAGACGATTAATGCCATCTTTCCAGACTTAACGCCAAGTGGCTCGAGCTCAGGATCTGGGGTCGCCGCTTCGCTGAGTTTGGCGGCTATTACAATTGGTACGGAAACAAATGGGTCTATTTTGGCACCTGCGCAAGCGAATAGTGTGGTAGGGCTGAAGCCAACCGTCGGGGCGTGGCCAGTAGTTGGCATTCTCCCATTGGCCCATTCACAAGATGCGCCTGGACCGATTGGTAGAACTGTGGCGGACGTTGCGACGGTCTGGCAAGCACTCGGTGGCGCAACGACTGCATCAGTCAGTGATGTGACAGTGTTACAGCCTGACGAAACCGATGTGTTGGCACAACATGTTGTCAATCAAATGATGGCCAACTTAACGAGCTTTACGTTTAAACGGTACGACGCGGTATTGCCACCGTCTGACGAGGCTGCCGAATATCAACGATTGTTATTTGAATTTAAGCACGACTTGGATGAATATTTGCGGGAACGGGGCCGTAACCAATCATTGACTGATATCATTGCATATAACAATGCTGATTTGGCGACACGTGCACCATTTGGTCAAAATTTGTTGCTGGCTGCCGAATCAACCACCGGCGACCTTAGTTCGCCCGTCTATCAAGACGTTGATCGACGGGCACGCAATTATGCCACAACGAGCCTTGAAAAATTGCTGACAGCAAGTGACGTTGTTGTCGGTGCTGACTTTAGGTTGGTTGATTTTGCTGCTGTGGCGGGGTATCCAAGTATTAGTATCCCATTCGGCCAATTTGGGGATGTTACATTTGGCGGGTTAGCAAGCATCATTGCAGTTGCCCGGCCACATGAAGAGGCTAAGCTACTGACGTTCGCTCGGGCGGCTGAAGAAATTGGTCAACGCGTTATCCCAAGTCTAGGTGAAGGATCCGAAACAATGGCTTGGCAAAGGGATTAGCTTTTGGTGAAAACAAGGATGTCATGAGTGAAATCATGACATCTTTTTTTGGTGCTTTTATTCAGACACCTATTACTTCAGGTGCTATACTAATTGGTGATAAAAAATAAGGAAGTAAGCATATCATGCAAGAGAGTCAAAGCGGTTTGAAGCTATGGTTGTCGATGACGGCGGTCGGGTTGTTCACCTTTATGAGCACCTTGGACGGCTCAATCGTCAACATTGCATTGCCAGTTATGTCTAAGGAAATGAATATTCCCATGAACCAGGCAACGTGGACAGTCTCAATTTATTTAATTGTTATTTCAGGATTGTTGGCGTTGTTTGGTAATTTGGGTGATCAACTGGGCAAGATTAAGATTTTTAGAATTGGAACGGTTGTCTTTACCCTTGGTTCTGTCTTGGCGGGAATTGATTTAGGTTTGCCATTTTTGTTATTTGCCCGTTTCGTACAAGCTGTCGGGGCTTCGATGACCATGAGTAATTCATTCGGTATTACGACAACGCTTGCGCCACAAAATTTGCGTGGCCGTGCGATGTCGTTTATCGCTGCGTGGGTGTCACTTGGTTCTATTTTGGGACCAGCCCTTGGTGGTATGTTGCTGCAAAATTTGAGTTGGTCATACATTTTCTGGATCAACGTCCTAATTGGCATTATCGCGATTGTTGCGGGTGCATTCTTGCTACCAAAGTCTTCTAAGCAAGGCGTGAAGCCAGAAATTGACTGGTGGGGTGCCATCTCACTCTTCTTGTTTGTCGCTATCTTGTTCCTAGGCTTCAATATTGCCCAAGTGCAAGGTTTCTTAGCTCCTGTACCGGTGGTGACAATTATTATCGCAATTATCTTCTTTGTTTTGTTCGTGCGTCACGAGCTACATGCAGAGAAGCCACTGCTTGATTTGACGATTTTTAAGTCAAAGTTGTTTACGATTAGTTTGATTACGGCCTTCTTGGTCTTTGTAACGAACTTCTTTATTAATGTGTTGATGCCGTTCTACCTTGAAAACTTGCGTGGGTTGAGCACGGGTACCTCGGGTATGTATATGCTCTTGTGGCCAGTTGCAATGTTGGTATTTTCAGCGGTTTCTGGTACTTTGGCTGATAAGATGGATCGTGAATATGTAACTTTATTTGGTTTGACGGTCTTAGCAGTTGTAATGTTTAGCTGGTTCTTTGCTGGTGCCAACACACCAATGCTAGTGGTTGGTCTGCTATTGGCTGGTTCAGGATTCGGAATGGCTTTCTTCCAGTCACCAAATAATGCCTTGATTATGTCAAATGCGCCACAAGATAAGCTGGGTGTGGCAGGTTCACTAAATGCCTTAGCACGTAACTTGGGAATGATTACAGGTACGACATTGGTAACTTCTGTCTTGTACGCAGTCATGAGCGCACAGCTTGGTACATCAGTTACAACGTATCCTGCTAAGCATCCGGAAGCGTTTGTAGCCGGTATGCACGTTGCATTTGCAGTCGCAGGTATTTTGCTCGTCATTGCGTTTATCATGACGTATTACCGCGTTTGGATGCGTCGCCGTGAGAAGCGCGCCTAGCTAATTATTACGATGATAAAAAGTCACGAGATGTTCGATAATCGAATGTCTCGTTTTTTGTTGAGAGACAGACGTTCGTATGTTATGCTAGACAAGTATAAAAACCCGACATGATCGGGAATGAAGAGGAGGCGCCCACAATGTACAACGTATTGTTGACAGCGATGATTGTCGTTGGCGTGTTAATTATTTTGGCAGTGTTGATGCAACCATCTAAGCAACAAGATGCTTTGTCTGCCTTGTCAGGTGGTGGCGGCGATTTGTTCGCAACGCAAAAGGCACGTGGGTTCGAGGCAGTGATGCAACGAATCACGGCTATTCTTGGAGCAATCTGGTTTATTTTGGGATTGGCACTAGTTTACCTATCTTCACACTAAACACAAACAGCGCTACTGACCTCTCGTGACTTGTTGCGAGGGGTCTTTGATTATATAGAAGAGTGAGATTTTAATGGACGCACAAAAATTACAGGACCAATTATTTGGTTTCCTAAAGGCGAATCCAACCCAAGCCTATCCAGCACAAACGTTGGTCGATGGTTTACGCTTGGATGACGCAAATGCCTTTACAAAGGTTGTTCAAGCTTTAGCAGCTTTGGAACGTGCCGGCAAAGTGAAGGTTAATGATGAAGGCGCATTCCAATATGACGCCGATAAGGAAGGTGTTATCGGAACGTTCAAGTCTAATGATAAGGGCTTTGGTTTCGTGCACTATGATGATAAGGCTGAAGATGTCTTCGTTAACCCTGACAACACAATGTTCGCCGTACAAGGTGATGAGGTTCGTGTGAAGTTGTTGAGTAAGGGTGACACTACGAGCGGTCGCGGGCCAGAAGGTAAGGTTGCCGAGATTATTACGCACGCCCGTGAGCACGTGGTTGGTGAGTTTAAGCTGGGCTCAGAATACAAGGGTTACGTTGGTAGCATCCGCTTGACGGACAAGAAGTTTGCGTCATTTGAATTCCTAGTTAAGGAAGGTGGCGTGGCAGCGACTGACGGCGAAATTGTGATGGCGACGATTGATCAATATCCATCAGCAGTTGCCCCAAAGCGTTTCACGGGTGCGATTACTGAGAAGATTGGTTACAAGGATGAGCCTGGGGTTGATATTCTACAAATCGTGTACAACCACGATGTGCCACACGTTTTCCCAGAAGCTGTCCTAGAACAAGCGAACAAGATTCCAGAAGACGTACAAGATGCTGAACGTGAAGGCCGTGAAGATATTACGGACCAACCATTGGTTACGATTGATGCGATTGAATCAAAGGACTTGGACGACGCGGTTGTTGTCTGGAAATTGCCAAATGGTAACTTCCACCTTGGTGTTCACATTGCGGACGTTTCTCACTATGTTGTTGAAGGCACACCGTTGGATGAAGAGGCCTATAACCGTGGTACGTCAGTTTACTTGACGGACCGAGTTATCCCAATGTTGCCACGCAATATCTCAAATGGTATTGCGTCATTGAACCCTGGTGTGGATCGTTTGGCGATGTCAGCTGAAATGGAATTCACCCCAGCTGGTGACTTGGTTAACCACCGTTTGCACACATCAGTGATGCGTTCGCATGCCCGTATGACTTACAAGGCAGTTAACGCTATCTTGGCTGGTGATGAGGAAACTCGTTCAGAATACAGCGACTTAGTGCCAATGTTCGAAGAAATGGAACAATTGCACAACGCCTTGGCTGCAAAGCGTACAGAACGTGGGGCAATTGAATTTGATGCGCCAGAAGCTAAGATTATTGTCGATGAGACGGGTAAGCCAACGGACATTGAATTGCGTGAACGTGGTTTGTCTGAACGTATGATTGAGTCATTCATGTTGGCAGCGAATGAAACTGTTGCCATGCACTTTGACCAAGCCAACGTGCCATTCTTGTACCGTATTCACGAAACGCCGGATGCTGATCGCGTCCAAAATTTTGTGGACTTCGTGAAGGCCCTCGGTGCACCGGTTAAGATCGATCCCGAAAACATCAAGTCAACTGATTTGCAAGCCATCCATAACTTCTTCTTGGATCGTCCAGAAGAACAAATGGTTTCAACGATGATGTTGCGTACGATGAAGCAAGCCAAGTATTCAGACCAACCATTGGGTCACTTTGGTATCGGCGCTGAGTACTACACGCACTTTACGTCACCAATTCGTCGTTACCCTGATTTGACGGTTCATCGTTTGATTAAGTGGTATGAGAAGAATGGTTTGGGTGAAGAAGCGCAAGCTAAGTACCGTGATCAGTTGGCTCAAATTGGTGAAGACACTTCTGTTCGTGAACGTCGTGCGGTTGACACAGAACGTGATACGGATGCCATGAAGAAGGCCGAATTTATGGCTGACAAGGTTGGCGATGAATTCGAGGCAGTCGTTAATGGTGTCTTGAAGTTCGGTATGTTTGTGTCATTGGAGAACACGGTTGAAGGGTTGATTCACACATCAAACTTCACGGATGATCAATATGTTTACGACGAGGCCCACATGGCCTTGATTGGTCGTCGTTTCCACCACATCTATCAAATTGGACAACCTGTTAAGGTACGTTTGGTTCGTGTGGATAAGGAACAATCAGCGTTGGACTTTGTGTTAGTTGATCCTGATGCTGCGCCAATCACGGATATTAAGGTACCTGAGGACCGTCGTGGTGCCTTTGGTGGTCGTAACCGTGGTGAACGTCGTAGCAACGACAAGAATAACCGCTCAAGCAAGGGTGGTAAGACGCACAACGGTGGAAAGCCATTTGGTGCGAACACCGACCGCAAGCCAGAATCAAAGCACCAAAACACAAACCGTAAGGGCCGACACTAAGAAGATCATAGAGTGGTGGTTTTCTCGTGAAACAAGAAAACCATCTAAACGGAGAAAAGCTTTAGGAGGTCATTATGGCCAAGAAGAAGTCAAATAACGATGGTGCACTTGCAACCAACAACAAGGCGAAGTACAACTACTTTATTGGTGAGACGTACGAAGCGGGTATTGAACTAACCGGAACGGAAATTAAGTCGGTCCGGGCAAGTAAGATTACGATTGCTGATGGGTTTATACAGGTGCGTGATGGGCAAGCTTGGCTAGATAATGTGCATATCAGTCCGTTTGAACAGGGAAACCGGTTTAACCATGAGCCATTACGTAGCCGACGTTTGTTACTCCACAAAAATGAAATTAAAGCGCTTGGTGAAGCTACGGCGCAACAAGGTAAGACAATCGTGCCGCTGCGAGTTTATTTAAAACATGGTTTCGCAAAGGTATTGATTGGGGTTGCAACGGGTAAGCATAATTACGATAAGCGTGAGACAATTAAAAAGCGTGATCAGGAACGCGATTTGCGTCGTAATCTGAAAGTTCGCTAAAAAAATGAGCCGATATTACTAATATCGGCTCATTTTTTGCATAGTTTTGATAAGTAAAGCGCTATAATGGGGGTGTTTTAGAACAATTATTTTTGGGGGAAAAGAAAATGAAGATTAATAAAGATTTAGCATATGGGGCAGATGCGTTACAAAAATTAGATATTTACGAGCCGGAAAGTGACGCAATTGCCGATATCGTCCTTGTTCATGGTGGCGGCTGGTGGCAAGGTGATAAGCGTAAGGAGGATGAACTGGCCAGTGCGCTTGTCGCGGCAAACTTTCGCGTTGCAGCGATTAATTATCGTTTAGCGAATGGTGCGACGGGCGAGAATATCTTTCCCACTCAACGGACTGATGCGGTTACAGCGGTAAAGTGGCTTGTTGCAAATGAAAATTTCCGGTTAGATAAGCTAGTTATGTGGGGTGCCTCATCTGGTGGTAATATCGCCTTAGAGGCCGCGCAATTATTAGCAACGCCAACGGTCTCATGGTCAGGATTAAATGATTTAGCCGGATTCATGGCAACGCATCCTGACGTCGTGGGTAAGCAACTAATTATTGGGGCTGATGTGAAGTCAAAAGATATCGATCAAGATGGTGAAAACCAAGCCTACTATAAGTGGTTAGTTGATAATCTAACAGCAAATGGACAAGTACCATATGAAACGGCAACCATTTATGATCGGTTAACACCCGCAACGAAACCGGTCTTTATTGCAAATTCGATGACTGAGTTAGTGCCAGTTGGCGAAGTTGCGACCTTAATGAATCGCTTAATCACATTAGGGGTCGGGGTTGAAACCTTGGTTTTGCCAGGTGGACGTCATGGTGAAGGGTATATGGTTGATGCTTTGCCGGCTTCAATCGCCTTTGTGATCCGTGTGTTGGACTTGAGGGCAGCGTCATGAGTGAGACACAAAATTCACAGTCGATTACGGTCTCATTAGGTGCTTTTTCATTTGTCACGGCTTTATCTGGGGCGAGTGTGACACTGGCTTTGCCACGCATGGCACGTGCATTTGACGTTAGTGCATCCTTAAGTACTCAGGTTGTACAAGTTGGCCTCATTACGACGGTTGTCTTCTTGGTCATGTTTGGTCACGCGGGTGACGTTTTTTCGAAAAACGCGGTCTACCGAGCTGGTGGCTGGGTGTTTATTATGGGCTCGCTCTTAACTGGTATCGCACCTAATTTTATTGGTGTGTTAGTTGGTCGCTTTGTGCAAGCGGTGGGTTCAGCGATGGTCATGGCGAATGCGATGGGTATCATTAACGAACACTTTGCTGACAAGGAACGCGCCAAGGCACTGGCTTATAATTCCATGTTTATCTCGGTTGGGTCAATTTCAGGTCCTGCCGTTGGTGGCTTAATTACATCGATTTTGTCATGGCGATGGATCTTTTTACTAAACGTACCGGTCGCCGTCGCGATTATGTTCTGGGCGAAGGGGGCCTTTCCTCGGCCGCGACTAACCTGGGCTGATATTCGTGAACAAGCGCGACGTGTTAACTGGTTAGGACAATTAATTTTTTCAGTCGGTGTCGTTTTAATGTTCAGTAGTGGTTGGATTACATTGCCAGGACTGAACCAATTCACAAATATGATGGTCTTTCTGGTCGGTGGTGGAATCGTCACGGCGTTATCATTCTTGCAGGATGATTTTGCACCGTCACCTTGGATTGACCCACAAGTCTTACGGAATATCACCTTCTTAACGTCAACCAGCGTGTTATTCTTGGCCATGTTCGTTAATTCCTTTTCTAACATCTTGTTGCCGTTCTATCTACAGGATTACTTACCGTTTTCCCCGGGCGTGAGTGGTTTGATTGTTGCCGCCCAATCTGTCGTGATGTTATTGCTATCACCGTTTGTTGGTCGATTAGCATCAACGCCTGAACGACGGCCGCAACTGGTGACAATTGGCCTAGCCATGTTGTTAGTGTCGCAAATTGGTTATGCTTTCTATGGTGGCCAGAGTGGCTTAGGCTACGTACTGTGGCCAATTATTCTAAACGGGGTGGGAATGGCATTTACCTTAACGCCTAACAATTCGATTACGATGGGGTTGGTATCACCGAACCTGGCTGGTGTTGCCGGTTCGATGAATTCATTATTCCGGACAATTGGCATGGCGGTCGGTATTAGTTTTGCGACAAACTTCCTGTATGCACAACTACCAGGCGTTAAGCACATCACGCGTGGCCTAGGCACAACCTACCTGCACGCAAGTCGGATTGTCTTTTATGTCGCAGTCGGTGCGTCGCTGATCGCACTTATCATAAATGTTTGGCGGACAGCGACCAGTAAATCGGAAATGTGAGCAAATCTGACATCACACAACATCTTTTTTCTGAATGAGAGTAAGATACTAGCATATAGAATAATATGGGTGATTTAGGAGGATTTCGTCATGCGCAAATGGCTGACCGGCCTGGTAGTGCTAGTTGCGACCGTCATGGGGATGACAGTCGGCGGGCAAACGATGCATGCAGCATCGCATTACACGATTACAACGGATACGACGTTCCCACCATTTGAGTTTCAAACCCAAGGTGGGGATTATCGTGGTATCGACATGGATATGCTGAAGGAAATTTCGAAGCGCGAACACTTTACGTATACGTTGAAGCCAATGAGTTTTAACGCGGGTGTACAAGCGGTTCAGGCAGGCCAAGTTGACGGTATCTTGGCGGGTATGTCGATTACGGATGAACGTAAGCAAACGTTTGATTTTGGTACACCATACTACAAGAGTGGTATCGTTATGGCAGTTGCTAACAAGTCTAAGGTGGATTCACTGAAAGACTTGAAGGGTAAGACCGTGGCAGCCAAGACGGGTAGTTCTGGCGCGATGTATGCGCAACGAATGGCCAAAAAGTACGATTTCAAGATTACCTACTTTAATGATTCAAACACGATGTACAATGATGTCATCATCGGTAACACCGTGGCGGCTTTTGAGGATCAGCCAGTAATGGCCTATGCGATTCAACAAGGCACAAAGATGAAAATTGTGACGGACCCAGCTGATGGTAATTGGTACGGCTTTGGGGTTAAGAAGGGCACTAATGCAGCGTTGCTAAAGGATTTCAATGCTGGTTATGCCAAGTTGGTCAAGGATGGCACTTACGATAAAATCGTTAACCGTTACCTTGGTGAAGGTGGGTACAACTACAAGGAAAATGCAGCTGCTAAGTCGGCTGCTGACCAATCTATTTGGTCGTTGATTAAAGAAAACAAGGCGGCTTTGCTTGATGGATTGATTAAGACGTTGCAATTAACAATTGTTGGTATCATCTTGGCAGCTCTTTGGGGTGTGCTACTTGGTGTGATGGGTGTTGCGCCAAGTAAGCTTATCCGAGGCTTATCATCAGTTATTATCTACATCTTCCGTGGTTTGCCAATGCTAGTTTTGGCCTTCTTTATTTATATTGGAATTCCTAATTTGACCGGCCAGAAGATTCCAGCCTTTACAGCTGGTGTCATTACGCTGATTTTGAATGAAGGTGCCTATATCGGGGCGTTCGTGCGTGGTGGCTTTAAGTCAGTTGATCCGGGTCAGCTAGAAGCTGCTCGGTCACTTGGTATGCCATATGGTAAGGCAATGCGTAAGGTTGTGATGCCACAAGGAATTCGTTTGACGATTCCTAGTTTCATTAACCAATTTATTATCACGTTGAAGGATACATCAATTTTGTCAGCAATCGGAATTATTGAACTGACACAAACGGGTACGTTGATCATTGCACGTAACCTCCAAGGGTTCAAGGTCTGGTTAATGATTGCTGTTTTGTACTTGATTGTCATCACGTTGTTGACGTGGTTATCTAACTGGGTAGAAAAGAGGATTAACTAATGGCAGCGATTGTTGAAGTGAAGGATGTTCACAAAAGCTACGGTAAAAACGAGGTCTTGAAGGGCATTAGTTTGGACGTTGCAGAAGGCGAAGTGGTTGTTATGATTGGACCATCTGGTTCAGGAAAGTCAACTTTCTTGCGTTCGCTTAATAAGTTGGAAGAAATTAATTCTGGTCAAATTAAGATTAATGGTTGGGATTTGGTTGACCCAAAGAACAACATTGATAAAACACGCGAAACGATTGGCATGGTGTTCCAACACTTTAACTTGTTTCCACATTTGACGGTGTTGGAAAACATGATGTTGGCCCCAGTTGAAGTAGGTAAGCAAAGCAAGGCTGAAGCTGAACAGACGGCCCGTAAGTTGCTTGATCGGGTTGGCCTAGCTGATAAGGCGGATGTTAAGCCGAACACTTTGTCGGGGGGACAAAAGCAACGTGTAGCGATTGCACGTGCGTTGGCCATGAATCCAAAGATTATGCTGTTTGATGAGCCAACGTCAGCCCTTGATCCCGAAATGGTTGGGGATGTATTGGCTGTTATGAAAGAACTTGCGGAAGAGGGGATGACGATGATTGTCGTGACCCACGAAATGGGCTTTGCCAAGCAAGTTGCTGATCGGGTTGTTTTCTTCGCTGATGGTTATATTCGTGAAGAAGGCACGCCTGAGGAAGTCTTTAATAACCCTCAAGATGAGCGCACACGCGACTTCTTGAATAAAGTTTTGAATGTCTAATGAAAAATCCCGCTGGTCATTGTTGTGACCGCGGGATTTTATTATTCCGTAAATTTCAAACCGACAGCGGCGGCTAAGATGATGGCGATAAATAGAATACGTTTCCAATCGCGTGATTCGCCGTAAAAAAGCATACCAACCAGGGTACCACCGACTGTACCAATGCCAGTCCAGACAGCATAGGCCGTACCCAATGGAATATCACGAATCCCCAGTGAGAGTAGTGATAGACTAAACCCGAAGCTAATGAGTAGCCCAACGATGGCCGACCAGTGCCGGCGACGGTGCCATTCATTCATCATGACGACACCACTGGTTTCGCCAAGTCCAGCTAAAATAATAAATAACCAAGCCATTATGCGTCCTCCATTAATTTCAAACCAATAACCCCGAAGAGTAGGGCCGCAATTAAGCCCAATTGCACGACACCGAGTGATTCACCATAGAACGCCCAGTTGGCAATGATGGTCGCGACGGTACCAAGACCAACAAAAATGGCGTAGACTGTGCCGACAGGTAATTCATCACTTGCCTTAAGTAGCATGAAGAAAGAGGCAATCAGGGCGAAAATGGTTAACCCAGTCATCCAAATATTGTCGGCGTGTTTCATCCCCAACACCCACATGGGTTCAAAAACCACTGCAGCGGCCACCTTTAGCCACGGATTTCGTAATAAAGTCATCATATTTCCTCCTTTGGCCGCATCAATAGAAAAGCCTGGGAGTTAGCGGCATATGTCGTTAACTCCCAGGCTTTTGTCCTTCCGTGTACGTGCGAGCACGCGGTCGCTCTTGGACCAGACCACAGTAACTGTGCGGAACCCTAGCGACGCTTTTGATGCGATTTAATTGATGTACCAAGTGTAACAAATTGGGAATGGCTTGGCAAACCGGGCTTTAATTCGCGATATGACGATCCAAGTAGCGGTTCACGACCAGTCATGAAAGTGAACCAAGGCGCCGTTCGACCACTCGCAATGAATTGCCAGCGGTCCAGAAATGCCGTGATTAAGACGAGGGCAACTTCATTATCAACATCAGCGATTTGAATGGTTAGTCGGCCATCGCCTTTTGGAAAAGAGGCTGCCAGTTGGTGGCGCATTTTGCTGATTTGAAAACGTTGTTTATCCAAATTGCCGAGGATTAACCAATTCACGCCACTCACGAAGAGAACTTCTCGAAGCTGCAATGATAAGCCAATTGACCCAACCTGGGTGTTAGCGACCCGTAATATAAAACGGGGCAAAAAGCCAAGGGAAGCTTGCTCTAATTCGGCTAAGACGTGAGCACTTTTATCAAGAATTTTTAAACGATTACCAGTTTGTCCCATTTCTCCGGTAATATAGTATGCAATAGTCCCCAATTCGTTGGTGACCAGACTCATGCCTGTTGCGGCATGGGTGACTTGTGTTAGATATAATTCACGCATGTGGGCACCCCCTTAGCCCTATTATATAGTTAAACCAAATAAAATGTGAGGCATAACCATGGCAGATTTAACCGACACCGACTGGCTGCAACCTTTGACTGAGCGATTAGGGCAGTCGTATTTTGATGCAGTCCAGCAATTTTTAAAAACAGTTTATGCGAGTGGGGCAGTTTATCCAGCTCGTGAGAATGTTTTCGCCGCTTATCGGGCAACACCACTCAGCCAAGTGAAGGTCGTTATTCTTGGGCAAGACCCATATCCGAATCCAGATCAGGCACAAGGCCTTAGCTTCTCGGTGCCTGCCGGCATGGCATTACCAAAGTCACTTGTGAATATCTACAAAGAATATGTCACCGATTTGAATCAGCCAGCACCACGGACGGGTGATTTGCACGCCTGGGCTGAGCAGGGCGTGCTTTTACTGAATACAGTCCTAACAGTGCCCGCTCATCAGGCAAATGGGCATGCTGGTAAAATTTGGGAACCATTGACCGACGCCACCATTAGTTTGGTTGCCCAGCAATCGCAACCAACCGTTTTTATTCTGTGGGGAAAACCAGCGCAAAAGAAGGTCCCGCTAATCACGGGTCCAAATAACTTGATTTTGCAGGCACCACATCCAAGCCCGTTGTCAGCCTATCGTGGGTTCTTTGGGTCACGCCCGTTCTCACAAGCGAATGCCTTTTTAGAGGCCAATCAGCAACAACCAATTCGGTGGTAATGATTTCTGTGTGAAAAAAATCACAAAAATTGTCACTTTTGACTAGTAAACAAAAGCGATATTTGTCATAATAAGGTTGTAATAAAAAACGCTATCAAGCTATAAAAAAACGGAGGTTTTCCATCATGGAACTCTTTGAGCAATTGTCATCACAAATTAAGGGCCAAGGTAAGACTTTGGTATTCCCAGAAGGTGAAGATGTACGTATTCAAGGCGCAGCAGTTCGTTTGGCTGCGGAAGAATTGGTAAAGCCAATCTTGTTGGGAAGCAAGGCAGCTATCGAAGCGACTGCGGCAGCAAACAACTTTGATTTGTCAGGTTTGCAAATCATTGATCCTGCAGAATACCCAGCAGATGCACGTGAGAAGATGGTTGATGCTTTGGTTGAACGTCGTAACGGTAAGACGGATGCGGCAACTGCTTCAAAGTGGTTGGAAGATGTTAACTACTTCGGTACGATGTTGGTTTACCTTGAAGTCGCTGATGGTATGGTTTCTGGTGCAACGCACCCAACTGGGGACACAGTTCGTCCAGCTTTGCAAATTATCAAGACGGCCCCAGGTTCATCACGTATTTCAGGTGCCTTCGTGATGCAACGTGACGACGAACGTTACATCTTTGCAGATGCAGCGATTAACATCGATATCGATGCCCAAACAATGGCTGAAATTGCTGTGCAATCAGCTAACACGGCCAAGGTCTTTGGAATTGATCCAAAGGTTGCAATGTTGAGCTTCTCAACGAAGGGATCAGCTAAGGCCCCACAAGTTGATAAGGTTGCTGAAGCAACGCAATTGGCTAAGACGGCTGCACCTGAATTGGCTATCGATGGTGAGTTGCAATTTGATGCAGCGTTTGTTGAATCAGTTGCAGCTGCTAAGGCCCCTGAATCAGAGGTTGCTGGTCACGCGAATGTCTTTGTCTTCCCAGATTTGCAATCAGGTAACATTGGTTACAAGATTGCGCAACGTTTGGGTGGCTTTGAAGCAATCGGACCTGTCTTGCAAGGTTTGGCAAAGCCAATTTCAGACTTGTCACGTGGTGCAAATGAAGAAGATGTCTACAAGGTAGCCATCATCACGGCTGCACAAGCTTTGGCATAATGATTAAATAATAACTAGAAACGCAAATTTGCCACGTGCAAGTTTGCGTTTTTTGTTGCCCTGAAACGGTCAGTTGACTCCCTTTTTCACCTGTAATATGCCTGTTAAAAATGGTATACTTGACATTATGAGATTAACAGTAAACACAGTTGAAGAAACACAAACGCTAGCGGCCCGACTAGCAAAACTGGTTCAACCGGGTGATACAATTTTGTTGAATGGTGATCTGGGTGCTGGTAAGACAACCTTTACACAAGGTTTGGCGCGGGCGCTTGGTATCCGTCGTCCTTTGAAAAGCCCAACTTTTACACTAGTACGCGAGTATCAAACTGAAAACTTTCCCCTCTATCATTTAGACGTCTATCGTTTAGGTGAAGAGGGTGGCGGTGATGAATTAGGTTTGGCAGAATACTTCGGTGGTGAAGGAGTCGCATTAATCGAGTGGTCAGAGTTTATTCAATCAGAATTGCCTCAAGATGTGCTCATCATTGATTTGGCACGCCTTGACCAGGATGAGACGGGACTATTACGGACGATATCAGTGCGAGCTACCGGGCCTCGTTCAGAAGCTATTTTAGCTGCTTTGGAGAAATAACATGGAATTAATGATTCGACCAGCTGAAGGTCGTGATGCCGAAAAGTTGCTGGCGTTGCTACATCAATTACAGACAGAATCGACAACTTTTATGGTTGCGCAAGATTTAGAAACGATTGATGGGGTTACTGAGGCGGATAATATCAGTTTTCTGCAAGCAACCACGAATAATATTATTTTAGTGGTTGCTAGTGATGAAGACGATTTGTTTGGTTTGATTTCGGCGGCTGCGATTCCAGGCAAGCCACGCGAAGTTGAAGTCGGCGTCGCCGTATTGGCAGCATACCAAGGATTTGGCCTTGCACAAGCACTGATTGATGAAATGCTGACTTGGGCTCGCGAGTACAGTACGGTTGATGTCATTCGTTTAACCGTTCAAAGTCATAATGCGCCAGCAATTCATATTTACGAAAAGGTGGGCTTTACCCGCGTACCTAATTCGGAAACGTTGGTAGAAAATAGTGTGGGCGAACAGGTGCCAGCGTTTGATATGCTGTTAAACTTGAAGTAAATAATGGGGTGCACGATTTATGAATTTTGTCGCAATGGACTTTGAAACCGCGAGTGCCCAACGCCATAGTGCTGTTTCAATGGCACTTGTTGTTGTACGTGACAACATACTCGTGGATGAATTTTATACACTAATTAAGCCGGAATCGTATTTTGATGCCCGAAATACTAAAATTCACGGCATTACGGAAGCTGATGTTGTTGATGCGCCAAAGTTTCCAGAAGTATGGGAACAGATTAAGCAGTTTTATACCGCTAATCAACTTGTCATCGCGCACAATGCACCGTTTGACAACGGGGTACTACGTGAGACATTAGGCCACTATGGCATTTCAGCCCCACATTACCTGTCATTAGACACGGTGCGGACGTCACGCAAGTTGTATCCACAGCTACCAAATCACAAGCTGAACACGGTAGCCGATGCCTTGCAAATTGATTTGAAGCACCACCACAATGCCTTAGATGATACCGTTGCAGCGGCTCGAATTTTGGTAACGCAAGCCGAACAGTTTGGGGTCGATCCTTTGAAGCAACTGGTTAAGGTAATTTAACGAGGAAAATAAGAGAGATGAACACAAATGAACTTATAACAGCCTTTCCAGGGCTAGACATTCGTCAACATGTGGCTTTATCTGCGTACACGAATACGCGTGTGGGCGGTGAAGCTGATTTGGTATTTTGGCCCCGGACGGTCGCTGAGTTACGTGAAGTGGTTGCTTATGCAACTGCACATGACGTACCGATGACGGTGTTGGGCAATGCCTCAAACTTGATTATTACAGACGATGGGTTGCGCGGCCTCACGATTTTCGTGACGAAGCTGAATGAGGTGGCCGTGTCAGGCAACCGCATTAAGGCAACCGCTGGGGCAACCATTATTGATGTTACGCAAATTGCCCGTGAGCACAGCCTGGCTGGGATTGAATGGGCCGCTGGTATTCCTGGTTCAGTCGGTGGTGCGGTCTTCATGAATGCGGGCGCATATGGTGGCCAAGTTGATGGGTGGCTTGAATCAGCTGAAGTCATCACACCAGCTGGTGAAATCAAAAGCTATAGCAATGCCGACTTGCAGTTCAGCTACCGTCATAGTTTGGTCCAAGATACAGGCGATGTTATCATTTCGGCAACGTTTAAGCTCCAACCAGATGATGGGGCAGCAATTGAAGCACGTATGGAAGACTTTAATCAAAAGCGAGCTAGCAAGCAACCATTGGAGTTTCCATCGTGCGGGTCTGTCTTCAAGCGTCCAGAAGGCTACTTCGCGGGTAAGTTAATTATGGATGCTGGCCTACAAGGCTTCCAAATTGGGGGTGCCCAAGTTTCAACTAAGCACGCTGGGTTCATTGTTAACCGCGGTAACGCAACGGGTTCAGATTACGTCAATGTGATTAAGCACGTACAAGCGGTGGTTAAAGAGAAGTTTGGGGTTGATTTGGAAACTGAAGTTCGTATTTTGGGTAACTAATGAATTGAATTAAGGGAGGAATTATGGAACTATTACAAACCATTGTGGGGCTAACCTCATTGGTGGTCATCGGTAATATTTTGTCGCATTTCCTCAAACGTGTGCCGGTCAGTTTGATCCAAATCAGTTTGGGTCTGCTGGCCGCTTTGTTTTTAAATGTACACATTGAATTAGATACAGAATGGTTTTTGCTATTATTTATTGCACCATTGCTGTATTCAGACGCCTGGCGATTTCCGAAACGAGAACTTTGGGAGTTGCGCGGTGCGATCTTTGGAAATGCTATTTTACTAGTCTTTTTAACGACCATTCTGGGGGGCTTTATTATTTATGGCCTCGTCCCAGAGTTACCGTTGCCGGTCGCATTTGCGATTGCCGCGATTTTGTCACCAACTGACCCAGTCGCTGTGGCTGCGATTGCCAAGCAAGCCAAATTGCCACCGTCAATCATGCACTTGGTGGCCGGTGAAAGTTTGATTAATGATGCCAGCGGTTTGGTCGGCTTTAACTTTGCTGTCAAGGCAGCATCCGCTGGAACCTTTTCATTATTAGCCGCCACCGGTAATTTTTTCTACATCTCATTGATGGGAACGTTGATTGGATTGGTGCTCGGGTTCTTACTGAATATTCTGGGTGATTTCTTATCATCAAAGGGTGCGACTGATGTTGTCTTGCGCGTGGTGTTGCAATTATTTAGCCCATTCTTGCTGTACTTATTGGCTGAAGAAGTGCATGCGTCAGGGGTTATTGCGGTAGTCGTTTCGGCGATTGTGCAAAACCTCCACACGAAGAATGACGCTGACTATTCAGGTGAGTTACACGTCGTCGGTATCAACACATGGAATGTGTTTGGTTATTTGTTGAATGGTTATATTTTCGTGATTTTGGGAATTGAACTACCATTGGCAACTGAATTGGGCAATGTGATTTCTGTACCAATGGCCATCTGGTATGCCTTTATTACCTGGGTTGTTATCTTTGGGATGCGTGTCATTTGGACATACATTAACCAATGGGTTCGATTAAAAAATCACCATAACGAAACAGCGTCATGGCGGGTTGCCTTGCTATCTGGTTTGTCAGGTGTGCGTGGGGCCGTGACAATGGCCGGTGTGCTATCGGTACCGTTGGTGACTGATGCGGGGATGCCATTCCCACAACGTGCCTTAATGCTCTTTATTGCAGCGGTGGTCATTATCATTTCATTGTTGGCCGCGATTATTTTCTTGCCGTTGCTGGCTGAAAAGCCAAAGACGCAGGTTCCGCCAGGTGAAAAGAGTCCGCAGGCGGTGGTCGCACAGCACATGTCCGAGCCACGTGCCCGTGTGTATGTCTTGCAGTCAGCCGTCCGTGAAATTGAGACGCGCCGTCGAGAATCAAATCAAGCCATTGCTTATGAAATTATTCTGCGTTATCAAATGCAGATTCGCCAATTGCAGATGCGATTTATGAAAATCGATAAACTTAGTCCGATTTTGAAAGCCGAAATGAACCTCCGTGAAATTGCATTGGACGCGGAACGAAGTGCATTGCGAGGGCTTTTGGTTGATGAAAAAATTACACCATTGGTATTTGCAAGTGAGAATCGCCGGATTGATCGTGTGGAAGCGGACTTGGATGATTTGATTACGCATGATAAAACCAAGCGGACATGGCGTCAATTGAAGCGTTTTGTGATTTCAACCCGTCGATCAATTCGCATTTGGTTGAGTGACGATTCATCTGATCGCTTAATTGCGGAATACAAGCTTGCACGTCATGAATCATCGAAGGCTGCGATTGCGGCAATTTCAACGTATTTGGCAAGTGAAGATGGTCAAGCGTCAAAGACTGACCAAACGGCAGCCTACAACTTAATCATTATGTATCGTTCACGCTTAGAGCATCAGAAACATAATGGTGGGCAATCGGAGGCATTGGTGCGCATGGACCTTGAAGTGGCTGGACTAAACGCACAGCGTGAAGCCACCCAGCATTTGTATGACGCGCACTTTATTTCCGCCGAGACGGGCTTACGGATTCGTCAAATGATTAATTTTGCTGAAGCTGGTCTATTAACGGATGAAGAAGAGTAGGGGGCAGTACAATGAATTTTAATATTGAAGCACTGGTGAAGAGTGTCAGTATTGTCCGCATTATTGACGTGGTCATTGTTTGGTGGCTCCTTTATCGGTTGATGATGCTGATTCGCGGTACTAAGGCGGTTACGCTGCTGCGCGGTGTTGGTATTGTGATTGTGGTGAAGGTTGTTAGTTGGTACATTGGGTTGACCACGATTTCATGGTTAACCGACCAAATTATTAATTGGGGTGTGATTGCACTAGTTGTCGTCTTCCAACCAGAAATTCGACGCGGTTTGGAACACCTGGGTCGGTCGGCCTTGTTTAAGCAACGACAGGCTTATCAAGATGAAACCAAGCTGATTAATGAATTGGATGATGCCATTCAATATATGTCAAAGCGGCATATTGGGGCGTTGATTTCAATTGAAATGGAAACCGGGCTAGAAGAATATATCGAAACCGGAATTAAGATTGATGCGGAAGTGACCAGTCAATTGTTGATTAATACTTTTATTCCAAATACGCCTTTGCACGACGGCGCGGTAATTATCAAAGATGCCCGGTTGGCAGCGGCAGCGGCTTATCTGCCATTATCAGATAATCCGACGATCCCGAAGGAACTGGGGACGCGGCACCGTGCCTCGGTTGGGATTTCAGAAGTAACGGATGCCTTGACGATTGTTGTCTCAGAGGAAACCGGGGCAGTGTCAATTACGCGTAATGCAGAATTGATGCAGTCATTGTCGCGTGAGGACTATCGCAAATATTTGACACGCCAATTAGTGCCTGAAAATGGGGCGGTCAAGCAAAACTGGTGGTCACGCTTTGTACCGACATTTAAGCGGGGTGAGAAGTAATGAAAAAAAGTTACGACAAACTGATTTATCTAGGGGCAACATTATTAGTTGCCATCTTAATGTCGGTCTATGCGGATGGCCAGTCAACGAAGACCACACGCAATTCAACAGAAAGTGGCGCAACAACCACGGGTATCTTAAAAGGGTTGGTGTCATCAAAGTCAGAAAAGGTGTCGGTTCCGTTGCAATTGAACGGCATCGATACGGATGAATACTACATTTCGGGTGCGCCTGATACAGTTGATATCACCTTGACTGGTTCGTCGGCTTTGGTAACCGCAGCTAAGAACACCAAAAACTTTCAAGTCTATGCAGACCTAACAAAACTGACTGATGGTACACACACGGTGGCGCTAAAGGTGTCAGGTTTGAACCGCGATTTGACGTATAAGCTAGCCAAGTCGAAGGTAACTGTGACGATCTATAAGCGGACGTCAGCTTATTACACCGTTCACACGGATTACAATAAGGATGCGATTGCGGACGGGTATACCGTTGGTACCGTGACGTCATCAGTTAACAACGTTCAGTTGATGGGACGTGAATCAGCAGTTAACGAAGTAGAGACTGTGGTTGCGGTGGCACAATTGAAACGCGACACGAGTAAGTCAGTCACACAGACAGTGACGTTGCAGGCCCTTGATGCTAAGGGACACCCAGTTGACGTTGGCATTTCACCACAGGTAACGACGGTGAAAATCCCAGTGACAGCTGGGACAGGTACCAAGCAGGTACCGCTAAAAATTAAGACAAAAAACGGGTCGGCTTCAAACTTTAATCTTACGGGCTCTGTAAATGAGATCACAGTTCGTGGTAAGATTGATGTATTGAATAAGTTAAAAGAGATTCCTGTGACGGTCGATTTGAACGGGGTGACGGCAGCGTCATCTCAAGATGTCACGGTGAATACGCCAGACGGAACGGATAGTGTAAATCCGACAACGGTCACGGTAACGATTACGCCCAAGGAGCAATAAAAAACATTATGGTTGAATTACATTATTTTGGAACAGATGGTGTGCGCGGGATTGCCAATAAGGAATTAACGCCAGAGTTGGCTTTCCGTCTCGGTCGCATGGGTGGTGCAGTTTTGACGCGCCACGCTGAAGGACGCCGACCACGCGTGCTAGTTGGTCGTGACACACGTATGTCAGGACAAATGTTGGAGCATGCTTTGATTGCTGGTTTGCTATCAGTTGGTATTGAAATTTTGCGTTTGAACGTCATTTCAACGCCGGGGGTTGCCTACTTAGTGCGTGCCCAACAAGCAGATGCTGGTGCGCAAATCACGGCATCACACAATCCAGCTGAAGATAACGGGATTAAGTTCTTTGGTGCGGATGGCTTCAAGCTATCAGATGAGTTGGAAGCTGAAATTGAAGCGTTGCTTGATGCACCGGAAGATACATTGCCGCGTCCAGCCGCTGAAGGCTTGGGTACAGTGTCAGACTTCCCTGAAGGGGCTGCTAAGTACCTAGAGTACTTGCAGACAACCATCCCTGATGATTTGTCAGGCATGAACATTGCCATTGATGCAGCCAACGGTGCAACGTCTGGTTTAGTCGCAAACTTGTTTGCTGACATGGGCGCTGACTTTGTCACGATGGCCACATCACCTGACGGATTGAACATTAACAAGGGCGTTGGGTCAACACACCCTGAAGCGATTGCGAAGTTTACGGTTGAAAATGGTGCCCAAGTTGGGTTGGCATTTGATGGTGACGGTGATCGCTTGATTGCTGTTGATGAAAACGGTGACGTTGTCGATGGTGATAAGGTCATGTTCATTACCGGTAAGTACTTGTCAGAACACGGTCGTTTGAAGCAAGACACGATTGTCACAACGGTCATGTCAAACATCGGTATGTACAAGGCCATGGCTGAAAACAACATGTCATCAGTTAAGACAGCTGTTGGTGATCGCTATGTGGTCGAAGAGATGTTGAAGTCTGGGTATAACTTGGGCGGTGAGCAATCAGGTCACGTGGTGTTCTTGGACTGGTCAACAACTGGTGATGGTATGTTGACAGCTTTGCAATTGCTGCATGTTATGAAGGCAACAGGCAAGAAGCTGTCAGAACTAGCTGGTGAGATGACAGTCTTCCCACAAAAGTTGGTTAATGTGAAGGTCCAAGACAAGAAGGCCGCGCTAGAGAATGAAGCGATTAAGCAAGTGATTGCTGAAGTTGAAGCCGAAATGGGTGACAATGGTCGCGTTTTGGTGCGTCCTTCAGGTACGCAAGATTTGTTACGTGTGATGGCAGAAGCTCAAACCGAAGAATTAGTTGGGGCTTATGTTGATCGCATCGTTGATGTTGTTCGTGCAGAAGTAGGAGTGGATTAAGAACATGGCTGCGGATTATCAAACGCTTGATATTATTGAGGAGATTACCCGTAACGACGGATCGACTTATAAGGAAATTGGCAATCTTTTGCACAATGGTCAAGCCGAATACGCCGCTGAACAGGGGATGATTCAATCGGTTCGTATTTTAAAAATTAACATTCCTCACTCAGGAAACGTTGAAAAATACGAAAAGTACGTTAATGAACATTTTGAAATACCTGAGATGGTTGCCATCAAAGAATACACAGAATGGACTAAGACGCCCGAAATGGATGATGTTATCCAAAAAATTCTAACTGAGAATCAAGTTAGTTAAACAATTAAACCCGGTCTGGCAGATGCGCCAGACCGGGTTTTTTGTTACTTTTGATTAGCCTTATTTGTGTGGCTCAGTGATAAGTGGGCTTGTTGAAAGGCGTTAGTAATTGTTGTTGTTTCATTAAATAACCAGTTTGATTGATTCATGATAAACTCGCTTTCTCAAGATATTGTCCTTATTATAGGATTAAAACGATGGTTATAAATAAATGGTGCTAAAAGTGAAACAAAATATACCGTTTTTTCAAAAATGTCCCGTATCCTAGTAATTAAGGAAGTTCACGATTGGGGGAAACGCGGATGACACAGACATTAGCTGAAAGAATTAATGAAATAAGGCGCAACAAACAGGTGTCGGTTCAAACAATTGTGGCGAATGGTATTTCAAAGAGTAAATATTTTGCGTACATGCGTGGTGAACGAGATTTGTCGATTCGCGATTTGCAAATTTTGATGGATTTGTTGACGGTCTCCTTTGCGGAGTTGGTGATTGATACAGATGTCATTCCAGAACCCTATAATTTAAATTTATTACGTGCTCGTAATTTGACCGTTGACCAGTTAGAAACGTTTCGGGATATGTTACAAGCTAAATATGCCCAGTCTAATTTAGTGGCACACCGACAGTATGGTCTGGCTTTTAATTACTTGGTGGCCTACAAGAGCGATGCTGATTGTAAACCGGATGTAACGGCATTATATGATGAACTTAAAAATTATCGGGTATTCACGTTCTTTGAGATGCAACTATTTTCGTTGATTGCTGAATCATTAACCCCTAAGCGTTTTTATCGGCTCTATGAAATTTTTGTGCAAAGCATCGGGTTGTTTAGCGGCTACATGCCAATGCCGATTTATCTCACTATTTTACGGATTCATTATTATGCCTTGGTTCATCTAACACGTCCTTCACTTAAGTCTTGGCCGACAATGTTATTTGTTTTAGAGGCAATTGAAAATCAACCTGCGCGCCCGTCAAATATTGAATTGTTTATGCTACGCGAATTTGCCAAGATGTTGAAAGCATACTACACAGTTGATAGTCCGGCAGCGGAACAACAATTCCGAAGTTGGCTAAATGTTGCGATTGCGCGTGGGGTGGTTGAAATTAAATTAACCTACGATACCTTATCGTTTCCTGGTTTATGGCAAGCCTTAACGATGAAGCGTTCACACATGGCTGTTAATGGTAAGTCAATGTTTACGACAGATTATGCCCATATTCAGTCGGCGGAGTTAGCAGATAACTTTGGCGATGCGCTCCAAATTTTGTTGAAAGGGAAACGAATTACCGGGAGCGAGTTAGAAGAATACGGCATCACGCGGTCAAAGTTATATCGTATTATGCATCAGGACGTGGTCATCCGCTTAAATGATTTGTTCGAAATGATGACCTACTTACGGTTGTTGCCTGCTGATTTAACGGTGTTCTTCTTTAAAAATCCAACGTCCCGAGCGCGGGAACGTTTCGCAGCATTCTTGGTGGATCCAACCGATTATCAAACAGTGGTCACAGAGGCTTTGGATCATTATGAAATCTCGCATAGTAATGCTGATTATGAAACGGCACTTGAATTTCAAGTCTATGTCAACCAACAACTATCTGATTTTGATCCGACGAGCATTGTGCAATTAGACTTAGCACGGACAATTACGGACTACTTATTAAAACTGGATGAATGGCATGAAGCGGAGCATCGGCTAGTGATGTATTCATTTATCGACATTGATGATGTTGAGATGGTGATAAAACGCCTGAGGATTGCAGATGAGTACATGCATCATCGCAATGTATTTCGAGCACCGATTAGTTCAGTTCTGAATAATGCCGAGTATTCTTTACTGAAGGCCGTCATTTTAAACCAACGAGCAGATTTTGATAAAATCATGACCGTGGTTGCTGGCGAACGGGAGCGTGATCCGCAAATTTTCCACTTTGCCACTTGGCGCTGGCGAGTCGACGTCTTTGACTACTACGAGATGATGTTTACCAATCCGGCCGCGGGGTTGGCGGCGTTCGAAACGTTTGTGACCGATTATCAAGTTTTAACGGGCAAACCGCTGTTTCCAAAAAACAGAAATTTCATTGCTGATACATTGAAGCATCACTTTGCGACAGTTTTAAAAGAGGGAGATACCTCAACAAAATGACAATTCATAAAACCATTAGCTTGACAGCCTGAACAAAACGGTGAAATTTGTATCGTTTTTGGAACTTTTTGGCTGAAATGGCAGGGGATACCTTACTCTAGGTACATAGCAAAACGAGAAACAGGATGTGCTTAGAAAAGAGAGGTAAGGGACATGAATTGGATTCCAGAGATGATGAAGCGCGCAGCCAAGTATGGTGGTGATTTAGACCATCCAGAAGTGGTTGCTTGGGCACACGAGCAATGGCAAAATGCAGCAAATGAATGGCGTTATGAAGTCGATGGTGAACACCGATTCAGGACCCAAGCTGAACTGGCCACTTACTTGCACGTTGGTAAGATGCAACTAACAAAGTTTATCTCACAAGGCGTGGAAGAATTCCAATTGCGGGGCCACCGCATCCGAGTTAATGATGATGTTTATATGGCTCGTGAACCACAAATTAGCTAATTGATAACCACTTGATAATTGATCAGGTGGTTTTTTATTTTGTAATGAAAATGTAAAGTAAAACGTAAACCGTGATAGAGCAACACGTAAAACGTTTAAATTTGTTAACTAGTAAAATTAGCCGTGTTTACCATTTTACTTGCGAGTGCTATATTAAATGCAACAACAAATAACCTTTTAAAAAGTAGTCCAGTGAGGCTATGAAGGGTTGCCGTTGGTTGGGGGAATTTAAGGGGATAACTGTATTAGTCCGCCTAAAAACTAACCAGAAGCAAAACCTCGTGAATCACTGATTCACGAGGTTTTTTTGTGCACAGAAAGGGAGTCACCATGCAAAACTTTGTTAACTTGAACGAGTTGCCGCTCACGACAATTCAAGACATGATTGCTGAAGCACTAGCCTACAAACAAGGCAAGCGTCAACCGATGCAGACGCCTAAATTAGTGGCCAACCTCTTCTTCGAAAATTCAACCCGGACGCACACCAGCTTTCAGGTTGCAGAGACAAAACTAGGCTGGCAACGGATTGCAATTGATCCACAAACGAGTTCCACGCAAAAGGGCGAAACCTTGTCGGATACGTTAAAGACATTAGGGGCTGTTGGTGTTGACGTGGTTGTTCTACGTCATCATATCAATGACTGGTATCAACCGCTGGTCGCTGAGCAATCAGAGTTGATGCCACAACTGGTCAATGCTGGTGATGGTAGTGGCCAGCATCCGTCACAAAGTTTGTTGGACTTGGTGACAATCTATGAGAATTTTGGTCACTTTGAAGGATTAAATATCCGTATTGTTGGTGACTTAGCACATTCACGCGTTGCTCGGTCAAATGCAGCGGTTCTGCAACGCCTTGGGGCAACGGTGACATTTGGTGGACCCAAGGCATGGTACCCACGTGAATTTGAAACCTATGGCACGTACACGGGGCTTGATACAGAACTAGAGAAGGTCGATGTATTGATGCTCTTACGTGTTCAGCATGAACGCTTAGATACAGATGAAAACACGAATTTTTCAGCCGCTAGCTACCATGCTTTGCATGGACTAACACGTGAACGATATGGACGGTTGAAGGAACAGGCAATTATCATGCACCCTGCGCCAGTTAACCGCGGTGTTGAAATTGCTGATGAGTTGGTTGAAGCACCGAAATCACGGATTTTTGAACAAATGACCAACGGTGTATATGCACGCATGGCAATTTTGGCGGCGATCGCACGAGGGGGAGAATAATGACAACACTTTTGTTTAAGCAGGTTCAAATTGTAGAGGCTGACCAAGTGGTCACACGAGATGTCCTGGTGACTGACGATACGATTACGGCAGTGGCCCCACAACTTGATGTAACGGCTGACCGCGTTATTCAAGCGACGGGCCAATTATTAACGCCTGGTTTGGTTGATATTCACGTCCATTTTCGCGAACCAGGTTTTGAATACAAAGAGACGATTGCAACGGGGTCCCGCGCAGCGGCCCGCGGTGGCTTTACGACCGTGGCAGCGATGCCTAATTTGAACCCTGTACCAGCTACTTTATCAGCGTTTGAAACTGTCCAAGCACGTAATCAAGCAGCAGGTGTTGTCCACGTTGCGCAGTATGGTGCGATTTCTGAAGGACTAACCGCTGACGAAATCGGGGATTTGCCAGCATTGGCTGCTGAAGGCGCAATCGCCTTTACTAATGATGGTAAAGGGGTGCAAACTGCAGCCACCATGCTTGATGCGATGACGGCCGCAGCCAAGGTGAATCGACCACTAGTCGCGCACGTTGAAGATGAATCGTTAGTCAAAGGTGGGGTGATGAATTTGGGGGCACGGTCAGCTGAACTGGGCTTGCCAGGTATTAATCCGCTTGCTGAATCCGCCCAACTTGCGCGTGACCTCATGTTGGCCCAAGCAACTGGCGTCCATTATCACGTTGCACATTTATCAACGAAAGAATCTGTCGCCTTGGTGCGCTTAGCGAAACAAAACGGGATTCATGTCACGGCCGAAGTCTCACCACACCACTTATTGTTGGATGAAACTGATATTACTGGGGATGATGCCTTGTTTAAGATGAATCCACCACTTCGTGCGCCGGCAGATCGGGCAGCAGTCATTGCTGGTTTGTTGGACGGCACCATTGATATGGTGGCGACTGATCACGCGCCGCACAGTGTGGCTGAGAAGGAACGGTCATTTATCGGGGCGGCATTTGGCATTACCGGGATTGAAACCAGTTTTCAGTTGTTGTACACGCACTTAGTTAAACCTGGTATTGCGACGTTAGCCCAATTATTAACTTGGATGAACGCAGCACCAATTGATGCATTCCAGTTAGAGGCACCAAAACAAGTTGCTGTCGGTGAACGCGCGGACTTGGCATTGTTCGATTTAGAAACACCATATCAAATTAATGCGCAAGATTTCTTGTCTAAGGGTGTGAATACGCCGTTTATTGGGGAAGTTGTCTATGGGCAAACGCGACTAACATTAGTTGCCGGTAAGATTGCTTATCAAGCAGAGGGGGAGTTATGAAGCGCTACTTAGTTTTAGCAAACGGATCAGTTTATGCGGGTGAAGGGTTTGGATCAACCAAGCCAGTTACTGGTGAAGTTGTTTTTAATACGGGTATGTCAGGGTATCAAGAGTCACTGACGGATTTGTCATACCATGGCCAAATCTTGACTTTCACGTACCCTTTAATTGGAAACTACGGCATTAACCGGGATGATTTTGAATCACTCCGTCCGGCTGCAAGCGCAATTGTTGCTCATGAAATTGCTCGACGCCCGTCAAATTGGCGTTCTCAAATGTCATTGGCGGAGTGGGCAGAGAAAATGGATTTACCAGGGATTACGGGAATTGATACGCGCGCGTTAACCAAAGAAATTCGGGAGCGCGGTGTCATGAAGGCCACGATTGTTGATGAAGTGACCCCAGACGTACTGACAACCTTGGCGGATACGACTTTGTCAGATCGACAAGTTGCTGAGGTAACGACGCAAACGACGTACGTTAACCCAACGGATGGCGTGTCAATTGCGATGATTGATTTTGGGTTGAAAAACTCAATTTTACGCGCGTTAGCCAAGCGCGGCGTCAATGTGACGGTTTTCCCAGCGACAGTAGATGCCCAAACAATTTTGGATACTAACCCAGACGGGGTGTTACTTTCAAACGGACCGGGTGACCCTGAATCAGTCGAGGGGGTATTGCCGGTTATCCGCACGTTGCAGGATCGCTTGCCATTGATGGGCATTTGCTTGGGTCACCAATTGTTTGCTTTAGCCAATGGCGCAGAAACTTACAAATTAAAGTTTGGTCACCGTGGCTTTAACCACGCGGTTCGCAATTTGAACACTGGCCGAATTGATTTTACGTCGCAGAATCATGGTTATGCGGTTGATGCATCATCAATTGTTGATACGAAGTTAGAGATCACCCACGAAGAAATTAATGACCACACAGTTGAAGGATTACAGTTGACGAACCGACCAGCCTTCTCGGTACAATTCCACCCAGATGCAGCACCAGGTCCTCACGATGCTGAGTATTTATTTGATGATTTTTTGCAGATGATTGCCAACGAAAAGCAAGGAGTGCAACATGCCTAAGCGTACAGACATTCGAAAGATTTTAGTGATTGGTTCAGGACCCATTGTGATTGGTCAAGCGGCCGAGTTTGATTATTCTGGTACGCAGGCAACGATGTCTTTGAAAGAGGAAGGCTATGAGGTTGTCTTGGTAAACTCGAACCCTGCCACCATTATGACGGATGCGGAAATGGCTGACCGCGTTTATATTGAACCGCTAACGTTGGAGTTTTTGGAGCGCATCATTCGGAAAGAACGGCCAGATGCTATTTTGCCAACCTTGGGTGGGCAAACAGGACTGAACTTAGCCAAGGATCTGTCTGAAACAGGTATCTTGGCCGAAATGGGCATCGAGTTACTCGGTACAAAATTAACGGCGATTGAAGAGGCGGAAGACCGGGAAGCGTTTAAAGATTTAATGGATCGGCTTCATGAACCAGTCCCTGAGTCAACGATTGCTACGACGGTTGATGATGCGTTAACATTTGCGACAACGCATGGGTACCCAGTGATTGTGCGCCCAGCGTACACCCTTGGTGGAACTGGTGGTGGGATTGCGGCCACACCAACTGAATTGGCTGAGATTGCGGCAAATGGTTTGGAATTGTCACCAGTGACGCAAGTATTGATTGAAAAATCAATTGCTGGTTTTAAGGAGATTGAATTCGAAGTGATGCGTGATGCGGCTGATAACGCCTTAATTGTGGCATCGATGGAAAATTTTGACCCAGTCGGTATCCACACGGGTGATTCGATTGTGGTCGCGCCGGTGCAAACCTTGTCTGATCGTGAACTGCAAATGATGCGTGATGCAGCTTTGAAAATTATTCGAGCACTCAAGATTGAGGGCGGCGTTAATATTCAAATGGCACTGAACCCAGAGTCGTTCCAGTACTACATCATCGAAGTGAACCCACGTGTGTCGCGCTCATCAGCCTTGGCTTCAAAGGCAACCGGGTATCCAATTGCGAAGATGGCCGCCAAGATTGCGGTTGGGCTCACCTTGGATGAAATTATTAACCCAGTTACTGGTACGACCATGGCACAGTTTGAACCAGCCCTCGACTACGTGATCGTTAAAATTCCGCGTTGGCCGTTCGACAAATTTGCCAACGCTGACCGCCGTTTGGGGACGCAGATGAAGGCAACTGGTGAAGTCATGGCGATTGGCCGTAACATCGAAGAGGCCATGAATAAGGCAATTCGATCATTGGAAATTGGGGCGCTCAGTTTGCGTGACAATCGTTTTGAGAACCTGGCAACTGCTGAGTTAGTGGATATGTTAATGCCAGCCCGTGATGATCGGCTGTTTATGATTGGCGAGTTATTCCGTCGGGGTGTCACGCTGGCCGAATTACATGCAGCGACGCAAATTGATGAATTTTTCTTAGACAAAGTGCTGCATTTGATTGAGATTGAAACACAACTTACGCATGAAGTCGGCGATGCTGACACGTTAGCATTGGCTAAGCGGAATGGGTTTGCAGATCAAACGATTGCGGACATTTGGGGGATGACGATGGACGATATTCGCCAGCGCCGGCAACAGTTACAGTTGCAGTCAGTCTACAAGATGGTTGATACGGTGGCGGCTGAATTTGCCTCACAAACGCCATATTATTATGCAACTTTTGAACAGGAAGATGAATCAGTTGTGAGTGAGAAGCCAAGCGTGTTGGTATTGGGTTCCGGTCCAATTCGCATTGGTCAAGGTGTTGAGTTTGACTATGCCACGGTACATGCGGTGAAGGCAATTCAAGCAGCAGGGTATGAGGCAATTATCATGAACTCAAACCCTGAAACGGTGTCAACAGACTTCTCAGTCTCGGATAAGTTGTACTTTGAACCGCTCACGTTGGAAGATGTTCTGAATGTCATCGACCATGAGCAACCGCTTGGGGTGGTCGTTCAGTTCGGTGGTCAAACGGCGATTAATCTAGCAGCGCCATTAGCAGCACGTGGTGTCAACATTTTGGGGACGACGGTTGAAAATCTGGATCGTGCGGAAGATCGTGAAGCCTTTGATCAAGTGATTAAAGCGCTGCAACTGCCACAACCGGTTGGTAAGACGGCAACGACAGTACCAGGCGCGTTGGCAGCAGCTGAAGAAGTTGGCTATCCTGTCTTGGTTCGACCTTCATACGTGTTAGGTGGTCGTGCAATGGAAATTGTGACCAATGCGGCTGAATTGACCGACTATATGGGGCGTGCGGTGAAGGTTTCTAATGATCACCCAGTCTTAATCGATTCTTACTTAGTGGGGGCTGAAGCCGAAGTGGATGTGCTATCCGATGGTGAGACGGTTGTGATTCCAGGTATTATGGAACACATCGAACGTGCCGGGGTGCACTCTGGTGACTCGATGTCGGTTTACCCAAGTCAGACACTTAGCCAAAAGGTCAAGGATGAAATGGTGGCAGCGTCAATTGCATTAGCCAAGTCACTGCAGACCGTTGGTTTGATGAATGTCCAATTTGTCATTCATGATAATACGGCGTATGTCATTGAAGTGAACCCACGCGCATCACGAACAGTGCCATTTATTTCGAAGGTCACGCATTTACAGTTGGCCCAATTGGCGACGCAAGTGATGCTAGGTCAACGCTTAGCAGACCTTGGCTTAACAACCGGCTTGGTACCCGAACCAACAACGGTTCACGTTAAGGCACCAATTTTCTCATTCACCAAGTTACCTGAAGTTGACTCATTGCTGGGACCAGAAATGAAGTCAACTGGGGAAGTGATGGGATCCGACACGACGTTTGAAAAGGCGCTATACAAGGCGTTTGAAGCGTCAAACATCAAGGTGCCAACGTTTGGTAACGTGCTATTGACAGTCGCTGATGAAGATAAGGAAGAAGCGCTGGTGTTGGCCAAGCGTTTTGCTGACTTAGGGTTCCAATTGGTTGCGACGGCGGGGACAGGTGCTTACCTACGTGATAATCAGTTAGCCGTTGAGATTCTTGATAAAATCAGTGAATCTGACAATAATGCGGTATCAGCATTGCGAAACGGTCACCTACAAATTGCGATTAATACAACGCGTCAAGATGGCGCAACGATTAGTGATGGCCAACGGATTCGACATGCGGCCATCGAAAATGCAGTCCCACTCTTTACGGCCTTCGACACGGTGGGGGCTTTGCTTCGCGTCTTGGAATCACAAGGGTTTGCGGTTACAGCAATGGCCTAGACAGTTATTTGGGGAGAACTAACATGGAAGAAACACGTTATTCAGTATCATTGCCAGGATTGGAGTTAAAGAATCCCTTTATGCCTTCTTCAGGGGCATTTATGTACGGCTTGGATCACTTGCAAGATTTTGACTTAAATGAAATGGGCGCGTTGGTCTTAAAAACAACGACGGTTGAAGCGCGGCGCGGGAATCCAAAACCTTGGGTGATTGGCACTGATAGTGGCATTATGAATTCAGTTGGTTTGGCTAATCCAGGGATGGCGTCGGTCGCTAATGAGGTGCTGCCAGAACTGGCGACGGCCTTACCAGACCTGCCAGTGATGATTTCAGTAGCCGGGGAAACGGTCTTAGAATATCAAACGTTAGCCAAGGTGTTTGATCGGATTGACTATATCAAGGCATTGGAACTCAATCTGTCATGCCCAAACGTCGACAAAGGTGGGATGGAATTTGGTGTTGATCCGGAAACGGCGGCCGAAGTAGTTGCCGCCGTGCGTGAGGTGACGGATAAGCCATTGTACGCCAAATTATCACCAAATGTGACGGATATAAAGCCGATTGCTAAAGCGGTTGCTGATGCAGGGGCGGATGGCTTAGTGCTGATTAATACGGTGGTTGGGATGAGCCTTGATTTGGCCACGCGCCAACCACGCTTGTACCGGGGTACTGGTGGTATGTCAGGAGCAGCCATTCACCCAATCGCTGTGCGTATGATCTGGGAAGCAGCTTCGGTGGTTGATATTCCAATTATTGGGGTCGGCGGTGTTGATTCAATTGATGCGGCCCTTGAATTAATGCTTGCCGGTGCGTCCGCTGTGCAGATTGGCACGAAAACAGCCGAAGATAAGCAATTTATTCCCAAGCTAATTGCGGCTTTGCCAGCTGCCCTTGATAAATATGGTTTTGACACGGTGCGTGATGTTACTGGGGCGGTGGCAAAGTTCCCACTACCCGTTACGGCTTGGGAAGCGACGCATTAGGAGAGATGATGACAAAACCAGTATTTATTGCGTTGGATTTTTCCGACGCGCAGGAAACAATGGCCTTTCTAGAGCAGTTTCCGGCTGATGTCCGGCCAGCGGTAAAAGTGGGGATGGCCTTGTTTTATCGTGAAGGGCCAGCGATTGTTCGCCAACTAAAAGCGGCTGGCTTCACTGTGTTTTTGGATTTGAAGTTATACGATATTCCAAATACCGTGGCCCAAGCGACGAATCATTTGGCCCAGCTGGGCGTTGACTATTTGACGATTCACGCAGCCGGTGGTGTTCGTATGATGACAGCTGCTCGGGAGGGTGCCGTAGCCGGTGCCACATTGGTTAATGGTCAGGTGCCTAAATTATTAGCGATCACGCAGTTAACGTCTTTTTCAGAACAAGAGATGCAAGAGACACAACTTGTGACAGTACCATTATTAACGAGTGTGGTTCATTTAGCACAACTGGCTGCGACAGCTGGTTTTGCTGGCACAATCTCGTCAGCGTTCGAATCACGCGCAATCCATGAAGCGACACCAACGAACTTTTTATCGATTACACCAGGTATTCGCTTAGCAGGTGATGCAGTCGGCGATCAAAATCGCGTTGTGACACCGGCGCGTGCGCGTGAAATGGGGGCGAATGGTATTGTTGTCGGACGGTCGATTACACAAGCGCCAGATCCAGTTGCAGCATATCAGCGCGTGGTCGCTGAATTTCAGGGGGAATAATGATGACAGATTATCAAACAGAAGTTGCCGCGGCATTGCTTAAAATCGAAGCAGTCAAGCTTCAACCGACGGCACCGTTTACCTGGGCTTCGGGCATTTTGAGCCCAATTTATACTGACAATCGCAAGACGATCAGCTTTCCGGCTGTTCGTCGGTTGATTGCACAAGGATTGGCAGCGTTGATTAAGCGTGAATATCCAGATGTCCAGGTGATTGGCGGTGTGGCAACCGCCGGTATTCCACATGCAGCCTGGGTGGCAGAAGTGCTAGATTTGCCAATGGTGTATGTCCGGTCAAAGCCCAAGGATCATGGGGCTGGTCAACAAATTGAGGGGGTTGTACTACCTGGACAAAAGGTCGTCCTGATTGATGATTTGATTTCAACAGGTGGCTCGGTACTGGGTGCAGTTAAAGCGACCCGAGCGGCTGGCGCGGAAGTATTAGGCGTTAGCGCCATCTTCAGTTATGAACTGCCAGCAGCAACGCAAAACTTTGGCGAAGCGCAAACCCCATTTAATGCGTTAACGAACTACACGACATTGTTAACGGTGGCACAGCAAACGGGGGCTATTCAAGCGTCGGATTTGGCAACACTTCAAGAGTGGCGTCAAGATCCACAAGCTTGGCAACCAAACAATTAATCATAAAAAACCAGTTCCAGTGTGGACTGGTTTTTTATGTTGTTCGGACGCTTATTTTTTCACCAGTTAATATTTAGCTAAGGCTAGCGGTGAAATGTCCCCAAAATTGGCCTTTGTTGATAAAATGGAACATAAGACTATTTGTGAAAGGTGACCAACTATGAATATCGGATTATTCACGGACACTTATTTCCCACAGGTTTCTGGTGTTGCAACGTCGATTCAAACGTTGCGCCGTCAATTAGAAGCCAACGGACATAAAGTGTATATTTTTACGTCTACCGATCCGAAGGTAAAAAAAGGCACCCTGGAACCTAACGTATATCGGTTTGCGAGTCTGCCTTTTGTAGGCTTTAAGGATCGTCGGATTACGTATCGTGGGGCCATTCAAGCGGTGCAATTAGCGAAAAAATTGGAATTGGACTTAGTGCACACGCAAACTGAATTTTCGTTGGGCGTCATTGGTAAGTTTGTTGCCCGCCAACTGAAGATTCCGGTCGTACATACATTTCATACAAATTACGAGGACTATTTGCACTATATTGCGAATGGTAAAATTATTCGGCCAGGTAGTGTTGCTGTGATTGCCCGCAATTTTATGGCGGGAATGACAGGAATTATCTCACCATCACGCCAAACTTACGACACATTAACCAAGTATAAGGTTAAAGCACCAATCGAAATCATTCCGACTGGCGTTAATGTGCTACATGGTGCTAATGAAGACACAAGTGCTAAGCTACGGGGTGAGTTAGGTTTGGCGCCAGATACACCGGTTGTCTTGTCACTTGGGCGCGTAGCGTTTGAAAAGAACTTGGATGACGCCTTATCGGTTTTTGCGGAAGCGTTAGAAACAGTGCCTGAAGCAAAGTTCGTGATTGTCGGTGGCGGTCCAGCAATGGAAGCCCTCCAGGAACACGTTTCGGCCTTGGAAATTACGGATCATGTCATTTTTACTGGTGAAGTTAATCATAATGACGTTTATGGCTACTATAAGATGGGGGACGTGTTCGTCTCAGCTTCAGTATCAGAAACGCAAGGGCTGACTTTTATCGAAGCCATGACGGCTGATACGCCGGTTGTTGCCATTCACAGTCCGTACTTAGACACGATTGTGACTGATAAAAATATTGGGCAACTGGTTGACGATAGCTTTCAATTATTAGAACCGATGGTCTCGTACTTGCAAGCAAAAGAGATGGGGACAGTCATTGGTAATCCAGACGCCCGTCAACAAGTACTGCATGAAATTGATGAACGGACCTTTGGTAAGCGGGTGATTGATTTTTACGCAGAAGCATTGGCAGTCTACCATGAAGAGGAGGATACGGAAGCAGCTGAAGCAAATGACGTTGAGTACTCAAAGACATTCTTGCTTCGCAATCCCTTCCGACGTGATAACTCATGATTAAAATAACGATGTTTTCATCAGCTGAAACCGTGCCAGGACAAGGGGTGGGTTCAGCGTACCGCGAGTTGGTTAATTTACTAACGACCCGTTTTAAAGACAGCTTTAAATTACGCTTTAATTCATTGGCACCAGCTGATGTAAGTCACTATCATACAATTGATTTTTGGTTCTACCTGAATACCTTCCTGCCAGGACGTGGTCAAAAGGTTGGGTACGTCCACTTCTTACCTGAAACATTGGACGGGTCAATCTTATTGCACTGGCCGGTTAAAAATATTTTCTACTGGTATGTGATGGCGTTTTACAAGCGTATGGATCACATTGTGGTGGTTAATCCAACGTTCATTGAGAAGTTGGTGGCTTTAGGCGTTAAGCGGGACAAAATTACCTATATTCCGAATTTTGTTACCAAGACGCAATTCCATCCGTTGCCACTAGAGCAAAAGCAGACTTTACGTCAGCAGTTTGGCATCGACCAAGAGGCATTTGTGGTGTTGGGTGTTGGCCAAATTCAAGAACGCAAAGGGATTTGGGACTTCATTGCACTGGCACGAGAAAATCCACAGTGGACCTTTGTTTGGGTAGGGGGCTTTTCATTTGGCTCAATTACAGCCGGTTATGATGAATTGAAAAAGGTTCTCGCTGATCCACCAGCTAATCTAAAATTCCCAGGGATTGTAGATCGCGCAGTCATTAACGGGTATTACAACGTTGCTGACGTTTTCTTATTACCAAGTTATTCGGAATTGTTCCCAATGTCAGCGTTGGAAGCATTTAGCACAGGGACACCGACAGTCTTGCGTGACTTAGATTTGTACCGAGCGATTATTGACGGCTACTATTTGCCGGCTAAAGATAAAGCGGATATGCAACAAGAGCTTGCAACCTTAGCGATTGATTCAGATTTGCGGCAACGTTTGTCAGAACAGGCACTCGCGGCTTCAGAACGTTATTCGGCCGATTATGTCGCGGGCATCTGGCAAAAGTTCTACACGGAACAGGCTGCACTAGGAAAGAGGTAGCTAGATGACAAAACGTAATGGGATTGTCTTTGTTATTATGCTGTTAATCGGCCTAGGCATCTTTTACTGGTCATTTCGTACGGTGAATTTGCATGAGTTTACTCAAGATTTACGGCAGACTAACTGGTGGTGGCTTCTGGTCGCCGTTGGCGTCATGGTGATCTATTTGTTGCTTGAGGCAGTCGTTGTTAAGGTCTTTGTTAACGATGCACATGAGAAATTAAGCTGGAAGGATGCCATTCGGGTACCGTTGGTTGAACAGTTTGGTAACGGTATTACGCCGTTTGCCACCGGTGGTCAGCCAATGCAGATGATTACAATGGCACAGGCTGGAATTGACCCCGGCCGTGCCGGTTCAATTCTATTGATGAAATTTGTCGTATATCAAGGCATGATTGTCGTGAACTTTATCCTGGCGTTGGTGATTGGCTACCAGTATATTGCGGATAAGCTCCATGCTTGGGCATTATTTGTAATTTTAGGGTTTTTGGTGCATTTGGCAGTCATTGTTGGTTTGTTGTTAGTCATGTATTGGCCAGCACTAACTAATACGTTGGTGCAGTGGCTGTTTAAGCCGATTCAGCGGTTTAAACCTGATAAAGCGACTGCTTGGCGGGAAACGGTTGATGCTAAGATTGTGAATTTCCATCAAGAGAGTGTTCGGATGAGTCATGATTGGCCGGCTTTGTGGCGGGCCATCGTGGTGACGTTCTTCCAAATGATGGTTTATTACCTAATTCCGTACTTCATAATGCTAGGGTTGGGTGTGTCACATGTTAACGTTATCTTGGTAACGGCCTTTCACATTTTGATTGTCATGGTCATTTCGCTGTTTCCGATTCCAGGTGGAACGGGTGGGGCCGAGGCTGGTTTTGCGATGTTATTCGCACAGTTCTTGCCTAATGCAGCGTTACTTGTATTTGCCATGGCGATTTGGCGCCTGATTACCTACTATATGGGGATGTTTGCAGGCATCCTAGCCTTCAGCTTAAGTGCCGATAAGATAGAAAGAGGAAAAGAGTGAGTCGAGAAAGTGATTTGGTACAAATCGCTCAACGTATTCGTGCCATGATGGTCGATGACCGTGATGATGTGCAAACACGACATTTTGATGCATTCGGGGTCACAGTTGTTACAGTCATGTATGATCGGCCATCACAAACATTTGCAGTTGAGGGACTACGTGATAATAACCGACGTTTTGCGTTTGATGACGCAGATTTGGTTGCAATCGACATTTATGAAGCGTTGCAGGACTTTAAGGAGACCTTTTAAAACTGTGACGAAAAGTTGGTATCATTAAGTCTCTTTTATGTTTCGTTAATGGAACAGCTGTATACTGAAAGAATATAATTTAAGAACGGATTGTCGTTCGAGATAAAATGGAGCGTAATAAAATGCAACGAGTAATTTCAGCTATCAAAAAATGGTGGCCGGACTTTAACTCAACGGTTGGCTTCTTCTTGTTGTCCGTGTTCTTGGTTTGGTTAAAAACCTACTGGGCATATAAGACGAAATTTTCACTGGGAGTTAGCGGATCTTTGCAAGAGTTCTTGCTATTTTTGAATCCAATTCCAACAGCAATTATTTTGCTTGGAATTGCGCTTTACTTCCGTGGACGAATTGCCTACTGGTTGATGTTGTTGATCAATTTAGTACAGACGATTTGGCTGTTTGCTAATATCTTGTACTATCGTGAGTTCTCCGACTTTTTGTCGTTGAATATTATGAATTCTGGTGGCTCAGTCGAAAATAACTTGAGCAAGTCAATTGCAGGTATTATTCAAGGATCGGATTTCCTGGTCTTTTTGGATATTATTGTGTTGATTGTTTTGTTGTTAACGAAGGTCATTAAGGTCGACAAGACGGCCGTCCAAAAGCGATTTGCCGCATTAACGACCGTGTTTGGTATCTTGTTGATGCTGGTTGGCTACGGTATTTCGTCAAAGGATCGCTCAGGCTTACTGACGCGAACATTTGATAACAACTACATTGTTAAGTATTTGGGTTTGAATGAATACGCGGCCTATAACGTCTTTAAGACAAAACAAACGGCAGATGTTAAGAAGGAAGCGAAAGCCTCTGACTTGGATAAGATTAAGCAATTCGTGAAGAACAATAGTACGTTGCAGAATTCTGTTTACTTCGGTAAGGAGAAGGGCAAGAACGTGATCATGTTCCACTTGGAATCATTCCAACAATTCTTGATTGATTACAAGGTTAATGGGGTAGAGGTGACACCTAACCTCAATAAGTTCTACCATGATCAAAACACATTAGCATTTGATAATTTCTACAATGAAGTTGGTCAAGGAAAGACAGCTGATGCTGAAATGATGTTGGAAACCGGATTGTTTGGGACCGCTTCGGGCTCAGCGATGGTTAACTATGGTACGTCAAATACGTACCAAGCAGTACCAGCATGGCTTGACCAGCAAGGTTATACAACGGCTGCCTTCCACGGGGACGTCGCGTCGTTCTGGAATCGTGATAATACCTATAAGTCATGGGGATATGATTACTTCTTTAGTAAGCCATATTACAAGGATGCTGATAATGCCAGCTACAACATCGGCTACGGTATGAAGGATAAGATTTTCTTGCAAGATGCAGCTAAGTATGTTGAACAGTTGCCACAACCATTCTATGCAAAGCTGATTACGGTTACTAACCACTATCCATATGACTTGGATAAGCAGAACATTTCAATTGAAAAGACAACGACAGGTGATAAGACGGTTGATGGGTATGTGCAAACGGCCCGTTACCTAGATCAGTCATTTGCTGAGTTCTTAAATTGGATGAAGAAATCTGGCTTGTATGATAAGTCAATGATTGTTTTGTATGGTGATCACTATGGTATTTCTGAAAACCATCCAGCTGCAATTGCTAAGTTGATGGGTAAGAGTTCAGTTAACAAGTACGACCTTGCGAACTGGCAAAAGGTGCCATTTATTGTGCACGCACCTGGTTTGCAGGGTGGCGTGAACCACACGTATGGTGGAGAAATTGACGTTATGCCAACGTTGTTGCATCTACTAGGTGTCTCAACAGCGAATGATGTGCAATTTGGCCAGGACTTGTTGGCAACAAACCGTAAGCAAGTTGTGCCATTCCGTAATGGTGATTGGGTATCAGCAGAGTACATGAAGTATGGTGGCAATTACTATGTCACAACGACTGGTACGAAGATAAATCCAAAGGAAGATCCACGCGCAAAGGAAATCATTGACCAGACGCAGGCGTACGTTAATAAGATGTTAACGTACTCAGATAACGTTCAAACGGGAGATTTGTTACGTTTCTACACACCAGAAGGCTTTAAGAAGGTTAAAAAGTCTGATTATTCATATAAGAAGTCAGATGGATTGAAGTTGTTGAAGCAGATGGACAAGGAGCAAGACACAACGTTGAAGGATCAACATGATCAGAAGTCGACCATGGCTGACTATGTCACGGATGCACCAGAACTTGGTGGTCAACCGCAGACGATTCAACAAGCATCAAGTAGCAGCAGTACATCTACTGACGGGGCAGCGACTGATAGCGCCACTGTTGACGATAGCGGTGCTGCAACGGATAGTACAGCAGTTGGACAGTAATAACATCACAAAAAGCACGCAGATTTAGGTCTGACGTGCTTTTTTATTGTTCGGAATTAATTGATGAATTAAAGTAGTTGACGAACGTTCGCGAATGCGATATATTATTTAAGCACTCGAAAACGGAAACGTTTCTTGTGAAACTTGAATAAAACAAAGTGTTGACATTGTGTTGATTGCTTGGTAAGATATTTAAGTTGTCTCAGGGAGATATATAAATCGAATGAGATTGATATTGAAGTTGTTGAAATAAGTTGTTGACAATTTACTTTCA
>NZ_AEKT01000010.1 GCF_000193635.1 Weissella cibaria KACC 11862 | reverse complement strand
AATAAAAAATGAACGACAGTATTATCGTTCATTTTTTATTTTAATTATAAAGTTTATCGGCTAGCTTATCACCAGCCTTATCAATTTCCTTTGCTGTAAGAACAGTTGCTACTGAAACTATCCCCACTAAAACTAGCGAAGTAACAGCTGTCACTTTTAATATCTTATTAATCATGAGTAACCGACTTTCTTAAAATTATTGTTATTGTACCCGCGTATCATCATCTGTAGACGTAACCGATTTCATTTTTTCAAATCCGTCTGTTGTCTTATCTTGAACTGATTTTCCTACCTCAGTTACACGATCCTGTATGGTTACTTGTGATTCTTCGAATTCTGATTTTGTCTGAATATCGATCACTTCAACATTCAGCTCCACTAGAGTAAGACTTGTTGCTTCTTCTATCTGTTTTGCTACAACCTTACTGATTTCTTTATAGACATCATGTGCGTTATGGCCAAACTCCATCACAATATTCAAATCAACAGCTACTTGCTCTTTACCAACCTCTACATTAATTCCATCAGTTGGATTATCACTATTAACGATTTTATTCTTAATATTAGCTACAAAGCCGCCATCTACGCCTAGCAATCCTGATACATTTTCAATTGCATAACCAACAATCTTTTGGATTACTTTATCATCAAACGTCAATTGTCCTTTAGGAGCTACAGTCTCCTGTGTTACTGTCTTATTTTCCGTAGTCATAAATTTATCCCCCGCATTATTTATTAAAAATGTCATGTAACAGTTTACTTAATTGGATACGATTATTATCAAACAAAAGGCCTAATAAACCGAACATTCCTGTTATAACAACTACTAGTATCGTTTTTATAAAGCCAAATTGAATTAATAAAATAGTAATTACAAAACCAATTAAGCTACTTAAAAAAACTACTGTCTGTTTACGATCCATACTCGATAAACTCCTAAAATTAAATAACTCGCGATGCTTTATTATTACGCTTATTAGATTGATTTACCTTTATATTTACTCGAATAGGTGATTTATCAACCCCAGATAGTAAGTTTCTCAAGCTATCAGTTAAGTTTTTTTCTACTCGTGGCAAATCAGATATAATCGATTTTTTATATTCAGAATCGGCGGTAACGTTGAAACGCTTAATATGTTTAGTGTTTTTGATATTGACTTGAATATTACTTAATCCTTCGCCGGATAACTGTGTCTTAATAAAACTGCTGATTCCCTCATTTCCCAAAGATAGTGTGCCTTTCCCTGAGTTAATTAACAAAATAGATTTTTTTTGCCGAGGCAACGCTATTACAACAATTAAAATTACACTAGTTAATCCTAGAATAAATAGCTCATTATATCTAAGTAACATTTGCTCGCTTAGCGAACTGTGTAAATTAATATGATCTAAAAACGAAATTATTTTGGTAATTATATCGGGCCAGATTATCGTAGAAATACTAATTAAGTAAATTAGAAGAATAATAACAAGTAACACCTTGTACAATCTCTTCATAGCATGCCCCCTCAGTACGATATAATGCTACTTTTTTGCCTTAATACCAAAGATTGCAGACACGATCAAAACTAAAATAACTGCTCCAATAATTGATGGGAAAATTGCCATTCCAGCTAAGCTAGGGCCCCAATGTCCCAAAATACCTTGTCCAATTGAAGAACCAATCAGACCGGCTAAAATATTACTGATCCATCCCATAGACTCTCCACGGTTTGTTAAAGCACCTGCAACTGCCCCAATTACTGCCCCAACGATTAATGACCAAATCATACGTCATTCCTCCTATAATTAAATATTTAAAAAACTAATACTGTTCTTAATATAGAAAATACTACTTTAATTAAAATAATAAAAATAATAAGTCTTATTAATACATATCATAGCTATACCAAAAGGAGTCGACATAACATCGATTATCCCAAGTCCCAGCATTACCAAGGCCTAACGGCTGATTGCTCACCTCGTTAACTTCACAAACTTAAAAAGGACCGATTGGGGCGTTTCACAAACACCCCGATCGGTCCTTTTTCACAATTTAGACCAATTCAAAAAGAACCAGCTTAATTAGCCACTGAGACGAACATATAGTATACTTTTAAACATCAAATTTTAAGTACATGTACAAAAAAATCCAGTCTCTGTCCGTTTTTTTGGATGGTGACTGGATTTTTTTCTATCAAAAAACGAGCAGTTACTTCCGTAATCAACGCATAATTTGTTAATATTCTGACTAAAAAAACCTAATTAAATTAACTATCGGTTGCTATGTAAATCCTCACCCTGACAGCTAATAATTGTTATTACATCAACAATCGTTGCTATACTACTAATAGCTAAGTTGTCCGCTTCCTAATCGGCAGATTTAATCAAGATTAGGTATCCAGTAGTCCGCTCCCTGGTTAGCGGATTTATAAATAATCAGGTTAAAGTCGATGACTGCTGCAATTCGGCAGTCATCATCATCATAAAACGCTAGGGTGTGACCTTCTTTTTGGTCACACCCTAGCGTTTTATTTTACCAACCAACGGGCGGTTAGTTGCGTTGTTGCGATAGCAACTTCTGATACAGTTTTTAAGCACATCACTATGACAATTAATTTGTGGAGTGTAAGTGCGCATTCTGATGCAGTCAGATAAGAACTTACGACACAAATTAATGTTGTGTGTAAGTGCGCATTCTGGCGAAAATCAGGCAATCACTCACGTCCATTTTTAAATGACGTGTAAGTGCGCATTGTCAGTAAAACGCTGACTGGTGGCAATGAAATAATGGCTAGATCTTACCGGGTAAAATCCCTCGATTATCCAAATATCCGACGCCAAAAACCTTTTTTATTCTTGGCGCCGTTGGCGCTGGCTTCTGACACAACTTCATCTTGCTGTAATTCAGTTTCCAAAGCCAATACTTTTTGTTGCTCCGCTTCCAATTGCAGCTGCGTCTTGAGCTGCAATTGTTGTGCTTGATCAGCTAATTTCTGTGCTTGCTTAAGTTGCTGATTCAATTCTGCAATCTGTTCATCTTTAACCGTCAATTGAGATGATAATCTTTGAATTTCTGATTGGAAAAAGTGTTCATCTTTGTGTTCATTCTGAACAGAAAAGTGTTCATTTTTCTGTTCAGTGTCCATTTTAAATTGAACAGTTTTTAACTGTTCAATTTGTTGACTAGTATAATTGCCATTCAAATCAATACCATTTAACTTTGCCCGTTTATAGAGAGTTGTGCGCGATATCCCCAACTCATCAGCAAGTGCTTTTACAGATTTATATAAGTGTTCAGTCATGTGTTCACCTGTCCATTTATTACTGTTCAAAGTGTAAAGCCTAACTGAACAGTTTGTTATTCGTAATCTTCGGCAGTATCTACCCACCAATCTGCTAATTTTTGCTCCTGGGTTAGATCAATACTATGTTCATTTTGATAATCAAATTCTTCATCACCCAATAGCCGCTTTTCTTCATCATATGATAATTCAGGGTCGAAGGGGAATTCATCAGAGACGTACACACGTTTCAATGCGGCAGCAAGATATTCTTCAACACTCATACCTTGCTTACCAAGAACCTTTTCAGCAAGTCCAACCCAGTCAGCATCAAGTTGAACAACGTGTAATTTCTTTTTATATTCGCTCATAATTCCTCCATTTATCAGGCTGTTCAGTACAGATATGGCCTTGATCATAACAAAGTAATACCTTAATCATAACAAGTTAACACCTAGTTAATACCCTAATTTTAACGACTGGCTATCGCAATAAATAACTGCAAGGATCAATGTAACGCTATACAACGCCCGCTGGACAAATTTGTATAAGTGAAAGCCATCTGCATTCGTGCCCCGCGTATTCTTTACACCGGCTACCTATAAGCCTTCGGCAGACACAGGGGCAAGCCCCTGGACCCCTTGCATGCTCACGCCTTAAATACCCAATTATTAAACACCACGTTGAACAATATCTCAATCAGTCGTTGCGGATAGCCTGCAAGGCTCTCTCTCTCGACACTCCACCAACTATCCCCTTAATGGGGCTAATTGGTGTGTTTCGTTGAGTGCATCTCGCAACGACTGATATTCCTATCACAGTAGATTATGTTCAAGCTACCCCTTACAACCTTTGGTTATGTTTTGACGTTGTTTTATATCTACTTGTGTCTATTTATATGGCTGACACCTAAAAACGCCTCTGAGAGCTTCTCAGGGCGTTTTTTGACATATGGTAACTGTTTAACCCATGACATAACGCTAGGACTACTGACTTCGAACGATTACTCGTTCAGCTTTTCCGCATGCTATATTTCTTCATCACGGCGCAACCCGCGATCGGACAACTAACCGCTACCCATTGTGTTGGACGATTAACTATCTCTTCTCCACGTCTCTGTTTTTGCTGTCTGTGGAGCATACAGCAAGGCCCTTCACGTGCCGTCCTACTTTCCATGTAGGCTTCTTTGTCCTGAGTGCGTTCTACTCTTTCGCCGTAACGTGGCAGGGATCGAGTGCAAAAATAAAGAGAGACAATGCGACTATTCTTAGTCACATTGTCTCTCGTCAGAAAGTGTTCTTTTCTTGACGCATTCTCTGTAAGTACCTTATAATGTACTTACATGTTGAATGACAACGTGCTTTGAATGGTGATGCATTCTTTGCACTGGCACCTATCGAGGGTCGAAACTCGATAGGTGCCTTTTCTTTTATATTTGATTAGTTATTGATTTAACTTTAACTAGCAAAAGGAATACTTGCAAGTGTTTATTTTTTCATTCTGCACTTTTACCAGCGTACTTTGAAAATATTATGTAATAAAACTTTATAATTAAAATAAAAAANAA
>NZ_AEKT01000011.1 GCF_000193635.1 Weissella cibaria KACC 11862 | reverse complement strand
TAAACGTAAACGTAAAGTTAAAGTTAGTATATACTACACACTTTTTGTGTTTTAAGAATGATGGATAAGTATAGAGATGTTCTATGGGTTACAACTAATATATCATGTTCTGGTTAAAGCGAAATTAATTAGCACCTGATATGACTTAATTTAACTGTTAATTATCGGAAACAACAAAAAGCTAGTTACCGTCCATAAAATCGGACAGTGACTAGCTTCTTGTTGTTGAGATAGCGAATTGCTAAGAATATTTGTGTGAATACAAGGTCATTGTACCGCCAAATTGCTAAATAGATAGTGTCATTTTTGACCTGTTTGCGATTAATTGGTCTAAATTGTGAAAAATCCCGAAACTGACGTTTGTGAAACGCCGTTTCGGGATTTTTTTGAGTTTGTGAATTGGTGTTGCTGCACAAAGTGCGCCAAACCGCGTCAGATCAACGACTTGGGATAATGCACGTTATGTTAACTGGCTTTGGTATAGCCGTATTTGGCTATACCAAAGGGACTTTTAGTAATCGAGATCTCCAGGATAAAAAACCTTACTTTCTTCTTCAAGTTTAGGATTAATTATCTGATGATCTAGATAAAAATTTATATGTTTATCTGGTGAAATTTTAGAGATATTCGTTAATTTTTCAACTGAGTATCCTGCAAACTTGGCATAAAATAACAATGATTGACCATATGGATAGATATATGAAAACCGGTCCATGAGTCGAGTTAATTTTAGTATTGATATAAGGTTTTCTGCTCTTTCAAAAGATTCAAGGACTTGTTTTACTCCTCCTGAGTAATTAGGTCTGACTGTTGCCTCAATAAGAGATCTTTCAATTGATGAAACTCTTACTCTAGAGCTCGTCTTACTATTTTCTAAAGATGTAACTCCAAGATAGTTAGTGTTTTTACCGTTTAAAATAGTTACCGAGTAAGAAACATTATTGTGAATAAAAGTTGCTTTGTTACTCGTTGTACGTACGGGTTTAGCAAATGCTTTATCTACTTTTTCTTGAGTAAGGACTGCGTTTTTTTTATTTATTGGTTTAGGGGATTGCTCCTCATTAATATATATTTCGGTAGGATTCAAATCGGTTAATCCATGCATATATAAAGCGCTTAAATGCGACAAATAAGCTTTTTTTCCGGCAATACTAAGGGCAATTTCTAGTGGAGAAACACTTAGATACGTAGGGATGTACCTAATAACTACGTTACTCTTGTGTAATATTCGAATTTCTTTTAATAGTGTGTATTTAGAGGTTAATAATCTTTTTATGCCATTTAAATTTAATTCATTATGGTTATGACGAATTTCAGCATTATATTTGTTCATCAATTCCATAAGGGTTGTTCTGTTTAAGATGGGGCCTTTTAGAAATATTTCTGCTTTTAACCAGTTTATTTCCTGGTCTTGATTAGTGTTATTCATAAATAATGCACTCCCTCCCAAAGCATAGGTATATATACCTATGCTTTACATAAAAAGTTTAATCTAACCTAGATACGGTGTCAATATGCCTTGATTTAGAGGCATTTGCAAGACTTTAAAAACAGTAGTAAGCTTTGTTTAAAAAGAGCATAGGTATATATACCTATGCTCTAGTCAAGGGGATTAATTATGGCAGATGACTTACTAGACGACAACATGCTTCGTAAAATAATACTGCAATCTTTATTTTTAGAAGATGAGCTTGCAGAACATCTAACACTCAAAGGTGCACACTCTTTGTCCATTTTGAACGTAGGAGACCGTCAAACTAGAGATTTAGATATTAGTGCAACACTAAATCCAAAGCAAGAAAATTTAGAATCTCTTTTTTACAAGGCGCTAGCAAATGGATTTGAGGAAAATGATTCTAAATTAGTGAAGTTTAACTTTTCCTTTGAACCTAGCAAGCAAGAATCTATGATGATTCCAAATCCTTTAAATCCATCTGAGGATATAATTTGGGGAGGGTATAAAATAAAATTGGGTGCCTTATCTCTGGATTACTATAATGAAAAAGAGGCTCTTCAGCAGAAAAAAGGGAAGGATTTTGATCCTAAAAAATACTCTAACAATGCTGAAATTGATATTAGTTTTGGAGAATATACCAATGGTCGAACTACAGCAGATGTTGAGGGAGTGTCTATATTTGTCTATACACCTTTGATGACAGTGTATGAAAAGACAAGGGCATCTGCCCAGCAATTAGAAGAATATTCTTTATCTAGAGTGAAAACTAGATCTCGGGATGTGTATGACATATATAAACTATTAATAAACAATGATTTAAATATTAAGAACGATATATATAAACCAGAAAATATTGAGATATTAAAAAATATGTTTAAAATCAAAGGAGTTGATCTAGAATTACTAAATAAGATTGAAAATTATAAAGAAGTGTTAGAAAGAGACTTTCAGGATAATGTTAGTAAGCAAATACCGCATAATGAATTAGAAACAACGACATTTGAGTATATGTTCCAAGAAGTCAACAATATATTTAAAACTCTATATAAAGTAGCAATAAAGGGTTAATGTTTGTTAGTTTAAGCATTTTATGAATACGCATGTACTAAATAAAAAGGTTGCAAATGTGGCTAGAAATAGTTACATTTAATTCAATAATTAATCGAATAAAAAAAGAAAAGCACCTACCAAGACGGGAATCCTGATAGGTGCTAGTGCAAAGAATGCGGACACATTCAGAGCACGTTGTCATTCAATATGTAAGTATATTATAGGGTACTTACCGAGAATACGTCAAGAAAAGAACTACCTTTGACGAGAGACAATGTGACTAGGAATAGCTGCATTGTCTCTCTTTATTTTTGCACTCGAAACCCGCCACGTTACGGTGACAGAGTAGAACGCACTCAGGACAAAGAAGCCTACACGGAAAGTAGGACGGCACGTGAAGAGCCTTGCTGTATGCTCCACAGACAGCACAAACAGAGACGTGGAGAAGAGATAGTTAACCGTCCAACACAATGGGTAGCGGTTAGGTGTCCGATCACGAGTTGCGCCGTGATGAAGAAATATAGCATGCGGACAAGCTGAACGAGTAATCGTTCGAAGTCAGTAGTCCCAGTGCCGTGTATCGGGTTAAACAGTTACCGTATATCAAAAAAATGCCCTGAGAAGCTCTCAGAGGCGTTTTTAAGTGTCAGCAAGATAAATAGACACCACCAGATATAAAACAACGTCAAAGCACGGACAAGGGTTGTGAGGGGTAGCTTGAACATAATCTACTGTGATAGAAATATCAGTCGTTGTGAGATGCACTCAACGAAACACACCAATTAGCCCCATTAAGGGGATAGTTGGTGGAGTGTCGAGAGAGAGAGCCTTGCAGGCTATCCGCAATGACTTGGTTGGTATATTGTTCAACATGTTGTTTAATAAAGGATTTAAAAAGGCGTCAGCATGCAGGGGTCCAGGGGCTTGCCCCTGTGTCTGCCGAAGGCTCCAATTAGCCGGGGGAAATATGGGACGGGGTAGGCATGAATTTGGCTTTCACTTCTGCCAAATTTGTCCAGCGAGCGTGCGGGTCTTTTTAGCGGCTAATTGGTGTCAGATCCAGAAAAAATTCATGGGGCATCTGTCAGCGTCTTTTTCTGACAAGCGCACTTACACATCACTTCATGATGTCGTGCTTAAACTGACTGAAAAACGTCAGAATACGCATTTATACTCCACTGATAAATCACTAGAGTTTGTGCTTAAAAATTTGTATCAGAAGTTGGCTAGCCAACAACAAAAAAAAGACGGATCTATTAATCCGCCCTCTCATCAAATCATTCAGTTTTTTCTAGTATTTCGCCAGTCTCTTTATCGATTTCATTTGATAATGTCTTAACAAAAAAATGCTCTGACCCAGTTAAAGGATATTCTCTTTTTACGTAAACTTCTTTAAATCCAAATTTGGGATAAAAATCTTTACCTTGAAAATCAAATGTGTATAGAAATATATTTTTACAATTACTACGTATAGCCAGGTCTTCGGCTTTTTGTAACAGATCCCGACCTAACCCATTTCTACGCAAACTTTCATGAATAACTAAATAGTCTATATCCATCCAATTACCAAATATTTTTCCTGAAATCCCCCCCATAACATTCTCATTATCATCTTTTATGTAAATAGCAAAATCTGTTTGATTTGCAGTTTCAAAATTTTGCCTATTATACTTTCTTATCATATTTTGTAATGTCATTACATCTGATTTTTCTGGTAATAATGTTTCTTCAAATTTCATAATTGCTTCCCCCTAAATTAAACTCTTACTTATTATTCAATACTTCGTCTGTATCTTTATCAATATCTGACCTACAATATCGGCGTTCTTGATAAACAGCATCGCAGTATAACCTTATCAGAACAAGCAATAAATGAGAACTTTGTTTAAAACAATGCGCACTTACACACAACCCAATTGTAGGGCTGTATTTGTGCTTAAAATATGTACTAGGTTGTTGCCTTTGGCAACAACTTAACTAACCGCCCTGCGGTTGGTAGAAACACAAAAAGGTTGTGAATATTCACTAAACCTTTTTACGTTGTTTTAAGTAAGTAG
>NZ_AEKT01000012.1 GCF_000193635.1 Weissella cibaria KACC 11862 | reverse complement strand
TGTAAATCATTAAACACAATTTTGGCAATCACTAACCAGGCCACGAAATTCAAGGTATACGTAACCAGATACATTGTTTGGTTATTCATAAAACGTCGTTGCAAACCAAATTGCATGATAAAAATGACGCCAATAATCGAAGGTAAACATAGTAATTTGGCAATCATATGCTCACCAATAAATTCGTAAATTAACGTTTCCAAATGCTCAGTCCCTCCGAATTAGAATGTAATCGGTTCAACGTTTACCGGACTTGAGTAATAGAAAGATTGTTGCCGCCATGACGTTGGCAAATCTTTTATCAAATCACTATCTTCAACTCCTTCAATAACGACCTCTAAGGCCATATCATCGATGGCTGTCACAATCAAATTAATAATGTCGATGATGGTATCGATCGGTAAGAAACGCTTGAGATGCAAGACAGAAATCTTAATTCGACTAATCAGGTGTGGCACCTCAAACAAACCAGCCAACGAATTGACGCCCGCTAAGAAATCGTCAAGCACCAACTGATAGCCAAGCGCGGATAATCGTTCTAGCTGTACTTTGGGTAAGAATTCGTCGTATGCATTCGTCCGATTCAGCGGTAACCGTTCTGTGAGTTCAAGCTTTAATCGTGACCGCAGCGCTGGATCAATCTGTTCAAATAGCGTAAAGGTTTCCTCATAAAACAATTCCTGATAATCCAAATTAAATGAAAATGTATAGTTGGGATTATGACTCAAAACCTTTGGCAGAATGACTGCAAGCTCTGTAACATATTGCTTATGCTGGTCATGATCTGTCATCGTTGTGATAAATTCTTGATAAGGAAATCTTGCCACCCCATCAATATCGCGGCGCATCAATAGCTCATATTCTTTACTTGTCTTTCCTTCCAAGGCAATAATTTGCTGTCCTTGGAAATATAACTTACTTTGTACTTTGTCAGTCATACATGACTCCTTTATTGTTGTCATTCAAGTATGCCTGTATTTCGGAATACTAACCGGCTCATTTTTACGTTAGCCTTGTTGCGAACTCGCAACTTGGTTTTTCGAAAAAAATAGTCAGCCCCTTAAACGTACAAAAGGCAGTCACCTCGCTGTGTGACTGCCAATTTACCCGGTATTTATATTTACTATTAACTCGTCGCCACATCACGTGCCTGCAAGTCAGTGGTTATTCGTTGCAATTGCGCGGTTAGCGCCGGTACTATGACGGCCGTCTTCAGCCGCATATATGACACAAGCAGCGGTAAGATTTCAGCAGGTACCCGCGGATTCAAATCCGTTAATTGGGCAATTTTGTCTAGCCGATATTGGACTGTTCGCCGATGAACATGCAAGGTGTCACTTAATTCACTCATTGAATGACCTAACGTGCCGTACAGCCACAAGGTAACCTGGACTTCCTCATCGACCCGATCCTTTAAGAATTGTTCGACCTGCGGATAGGCGACACCAGCTTCCACAACTTGCGCCAAATCAACTACGTCTTCGTAAAAGACAATTTTCATTTCCTCAATTACCGGACTGGTTAATGCTAACGCAAACACCGCCTCTTTGATGCTTTTTGTTAAATCAAAGTGTGGCCGACTAACCCCCGCTAAGGCATGTTCCGGCAACGTTGCCAAAAATTCATGTACCCCCGTCAACGGAAAAATATAAACCCGTCGTAAGTGATCCAAGTCAAAAGCTAAGCGCTGATTTGGCAAATGATTGCGGTTCCCCTCGACCACAATTGCCACATATTGTTCACTAAAATCCACACCGTACGCCCGTGCTTTCTGAACAAACCGATCATCAACAGTGTAATCATAATCTGACATGATTAACCATTGTTGTATAAATGTCTCAAGCATAGTTGTGCCCTCCATAGATTTTCTTTGACCTGTCACTGCTTACCATTAAGTCTACATTGTTAACAAAAATTAAGCTGACTAAAAATTAAGCGCTTACATGAAAATCAGTTTGTTGGGTGGCTGGCAGTCGTATCATCGCTACACCAATTCCCTGACAACGGCGGCCAAGATAGTCTATCGTTGGTTTATATTCATTCCTGACAAACACCCAAAACATCAAAAAAAGAGGCTGGGACAGAACAGTTCCAGCTGAAAATGAAAAAGGAGAAGAAAATCCGGTGGATTTACTTCTCCTTCTTTCTTTTTTATCCAAAATAAACGGGATGTTATCCCGCCATGATGGCCATATTCATGGCCATAATAACCAGTCCGGTTTCTATTTTCACCTTTCGCAGACCGCGAACCATGAATCTGCCCACGCCAAAATGAGCCTTCATTCGACCGAAAACTGGCTCGTTATCAATCTTACGACGTGCGTAGATTGAAGCGTTGATTTCGTCAGAGAGGCTTTCTCGCATGCGTGCTTTCTGATACCCCCATGAGGGGTTAATATTGATTTGGCGAACGTTTCCACCCTTTGTATATACCGCTGGAATATCTTGGTTATTTTCGTCCTTTTCTTCCGCGCGATAAACTTGGAAATCGCGGGCCTTGCCATTCTTATCCGTGCGATGACTATAATTGCGCCATTTGAAAACGACGCCGTCGTTATCCGTATACTCATCAGCTTTTTCATCGTCAGACCAGTTCATGACCCTGCTGTCATCACTACGCCACTTACGACTAGCTTCGCGAAGCATTGTGTTGTAGGGAATGAGTGCTGTTACTTCTGGCATTTCATCTTCGAAGAATCGATAGTTAGCTTCGGATACATAACCCATGTCAGCTACGACAACTGAACCCAGTGTTCCTGCGTTATTCATTTTCTTGACTAGTGGAATAAGCGTTCTTGCATCAGTCGGATTTTGGAATACAACATATCCAATAACCATTTGATTGCTGACAGCAGATGGTACATTATAGGCCGGCTTAAGCTGGCCATTCATCATCGGATCTTCCTTTACGCGCATAAACGTGGCGTCGGTATCTGTTTTAGAATAGCTGTTACGATTACCGAACGTATCCATTTAATTTTCGTATTGCTCATTCTTATCGCGTATTTCTTTCAGCTTGCGAGTTTGAGATTTCATAGTACGCCGTTCTTGCTTAGCTGGATTTGGTGATACCTTTTTGGTTTTTTCGACAGCTTGGTTTAGCTCATCAATATGCATCTCTAACCGTGCAATAACATCATCCATATAATCAAACGACAATTCGGTTTCTTCATGAAAGAAATCCGCTTATGATGCTTTGATTTCTTCGAGAAGCGCAACTGCTTTGGCTTTGTTCAGTTCGCTAAAACGAAGGGTGTTCTTACGCCAAACAAACGAGTACTTGTTAGCGTTGGCCAGAATCTTCGTCCCATCGATAAACAAGACATTATCAATGACGCCTGCGGCGACTAGTTGCTCACGCAACTTTGTAAACATCTCTAATATGATTTGCTCCATACGACCATCAGCTCTAAAACGATTAATTGTTCGATATGATGGAACTTGTCCTTGAGTTAATCACATGGCTACCTTATTTTCATCCGCAAATCGTTCTATCATACGACCATATCGAATTCCACGAGTATACGCAAAAAGAACCAACTTAAGTAATAGACGTGGGTGATAAGGATATCGTCCCGTCGTGTACTCATCCGTAAAATCCAATGATTCTACAAGCTGGTTAATCTGATATGCTGGGTGGTTTTCTTCAGGTTCATATGCAGTTGGGATATCCAACATTAGCTGATTCATGCTATAATTGTTATACATTGTTTGGTTCAGTCCTTCCGAGACAGAAATCGTAGACGTTGAGTGGCCGCTCAACGTCTTTTTCTTTGCCTTTATTACTACTATTATACCAAAAAGCAGGCGCAAGCCCTTGATAGACATGGTTTTGCGCCTGCTTTTTATTCAAAATATTCAGCTAAGTTTTGTCCCAGCCTCTCTTATATACTTATATCTTGCCGGTCAATGCTTGGAAACGCTGCACAGTTAATTCGATTAACTTTTCATGCAACGCTTTTTCTTCCGGGTTTTCTGGGAATGACCGCCAGGCAAATCCCGGCACTTGGCTATCGAGTTGCACATCAGAAATGTATAGGTCCGTTTCTGATGTAAATTCGGTGGTGATATTAAGGTTAACTGATTGCCATTTTGCAAGCCGCTCAATAATAATTTGTTCGAGTGCCGGCATATCAATCATATCGACGGTGACATTAATCACCGGCAAGATTTCACTATTATTCAATACAAGCACAAATGTATTCAGATACTCATTAAAGATGGCCGTTGATACTTCTGCTTCTGATAAGCCAAAGTGTGGTGCAATATGGGCAACGACTCGTTCTGTAAATGCCGTGTGAATTGGAAACGTACTCATCGAGAATTGACGATTAATTGGGTGCGTAATGCCATTTTGTCTGAAGAACAGCATCCGGAAATTCAACGAGAAGAGTGCTTTTTGAATTAACTCTAATTCTGGTTGTGATAACGACAAGCCAAAAAAATCTTGATAAACTTCGCAAACGTCATCATAAATTTCCTGGAATTTCCGGCGGACATCCGGTACCAGGTTGGCAACTCGGTATGAACCTGAACCGATGCCTAGTGAATAAATCGATCCTAAGCCAAAACGTAACTCTTCGTCAAACCACGGCGCCTGATTATCAAAGGAAAGCGTAATCACCTCACGCAATTTATCGATAATCATCCGCGCATGTCGTGACAAGTCCGCATCTGGCTTAAAGAGTTGATGGTTATAATCACCAATAACGTGACCGTGCTTCAAGCGAGTATACCAAATACCAAAAAAGATGCGGAATGCTTTCTTCACAGTCGTCCGGATGTGCGTTTGTTCTTCAATAATCGCCTCAACCTTATCAGTTGCTGCTTGCACATCCGCTGGAAACGGCGTTGGCTGATCGGCATAGGCAGTATACAATGCCTCAAACAGCAGAATTCGAATATTTCGTTCATCCCCAACTAATTGATAATCGTCAGAAATTTGGATACCAGACTTTTCAAGTTCCTCACCAACTTCGACCTTAGTCACACGGACAACCGTTGTACTCGATGAGTGACGCAAGGCAATCATTTCATTAGACTGCGCCACTTCTAAGAAAATATCCATTAGCACATCGAATTGTAATGAATTTCGAATGTACTCCCCTAATAAAGCTGTATCACTAATTGTTTGTAACTGATCAACTTGTAATGCCCGGTTTGAATCAACTAGTCGGAGATACACAATGTTCCCGTCCCCAACTTGTTGGTAATCAACACGCAATGTTTCCACGTTTTGCAAGACCATATACCGTGACCACCCTAAATCAGCCATGATGTCTTTAATTAGGACAGCATGGCTTGACTTGCTCGTCAAATATCGATGTAATGCTAAACGTTCTTGATCTTTCTTAGGTAATAGCCACTCCATAATCGCATTCTCTCACTTCTATCTTCGTTCAATATGCTTAGTTTAGTCGGTTATTGTTTTTTGATTTCGCGGGATTATTTTTTCGTATGAAAAATATTAGTTAACAGTGCCATTTATTCAATCTCACAAAAAGAGCGATTCATCCGAATCGCTCACAAACCAATCTCATATATACCATAGGGGTTACTGATGGTACAAGCTTATCTTACCGAAGTGATTGGCAATATGCCGACGTAACATTTTTCTATTTTTAATAATTTAGCTAAACTCCAAAGTTTCCAACTAGTTTTCATTATATCAAATGTTTAACGGTATTTGCAAATATCGACTCATAATCGTCTGCGACAACTCAACCGATGCGCTAAACGCTTGCTGACTGCTCAACGTTGTCCCGAAAACAACCCCCACCACTGCCAATCTAAAAAACTTTTTCATGACTTTACCTCAACATATTGCTATTTTCTCCACGTGACAAATTCTATCATGTGAAAAAACGCACAGTTGACGAAAATTTTTGCCTGTAAAAAAATTCAAATAGGGTTATTCGGACGCTAACGGTATTGTTGCCACAGAGCATCATACCGTCTTTGATAGTACTGAACTAGCGGGCCATCACCCAGGAGGACGGCATAATTATTGTAGAGCCCTTTTAATTGGCGAATCGTTTCCAATGGATTAGCTGCAAACTGTTCGTATAGCCGATATGATTCAACCCGCCAACGCCAAGCAGTATAGCGTAACGTATTCGTTAATGACGGATTATTCGTTAAAGCCAGTCGGACAAGCTGACGGACACGGTCGAAATCTCCCTTGAAGAGTGCGCCGAAAATCGCATACTCTACCGCATCAATTTGGCGGTCGGTATAAACCCGTGTCGCCCGGTTATCCCGGTGATCTTGTCGCATTCGCCGAAACCACATCGCCAACTCATCCTCATTTGTCACCACCATTAAACCAACTTTAACGAGCCGATATTCCTTTTCATGCCACTCATCTAGCTCACGTAGCAGGTTGGCCACCGCCGTCGCGACCTGTGTGGCGCGTTCTGTGCCAAACCAAGTCACGTCCGCTCGTACAGCGGCGTAGACTTCGTTCTCGTAATAATCTTCAATGTCAGTAGCGCTTTGCCGTACGACGGCTGGTGAGACCACACTGTGTGACGCACCGTATAAATTTGTGCGTGCATTTTGTTCGTCCAATGGGAACCACATGAGCACCGCGACAATGTCCCCAGTGTCAAACCCAATAATGCGCATCAAATCTAACATCTCATCAATCATCAGGGTGCCCACATCTTCAAATACCCGGTACAACTTCGACTTTGAAAAACCCAGGGCTTCCAAACTCCGTACCCGGATATGCTTGTCTTTCAAACGCCGGCGTAACGCCTCGCCAAATGATTGACTTCGCGGTTGTAGCGTCAAATCAGTGATGATAGCTGGCAACGTCTCGGCCATTTTTTGCGCATGCAATTGTTGCTTACTTAATTGTAGCCGTGTCCAAACCGCCACCAGGGATGTTTGGACGGTGTTCATCGTCATTTCGCGCACGCCCATTTGTTGCGCAGCCATCAAAAAGACGCCAATTTCAGCCGCGACCACTTCTGAATCCATGGTTAAATAGGTGCGTAGCAACCCGGTAAATCGTTGCAGTAGCAAAATTTCTACATTTGAACGGCGTGCTGGCTGACGCATAATACCTTCTAAGGTCAGCCAGACGTCCGTCACGTTTAATTTTTTAGGCCAAATAACTGCCTGATTAAGCGCAGTCATATGAATCATTAAACTTGTTTCAAACAAATTACCAGGCATATAATCGCGGAAAACTTGGACATCATGAGCGAATTTTCGATAGAGTTTAAAAAAACGTTTTGGTGTTAGATCCGTTGCAATTAATGAAAAGACATGCATTTCAAAAATCGTGAATGCCTGAATGCTATTCAGTCGATCATATAAACGTTGTGTTTTGTCACGATAATCAACCCCACAGCGGCGATCGATGATGATGTCAATCACAATTGCCACCATTTCAGCCGTTGGATAACCAACCGATGCAGCAGTTTGTGCAATTTCCGCCTGTTTTTGACGTAATTCAGTTTCCGTACATTTTGCTAAGTCGCCAATACTCAGCTGATACGGATCAGCAATTACACCCGCAAACAATTCTGAAAACGACACTGCTAATAACTTTAATAAGCGAGATAAATCCACTACTGAGATTTGTGTCTCACCACGTACAAACCGATAGTATCGTGACCTTGAAATGCCGGCTCTTTCAATATCTTCAACCGTTATATTTTTTCATCCCGGAGCGCATTAATCCGCTCTGCTAATAGTACCTGTGACATTTTCAATCCCCGTTTTTCTCTGTCAGGCTACTTACTAATAATTCATTATATTAGAAAAATACAACAATTTGTGGAAACGGTTTCAAACATTTAGCGTAAAAGCATTTAGCCGACTTGTTGCGATTTCATGAACAACACCCCTTACCTATTTTGTATTCCAAATTTTTCAGGTAAAATGAGAACATCTTAATAAACAACGGGGTGCAACAGATGACACTAGAAAATTTTGATTTGTTATCACAAAAGTACGCTGACTTAATTACGTCAGTTGGGGTTAATGTCCAAAAGGGACAAGATATTGTCATCTATGCGGATGTCGCACAGGTGCCTTTGGTGCACAAAATTGTGGACTCGGCCTACAAACGTGGCGCAAACAACGTCATGATTGAATGGCAGGACATTCATGTGCAACGTGAATTTTTGCAACACGCCAACAACGATTCTTTGACGAACATCCCCACTTGGGTATCTGTTCGCGCTGAAGAATTGATGGCGAAGCATACGACGCGCATTTCACTGATTTCTGCCGATCCAGATGGTCTTGGTGCTGTTGATGGCGATCGCGTTTCGGCCTACCAACAAGCCTACCAACGCGCTAATCAAGCCGTTCGCAAGGCCACGATGAATAATGATGTGTCATGGTTAGTTGTTGCCGCGGCTGGTGAAGCCTGGGCTGAAAAAGTTTTCCCTGATTTAAAGGGTGAAGCTGCAACTGACCGTCTTTGGGAAGAAATCTTCAAGATCACTCGCGTTGGGGTTGCAAACGACGTCATCGCTGACTGGATGGCCCATGTGAATACTTTGAAAGAAAAGGCGCAATGGCTCAACGATTTGAACTTCAAGGAGTTACACTACAGCTCACCCATCACGGATTTAACAGTTGGGTTAGCCGAGGATCACGTGTGGGAAGCTGCTGACTCAATTGACAAGGCTGGTAACATGTTCGTCGCTAACATGCCAACTGAGGAAGTCTTCACCTCCCCTGACTACCGCAACATTCACGGTACCGTAACGTCAACAAAGCCATTATCATACGCAGGCGTTTTGATTAATGATATCAAGCTAACGTTCGTTGATGGCCACGTCACGGAAGCGCATGCCTCAACCGGCGAAGCAGTCCTACAACAATTGATCAAGACTGACGAAGGTGCTTCATCTTTGGGTGAGGTATCATTGGTACCAGATCCGTCACCAATTTCACAATCAGGCATTGTTTTCTACAACACTTTGATTGATGAAAATGCTTCTGACCACTTGGCACTTGGTGCAGCATACCCATTCAATTTGAAGGGTGGCACCCAAATGGACGTCGCTGCGCGTCAAGCAAAGGGCCAGAACGAGTCATTGGTTCACGTTGACTTCATGATGGGATCAGCCGATATGGATATCGACGGTATCACGTATGACGGTCAAGTCATCCCCGTCTTCCGCAATGGTGACTGGGCATAATCGCACACAAAAAGAAAAGCATCTGGTATTTGCAAACACCAGATGCTTTTTAATTATCATTAATTTGCTTCACCAACGATGACATTGCCAACAATCGCAATCCCAACACGTGAGTAGCCCGCATTCATTTCCCAATCACGGTGACCAGTTGTACCAACCGGCATCATGTTCGTCTCATTAAACCAAGCGTTTACAACCGACGTACCCGGGGCATAATCAATCGCTACGACTTCACCAGCGGTGCTGTAGTGATCACTCGCAACACCACCCAAGTTAGCCATTTGTTGGGCCCGTGCCTGTGCACGCGCTGCCAAATCGTTATCAAACGTCAATGGCGCCAACCCCTGTGACTGACGCAACGCATTCAAGGCATTAAATGTCGACATATCCGCGCTGCCAACCGTGGCTACCGTCGCCTCAGTCTGAACTTGTGACTCAGCCGTTACTTGTGCTTGGACGGTACTAGCTGCAGCTTGTTGTGATGATGCTTGCTCAGCCGCCACCTGAGCGGCTACGGCGGCTGAAGAAGCAGCTGCAAGTGCAGCCGATGCCGTTTGTTGCGCAGCAGCTTCAGAAGCGGCCGTCGCTTGTGACTCCGCGGCCGCCATTGATGCAGCGTCAGCTTGTGACTGTGCTACGCTAGCTGCGTATGACGCTGCTGCCGCCTGACTAGCAGCAATTGAAGCTGCTTCACTCGCTGCTTCAGAGGCCGCTACTTGACTGGCAGCAACTGAATCAGCAACCTGACTCGCTACGACTGCCTCTGACGTTGGTGTCGCAGTGCTGGTCGCAACAGCATCTTGCTCAGTCGTTGCGGTTTGCTCTGTAACACCTTGCGGTTGTACAGTCGCACCAGTAGTCGTTTGCGCCATAAAACTTTCATTTGCAAACAACACATCCGGATTTGCAATACCGAATTGGTTAACAAACGTATCCAAGTTCTCACCATTCGCTAAAGCTAATGCCCAAACAGTATCCCCATACTGCACGTTGTAATTTGCCAAACCACCCGCTTGTGCCAACTGATTGGTTACTTGTTGGACACCATTCGCTTGCCAAACGTCAGCTGACGCCTTGTCATTTGCTGTGATGGCCACGCCAGCAACCGTTGCTACCGTCGCCAACGCTACCCACTGCTTGCCTGATTTGTACATCTTCTTACGAGAAACCGTGTTCATATTTAATAAATCCCCTTGATAATCATATTCAAACCCGTTTTCTCTTTCTCTAACAAATATTAAGTTTAGCAACTCGTCTTAACAAATTCATTACAAACATAAATGTTTTTTATATATTAACCTTAAAAAGCGCCTAACCTCTCAGTGAGAAGTTAAGCGCTTTTTAGGGGCCTACTGTTGTAGGCGTTGAATCGTTTCGCACAACCGTGCAACATCGACATCATAATCTTCAAATTTCGTCTTCATATATAAGGAAGCATCGCGCTTGTCGAGTCGAACATCAGTCCCTTTCAACTGCGTTTTTACATCATTCAACTCCGAACGTGTTAACTCGCCACGACCTTCTGCCAAAGCTAGATCTTCCGTCACATAGCCACCATCTGAAATCCGCAACTGCGATCCAAAAAGACTTGATTCCTCATACACATAAAGCGTAATTGGCAATCCTTCGACATCCAAGTACGACGTCTCAATTTTTACAATATCTGCTGTCATCTTTTCAAACCTCGGTTTTGGACCATTTTCGCTACGCCACGCATTCTCTAGTTGCGTGATATCAATCATATTGACCTGTCCAAAATTTTCTCTCTTACAGAAGTATAGCACAATCCGGAATATATGAAAAACTTTGCATTCTCAACACCGTACACGGATTATTTTCGCAGATTACGCGGAAATGTCGGCGGTAAAGGCGCTCCAACTGACTTCACATCGTTAGTAAACGGAATTGGTAGTTGAATCGCTGCCGCATGCAGTAATAAGCCATCTGAATAATTACTGTCTGGGTTATACAGCGGATCACCAACTAACGGGTAGCCGAGGTGCTTCATGTGTAAACGAATCTGGTGTGTACGTCCCGTCGCTAATGCAAGCCTTACGAGCGTATTTTGGTAGACCGTATGAACCTTGTGCCAATAGGTAACTGCCGGACGCGCATTAGGCCCGTTGACCGTCCGTGTGCGTGAATCTACTGGATTATCGCCAATTGGTGCATCAATAGTGCCACTTGTTGCGGTAATGTTGCCACATACCCACGCCAGGTACGTTCGCTTGATAGTCTTGTCACGCAACATTTGGTTTAACATCGGCACAACATAAGGATTTTTAGCTATAATTAACGCCCCTGTCGTGTCGCCATCCAACCGATGCACCATATACGCCGATTTGCCCTGCTCTGCTAAATAAGCCTGCGCAAAATTCATCATGGTGCCATCTTCACCTGGCGAATTCGGATGGGTTTTGACACCCTTTCGTTTATTCACAACAATTAAATCATCATTTTCAAACAATACATCTAATGGCTGACTAGCATCTGGGACGTAATGCGAATCCGCCACTTCAAAATCCGCCGGCAACCAGGTCATATCGAGGACGTCACCCGGCTTTAAACGCGTTGAGGTCGGTTGGTAAACGCCATTTAATAAGATACGCCGCCCCATTCTAAAATTGCCTCTGATGCGTCGTGGCACTTGCCAAGCCGTTAACTGTTCTTTAATTGAAATTGCCGGTTGATCTGCTGGTAAAACAACACGCTTCGTCCACACTGTCATTACACCCACTGCTCCTTTTAAAACTGCAAACAAAAAGGCAACCTGATGATTACCAGGTTGCCTTTAAGCCGTTATTACAACTTAGTAACGTTAGCAGCTTGCAAGCCACGGTCACCTTGTTGAACTTCGAATGATACAGCTTGTCCTTCTTCCAATGACTTGAAGCCGTCACCTTGGATAGCTGAGAAGTGAACGAATACATCGTCACCTGACTCACGTGAAAGGAAACCGAATCCCTTGTCTGCGTTAAACCACTTTACTGTTCCTTGTTCCATGTCTGAAACCTCCTGGCAATTATTGCCGAATTTTTTAATAATCTAAATATGACGATGCCAGATATTTCTGTGAAACATAAAACAAAATCCTTTAAACTATGTACATAAGTATAACACGCTTATCCAAAGAAAGATACCCAAAGTTTTAAATTAAATATTTTAATCTTATCCAAAAAAGCCGTCGGTCTATGATTGGTATAAATTTTGAAACAAAAACGGACATTCTGACTGTGTCAGGATGTCCGTTTCGTTTACTTTAGCATCGCCTTCATTGCCTCAGCCGTTAGTTCAGCCGTCACCTTTGTGGTGTACGCCTTAACTTCGTCTTGTGAAGCCTTTGGGTTAGCTTGCATGAACGCAGCAATCTTTGCAGAAGCCGCAGCCTTTAGTTGTTCTTGTTGTGCTTGCGCAGCAGCAGGATTAGCCGCAGCCGCCTTTTGCTTCGCTTGTACAGCCTTTGATTGTGCCGGCGTCATAACCACCCACGTATCCTTAGGCAACTTAACAACTGTTTGTTGCTTATACAATGAGTGGCCTTCACCACCAAACCCAAACATCAACTTAAAGAAATCGTTTTGCCACTCCCAACGAGTCGTCTTAGTCGTGACCGTTGCCTTATCAGCATCGATCAACTTATAAGTCGCCGTCTTCTTAACCGCCTCTACAATGTGATTCTTGTTAGGCACAAAGTGAGCCGTTGGCTTAGCGTTTTCTTTATCGGCGTAAATCATAACATAGTTGTTTGACTTTGTCCCCAATGCTTGGGCAATCATCATACCAGCTGGAACCTTAGAACCACCGGCAGAATAAATTGTCTTGGTTTCCGTCTTAGTAACCTTCTCCATACCGAAATGGTTGTTGAAGTTCGCTACCAACATCAAAACTGTCGCCAGTAGTAATCCACCTGAAATCAAGCCAGATGTTACACGAGCAGGGACATTTTCAATCTTAATCCAAGAAATAAACGTCAAAATGGCGAAGACTGCCAAAAGGATAATAACCATCTTATTCAGCCTCCTTCATTTGTGGGTCAACCGGCTTGTGGTTTGAATAACCGGCTGCCTTAATGGCCCCACCCTTCAAGAACATCGCAACGACGATACCAACGATGGCAAATCCCAAACCGATGGCAAATGATACGTGGAATCCCTTCATTGAAGCGTCCAAGTAATCCGCCCCGTACTGGAGTGGGTTCGTCTTTGACAATGCCTTAGCAGGCTCATTATTTGAAATCACATTTTGTGTTACTGATGACAGCAAGGCCACAACAACGGCTGACGCAACTTGGCGGGCCGTGTTGTTAGCAGCTGTTGCGTGTGGTGCCTCAGCTGGTGGCAATACTGACATGGCCATCGCCGTCAACGGCATCATTGCCATGGCGATACCAAACATACGAACCGCGTACAAAGCGGTAATGAAGTGTGCTGGTGTTGACGCCGTCAAGAATAGGAACGGTACTGTTCCAATGGCCAAGATTGAGAAACCAGTCAAGGCCAAACGCTTAGCCCCGATCTTATCGTAGGCTGAACCAGCGATTGGCGCCATGATACCCATCATCAAAGCCCCAGGCAACAACGTCAATCCTGATTCCAATGGTGACATGGTGTGAACGTTTTGCAAGTACGTTGGCAACATCATTTCGACACCCATCATCGCCATCATTGCCATCATAACTGACACAGTCGTCAACGCGAATTGGTGGTTCTTAAAGACCTTCACGTCAACAAATGGTTCATCCAACTTCAATTGGCGTACGACGAACAAAACGATGAACAACAAACCAACAATCATTGGCAAGATAACGTTCTTAAAGTCGCCCCAACCATCAGTCGCCACATTAGTAAATGACCACAAGAAGATTCCGAACCCAAGCGTTGAGATAATCAATGATGGCACATCCAACTTCATCTTACGGTTAGGAATAACATTCTTAATAAAGAATGGTGATGCGATAATTACCAATGCCAAAACAAACATTGGCAAGTAGAAAATCGTCCGCCAAGAGTCAGAAATCGTCAGACCCAAGAAGTGGTGATTCTTTTCCAAAATCCATCCAGACAACGTTGGTCCAATGGCAGGTGCCAAACCAATGACAATACCATTAATTCCCATGGCTGCCCCACGCTCTTCGGCTGGGAAGATGTTCACCATTACCACCTGCATCAACGGCATAGTCACACCCACCGCGATGGCCACCAGGATACGTCCCAGCAAGAACATCCACCACATATCGTGGTGTGCGGGTGTAAAGGCCGTCGTTGCCATACCGGCAAACAACATCAAGTACGCGAAAATGTACAAGACCTTAGATGGAATACGCGTTGATAGGTACGCAGAAACTGGCATCATAATACCATTAGCTAACAAGAACCATGTCGTTGCTTGTTGGGCCGTGGCTAACGTGATATCAAAATCGCGCATCAAAGTTGGGATTGCGGTACCCAACGAAGTTTGCATTAACACACCAGCGAAAGTACCGATCAAGAGCACTGCCACCATGGCAGAGCGACTAAATGGGTTTCCGTTGATGTCCATAGCAACACTTTTATTTTTTGCCATGTCATCCTCCAATTGTTCTATTTAATTATAAGTGCATCAATTTGACAAGAATTAATTGTAAAGCTACTTAACAAACTTTGCAAGTATTTTTGTCAACTTTTTTGACAAAGATTGCCGATTGTTTCACAAAGAAGTGCCGTAATAAGACACAAAAAGTGCTCGGCCACCGAAGGGCCAAGCACTTTTTTAATAATCTATTTAAATGGGGTAAATCTTACCACCAACCGTTAGCGGCACGGAATTGTACGGCACCGTCAACTGAACCGTAACGTGAAACGGCGTAGTTAACCAAACCATTAGTTTGCGTGGCAACGTCACCCGTTCCCCAGCCTTCCTTAGTTTGACCCAATCCCATGTAACCGTTTGGTGAAACGGCGTTAGGGTTACCACCTGATTCAGGCATTACGATGTTTTGCCACAAGGCATCAGTACCACCGTTAGCAATGAATTGGTCATAAACTGAACCACCAGCGGCTGGTGCGGCTGCAGGAGCAGCTTGTTGTGCAACTGGCTCAGCTTGCTCAGCAACGGCAGTATCTTGTGCAACTGGTTGTGCTTGAACTGAAGCAGCAGCGGCTTCTGACTCAGCAGCCTTTGAGGCAGCAGCTTCTGAAGCGGCAACTGATGATGCAACGGCCTCTGAAGCAGCGGCAGATGATGCGGCAGCTTCTGATGCAGCAGTCATTGAAGCAACAGCTTCTGACATTGCTGATGAAGCAGCATCTGATGCAGCGCTGTTAGCTGATGATGCAGCAGTCGTGTTCAACGCATTTTCATTAAGCTCTTCTTGCGTTGGCACTTCGATTTGTTGATCAGCAAAAATCATGTTTGCGTCAGTAATCTTGTTAGTCTTAACCAAGTCTTCAACAGTCAAGTTAAACTTGTCTGCCAATTCTGACAACGTGTCGCCCTTTTGAACCGTGTATGTTGAAGCGGCGTTTGCAACAGTTTGGCCTGCAACCAATACTGAAGCCAAACCGGCGATCGTCAATGCTGTTTCTTTCATCTTACTCATAATCAGTTAAACACTCCTAAGGATTGTATCTATGTCGTGCGAACCCTATTGCTCAAGCACGTTCTCTTATATGAGGCTTCTTCCTTGCCTCAACCACAAGACATAGTTTACCAAGCTGAGCAGGCTTAAAATTACACATTCATTACATAACATGTCTAGAAACAATATCATGACCCCTTTTTGTGTCATATTAACGTTACATAAGGTGTGTTACACGTGTAAACCATTGATATATAGGTATTTCCCGCCATTTAATTAACCGGTTAAATAACATGTTTTTTGTAACTTAAATTGATAAATAAAAGCCGGAAAACGTTGATTTCCTGGCTTTTGTCTATTTTTGTCACATTCATGACACGTTGAAAAGTAATGAAATCAGAATTTACGTAACCAAATTTCGTTAATTCCGTGTCCCATCGCCTTATGAAGAATTAAATCAGCTCGTTCACGCGTTGGTAAAATGTAGTCCGTTAGGTTCGGTAAGTTAACCGTTTCCCAGACGCGACGCGCACCAGCTACCGCTTCAGCTACTGGAATTTGCGTATAAGGAAAGAAGAAATTCGTTGGATCTGCCTCTTCCTTTGCCTGTTGCAGCAACGCCTCAAATCGATCAATGTACCAATGCTCAATTAATGATGTCTCTGCATCCACATATAACGACAAATCAAAGAAGTCTGACAAGTAGACTGGCGAATTAGGCGCCGCTTGTAACGTATTAATACCCTCGACAATAAAAATCTCTGGGCGCTTAAACGTGTCGAATTCATTCACTAAGACATCTGATATGTCGTGCGAATAGCGTGGTGACCGAACGACTTCATCACCATCTTTAACGTTATTCATAAATTCAAGCAGCGCTGGCATATCGTATGATTCTGGGAAACCCTTCCGATCAAAAATACCTTGTGCTTGCAATTCTTCATTAGGCAACAAGAAACCATCCGTTGTCGTTAAGGCAACGTTTTGTTCACCATACTCCGCTTGCAACATGTATTGGAGCAACCGGGCTGTGGTTGATTTACCAACAGCCACCGAACCAGCAATGCCAATAACAAACGGGCTTGGCTTAATTGCGCGACCTAAAAAGCGCTCACGTTCTTCACGATCACGCAAATACTGTGCATGGCGCAACTTAATGTAATGGACCAATGGATCATAAACATCGGCGACATCACTCATTGAAATTTGGTCATTAAACGCTTTAATTTCTCCCAATACCTTTGGTGTGACGTGAGATGTATCTCGGTCAGCTGCAGGCACGACTAATTCGTGCCATTCATCACGCTGAAATACCGCATAATTAAACGGTGCCTCACTCATGGTTCTTACCCCTTTTCGTACAAACGCTCGTCAACTTCGGCCAGCAATGGCGTCAATGATGTTACAGCTAAGACCGTTAACTGGTGCATAGCACGTGATGCAATTGTGTAGACCAACTGACGTTCATCATCGCCGTGGTAAACGCCTTCTGAAGCATCCCACATAATGACAGCGTCAAATTCAAGTCCCTTAGCCAAGTAGGCTGGCACGATAATTGTGCCAGGTACCAGACGTTGATTCTCGGTCCGAATAATGGTCACGTCAGCGCGTTCACGGAGTGCCTCGTACGCAACTTCCGCATCTGCCAGTGTCTTGGTAATGATTGCCGTTGTTTCGTCAGCTTCATCATTAGCGACCAATTGCATCAAGGTTGCTTCAACCATCTTATCTTGTGATGGCAAAATCTTAACAACTGGCTTGTCACCCTCACGTTCAAAGGCATCAATTTGGGCACCGTTAATCAAAATGGCCTTTGAGTAATCGGTAATTTGTTGGGTTGAACGATACGTTTGCGTTAATTGCACGTATTCTGACTTTTCTGGATCAAACAAACGTGACAATTCATCCTGCAAACTGACGGCGTTTTCCTTCGTGAAAATGGCTTGGTTCAAATCACCCAACATCGTAAAGCGAGCACGTGGGAAACTAAACTTCAAAAAGGCCAATTGGAATGGTGTGTAGTCTTGGATTTCATCAATAAAGACAAAGCGAATGTCACGCTCACCGCGACTACCCTTAATCAAGTCGAATAACAGCATAAATGGTGTCATGTCGGCCATTGGTAATTCACCGTTCTTCATCTTATTCACTGTGTATTCAACCGACTTGGTCCAATCCGCTTCCGTAATATCGTAGGCCGCCAAGTTAACCAACTTTGGCACAGAACGCAAGAAATGAATAAATTGATTGTTAATATTGATAAAACGATTTCGGTTGACACCCTTGGCGATTGGCGCCAGGGCATTCGTCACAATGATTTTAGCCAAATACTTGGTTTCTTCTTCATCAGACTTAAACTCACGCGGGTTATCACCCAACATGGTGTCATACTGTTCTTTCGTCAAGTTTTGAATTTCAGCTTCGACCCAATCAGCTTGCATCTCATTACCAATTCGACCTTGCAACATCTTCATTAGTCGTTCTTTCGTCCCTTGAAGACGGTTACCCAGCTTATAGTTCTCATTGAATGAATAATAAATGTCGACAATCTTTTCCTTAGAAATGATTTCTTGCCCACGGAACTTAATTGGGCGGACCTTAATATCAGCCTTGTTCAAGCCATCAGCATAGCGTTGCATGGCATCGAAGTAGACACTTGTACCCTTCAAGTCAATGATACGCTTTTGAGCGCCGGCTGGTTGCGCCTCAAAACGTTCTTGTAACGTTTCAAGTTGCAACTTTGGCAAACGGCGTGATGCGTATTGGTAATATGTCATTTGAACCATGTTTTGCTCACCCAATTCAGGCAAAACTTGGTCGATATAATCGTTAAATAGTTGATTTGGTGAGAACATGACCACTTGACCAGACGTCAAATGACCACGATAACGGTAAAGTAGGTATGCCACACGTTGCAAAACAGCTGAAGTCTTACCAGAACCCGCCGCTCCTTGTACGAACAGCAATTCAGCGGCCGTGTTTCGGATAATCTTATTTTGTTCCTTTTGAATCGTCGTCACGATTGACTTCATCTTAGTTGTTGATTCACCAGACAAAGCATTCAACAACATTTGATCACCCACAGCTTCGTCGGTGTCGAAAATCGTCACAATCGTGCCATCTTCAATTTGGAATTGACGCTTCAGGTGAACATTTGCTTCCTGCTTGCCATCTGGTGTTTCGTAGGTCACATTGCCCAAACCCGCATCATAATAAATAGAAGAAATTGGTGCGCGCCAGTCGTAAACCAAGAAATTATCTGGTGAATCAGAGAACGATGCCAAGCCGATATAAATTGGTTCAACCGTCTCTGAACCAGCTTCTTGCACATCAATACGCGCAAAGTATGGTCGCGCTTGTAAACGGTCCAAGACAACCGCTTGGTGCTCAACTGAATTCATCGCCAATTCACGTTCTTGTAACATCTGTTGCTGTTGACGTACAGACATCGCCGTTTCGAACAAGCTGCCGTACGTTGATGACCTAAAGCGGACATCGTTCCACCCATTATCGACGTCAGCCTGTTTTTGTTCAGCATTTTTTCGATCTAAATCATTTTGTACCTTCGCGTCTTGAATCTTCTCCAAGACGGTATCCAAGCGTTGCTGCTCGGCTTCATATGGTTCCATAAACAGGGGTCCCCCTACGTAAATTTAGTGATTCCATGGTACTACAATTTGGGTTTAATTACTACTCTTTTTCAAGTAGTCGTTTTTTACCTAACAACAAATCCCAGCCTTACGACCTAATGAGTCGACAAAGCTGGGATTTGTTAGTTTTTATTGGGCGAGCCACTGTCTTGCCCAGCGTATTAATCTTCTTGAGCGTAATCTGTCACGATAAGGTGTTCTAGGAAATCACGTGCGTCAGTTTCATCAGTCGTGCCTGCAGCGATTTCAGCTTCCACTGCTGCGTGAATCTTAGCCGTAACTGCTTCACTCTCTGCATCTGCGGCAATAACGTGCACGCGGTGGAATTGGTCTGACCAGTAAACCTCAGTAGGTCCCCAAGTGTTCAAATCCAACTTCTTTACCCAATCTTGTACTTCTTGTCTAGTGTATGCCATGATGACTACCTCCAACTGCTTTCGCAGTGATTAACTTCCTTTTCCTTTTTTATTACATGATTAGTATAGAACAACTATTTTGTTGTGGCGATAAAAGGCCTATTATCGCGAATAAATCGCGGCATTCAACGTCCCAATTATGACATAACTTAATAACCTGAAAATCGGCATCAAAAAACTCGTACTACACTACATCGCTGTACCATAATACGAGTTTCCAAAAGTTACTTAGTTTTCATCAATTTCGAGTTCAATATCATCCACGTTATCAGCTGACGTGTCGTTATCATCAGCTGAACCATCGGCGCCATCATGGCTACCGATGTAGGCTTCACGAACTTGGTTATAGACATCATCGTAAATCGCCTTGTGTTCTGGGTCTTCCAACCAACGAATAACATTGACCTTTCCTTGACCAATCTTCTCACCATTATATGAGAACCATGACCCTGACTTAACGATAATATCTTTATCAGCCGCCAAGTCAATCATTTCACCAGTCTTAGAAATTCCCTTACCAAACAAGATTTCAACTTCCACTTCACGGAATGGCGCCGCAACCTTGTTCTTAACAACCTTAATACGTGTCAAATTACCAACCGACTTGATATCATCCCCATCAGCCTTCGTCGCATCAATACCACCCTTACGACGGACATCCAAACGTACTGATGAGTAGAACTTCAACGCACGTCCACCAGGCGTTGTTTCTGGGTTACCAAACATGATACCGATCTTTTCACGTAATTGGTTAATGAAGATGGCTGTTGTACCAGTCTTCAAAATAGCACCTGACATCTTACGCAAAGCTTGTGACATCATACGTGCTTGCAAACCAACCGTTGAATCACCGATTTCACCGTCAATTTCAGCCTTTGGCGTCAATGCGGCAACAGAGTCAATAACGACCATGTCGATTGCACCTGATGTAATCAAGGCATCCGCAATTGCCAATCCTTGTTCACCAGTATCTGGTTGTGACAACAGCAACTCATCAACGTCAACGCCCAATGCCTTAGCATACTCAACGTCCATCGCGTTTTCGGCGTCGATATAAGCGACAATTCCGCCATTACGTTGGGCCTCAGCAACTGCGTGCAAAGCCAACGTTGTCTTACCTGATGATTCAGGTCCATAGATTTCAATGATACGACCCTTAGGGTAGCCACCAATGCCAAGAGCCACGTCCAACTTCAATGAACCAGTTGACGTTGATTGCACCTTCGTAAATTGGCTATCACCTAGCTTCATAACAGATCCCTTACCAAAAGACTTTTCAATCTTCTTCAAGGCTTCGTTCAAGGCATTTTGACGTTCCTTAGGGTCTGCAATCTTTCCTTCCAACTTCTTATTTGGGTTAATGTTTTTTCCTGATGCCATTTTTATCGGCCTCCACTTGTTAACTTAAACTTAATATAAATATAGTGTAACCTAATCGCTACAATAATTCAAATGTTTTCCCAACTATTTTGCCAACTCGGCGAGTTTTGTTGCAATCGCTGCAAAACCAGCTGCGACACTTGCTTCCCGCACGGCTTGCCGATCACCAGTAAAATGGTGCTCCGTGGCGACTACTGATCCATCCGGTGCCGCGACACCAATGAACACCGTGCCAGCCGGATGCCCTTCCAGCGCGTCAGGTCCGGCCACGCCGGTGAAGCTAATCCCCCACGCCGTCTGCAACGTTGCTTTCGCACCCGTTGCCATCGCCTTAGCAACCTCTGCCGACACCACGCCATACGTCGCAATCATGTCCGCTGGCACACCGACGAGTTGCGTCTTGGCAGCTGCAGCATATGTCACAAATGCCCCTGGCAAAACGGCTGAAATACCACTAACACCAGCCAGCGTACTAACAAACATCCCCGCCGTTAAGGATTCTGCCGACGTAATCGTCTCACCTCGTGCAATCAACGCCCGGCCAACTTCTTCATTCGTCATCTGCAGCCTCCAATTTCATGTGTTATCCAATATAGACGATATCATGGTCCATTTGTCCATTTTCTGTCACTACTTATTCTAATACAAAAGGAGGCAGGCTAACACATCAGGTGTCACCCTACCTCCTAATTATGATTTACTTAAAACCATCCGAGAAAACATCGCGGTTCTTATAGAAATAATCAATTCCTGAATAAATCGTTGCTAACAACGCAATCCAGATCATAATCATGGCAAATGGAATATTGGCCATTGCAAACACGATATCATGTAGCAAGAAAAATGAAATAGCAACCATTTGAGAAGCCGTCTTAATCTTGCCTGGCATCGCAGCAGCCAATACCTTACCGTTGTTTTCAACAATCAGCGTGCGCAACCCGGTAATCGCCAATTCGCGAATAACGATAATGGCAACCATCCAAGCAGGTACCCAACCAAATTGAACAAAGAAAATCAATGCGGTCATTACCAATAGCTTATCTGCTAAAGGATCGGCAAACTTACCAAAGTTCGTCACTAGCTTATACTTGCGAGCAATCTTACCATCCGCCAAGTCAGTTAATGACGCCACAATGAAGATAATCGCGGCAACCAAGTGTGTCACTGGCAATTGTGCGCCCGCAACTTGCAATGTTCCCCAATCCAATGGCAATGCCAATACTAGCATAAACACTGGAATCAAAATCATACGGAACACCGTAAGCTTGTTAGGTAAATTCATGACTGTTAACGCTCCTTACTATCTTTTAGCGGGCAAACGTCATTGCAAGGTTCCAGACCGTTGCATTGTTTGCCATCAAGTCAACTGACTTGCCGTCAAGTGATACTGCTGTCGCAGCTGCGTTACCAATTGAAACACGTACACCAGGAACAGTTGCTGGAATCTTAACATCTTGGTTCCCGTTTGCTTGCAATGTACCGTTCCACAAAACGGCACCTGATGCATCACTCACTTGAATCCATGAAGCACCAGTCGTCTTCAAGTTCAACGTCAACTCCTTGTTAGCAGGGGCCTTAACAGTGCCGTAGTTAACGGTGTTGCCAGTTGCTTGACCAGCACCCAAATCAACAGCATCCTTATCCTTCTTCTCAGATGATGCAGAAGAAGACTTCGCAGCTGATTCCTTTGACGCGTCCGTTGAGGACTTTTCAGCATCCGATGACGCTGATGATGACACCTTTGACGTTGTGACAGAGACTGATGACGTTGTGTTTTCTTGCTTAGCTGAGCCAGCAAATGACGCAACTAGTGCCCAAATAATACCAATAATTGCCACCACGGCAACCCCAATTAAAATCTTTGGTAACATTTGGCGCGTCTTTTCAGCCGTTGACTCTTCAACATGGTGCATACCAGCACGCGTCACATTATCTGAATCCACACGTGCCCCACTCAAGTCTGGTTCAACTGTTTGCGTTTGAATATCATGATTTTGCATGAATTCCGTCACGTCTAAGCCAACAGCTGACGCATATTGGCGTACAAACGCGCGCTCGTAGAAAGCACCAGGCAACTGGTCGAATTGACCATTTTCAATGGCTGCTAGGTAGCGCTTTTGAATTTTTGTTGATTGTTGAATATCGTCAAGGGATAGCCCCTTATCAAGACGAGCATTTTGTAGCTCTTGTCCGATTACGCTGTTGCGCTCTTCGTTCATTAGTCTCTCATCCTTAACTATTTATTGTCATTATAATTGCATATAGGCTTATTCTATCACATGTCCAAAGCATTTGGCGTCGCAATTACGGTTGTCAATGCACTGACTTGGGCATTTCTTAAGATTTCTAATACATCTGTAAACGTCAATGCTTGCAAAATATTAATTTCGTCACGTAATGTCGCAAAATCAAAGGTTGATCCTTCAAAGCGAGTGACAATTTCTTCAAGTTGATTCAACTTGTTAATTAAGCGGCCCAAGGCATCTTTCTTAACTAATTCGAAATCTGCTTGCAAAGCCGCAAAACGATCGGCCATGTTTTCCAATTCATCAGCGACTGCATCAATTAGTTCATCAGCTTCTGGTGTCTCGGCGGCAATGGTCAAAAACGCTACCCCACGTTCCCAGTCAAACTCTGCACTGAACGAATCGTCAATCATCCCTGAGTCATACCAAGTCATGTAAGTTGGTGAGAATTCACCAAAGACCAAATCAACTGCCAAACTACCCGCAATTGCAATCCGCAACGCTTCCCGACCAGTCGGCATATCGGCGCCATCATACCAACGTTGTCCCATCGCTACCTTAGGGCGAACAACATCCATTTCGACCTCTAAAATATCATCACTTACTGGTTGCAGCTCGTGAGTTGGCACTGATACTGGCGCCACGGCGGGCCGTTGACCAGCTGGTGATGCGTTAATTAGGTCACGAACTGTTGTTTCATCAAAAGCCCCCGCAATCACGACGTCCATGTTGTCGGGCCGATAGAATGCGTCAAAAGCCAACTGTAAATCTTCTGGCGTCACGCTATGAACTGATTCAGTCGTACCAGCAATATCGTCGGCCATTGGATCATCCTTAAATAATTGGCCTAAAATCAAACGATACAACCGCGCATTCGTATCATCTTGATACATATCGACTTCTTGCGAAATGATATCCTGCTCGCGTGCAACGGATTCAGCCTCAAAATAAGGCTCCTGGGTAAACGTTAACAATTCCTTTAGCGCCTCATACTCGTTCGCCGGGGCGGTTAAAAAGTAACTGGTCCGGGTCTGAGTTGTAAACGCATTGGCATTCGCCCCTAGCTCACTCAACCGTGAAAACGCATCATAGCCAGGTTGTGCAAAGAGTTTGTGCTCCAAAAAATGGGCAAGACCCGCTGGTTGTTTCACCAGTTGTCCGTCTTTTTCAAAACTTTGGTCTCGCGCACCAAAATCAACCGTCACCATGGCAACCATTTGATGGAAGTCAGGTCGTGGTAGAAGATGGAGACGTAGGCCATTTGGTAATGTTTCATGACGCTCATTGGGCGCAAAACGTGTCACAGCATCAGTCATTCTGGGTCCCTCCCACTAATTCATAATGCAGTTGTTTTTTGACTGCGTTCGCAACTTGTTGTACTTGTTGTGCGGTAACCGACTCAACGGCGGCCAACCACTCTTCAGCTGTGGTGTGATACCCGATTAATTCTTGATTCTGCAATCGTTCTGTGATGCGGCCTGGTTGGTCCAAGGAAGTCACATAGTCTGCCTTCATCAAGCGTTTAATCATGGCAAGTTCGTCGTCAGCAACTAATTCCGTCTGTAGGCGGGTCAACTCCGCGTCAATTCGTTGCTCGGCTTCACCTAATTTGGCATGGTCCACCCCGGCCTCAACCATGAGCAAACCAGTGTATGGGTTGTAATCTGAATAGACAGAATAAGCCAAGCCAGCTGACTCACGCACATTCATAAACAAACGCGAGACAGCTAAGCCACCAAACAATGCATTAAACACAAAGCCTTGAAAACGATCCGTCTGCGCAATATGCAATTGATAAGCCAGAATCAAGCGGGCCTGATTCACCTTGTCAAGTTCAACCACCTGCTTAACAGCATCTTTTTCTGGTTGCTCATAATAGGGATTTCCCACAATGGCACGACCGGTTAGTGGCAATTGTTGTACTGCCTGCGTAACTGTCGCAACATCGACATCACCCAAAACAATAATATCAACGCGATCATGCTGCATCGTATCAAACCAGGCATCCCAGGCTTCCTTGGGAGTGACCGTTTTAAGCAAGTCAACAGTCCCGTAAGCCGGCAATGCCTGCACTGGATCATCGAAATAAGCATTGATGGCTTGCCGAGCCGCATAGAACGGCTTTTCTTCCTGTAAACCGGCGATTTCATCAAGTGAGATTTCACGTTGGCGCTCAAAAACAGTTGGATCAAAGCCCTGTTCGGCATCACCGAGTGGCGCGCACATCATCTCCCGGATAAAAGCAAAGCCATCAACCAACAGACTTTCTGAATCTGGTGCAAACGAATCGTGAACCAACGTCATTCGTAGTCGTAACGTGTGCAATGCACCAGTTTTCAAAACATCTGTGCCAAAGGACGCACCATAGAGTTCACTCAGTGCGCGGGCCAAAGCTGTTTGTGAAGGATATTTTTTAGAAGCCGTTTCCAGCATATTGCTGGCTAGGACACGGCCGCCCAAAGAAGTCGCGTCATGTTGGCGGGTGAAATTAACGAGAATTCGGGTTGTGGCAAATTGCTGGCTAGGCAGTACGTGTAAAAAAACGCCTGGCTGTACAGTTACGGTGGTCAATGGCAATACCTTCTTGTTTCCAAACTAAAAGCGCGTAATTGAGACGCGCCCTTGTTTTGTTGTAGTCCGACTGTGTCATACAGACACGCTAGTTACTTTAAGTATACCTTTCCGGACCACGTTTTACCATCGCTTTTACGCCTGAGTATCCTTCTCTTCTGGCAGTGCCATTTGGAAGCTACGCAAATGTCGTAAGAGCGTTGAAATCATCATCAACACTGCAATTGCCAACATGCTAATTGTTAACAGCGTGATAATCCAACCACCGATTCCCAACACCGAAACATGAAAAATATAGAGTAAACAGAAAAGCCCCGTTGTGTTATACCAGACCCAGCGGACCCACTTATTATGCCAAACCTTCATGACCTATCCCCTAAAAGTATCTTAGAAAAAATTATTATAGACATAATCGCAAATAAAAATACCCTAACTTTGACTGAAGTTAGGGTATTTTATGACATGTGTAAGTTATGAGAAGATGGCTGACAAAATCAAGATAACAATCAAACCAACAACTGAAATGATTGTTTCAAGGACAGTCCAAATCTTCAACGTTTGTGGTACGTCCAAGTCAAAGAATTCCTTGAACATCCAGAAACCAGCATCGTTAACGTGTGAAGCTGCCAATGAACCAGCACCGATAGCAAGCACAACAAACGCTGGGTTAACCGCCGTTTGGTTAGCAACCAAAGGCGCCACAATTCCGGCCGTTGTCAAACCAGCAACCGTAGCTGATCCAACAGATACACGCAAGATAACGGCAATCAACCATGCGAAGATGATTGGTGACAATGACGTGTGTGAGAATGCTGTGGCAATCGCAGTTGAAATACCACCGGCCGTCAAGATTCCCTTGAAGGCTGCACCACCACCGATAACCATCAACAAGTTAGCGATTGACTTCAATGCTTCTGACATTGAGCCACCAACTTCTGACATCGTACGACCTTGCTTTGGTCCCATTGACCAGATCGCAAAGGCCATTGCAATAACCATCGCAATCACTGGGTTACCAAACATGGCAATCACACGGTCAAGCGTTGATGGATCCGTCAAGTAACCGTGACGAGCTGAAGCGGTCATCGCCTTCCATGCTGCATCCCCGACCATACCTGAGTAAACCTGCTTACCACCGTTGTGGGCCAACGTGTAAACCGTTGAAATCAACATGAAGAACACAGGCATCAATGACGTCACGATTGACAAGCCAAATGATGGCGTCTCTTCCAGCTTAAACGTCTTGACTTCACCGATTGCATCCAAGTGCTTTGTAATCTTGAACGCCTTTGGCTCAATCTTACGTACGAAACGTGTGAACAAAGGTCCCGCTACAATCAACGCCACAATGGCAACGATGATTCCGTACATCAAGACAACCCCGATGTTAGCACCCAAAACGTTCGTCACAGCCGTTGGTGATGGCTGTGGTGGCAAGAATCCTTGGGCTGCTGACAAAGCAGCGGCCATTGGAATTCCAAGATACAACAATGATACGCCAGCTTCCAAAGCAATTGTGAAGACGATTGGAATCAAAACAACCAAACCAACTTCAAATAGCAATGAAATTCCGATAATAAATGAGGCACCCGCAACCGCCCATTGCAACTTTGACTTACCAAACTTGTTAATCAAAGTTGTTGCGATACGGTATGACCCACCAGCATCAGAAACCAAACGACCAATCATTGACCCGAAACCGAAGACAATGACCAACTCACCCATCGTGCCACCGATACCGTTCTTAAGCGCATCGGCAATACCAGCTGGGTTCATTCCCAAACCAAGAGCCACGAGAATTGATGTAATAATCAATGACACAAACGTGTTAACCTTGGCCTTGAGAATCAAAAATAGCAAAATAGCGATACCCACCACTAGGACCAAAAATGGCCAAACGTTCAAGCCGTTTGACATCCATTGGTACAACCCTGTTGAAGGATCAGTAGTGAGGCCTGCAAGTACAGAAAACATTCCAAACACCTCTACAAATAATCTCAAAAAAATATCTCTTTAAATTTTATGAAATCGTTTTCATAAAACCAACTTTACTAGTATACACCCTAAGTAAGCGTTTGCGCACAAAAAGTTCGTGGATTTTTTAATAAACGGTATTCCAGTTGCGTGTGCTGTTTTTGTCCAACATTTAGGAATGTATCTGTTGGTCACCGCTTTGGACCAGCAATTTATTAATTGCCTGCTTAGCCGACTTTGGTCATCTCAGCCATCAGAGAACAACTCGGCTGCCGCAACAGGGACGACACGCACTAAAAAAAGAAGCACCCACACAATGGTAGGTGCTTCGTATTTATGAACTAATTAATTAGAAGTTGTACTTCGTGTCTTCGTCGTTAACCTTAACGACTTGTGACTTAAGTCCCTCTTCTTCAAGGAACTTACGGAATGGTACAAGTTCTTGTGCATCAAAGCGCTCCTTAAAGGCCTTGATTTCTTCTTCAGTTGCAAGCGCTGGATCGAGCTTCAAACCTTCGACAGGAATTGGACGCTCCTTCGTGATCTTGGCATCAACGACTACGACACGACCTTGCTTGTAGTAATCAACGGCTTCTTGCATCACCTTATCGATGTCAGCAATGCTGTTAACCGTCAAACCAACAGCACCTTGGGCTTCAGCAATCTTAGCATAATCAACATCACCAAAGTCAACGATTTCATCGTTACGGTACGTGTTGGTATCCTCGTACTTGTCCTTGATGAAGCCGTATTGCGTGTTCGTCATAACAACGTTGATAACTGGCATGTTGTAACGAACAGCCGTTACGATATCTGAATCAGTCATCGCAAAGGCACCGTCGCCGGCAATGTTAAAGACTTGACGATCTGGGAAGACGTTCTTTGCACCAATTCCACCAGGGATGGCAATACCCATCGTGGCAAACAATGGTGATGTACGCCACATGTTCTTAGGCGTCATGTGCAAGTGACGAATTGACATTTGCGTCGTGTCACCAACATCAATTGAGAAGATTGCATCTTCATCAGCATACTTGTTGATTGCGTTGTAGACTTGGTATGCCTCCAATGGGCCTTCCGTCTTCGTCTCAATCTTGTGCATGTAGTCACGCCAGTTTTGCGCATCCTTCAAAGCAGCGTTCCACCAGGCTGACTCAGCAACTGGTTCAACCTTCTCCAAAAGTGCCTTAACTGCCAAACCAGCGTCAGCCAACATCGCAACGTCAGCCTTGTGGCGACGGCCAAGACGAGCTGGGTTGCTATCGATTTGGATAAAGTGCTTTACAACAGCCATGAAGTTCTCAACTTGTGAGAATGGGTAGTTGTTACCAATGAACAAAACAGTGTCTGCTTCGAAGATAACATCGTTTCCTGACTTCCAAGCAACACGTCCAGCTGAACCCATCAAACCTTCAAAGTCATAATCGAACGCTTCGTAACTCTTGGCAGTCGTCAATACCGGCGCCTTCAACTTACGAGACAACTCTTGGACAAGTTCACCGTGACCGATTGTACCGAAACCAGCGTAGATAACTGGACGCTTGGCATTCTTCAAAATTTCAACGGCTGCGTCAACATCAGCTGCCTCTGGTGCAACAGGCTTGTACTCCTTGTAGATGTCACCAGATGAGTAAATTGGGTTAGCGTAGTTCATCTCGGCATCAATTTCAGCAAAACCGAAATCAGCAGGCACTTCAAGAACGGCAACACCCTTCTTTGAAATCGCTGTACGGATGGCATCATCAATCATGTATGGCAATTGCTCAGGTACCGCAACACGCTTGTTGTAAACCGCAATGTTGTTGTACATAGGGTTTTGGTTCAATTCTTGGAATGAATCCATTCCCAACTCACGTGATGGCTTTGAACCCAAGATGGCCAAAACCGGCGTTGCATCCATTGCAGCATCATACAAACCGTTAATCAAGTGCGTGGCACCAGGGCCACCAGATCCGACAGCAACCGCCATCTTACCGCTAAACTTGTATTGCATGGCAGCTGCCATACTTCCAACTTCTTCGTGCTTTACTTGAATAAACTTAATGTTGTTTTCAGGGTTACTCATTGCGTTCATCAAACCGCTCAAAGTACCAGAAGGAATACCGTACATCGTATCGATACCCCAACCTTCCATAACCTTCAATGCTGCCAAACCGGCAGTAATCTTCTTATCTGACATCGAGATAAGCCTCCTGTTTTAAAAAAATCAGTAAAATTTCATTTCCTAATCAATGCAACCAGGCAAGTGAATGATATCTAATAATTTACAAGTATTAGTCTGACACTATCACCCATTTAAAACAAATAAAAAGGGCCATTTTTCAGGATTTTGGCGTACAAAAAACCCATCAGCGAACTGATGGGTTTAATAAATGCTAATTAAATCAAAATCATGGCCATGATTAGGATGACAACCATACCAACAAGGGAAATGATCGTTTCCAAAACCGTCCAGATTTGGAAAGTTTGCTTAATCGTCAAGTCGAAGAACTCTTGGAAAATCCAGAAGCCAGCGTCGTTAACGTGTGATGCAATCAATGATCCAGCACCGATTGCCAAGGCAACCAAAACAGCCAAAGTTGGGTTGTTTTGTGATTGCACGATTGACAACACAATACCAGCCGCCGTCATACCAGCAACCGTTGCTGATCCAACAGAAATACGCAACACTGCAGCAACTGCCCAAGCGAAAATAATGACTGTGATAGCTGACATGTGGCCGTTAGCTTGGAACAAACTAGCAACCTTATCTGACAAACCACCAGTAACCAAGACACCACGCCAGGCACCACCACCACCGACAATCAACAAGATACCGGCAACAGCTGACATACCGTTATTCAATGAGTCACCAATTTCCTTGGCTGACTTCTTTTGCCAAACACCCATTGAGAAGATGGCAAACAACAAAGCAATCGTCATGGCCACAGCTGGTGTTGCCATGAATTCAATAACCTTGTCAAAACCGCTTGGGTTCTTTGGTGTCACACCACCTGTGTAAATCATCTTGTAAACTGTCGCAATGATCATAAAGATCAATGGGAAAACTGACGTGATAACTGACAAGAAGAATGATGGCGTCTTGTCCAAATCATATTCCTTAACTTCACCGACAGCCTTAATTTCTGTCTTGAATTGGAATGCGTCTGGTGCATACTTTTGCGCCAACTTCGTGAACAAAGGTCCGGCAACCACGGCCGTAATGATTGATACAATCAACCCAAGAATCAACGTCAAACCGATGTTAGCACCCAATGATGTTGCAACGGCTGTTGGTGCGGGCTGTGGAGGCAAGAAGCCTTGTGCTGATGACAAGGCAGCCGTCATTGAAATTCCAAGGTATAGCAATGGCACACCAGCCTCAATCGCAACCGCAAAGACGATTGGAATCAACAAAACCATGCCGACACCAAAAATCATTGAAATTCCGATGATAAATGAGGCAATCAAAACAGCCCATTGTAGACGCTTGATACCAAACCAGTTGATCAACGTCTTCGCGATACGGTATGAACCGCCCGCGTCCGCAACCAAACGCCCAATCATACCACCGAAGATGAAGATAACGGCATTTGATCCCAAGATATTACCCATACCTTGGTCACCCAAGACAGCACTTGGGACATCCATTGGGTTCATACCCAACAACAAAGCCAAGATAAACGCCGTCACAACCAATGATACGAACGTGTTCAACTTGAACTTAACAATCAAGACAAGCAATATCAAAATTGCAATTGCCAACATAACGAATTCCATCGTTTAAACTACTCCTTAAAATAGGTAAATTATGCCATTCAAAACAAACGCTCACAGCACGGGCATAAAGTCACGTGCTGTGAGCAACGTTTTAATTGTTTATCTGTTTAGTCGAAAACAAGTTTACTTGTCTTCCTTCTTGACGTGCTTACGTTGGAAGTTCGCAATGTTTGCGTACTCCGTTTGCAATTGACGCGCCAAACGAATAAAGATTGGTGTCAACTCACGGTAAACTTCGTAGTTTTCTGGGTTTGGTGCGTACGTGTTTGAATCACCAACCATGTCGGCGATAACATCCAAACTATCAACCATTCCCAAAGCCTTTTGTGCCATAACCGTCGCAGCCAAAGCACCTGACTCAAAGGCCGTTGGCACCGTAACAGGTTGCTCAAAGATATCAGCCGTCATTTGACGCCACAAAGCTGAACGGGCAAAACCACCAGTTGCTTGCACTGACTTCAAGTCACCAACAACTTCTTCCAAGGCCAAAGCAACCATGTAGATGTTGAAGATAATCCCTTCAAGAACGGCACGAACCATGTGAGCACGCGTGTGATTGTGTGTCAAACCAAAGAATGAACCCTTGGCGTTGGCATCCCAGATTGGGGCACGCTCACCACCCAAGTATGGGTGGAATAGCAAACCATCAGCACCAGCTGGGATCTTTGACGCGATTTCCGTCAACAAATCGTACGTATCGACACCCATCAAGGCAGCCGTTGACTTCTCAGCGTCAAACATCTTGTCGCGGGCCCAACGGAAGACATCCCCACCGTTGTTAACCGGTCCACCGACAACCCAGTGATCCTTGTCCAAAGCATACGTAAATGTACGTCCCTTAGGATCAATCTTAGGTGCGTCAGTCACAACACGGATGGCACCTGATGTACCAATCGTTACCGCGGCAACACCAGGTTGCACAGCGTTAACACCCAAGTTTGACAAAGGACCGTCACCGGCACCGTAAATGAATGGCGTATCAATATCCAAGCCCATCACAGCAGCGTATTCGGCAACCATGCCCTTTTCCATCTCGTAAGGTTCAACTGCTTGTGGCATTTGTTCCTTCTTGATACCAGTCACTTCAAGTGCTTGCTCATCCCAATCCAAGTTGAAGATGTTGAACATACCTGTTCCAGAAGCAATTGAGATGTCCATCTTGTTAGCACCGAACAAACGGTGGAACAAGTATTCCTTAATTCCCAAGTAGTGGGCCGCATTGTTGTAAACGTCAGGCTTTTCGTTCTTCAACCACAACATCTTTGACAATGGCGCCATTGGGTGAATTGGTGTACCCGTCTTGCTGTAAATCTCTTGGCCCAAACCAGTTGACTTCAACTCTTCCGTGTACTTAACTGCTCGCGTGTCAGCCCACGTGATAACACGTGTCAAAGGCTGCCAATCAGCGTCAAATGCGATCAATGAGTGCATTGCTGAACTGAATGACACACCCAAAATCTTGCCACCGTTTGCGCCACGCACAACTTCTGTCATTGCGTCGACGAAGGCTTCCCAAATTTCGTTTAGGTCCTCTTCTGCCATGTCTGGCTCATCACGGTACAACTTGTAACCCTTGTTGGCACTGGCAATCACGTGACCTTCAGTGTCAAACAAAACTGCCTTAGTTGACGTTGTTCCCAAGTCAACTCCGATCAAGTATTCCATTGTTAAACCTCTCGTATCTCAAAAAAATCCACAAACTTATGAATAGTACTTGTCTATTTTATGTAAAAACCTTTCACAATGCAAACGTTTTCCACGAAAAGAATTTTCTAATATATCCCAATGCCGGAACATTTGACGCACAATAAAAAGCGCACCGTCTCACAAGAGGTACGCTTTTCACATTATTTTAGATCAGGTTTGTATACATTTCGGTTATCTAATGCCCACTGGCGTTGTGAAAATTCGCCCGGTTCTGTTTCGGCTAACGCGTTATCAAAACTTTGCATATTGGCATCTAATTCATCCAACTGGTGCAAAATATTCGCTTCCTTAATCAACGGACGGACAGGTGACCCATACTCCATCAACCCATGGTGAGCTAACACAGTATGGCGTAGCACCAACATATCTTCGCTATACAAATCCAGATGGAGTTCATTTGCTGCCAAAACAATCTGTTCATCGATCAGGACAATGTGACCAATTAAGTTACCTGCCGTCGTATACTGTGTTGCAATTGGGCCAGTTAGTTCAATCACTTTACCCAAATCGTGCAACAAAGCACCCGCATATAACAAACTAGCATTGACCCCTGGATACTGCTTCACAATCGCTTGGGCCAAACGAGCAATCGACAATGAGTGGAAGCCAAGTCCGCCAGCAAAGGCGTGATGATTGCTCTTAGCTGCTGGGTACTTATAAAACTCATCATGATACTTCGATAACAAGTGGCGCACAATCCGTTGCCACGTCGCGTTAGTAATTTGGAAAATCAACGCCGAGACTTCTTCTTCCATCTCGCTCGCCTTCATTGGCGCTGCATTCATGAAATCACTCGGATCTTGCGGTTCGCCCACTCGGGTTGGGCGCATTGATAGAATTTTAAGTTGTGGCTTATCCTGATACACTTGCCGAACAGCTGTCATAAAAATAACCATGCCGGCTTGCAATGTATCCGCCTCTTCTTGTGTTGCATCCCACTTCATGCCGCGGATTTCCATCGACCGATCCGCAACAGAGACAGCCAGATACCGTTTACCTTGTTGTGTGACCCGTGGATCAACTTCCTTCAATAGGACAAAGATGTCCATGCGCTCATCAACTTGATAATCGCGCAGTTGTTTCACTTCTGCCATGTTACTTATCCCCCTTTAGCTCATTCAAATCCAAGATATGGTGTCCTGTTGTTCGTCGTGCCGTAAAGTACAAAATTTGTTGCTCATCTGTGGCCATTTCAGCTAGTACCTGCAACATGGTTTCCTGTCGCGGTGTATCAAAGTCTACAAATGCGTCATCAATCATAATTGGCAAGGCTAACGTGGGTGCAACTAACTTAACGAATGCCAAGCGCATGGCGACGTAAACTTGTTCAGCTGTTCCCTTTGACAATTGCGTCACGGTAAACATCACCCCATCTTGACGTGTTACTTTAATTAAAGTCTTCGTCTGTGAAATTTGCGTGTAGTTCCCTTGCGTTAAGCGTGCTAATAACGCACTTGCTGACGACAATAACTGCGGTAGTCGATCACCAATCGCTAAGTTAAACACCCGATTCACCCACGCACTCGCTAAACGATTCGTGAAGTACGTCTGCATATCAGTAATCACAGTGGCCTCTTGGTTTGCTAACGCTTGTTGTTGGGCTTCGATTGTCGTATCAGTTGCCAATCGCTGGCGTTGCACGTCTAAACGCGCAAGTTGTTGTTGCGCATCCGCTAATTCCGTCTGCAACCGCATCGCCAATGCCGATGGCGCAACGTCGTCAACCGATTCACTCGCCGCTGCCAAAACAGTTAAATCAGCATCCCCCAGTTGTTCACGCAACAAATCGGCCTCTTGCTGCTTGGCAAGAATCGCCTGTTGCTCCTGACGACGAGCTTGCAAGGCAGCAGCGCCAGCCACATCAAGGGCTTGGTAAATTTCTAATAGACGTTGTTGGTACTGTGCCCGAGTAACTGCCTGCTGACCCGCTGTTGTCATTTGGGCTTGTTCATCCGCTAACCGTTGGCGATATTCAGATTCCGTCAAATGATACCCTAACCAATTCAAGCGTTCTTCCGCCCGTTGCATATCTGGCATCACCGTTTGTTGCATCGTCATCAATTCTTGAATACGCGCAATCAAACCATGGAGTCTTTGAACGTCCGGTTGCGCTGTAATTATTTGTTCATTAGTCATGCCCTCGTAGCCCGCTGGCAAGGTAACATCCGGTGCCACCCGCTTTGGCATCACCCGGTAAAGCACGTGGCCGGCTCCGGCCAATAGGATGAACAAGACGATTCCCGCTAATAATTGCCCAGCGATTGCCAAGCCAATTAGCAATATAACACCGAAGGCTAAGGCCCCAATGCCCGCCCGCCGATATTGCGCCGCAACAGCCGTTCCCGTACCAGTCTGCAAAGCTTTTACTTGAAACGGTGTTAATTCAGCTGGCACAGATTGCCAATGATGCGTCTGCAACAGCGAATCACGTTCATCTTGGAATTGCGCTTGTTGCGTGGCTGCTTGTCGTTGCTGTTGTTGCAACGTTGCAAATTCATCAAGCGCGACACGGGTCTGATTAAGTTGCTCTTGGGTAACTGTTGTGGTCGTTGGCACATCCGGCATAACCCGCAATTGTGCTTCGAGACGGTCAGACTCATCCGCCAACGCCGTATCCAACGGTTCGTCAGCATGTGCTAATTGTTGTTGTAATTGCTGCCACCGTTGATACACCGGCACTAGCTGCTGACGCGCAGCCTGTTCAGAGGCATCAGCCGTCAACCGACTTTGTCGCTCAGTTAAGGTGGCAACTTGTTGCCGAGCGGCTTCATAGGCGGATTCTAATTTGTTGACGGACGGACGATTCGCAATTGTTGCTTGCAAATCCGTTCTCTGGTTAGCCAGCGCCGTTAACGCCTCATTGATAGGTCGGTGCGCCGTCTTAGTTGCCCCAAATTCATTCGTAGCCTCTTTATCCCAACGATTAGCCAACGCGAGCCATTGTTCTGACCCAGGCGTTGCTAGCGTACGCAGGTGTTCCGCAAACTCGTCTGGACGTAAGGCAAAAATTTGTGCCAATGCTTCCTGATCAAAACTAAAGACCGCTAAGTATAAGTCACGATCAACAGGTCCCAGCAATTCTGCTAACGTCTGTTCCGCATCCGCAAATTGTTGCCCCGTCGCAACCGTTCGTAACGTAACTGTCGTCTGCGTACGTCCCAATCGTGTCAATTCGTAATCCATTCCCGCTACATCGAACGTAATGGTACCACCATAAGGTCCCTGTTCAAGTGGCTCGTACGTATTAATACGGCGACCCTTAGCTTGCGGGAAACCAAACAGCATCCCCAGTAAGAACTGATGTAAGGTCGTCTTACCGGATTCGTTCAACCCCTGAATGATTTGTAACTGTGTCACAAAATCAAACGTCTGATTGCGCCACTGGCCGAAACCGACAATGTGTGCTTGCTTAATCTTCATCAGTCGCAACCCCCATTTCAGTTAAACGTAATTTTTCGATAACGGCTTGCTTTAGTTCCGCCAACATCGCTGGCGTCAAAAATGCCTGCAATACTGCCGCATCCTGTACTTGTTTTAAACCAAGCTGTTGCAACATATCATAGTTAAATACATCATCAGCCGTCTGCGCCCAGTACTGTTGGTCCACAGCTGGTAATGACACTTCCTCGTTAGCTGCTACAAGTTTAATGTTATAGACAAAGAAATTATCGGTTGGCGTTGATGCAGCGATTAACTGGGCCAATAACTGATTATTCATGATCAACGACAACAGCGCACTGTCCTCGCTTGTCACTGATAATTCAACCAATTGAAAATCATCATCATTCTGCAGTGTTTGTCGAATATGCTGGATTGCCATCGGTGCATCTGATGCTAACTGGACACGAGCTGTTTGCCAAATCACTGGGGCCACTGGCGTAAACGTCGGCACCAATTCACCTTGCTCCGACGTGACCAAATAATAGCCTTTGGGACCCGATTCATTTTTATTTAAGCCTTGAATACTACCGGAATAACCGATGAATGGTTTGTCTTGCAATGTTTGCCGCACGTGAATGTGGCCAAGGGCCCAGTAGTCATAGTGCTTAACTTGCATGTCGCTTAACGTAAACGGTGCATAATCACCCTGGCCATCTTCGCCAAGCGCCCCGTGATACAGACCAATGTGATAATCCACATTGGCCTGCTTAACTGGGTAAAGACGGGCACGGTTGTCATTAATATGCCGTTGCGTATAAGAAAAACCGGTGATGGCCACACGTTCTTGCGCTTTCGTCACTAAAGTTACAGTCGTTGTTTCAGCTGGAAAAACCGTCACATTCTCTGGCCAGGTAGGCAAATTTTGCCAATTAGCCACAAAGTCGTGGTTACCAAACCCTAGATAGACTGGAATTCCTGCTGATCGCAACGTTTCGAATGCTTGTCGCAACGTCAATTGGGCCCGTGCATCAGGTGTCGTTGTATCAAACAAATCACCTGGCAATAGTACAAAATCAACCATTTCAGCAATCGCATCGTCAACCAATCGTTGTAATGCTGTTTCAGTCGCTTGCTGCAATGTTCCCTTCAGCCAAGCTGGAACCTGTGTTAAACCCATAAATGGATTGCCAAGGTGCAAATCACCAGCATGTATAAACTTCATTGTCCCACGATCCTTTTCACGTTATATGTCTTTCCATTATCCCATGTTAGGTATATCCTAACAAGCATCTATCAGTAGTTTGTAGACAGAAAAACGCTCGTCATTCGTGACGAGCGTTTCCACTAAACATTAAACAAAGTTGCAATATAATCCATTTTCCCCCAGACACTTAAATCCACTGTTATAACTTCGGCGTCAAATTCATATATCACGATGTATTTACCACTTACTAACCGATAATACGTTAACTCACTTTCAAGATTCAATACGGCCGAAAGCGGGCGTCCTAATGTAACGTTGTATTGTAATTTCCGAATATCATTACCAATACTTTTGACGATATTAGTAGCAATTTTTTCACTAGATGAGACACTTAACACCGTTTGGAAATGTCATCTAAATTTTCCACGGCTGTGCGAGTGTACTCTAATCGTCGTTCTTTCAACATGGTTAGTCTAGTCCAAATCTTTCTCGTACTTCTTGATCAGTAAATGTATCACCTTGTAATTTATCTTGATGTCCTTGTTCAATTTCCAGCAATAAACGTGCTATATCACGTTCTCGATGGGTTTCCTTTGACGGCTGAAACGGCAGCCCTTGTTCCGCGACGGATTGCTTAAGAAACAAGCTAATCGCCGCTGACAAATCAATCCCCAAGTCATTAAAAAGTTGCGAAGCTTGCTTTTTCAAAGCCGGATCTATTCTCATCGAAAATGTACCACTTGCTTGTGCCATACTGTCACCTCCGTACAAATGCATCAACATTGTCATTACAATAACATGATTTGTAGAAAAAAATAAAGCGATTGCAACTAAAAAAGAGCAGCTGTCATAAGTGAACAACTGCTCTTTTTAAAGATTTAGTCTTGACCGTACAATTCAGCGATTGGCTTCGTGATGATGTTGTTAATTTCCATCAACAATTGGTTAACGGCTTGTTCTGCTTCCATCATCGTCTTCAACGCATCGTGCTTGTCCATCTCACCAGCAATTTCTTGCCAGGCAGCAACTTGCTCAGGTGCAGGCTCTTGACCTGCTTGCATTGATTGGTTGATTTCCATTTGTGCTTGTTGGAAGCGTTGGAAAACCGCCTTTGCTTCGGCGTTACCGTTCAAAGCTTCAACCGCATCGCGCAAAGTCTTGTATTGTGCTGTTTCGCGTAAGTCAGCGGCAACAGCGTTTACGTTATCGTAAATGTTAATCATATTAAGTAAATATCCAATCTTTTATTGTTAGTTCTATTATCGCATACTGTGCGTTAATTGCCCAGAATGTTCCGGATGCCTGACCAAGCTGCCTTTGCCCCATCCTTTACATTATTCCAAGCCTTTTCAGCACCCTGCTTCACTTCATCCCCGATACTATTAATCGTGTTGGATACCCCATCCGAACTGTTTGAAGCACCGTCATCAGCTGCCGAAATCTTTTGACGCACACTCTTCACATCAAATTGGGTTTGCTCAGTATTCGGAATGACTTGTTCCAGCGTCGTCTTCATCAATGGACCAGCTGTTGCCGATAAGTAAGCCGGAATTGATTCCCCATTTGCATTCGAATCATATCCCGTCCAGGTCGTTACAACAACGTCCGGTGTGTAAGCAATCGCCCATGAATCAGTCGCATTCATCGCTGTTGAACCGTCACCAGTTACCTCAGTTGTACCCGTCTTACCAGCAACATCGTAACCGTATGGGTCAGCTGACTTACCGGTACCATTCGTGTACGTACCGAACATCATCGACGTCATTTCATTAGCAACTTTCTTCGACCAGAGACGGGTATGCTTTTGCTTGGCTTGGACAATTACCTTACCGGAAGCATCAACAATCTTGGTAATGAAGTGTGCCTGACTCATTTCACCACCATTGGCGAAACTGGTATAGGCCTGAGTCATTTGCAATGGGGTAACCCCCTTCTTCACACCACCAATGGCCAAAGCCAGATTCTTATCTGACTTGGTCAATGGCAACCCGGCCTTCAAACCGGCATTATAACCCACCGATACGCCCAATTGATCTAACAACCAAACGGCAGGAATGTTATAAGAATTTTCCAACGCCACGTACATTGGCACATCCGCGCTGGTGTAGTTGTTGTAATTCGAAGGTGAGTAGCCGTTCGTTCCAAAACTCATCTGCTCATTCTTCAATTCCGAATCATAAGAGAAACCACGTGACAACGATGGTGCGTAATCTACAATTGGCTTAATCGTCGATCCTGGTGATCGATACATCTGGGTTGCACGGTTCAAATCACGGAAATTGTGTTCACCACGTCCCCCAACAACCGCGCGTACGCCACCAGTTTTCGCATCCATGACAACTGAAGCAGCCTGTGAGTCACCACCAACCGGATTCAAACTCTCGTCTTCATAATCATCTTGCAAGTTGGTTTGGTCCGTCTGATCCATCGTGGTATAAATTTTATACCCATCATTCAGGATGTCATCTTCCTTCAAGTCATACTTGCTAATGGCTTCATTAATCACAGCATCAAAGAAGTATGGATAATTATAGTTTGAATTGTTAACATCGTGATCCGCTGCACCAATTTCATAAGACGCATACGTATCCGCTTGTGCTTGGGTCAACTTTTTATCATTAACCAAATTTTGTAGCACTTGATTACGACGGTTGATTGCATTCTTGGGGTACGTCAGCGGGTCGTACCCGTTTGGCGATTGCAGCATACCGGCCAACATCGCCCCTTGGTTCACAGACAACTGTGAGGCATCAACACCGAAATATTTTTCTGCCGCATCTTGCACACCCCATACACCGTGGCCGAAGTAGGCGTTATTCAAGTACATCGCCAAAATATCATGCTTTGAGTATTCTTTTTCAACTTGTACTGCTAAAAATAATTCACGGATTTTACGGGTAATCGTTTGATTTTGCGTCAAAAAAGCATTCTTAACCAACTGCTGGGTCAACGTCGAACCACCAGCCGAGGCATTAATACCTCGAATGCGGTACCAAATTGTGGTTAACGCGCCACGCGCCATACCCGTCACTGAAAAGCCGGGCTCGTGATAAAAATTACGATCTTCCGTAGCCAAGACCGCATTCACCACGTTTGACGAAATATTATCAAACTGCACATACGTCCCCTTTTGACCAGCAATTGAGCCCGCTTTTTTATCATCCACATCATAAATTTCAGTTGATGATTGTAATCGCGCCTTTAAGTCTGAGACATCCGTTGTTTTAGCTTCAAATGTCCCTACTGCACTAATCACAAAAATTAATGCCAAAAAGGCCACAATCAGCCATCTCGTTAGCTGGAACCGCGTCCAAAACGGGCCGATTTTCCGATTAATCCAGGCTAACGCACTTTTTATTCGTTCCATCATATTTATTGCATCCAATTATCAAAATCTGCTGCTAATTTTTCGGCAGCTGTGACAGACGGGCTTGTCACGTAAATTGTGTTGTGCCCCGCTAACGTCGCAACGACCTCAGGAATGTTGGCGTCATCAATAATTGCGGCCAGTCGATTACCATTTCCCTGCGTCGTCTTGACAATTGTCATAAATTCAACGCGCGTAATTGAGACCGCTGTTTCGGCAAATACTTCCTGAACATGCGCTGTATCCACAATCGGCGCGTCTGACATCACTTGATAACGTGGTCGTCCAGTGGCGTCAGCCCTCCGAACAATGCGCATTTCTTTAATATCTCGCGAGACAGTTGCTTGTGTCACATCAATACCAGCATTTTGCAGGTGGTGCATCAGCCCTTCTTGTGAATCAACGACCTCACGCGCCAAAATATCTAAAATCAGCGCTTGTCGTTCTTGCTTTTTTAAAGCCATGGTTTTTAGTCCTCTTTTTTTGCATATATAATTTTATTATACAGACTTTTGGACCATTTGCCTTAAATTACACCGAGCAAAAAGTCTGTGCAATCGACACAGACCGGCGCTTAATTCAAAATTGTCTGGATACCTGTGGCGAAACTTGTCACGTGAAAATCAGGAAACCGTCGCATAAATTTATCGGTAATAAACACATTATCAAATTGGTACCGAACCAAAATTTCTAATTGTTCAGCCCGCATACGATTCGTGGTTGCTTCATTTTGAAATACTGACAACGGTATCACATCATACGGAATTGGCCGCCCGACGACTTTTTCAGCTAACGCCAGTAATGCTTGGTAACTAATACCTGGCGCCACTGGCAAATGCCAAGTTTGGCCATAGGTATCTGGGGTATTCCCGAGTAACGCCAGGGCCCGGCTCGCATCCGGTGTCCAAATAAAGGTGCGCAAGGCCGTATCACTAACCGGAATTTGTGGACGTTCACCCGCTTTGATTCGGTCGAACACCATACCGTTGGTAATGCCCTGTGTCCGATCAGGTCCATAAAATTCTGGTGCGCGGCCAATAACCGCTTCCAATCCCTCGTTCGTCATCGCCTCAAAAAGCCGGGTTGCCATTTTCGCCCTAATGACCGATTTACGACCAACCGGTAAGAATGGACTCGTTTCTGTCTGTGGTGTGGCATCTTTTTGATACATGTAAGTGTTATCAAAGAATGCCAACTTGGCATTTGATTTAATAGCCGCTTGAATGACATTTTCTGTTATTTGTAAAAATTGCGCTTCCCAAACAGACGTATCCATCGGCAAGCCAACTGTGAAATACACCACATCACTGCCCTGAATCGCCTGGAACGCTTGGTCAGCATCTGTTAAATCTGCGACAACGACTTGATCAGTGTCATGAATTTTTTGCGGATGCCGTCCGACCAATCGGAGTTCCTTTGTATAATTTTGATACAACTCATTAGCCAATTCGTAACCGATTTGACCATTGCTGCCTAATATTGTTTGCATCGTTAATGACCACCTTCCCTGTCCTAAATATAACACAATACCCACACCTAATTCTTTGTTTACCCTGTATTTCCCAAGAGTGCTAGTTATCAGGTTTTGCCAGCTTTTGCTTCAAATCCTGATAACCGTATATACCTCTAATTCACCCTACTTTTTGGTTATTATTTTGTTATTTTTTATGCTGTTTTTTCCTTAGACTTTTTAATGAGACGCAACTTTTTATTATCTGTCTCCCCAAATTCATGAAACTTCATCATCTTCTAAAGATTTTCTCCAATCAATTTGTGAATCAATATGAATCCCCCCTTGATTGGCATGACTCCAAGTTAAGCCAGCCGCTTCTCCATACCGAGTCCCATTCAGATAACAGAATTCCACAAATAAACGGTAACGGTGTTTGTTCCGGCGCAATAGGTAACTTCTTCCCTCTTTTTCGTCTTTTATCATGAGTTCTTTTAATTTCTTAAACTCATCAGAGAAGAAACCCTTGTCTTTAATTTTATCCAGTTCTGCCTGTGTCATTGGTTGGCCCTTAAAACGTAACTCATTCATTGGCGATGCGGGTTCGTATCTAACCAGCAATAATCAAAGAACATATTGAGGTTAGAGCGAACGTTGACTTTAGAATTTCGAGAAATTTCATAGGCATCTAAAAAGTCTTTTATATCTTTTCCTCTGATTGCCTTAATTCGCCAACTGCCAAACTTCTCTTTAAACTTCTTTAGAATAGCTTCTGACTTTTCTTGGGTTGTATCAGCGAGCATTCCCTCTTTTAACATGAATATCAGCGGTGTTAATCGGGACGAAGTAAGCGGCGTTTTGTTTCAAGAGGGTATAATCGGGAAACGGCGCCACATTCACGATCTTGAAAATCCGAAAATAGAGGTCATCATCAATCGGGTAAGAGGCAGGAAGTCGTGGAATAAATAGAAAGCCATTCTCTGTCACTTCCACATCAAAGGAGTTGGCGTAGCTGGTCTCATTGCCAATGTCTAGCGCCATGTTTAGACTCTGGACAATGTAACGAATCAGTTCTGAGAGGGTAAGGTTCATTTGATAATCCATTGTAATTCTTTTACAAAATTCTAAAAGAGTCATTTTGGGGGTAATTTTCTTGTTTTTGACCCCCTTTTTAAACCACGCAAAAAAGCCCCATTTCTAGGGCTTTCGGTCTCTCTTTTCACTTTAGACTTATTTCGCAAATCTCACAAGTTCATCATCGGTTAATAATTTAAGTAAGAGATACTGAGTATCTATAAAGTGTTCAATGGAGTCAATGGCATTATCATTGAGCCGTTGTTGTAGTCTCAAAGAAATCTGGCTGTTATTCGTCAAATATCCTGGAATGGATTGGTGTTCAAATTTGAAAGAACTATTTTTTGGTTCTGTGAGTACTGATAGAAAGCGCTGGCGGCTCCTTCAGCACTCATTTTTTCCGTTTTTCAATCGCTTGATCAATCTGTTGCAAAGCTCTGTCCTGACGCTTTTCGCTGGTGCGATAAAAACCATTGGCAACGCCTAGCGCTGTCAAAATTAAAAGCGCGAGCAAAGTTTTGAAAAGCAATCCGTGCGTGGTCAACTGCGCCACAGCCAAATAGGTCTCGGCTACCGCCAAAAGCCAACCGCCCAGCGCCACGTAAAACCAGCCCGTGGCCTTGTCCAGAAAGCCCACCACCTTTCGCAGTTGGTCGCGGCTGACTTGATTTTCTGCCAAAATCGTCAAAATTCGCTCTTTTTCCTTGCGCATTTTTACCGGCGGCAGCAGCCACAGCCAAGGCGAAACCTTGTCTTGACTGGTCTGAATCGGCTGCTCGCGCACACTCGCCAGTTGCCCCGTCAACTCCAGCAACCCCTGATACAGCGAAAACGTGAAAATCAACCAACTACTCAGAAATTCTAATAGTAGAATCATAAAAACCTCATTTCTTATTTTTGACAGCTTTGTCAAAAGGTGTGAGTACTACAGAAAGACCGTCAGTACTGATGAAAAGTGCTGACAGTTTCGTCAGTATTTTTTTGACAGGTCTGTCAAAAAAATCTCACTTAGATTTTGCTATCATCCGCCAAAATGACTTGCCAATCAATCCGAATCAGTTTACCATCCGCATCACTCGGCAAAATATCGCTCAACTTATGGTTAGCTAGTCGCTCACGATAGGCCTGCTCAGCTTCATTTAGAAGATCAATCAAACGATTTGATTTTTCCTCGATCAAAGTTGGCGTGATAAAAATACCTTGCGCGATTTCAACGTCAAAATTTTCATGGAAAGCCTCCCCCGACTCAACGGCATCAAATAAGTCAAGAAAACTGATTTCCTCGGGCTTTTTAGCCAATGAATAGCCACCATTTTTAGAAGCCGATGAGGTAATCACCCCCGCGTCCTTGAGCTTTTTGGCGATTTTCAAAAGATAGGAGTGCGACACCTGCATACGGGCGCTCATCTCCTGCGATTTCAGGGTTTCGTCCTCGGGCAATTGGGCCAACATGACCACAATTCCCACCGTTTGAAAAAATGCTTTACTAAGTTTCATAAAAAATACCAATCCTTTTTTATTTGCTTTTCCTTATCCGTGGACATATAATATCCAAAGATAATAATCATCCAAAGAAATGTAAAATCTTTCACAGATAATTCTTATCTAAGGATAAACAAATATCCACTAAAAATTCAATTCAAAAAGGCAAGCAATCTCATGAAAAAGAAAGTTATTTTCACGCTGCTCATCGGCTTCTTAACCATTCTTCCCTCTCTCTACTCCGGTCTTTTCCTCGGCGCCATCCGCGACCCTTACGGAAAAATCAATCAACTTCCCGTGGCATTGGTGGCAAATTCAACCGACCAAGCAAGTCCCATTTATCAAAACATCAAATCAAGCAAGACTTTTGGCTTCAAGCAAGAAAGCTTGAGCCAGGCCAAGCAGGAGCTCAAAGCGGGCAAGATTTTTGGCATTCTGGACTTCAAAGCTAATTTTTCAAAGTCACTTGAAACATTCGCGATGACGCAAAAACCCGCACAAATCGAACTTTTCACCAGCAGCGGCCTGAATTTCTCTGCTCAGAAAATCCTGACAACAGCCGCCAATCAGATGGTGAACGACAGCAACCAAGCCATCGCGCAAAGCACCATCGCCAAGCTAAATAGTGCCAAAATGGCTGTTCCAACGGGAATTTCGCAAGCCATTGTACTCAAAACTCACGATATTTCCCCTGTCAAAAATAACGCTGAAGGCCTCGCACCTTACTTCTTTGCCCTGACGCTGTTTGTGGGCGGCATCATCATAAATCAAGTTTTCATGCGCCTTTTCGCAAGCAAAAAAGGGAAATTCAAAACTTTTTATCTGTGGCAATTTGCCTTACCCGCAGGAATGTCGCTGATTCAGGCCGCCGTTATGACGCTTTTGACCGCTGTCATTTTCCATTTCTCAGTGCTTAGCTGGACTGGTCTGTTTGGCTTATTAGTCCTTCTCGCCTTGACATTTGATAGTCTGATTATTGCATTAAATAAGCTTTTCCCTCGTTTTGGGGTCTTAGTTGTTTTGGTTATTTTAATGCTGCAAACGGCGATGGCGGGAGGCTCTTACCCACTGGCCTTGTCAGATAAAATCTTCCAAACGGGTTCCCACTTTCTGCCGATGACTTACGGTGTGCTGGGGTTGCGTAAGCTCTTTAACTTAGGGATGTCTGACATTTGGTCACAAATCTGGCCTCTACTGATTTTCCTTGTCATTGGACAAATGCTGCTCATACTCGCTTATTTTTGGCACAACCATGGAGAAAGAATCCTCGAAAAATGACCTCAAATCTTCTCATTTCATTACTTTTGCTCGTTTTGATTTTAATTCGTCAGTTAAGCGCACGAGTCGTGCTGCATCAAACACGGACTTTCCTGATTCTCATTGGAATTGGCTGTCTCCTTGCTTATCAAGGACGTAGCACAATTCATTGGAACCTTCTTTTGCTGAGCGCGATTGGGTTCGGCGACATTTTCTTACCTATTTTCTTTGGCTGGCTGCGGGCCATTTCGAGCAAGATTTGGTTTGATTCTGAAAAGCAGCTCATTTTTTGCAAAGGCACGCTCATCACAGCAGGACTTTGGCTGGCCTACATTGCCTTGCGGGGCATGATAGGCTACCTTATCAAAGGGAGTGATAATTTTATGCTCATTTCACTTGGGCTTTCACTTTTGACGCAGCGCGAACTGATCTGGCAGCGTGTCAGCCGTTTATTCCCCAGAGAAATTTCTAAAAACCAAGCTTTCCAGCTGGAACACGACAAAAAAGACAAATAATCTATTCACAGTGCCATTTTAAGGACACCTAAACGCTGTGAGTACTTACAAAAAATCATTGGCAGGACTGTCAGTGATTTTTTCATTATCAGCGCTATCAGAGGTATCTATCAAATTAGAGGCAGATTTTTTAGCGCAATGACATTGCTCACAGGCAGCAGGATAATGATCAAAAGTAAAATGGCGAGTTCCATGACCCACTTAGAGCCTGACAGTTAACAGATATAAAGATTCACAAAAGTCCTATTCTTGCGTTGAGAGTTTGCAAAAAAAGCAACGCCGTTTCCGACGCTGATTTCTGACAATCTTCCATTTTGTTGACTTTTCGGTTATTACCGTGGTTATTTGCAATTTTGAAATTGAGCTTTAAACTGAAAGGGATTGCTGTGACAGCTTCCATGGGATAAAGCAAATTGTTATAACACACTTCAGCGTCTCACTTGAAAAACCAGAAGAAAACTTAATTTTTGGCAATAAAAAACACTCATCAACCTCGCTGCTGATGAGTGTTTTAGCTGTTAACCGACTTTCGTGAATTGCGAGTTGTACAGTTTCGCATACTCTCCGCCAGCCGCCAAAAGATCATCATGACGGCCACGTTCCACAATATTACCATTTTCCATGACCAAAATTTGGTCCGCATAACGAATCGTTGATAAGCGGTGTGCCACTACAAAACTTGTTCGACCCGCCAATAATTTAGCCATGGCATCTTGAATCATGCGCTCAGTTCGTGTATCGACCGAACTCGTGGCTTCATCCAAAATTAAGATTTCGGGATTTGCAATAAACGCACGCGCAATCGTTAACAATTGTCGTTGTCCCTGCGAAATATTCGTGGCGTCCTGATTTAGGATCGTGTCATACCCGTCTGGTAACGTGCGAATAAATTCATCCGCATGAGCCATTTTTGCAGCTGTGATGACATCATCGTCCGTTGCTTCAAGGCGTCCATAACGCAAATTATCCATGATACTACCTTCAAAAAGCCAAGTCTCTTGGAGCACCATTGCGAAATGCTGGCGCAAGTCTTCACGTGTCATACCGCGTGTATCGGCTCCACGTAACCGAATCACCCCACTGGTTGTGTCATAGAAACGTTCCAACAAATTAATCATAGTAGATTTACCGGCGCCAGTTGGACCAACAATCGCAATCATTTGTCCCGGCTTAACCGACATACTGTAGTCAGTCATCAATGGTTGGTCAGTCTGATAACTAAAGGCAACGTGTTCAAACGTCACGATGTCATCAGTCGTAATTGGGCCAACCGGGGTTAATTCGGTCATTTCTGGTTCATCCAGTACCTGAAAAATACGTTCGGCTGACGCAACCGTTGCTTGAATCGTATTTGTTAAATTAGCAATTTGTGTAATGGGCTGACTAAATTGATTGGTGTATTGCAACATAGCTTGCACATCACCCAAACTAACGGTACCGCTGGCCACTTTAATCCCACCAATCACCGCCATAGCTAAATAATCCAAATTATTAACAAACCGCATCGATGGAAAAATAACGGTCGATACAAATTGTGCTTTCCAAGCGGCCTTGTAATAATCTTCGTTTTGCGCATCAAACTTCATAATCATTGGTTGCTCTTGGTTAAATGTTTTCACCACGGTGTGACCAGCAAAGGTCTCCTCAACCTGGTCATTCAGCAACCCCAAGGCCGCCTGTTGCCGGGCAAAATAACGTTGTGATCGTGGCGCGATAATCCGGACAATTAACAAAGACAATGGCACCGTCAAGAAGGCCACCAACGATAATTGCCAGCTAATTGTTAGCATGAAATAGATAACACCAACAAACGTCAGAGCGGAATTGACCAATTGAATTAACGACTGGTTCAACGTCCCTTGAATATTGTCCATATCGTTAACCATGCGGGACATGATATCCCCATTTTGATGTGAATCATAATAAGAAACTGGCAGGCGCGCCATTTTATCCTTGAAATCCTTACGCAACTGGTAAACCGTTCCTTGGGCAACCCGGGTCATGATGTACTGCTGGATTACCGAGAAAAGGGCGGCAATTAGATAGAGGGCCGAAACAAGCATTAAAATTTGCACGACTTTATCCATCTGAATATGCAAGGCTGTGTGCTGACGCATCGACTTTGTGACATCATCAAAAATGACCGTTGTTGCTTCACCTAAAACCTTTGGTGCTCGTACTGATAAGACCACGGAAATGGCCGTGATAACTAACGAAACAATGACACCGGCCCGATAATTACCGAGATAGCCAAATAATCGGCCGATGGTTTGCCAGAAATGAACCGGCTTCTCAACCGGTTGATTCATGCCCCCACCACGGCCACGTCCGCCACTTTGAAAACTACGCATCGACGCCCACCTCCTTCAAATCTGCATCCGACAACTGACTTCGCATAACTTCTTGGTAGGCAGGGCACGTTTGCGCAAGTTCTGCGTGTCGGCCAGCGCCAACCATTTTACCGTTGTCCAACACAACAATCACATCGGCATTCATGACTGTTGCAATACGTTGGGCGACGATAATCTTAATAGCTGGTTGCAAACGCGGCGAATCATTAATCGCCCCACGCACCCGACTATCCGTCTCAAAATCCAACGCAGAAAACGAATCATCAAAGACATACACTTGCGCCGCTTTAATAAGGGTTCGCGCAATTGCGAGTCGTTGACGTTGACCACCTGAAAAGTTGGCACCGTCTTGTTGAACAACCATATCCAACCCACCACCAGCTTCAATAAAATCAGTTGCTTGGGCAATTCGAAGGGCCTCCCACATCTGATCGTCCGTTGCCAACGGTAGCCCAAACTGCAAATTTGACCGAATGGTGCCGGCAAACAAAACCGCCTTTTGCTGCGTAATTGAAATTGCAGCATGTAAGTCTGTCTGAGACAACTGGCGAATGTCCACGCCATTCAACGTAATGGTTCCAGATGTCGCATCTAGCAATCTTGGTATCAAATTCAGAATTGTTGACTTACCTGAACCCGTGCCACCAATAATTGCCATGGTTTGGCCAGAGGAAACTTTCGCCGTCAAACCAGACAGTGCTGGCTTCTCAGCTCCTGGAAAACAATACAAGACATGATTAAATGCCAACTCAGGCGCTGTTGCGGGCAACTTTTGTGGTGTGGCAACATCCACAATTGTATCTTCAGTATCCAAAACCTCATTAATACGATCAGCAGAGGCTTGCGCACGCGGCACCATCACAATCACCATTGACAATTGCATAAAGCTCATCAGAATTTGGGTGGCATACGTCAAGAAGGCCACCAAATTCCCCATCGGCATCAAGTTAGCACCAATCAACTTGGCACCCAACCACACAATACCAACGTTCGTAAATGACAAGATAATTGTCATTACCGGCATCATCATTGCAACCGTCGTAAAGACAACTCGGGCTGTGTGCGTTAAATCACGGTTGGCCGTATCAAATTTCTCACGTTCAAACCCATCGCGACCAAACGCCCGAATGACGCGCACCCCAGTCAATCCCTGTTGGAACACCAAATTAATTCGATCAACCTTTGTTTGCATTGTCTTAAAACGCGGTACAGCAATTTTAACAATCACAAAGACCGCGATTGCTAAGATTGGCAGTGAAAAAGCGAAGACTGTTGTTAGGCGCGTATTCAAGCGCAACGCCATAATCATGGCGCCGACGAATAGGAACGGCGACATCAACATCATGCGCAACGCAGTCTGAAACACATTCTGCAATTGCGTCACGTCATTCGTCGTACGCGTAATCAGCGTGGCATCCCCAAATTTTGACACATTGCTGGCGTCCATATAAGTCACTTTTTTAAACAAGCTACTCCGTAATTTCGACCCTAACTTCTGACTTTGGGTGGCCGCAAAAAACACATTTAACACGGCACCCGTCCAACCAAGAATGGCGATAACCAACATTACCCCACCCATTTGCCAAATATATCCAATGTTTTGTTTTGCAATCCCCTTATTAATGATGTCGGAGGTAATCGTCGGCAGTGATAAATCTGCTGACACCTGGACAATCAAGAATATAACTGCTAACAAAACAGGTATTGGCTCGAGATACTTTTTTCCAATCCGTATCATTTGCTATGGCCTCTTTTTCGTTATAGTTAAGCCTTATTAAACCACACATCTGCCAATATGATTAGAATTTTTTGTTGTCCTTGTGTTATTTAAACAAGGCATGATGACATTTAGTTATTTTCTAAACATAAACAAAAAGAGTCTGGGACAGCAGTATCTGTCTCAGACTCTTAGTCATTATTTCTAAATTACATTTCCTTAGGTGCCTTAACACCCAACAAACGTAGTGATTCTGTCAAAACTTGTGACACAGCCGTTACCAATGCCAAACGGGCGTTCAATTGCTCGTCCTCTGCCAAAATCTTTGAGTTTGCATAGTACTTGTTGAACGTGCGAGACAAGTTCAATGCGTACTTGGCAATAACTGATGGTTCGCGATCACGCCATGCGCGACGAACAACATCACCAAAGTCAGCCAACAACTTCTCAGTTTCCCAAACGTTCTCATCATCGATAACCAAGTTAGACATATCTAGCTCTGGGTTACCAGCCTTGCGCAAAATTGATTGCGCACGGGCGTTCGCATATTGTACGTATGGACCAGTATCACCTTCGAAACGAACCACTTCTTCCAACTTAAAGTCGAAGTTTCCAATACGCTCGTTCATCAAGTCGTGGAAGACAACGGCACCCGTTCCAACTTCATGCGCAACCAATTCCTTGTTACCCAAAGTTGGGTTCTTTTCGTTGATTTGTTGCAAAGCCAAATCAACAGAGTCCTTCAACACATCCTTCAACAAGATGATACGACCTGAACGCGTTGACAACTTCTTACCATCAACCGTAATCAAACCAAATGGAATGTGTTCAACATCATCTGACCACTCGTAGCCCATTTCCTTCAAAACGGCCTTTAATTGCATGAAGTGTTCACGTTGTTCGCCACCAACCACGTACAATGACTTGACGAAGTTGTAGTTCTTCTTACGGAAAATAGCTGCCGCCAAATCACGTGTCATGTACAATGTGGCACCGTCAGTACGTTGAATCATTGCAACGTTCAAGTTGTACTTTTCCAAGTCAACCACTTGGGCACCTTGCGACTCAATCAACAAGCCCTTTTCCTTCAACGTGTCGATAACGCCATCCATCTTATCGTTGTAGAAAGCTTCACCGTTGAATGAATCAAACTCGATGTCCAACGTCTCGTAAAGCTCCATGAATTCCTTCAATGACTCTTCACGGAACCATGACCACAATTGACGGGCCTCTTCGTCACCATCTTCAAGCTTCTTAAACCAAGCACGACCTTCATCGTCCAAAGCTGGATTTTCCTTCGCTTCTTCGTGGAAACGGACATAGTACTTAACCAGCGTGTTGATTGGATCAGCTTTCACTTCGTCTTCTGAACCCCAGCGCTTGTAAGCTGAGATCAACTTACCAAACTGTGTTCCCCAGTCACCCAAGTGGTTAATCTTGATTGGTTGGTAACCATTGGCCTTTGAAATTTCAGCCAATGAATTTCCAATAACCGTTGAACGCAAGTGACCCATTGACATTGGCTTAGCAATGTTAGGTGATGACATATCAATTGTCACATGACCTGCTTCACCGTCCGTGTTGTGACCAAAGTCTTGGTTCATCAAAACAGTTTGCAAAACATCCGTTCCAAATGTCAATTGGTTCAAGAAGAAGTTAACGTATGGGCCCGCAGCCTGAACGGCCTTAAAATCGGTTGCGTCAATTGCTTCCGCGACCGTCGCAGCAATTTGGTTGGGCGCCATGTGACGTTCCTTAGCCAACAAGAAAGTTGGAAAGGCAAAATCACCCATCGTTGAATCCTTTGGCACTTCAATCTTTGACAAAATTGTCGCTTCATCTAGTTCTGGCACAACCGCTGCAACGGCTTGGGCCACTTGATTCTTGTAGTCCATTGTTATTCCTCTTCTTCGTCCTCTTCCTCGGCATCATCGTCTTCCAACTTGATGTCTTCTGGAATTTCTTCTTCGTCCTCTTCCTCTTCGTCACTCTTACGTGGCGCAGGGTTGTCAGTCTTTACCAAAATCTTAGTTTCTGACATGCGAACGACAGCACGGTGATTGTATTCGTTAACCGTTGCCGTATCTTCTGGGTCGTTCTCCGTAATCAAGACCAACAATGAGTGCTCGTAAATCTTTTCCACGATACCCTTAAAGTCGTGTTCGAAGTTAGCAAACTTCTTACCTTCAACGAAGTCGCCCAAGTCGAACTCTGACGTGTTTTCTGCAGGTTCCTTAGCCATGGCACTATCCCCTTTTAATTCTCTGCACATTTAATGCATTTATTTATTATTAGTAACACAAAAAATCGCCGTAACAACGGCAATTCTGTTTATTATAGCAAAAATTCGCTTTAAAAACTAGGCTTCCAATTCGGAAACGACGCGTTGGGCAACTGCCCAGTCGTTTTCATACGGTGTATCAACACCGCCAATCTTTTGATACTCATCCAATCCCTTCGCTGCCAAAACAACAACATCGTTGGGACCAGCTGCCTTAATGGCCTCAGTAATCGCAATCGTGCGGTCCATTTCACGGTTAATCACCACATGATCATTGGTAATCGCTGCTTGGATTTCATCAGCAATGGCGTTTGGATCCTCAAATTGTGGATCATCACTCGTTAAGTAAACAACATCCGCACCCTCGCTGACCGCTTGCCCAATACCTGGCCGACGCGAAACGCCCTTGTTGCCAGGTGCACCAACCACAATCGTTAACTTTTCGACGGTCTCATTCGTGCGGACAAAATTAAGTAAAGCCGCGATTGAGGCATAGTTGTGTGCATAGTCAACGTAAATTGTACCGTGGTTTTGGGTCGTTAATACTTGCATTCGACCCGGGATTTTAACCACTTCGAGTCCTTCATGCATCGCATCTGTGTCAGCACCAACCAGACGCGTCGCAATCATCGCTGCCACGGCATTTCCTTGGTTAAAGTCACCCGGCATATCCAGATGATAGTCACCTGCAATACCAAGGCGTGCCGCTTGCTGACCAGCTTCACGTACAGCGAAGGTGCTACCCTGCAAGTCCGCTTCAACAGTATCGTAATAGACGTCTGCCTTTGGTGAATCTTCGTCCTCGCGACCATATAGCCAAATCCCATCACGTGGTACCGCTAGCTCCGCGTGCTCAATCAACTCACTAAAATGATCTGAATCAGCATTCAGAATGATTTGCTCGGAGTGATCAAACAACATCATTTTGTGTTCCAAATAATCTTCAAACGTTGGGTGCTCATTTTCCCCAACGTGATCGGGACTAATGTTCAAGAAAACACCGACGTTAAAGCGTAGCCCGTAAACCCGTTCCATCTTGTAGGCCTGCGATGAGACTTCCATCACCATGTGCGTCATCCCATTTGCGACAGCCTCTGCCATCCAACGGAACAAATCCAATGATTCTGGTGTCGTCAAATGTGCGCGGTAATGGAACTTTGGGTCAGCCCCGGTGATAACTTGTAACGTCGATGACAAAGCCACCTTGTCGTCAGTAGCCACCCGAAGCATTTCGTATGCCATATAAGTGGCTGACGTCTTGCCTTTGGTACCCGTGATACCAATCAACGCCAACTTATTTTGTGGGTAATCATAGAAGGCCATACTCAAAACACTCATCGCCGCTGGCACGTCATCAACCACCCAAGTTGGCAAGTCAGTGTCGTGCGTGAACGACGTAGGCGCAACGATGGCCTTAACCCCTTTTGCAATCGCGTCTGTTAAATATTCAGCCTTGAAACGTCCTTTGATAAACAACAACGTTTCAGGTGCTACATCATTTGAATTATAAGCTAAATGCTTGAGCTCACCTTTAAATTCTGGCGTGCTGATCAATAAATCCTGATCAGCCAAAATTTCTGTAATTTGTTGTGCTGTGAGTGCCATCATTTAACTCTCCTATATCTACTTGTTCTTAATTTGCCAATTCGCCAGCTGACCGTAATTGCGCCAACATATCAATGGCAGCGCGGCCCCGGTGAGCGTAATTGACACGGTCCGGCATGTCAATTTCAGCCAATGTTTGACCGTTTTCCGTGACCATGAGCTCGTCTAACCCATTACGCCCGCCACGCGGTTCCAGTGCTAACGTGACACCGCCACGTGCCTGGCTGAAATAACGCTGACCAGTTGGTGTAATTACCACAAAGTCTGCTTGCAAATACGCCGTGCGATCCGCGCCGTCTGGTAGTTGTGCCAACACATAAGCATTAATTTCCGCATCCCCACGTAGTTGATGGGCTTGGAATTCACGCATGGTTGTGACACCAAAATGATCCGGAATGGCTGGAATAAACATCGCTGAATCGTCCGCCAAAATGTATTCATCCGGTAACAACGCATGGATGGTTGCCGCTTTAACTTGCGCATTTTCCGCCATGTCATCCGTGGTTTCTGCTGGAAAAGCAATCTGATCGTGTAACTCACGATAATTGATAGCTGTTACCCCTAATGTTTGCAAGTAATCTACCATTTCAGCGGTTTTATGTGAATTATTCGATGCAATTACGAGTCGTGTCAGCATTACATCTCCTCCGTTTCAATCGCGCGCAAGGTATAAAATGACCCCGTGACAACAATCAACGCTTCTGATGATTCACGCACCCGACGGGCCAATGTAATCGCCGCACTCGGGTCATCCGCGATTTCCACATCGACATTGCTCATCATCACAATCTTAGCGGCCAGTTCGTCCGCAGACATCGCACGATCTGAATCCGGCGTCACCGCAATGACTGTATCAACGTGTGGTAACAATTCCTCCAGCATGTCGTGGTATTGCTTACCTTGTAATAACCCTAAGACCACAACTGGCTTAAATGGTAAATGCCAAGAACGAATGGCTGCCACCAAACTGATAATGCCATCTGGGTTGTGGGCCCCGTCGAACAAAATATTACGCTTTTCATCAAATTCCATCCGGCCTTTAATTTTGACGTGCGCTAACGCTTCAGCAACTGCGACGTCTTCAATCGTATAACCACGTTCCTTTAAGACCGTCACAATTTGCAAAACTGTACTCAAATTATTGGCCTGATAGGCACCAGTTAGTGACAGCTTCAACCCTTCAAATTGATCGGCATTCAGCTCCAAACCGCGTGGCGATGACTTAACGATCGTAATTGCCGGCTTAGGATGCGTGTTCCATTTCGCCCCAACGGCAATCGCTTTTTCTTTCAGCAAGCGATACACTTCGATATCCTGACCCGGATAATTCACGATGGTTGCACCCGCTTTAATCGCACCTGCTTTATCAGCCGCGATTTCAAGTAAATCATTTCCCAACAAACCGATGTGATCATATGAAATTTTCGTAAATGCAACAACCAATGGGTTATCAACCACATTCGTGGCATCGCGTAAGCCACCCACACCAGCCTCTAAAATCACAAAATCCATTTCAGTGCGGGCGAAGTGATCCAAGGCAATCAATGTCCACCATTCAAACTTGGTCAACGTATCCTCATCACCACCATGCGCTTTAATTTCTTCTAAGACATGTTGATAGCTTTTAACGAAGGCTTCTTCACTAATCATCTCACCATTCGTTGTAATCACTTCGCGATCATTCAAAATTGCCGGTGTCGAAAAGTGACCAACCTGGTAACCAGCCGTCTCCAAAATACTAGCCAGCATCACCCCAGTTGACCCTTTACCATTGGTACCGACGATATGAATAACCTTTAATTGTCGCTCAGGATTACCCATCCAGCGCAAAATTTCTTGCAACATGCCGACACGATTACCGTGTTCATCAGGTCTTACTCGCCAAGCACCACCCATTTTTGATGTAATTTGTCGATAAGTTTCAGCCGCACCCATGATTTACCTGTCCTTATAATAATGAAGAAATCGTGACCGAGTGACCATTCACCCGTTCCGTGTTGGCATTCGATATAATATGGCCAACAAAACTGTTTTTCTAACGGTTAATTTTACCATAGATGGGCAGTATCGGAACGCTTGGACTTATCATTTACCAGCTAATTAACTAATTTTAGTCGTATTGTTCGGTTATATAAAATATGATGGTTTTTTCATATATAAAATATTAACTTTTTCGTTTGTCAACCCGGACAAAAACTGGTAGATTGTTATGCGTCATTCTTTTTTACTTTTGAAAAGTAAGTATATATGAAGGGATTTGCATATGTTAACCATCTCAAATCTGACTGTTGGGTACGAATACGGCCCGATTTTTACAGATTTATCCATTTCATTTAACGATAACGAATTGATTGGGATTATCGGACCAAATGGGGCCGGTAAATCAACGTTAATTAAATCCATCCTAGGCATTATTCAACCAAGTGCTGGTGACATCACCCTAAATGATGTCCCGGTCACCAATCGTCTGCGCCGTGACAAATTCGCTTATGTACCACAACGCAGCGATTTGGACTTAGACTTCCCAGTAAATGTCTTCGATTTAGTGATGATGGGCGTTTTGTCCCAAATATCACGTTGGCATAGTGTTGGTAAAACTGAAGAAGCACTGGTGCAACAGGCGCTTGAACGGATGGACATTGCCCATTTGGCAAATCGTTCTTTAAATGAATTGTCAGGTGGACAACGGCAACGCGCATTAGTTGCGCGAGCATTAGTGCAAGATGCGGATATTTACCTCCTCGACGAACCATTCGTCGGCATCGACGTGGCATCTGAAGCCCAAATTATGGATGCCTTACGTGAACTCCGGGATGCGGGTAAAACCATCATTATTGTGCACCATGATTTAAGCAAAGTCGCTAACTACTTCGACTCGGTTGTCTTACTCAACCATGGCATTCTAAATCAAGGTACGCCAGAGCAAGTCATGGATGCAACGAGCTTGTCGCAAGCCTACGGTGATCATTTGATCATCATGGATCGTCACAATCACATTGTGCAAGGAGGCTAAAATGGCAGCACTTTTGAATTTTTTCCACGCTTTCGGACAGTACACTTTTTTGCAGAACGCTTTGCTCGCTGGTGTTATCATTGGTTTGGTTTCCGGCGTGATTGGCGCGTTTAGTATTTTGCAAGGGACGGCACTAATCGGTGATGCCATGTCGCACGCGGTTTTGCCAGGTATCGCCATCGCGGCTTTACTCGGCATCCCCTACTACTGGGGCGCTGGTGTGTTTGGTTTGCTAGCCGCCCTCATCATTAACTTCATCGCGGAACATACCCCGTTAAAGACTGATGCGGCGATTGGCCTCACGTTTAGTAGCTTCTTTGCATTAGGCACAATTATTATGACAGCAGGTCACTCAACCACCAAGTTAACTGATATTTTATTCGGAAATATCCTCGCCGTTTCTGGTGGTGACCTCATTTCAAGCCTTGTGATTGGCTTAATTGTTATCCTAGTTGTTGCTATTTTCTACCGTGAGTTATATCTCACAACTTTTGATCGATCATATGCGCAAGCGCAAGGTATTCGTGCAAATCTATTCCGAAACCTGTTGGTCGTCATGATTACTTTGGTTATCATTGTGGCATTACGCGCCGTCGGGGTCATTTTGGTAACGGCCCTGCTCATCACCCCAGCAGCAAGCGCCCGATTATTAGTTAAGCGTTTCCAACCAATGATTTGGTTATCTGCGGCATTTGGTGTGTTGAGTGCTTTTGTTGGTTTATTTCTTAGTTACACGTTTGACTGGCCATCTGGTCCCGCCATCGTTGTGACTGGTGCGGTTATTTTTATTTTATCGTTTATTGCTCATACAGGTTTGCGATTGCAAAATCGTCACGCCTAGTCTTTTTAAACAATTAGGAGTTTAGTTTTATGAAGCGCATTATTGGGATTATTGTTGCCCTTGTTGTGGTTGTTGCTGTTGCATTTGGTTTGATGCACCGCAACGATCAGTCAGATGGTCGTGCAGCTGACGGCCGTTTGAACGTTGTCTCATCATTTTCAATTATTAATCAAATTTCTGAAGAAATCGGTGGTAAGTACGTTAATGCCCACACGATTACCGCAATTGGGGCTGACCAACACGATTATGACCCTACCCCAACCGATGTTAAGCGTACGCAAGACGCCGCAATCGTCTTTGCAAACGGCTTGAACTTGGAAAAGGGTGGCTCAGGTTGGTTTGATAAGTTGATGAAGACCACCGATAAGCACGCTGGTAAGGAAATCTTCAACGTGACGGACGGCATTAAGACAATTAAGCTAACGACAGCTGGTGTGGCTGGTCAAGATAACCCCCACGCTTGGAACGGTGTACTAGAAGGTAAGACTTACGCTGCTAACATTGCCAAGGTCCTTGAAAAGAAGGATCCTGCCCACAAGGCTTATTATGCTAAGCGTGCAACGGCTTATGAAGCAAAGTTGCAAAAGTTGTATGACAAGTGGCACGCTAAGTTTGCCGCTTTGCCTGCTGATGATAAGAAGTTGGTTACGCAAGAAGGTGCCATGGCCTACTTCGCCCGTGACTTTGGTTTGAAGCCATACTTCATCTGGGAAATCGATACTGAATCAAATGGTACCCCTTCACAAATCCGCACGTTGGTTGAAGCTTTGCAAGGCGAAAAGGTTCGCGCAACCTTTGTTGAGCAAGGTGAATCAGACAAGCCAATGCAAACGGTTATCTCACAAATCAACTCACACATTGCTGGTGAGTTGTGGACGGATTCTGTTTCAAAGCAGTCTGGCGTTGTCCCAACGTACTACGATTTGTTGAACCACAACGCACAAACAATCTATGATGGTTTGACGTCAAAGTAAAGTATTACAAAAGCACCCGCTTAGGTTTTAGGCCTAAACGGGTGCTTTTTACGTCTATAAAAAAAAACGCCGTCCCTGGTGCAGGACGACGTCTAAGATTACGCTGTACCTTTATAATAGTCTAAATTCGTGAAAAAACAACTATTTGCGTGCGATGAAACCATGCCCCGCCATCAGTTTATATCACGCCGTGTGATGACATTATGATTTAATAATGTTTTCAATATTAAATCATATGCCTGGTTTTGCTGCATATCACGTAGCGTCGCCACCAAATCACGGTCACGCGTCGTTAAATCTGGGCTAAGCAGCAACGACTCAAGATATTCCGCTGCGATCGAGGCTTGTTCATCGCGCTTCGCTACAAACACAGGTCGCATCTCTTCAGGATCAACATAAAATGATACTGATGTCAGACCCTCACCGCGACGACCATCTGGTTGTGACACATCAACATGTAAACTCTGTCGCTGCGTGGCATCAGTTGGCAAGGTATCTAATTGTGCCAATGCAATTGCCATATCCCATGCTCGCTTAGTATGATGGGCTAATTGTTGGTAGAAAGCGTGCTTTGTATTAGCAGGCTGCGCGACACTGGTTTTCTTTTTTCCAAACATGTTCATTCCTCACAAAAGAGCCTACCAGAACATCTGGCAGGCTCTTTTTTTACTTGTGTTCATCCAATAAGATTGGGGCCTTAATCAAGTTATCACTTGGCATATCATCAACATTCGCAACCATTGCGATGTGGGCGTGATAATTCTTAAAGACGACCGGTGCATCCCCACCGTACTCGCCATCCAAGTTAATCATAATCTTAGCATTTTCATCTAATGGTGTAATTTCAACATTTTCTGATTTTACATACAACAAGTTTGGATCATCGACGTGCTTACCAGTTAGCACTTCTGAAATTAAGCCCAAGATTTCAGCGAACTTTGTTGTCTTAACCACCAACAACGTAAACTTACCATCGTCCAACTTAGCATCTGGCACGATTTGTTCAAAACCGCCGACTGAATTAGTTAAGGCCAGGAAAAACATTGATGAAGTACCTTCAAATTCACCATCGTCATACTTAACGCGCAAATTCATTGGTGCCACACGAGTCAACATTTCAGCACCCTTCACAACATAGGCCAGGTATCCATACATTGACTTAAGCTTTGATGGGACTGAATACGTCAATTCAGACAATGAGCCACCAGCTGCGATGTTAATAAAATACGTGTCATTGGCGCGTCCAACATCCATCTTAGCGGCCTTGCCCTTTAGGATGACCTTAGCAGCCGCTAGCGGATCCTCACGTGGAATGCGCAAAGCACGTGCATAGTCATTGGTTGTCCCAGCCGGAATAATCGCCAACATTGGGCGCTTATCCAATGGCGCAATGCCGTTAACAACTTCATTGATTGTACCGTCACCACCGGCCGCAATCAGCAAATCAAACCCAGCTTCCGCAGCTCGACGCGCCTCATTTAACGCTGAATTAGGCTCAGGCGTTGTAGCAAACGCACTGGTTTCATAACCAGCTTGTTCATAAACATTTAAAATATCAACCAAATCACGACGAATCGCCTCACGCCCAGAGGTTGGGTTATAAATGATACGTGCACGCTTCATAGCTGTGTTTCTCCTCTTAGAAATAATTATATGTACTGCCCGGTATAGAGTTTCCTACACCGAGCCTAAAGTTAGCTTTACAACAGAGTGTTGCTTGCGCTTCTTATTCGGGCTTACGAGCTTGCAAACCAGCCATCAACAATTCGTTAACAACATTTGGATTTGCATTACCCTTAGTTTCCTTCATGATCTTACCAACCAAGAAGCCAACCGCACGGTCCTTACCATTGTGGAAGTCAATGATTGATTGCTCATTGTCATCCAAAATACCGTCAATAATTGGCGTCAAAACAGCTGGATCAGACAATTGCTTCAAGCCATTGGCCTCAACGTATTCGACAGGGTCTTCACCTTGCGTAATCGCTGCAAAGACCTTCTTAGCCATCTTCGTTGAAATCGTACCGTCATCAATCAACTTAATCATGCCGGCCAAGTGTGCTGGTGTCAAAGCAGTCTCTTCCAAATCAACTTGCTTCTCGTTCAAGTACGCGTTGACATCACCCATCAAGTAGTTAGCTGAACGCTTTGGATCGGCACCTTCTGCAACGGTTGCGTCGAAGAAGTTTGCCATCGCCAATGTTTGCGTCAAAACTTCTGAGTCATAGACTTCCAAACCAAGTTCATCAACATAGCGCGCCTTACGTTCAGTTGCTGATTCTGGCAACTTCGCACGGACTTCTGCAATCCATTCGTCAGTCACATGGACTGGTGTCAAATCAGGTTCTGGGAAGTAACGATAATCATCAGCCGTTTCCTTCTCACGCATCAAGATTGTCTCACCAGTTGCTTCATCAAAGCGACGTGTTTGTTGCTTGATTGTGCCACCAGCCATGTAAATCTTAGCGTGACGATCTTCTTCGAACGCCAATGCCTTACGCACATAGTTGAATGAGTTCAAGTTCTTCAACTCGACCTTTGTACCGTATTCCTTAGAACCGACTGGGCGAATTGAGATGTTGGCGTCGACACGCATTGACCCTTCTTGCATCTTAACGTCTGAGATACCCGTAAATTGGATGGCTTGACGCAAAGCTTCAAGGTAGGCGTAGGCCTCGTCTGGTGATGAAATATCAGGGGCCCCAACGATTTCAATCAATGGTGTTCCTTGACGGTTCAAGTCAACATATGAGTAGCCATCCGTCCCGTGGGTGTTCTTACCAGCATCTTCTTCAACGTGCAGTTCCGTGATACCCACACGCTTCTTCTCACCCTCAAACTCGATCTCCAACCAACCATTACGGCCGATTGGTTCTTGTTGTTGTGTGATTTGGTATGCCTTAGGGTTATCTGGGTAGAAGTAATTCTTACGGTCCCAGTGCAAATCACGTGTAACCTCAGCATTCAAAGCCAAAGCGGCCATCATACCGTATTCCAACGCACCCTTATTTGCTTGTGGCAAAACACCAGGGTAACCCCAATCAATGACATTTGTATTTGCGTTAGGCTCAGCACCATATTGTACAGGTGATGGTGACATTGCCTTTGAGTTTGTCTTCAACTCAACGTGGACTTCAAGACCAATCGTCGTTTCAAAATTCGGCACAGCCATTACTTGTTACCCCCCGGTACTTGTTCGAACAAACGTGTTGCTTGCTCATAAGCGTAGGCAGCACGGTAAATTGTCTCTTCTTGGAAGCGGTTTGCAATAAATTGCATGCCAACTGGCAAACCGTTAACAAAACCAGCTGGTACTGACATTCCTGGCAAACCAGCCATGTTAACTGGAATTGTCAAAACGTCATTCATGTAAGTGACTTCAGGATCATCCTCATTGGCACCAAAGTTGTAAGCAACATTTGGCGTCGTTGGTGCGATAATCAAATCGTACTTCGCAAACACATTTTGGAAGTCTTCGTTCATCAACGTACGCACTTGCGCAGCCTTCTTAAAGAAGGCATCGTAAGTACCGGCTGACAATGAATACGTTCCCAACATGATACGGCGCTTCACTTCGTCACCGAAACCTTGTGAACGCGTTTGGACATACAAGTCATCCAAGTTCTTCACACCTTCTGGACGGAAGCCGTAGCGAATACCATCGAAACGTTGCAAGTTTGACGATGCTTCAGCTGAACCCAAAATGTAGTAAGCTGCCACGCCGTACTTGGTGTGTGGCAATGACACTTCTTCGACTTCTGCGCCGAGCTCTTGCAACTTAGCAATACCAGCCTTGATTGTGGCCTTAACATCGGCATTGATACCAGCTCCAAAGTATTCCGTTGGCACCGCAATCTTCAAGCCCTTGATATCACCCGTCAAGTTCGCTGTGAAATCAGGCACCGCAATATCTGATGATGTTTGATCCTTCTCATCTTGTCCAGCCATCGCTGACAAAACGCGAGCGTTGTCCTTAACCGTGCGGGTGAAGACCCCTACTTGGTCCAATGATGACGCAAAGGCGATAACACCCCAACGTGATACACGACCGTAAGTTGGCTTCATACCAACGATACCGTTAAAGGCCGCTGGTTGACGGATTGAACCACCCGTGTCAGTTCCCAATGCAAATGGCACTTGACCAGCTGCAACGGCAACGGCAGATCCACCAGATGAACCACCAGGCACCTTGGTTTGGTCCCAAGCGTTCTTCGTCTTACGATAATATGACGTTTCGCTGGTTGAACCCATGGCAAATTCGTCCATGTTCAACTTACCAACGCCAACAGCACCGTTAGCGCGCAACTTTTCGATAACCGTTGCATCGTAAATTGGCTTAAAGTTTTGCAAAATCTTTGAAGCAGCAGTTGTTGTGACACCCTTAGTTACCAAGTTGTCCTTGATACCATATGGAATACCTGACAAGATGTTGTCTGGGTCAATGCCGGCTTCATCAATTGCCTTAGCTTCTGCCAAAGCTTCATCCTTCATCACTGTGATAAAGGCTTCATACGTATCGTCAGTTGCAGCAATGTTTGACAACGTTGCTTCTGCCAACTCAACGGCTGTGATTTCCTTGTTCACGAGTTGTTCGTGCAAGGTTTCCAAATCTGTGTGCAAGAAATCCATTAGCCCTCTGCTCCTTCATCAAGAATAGCTGGCACCTTAATCAAGGTATCCGTGTGTTCTGGTGCGTTTGCCAACAATTCTGCTGACTGGTGGGCGTTTACAGCCACATCTTCACGCAACACTGTCCGCATTTCAGTAACTGAATACGTTGGTGCAACACCTTCCGTATCAACTTCTGACAATGTCGTGACCACTTCAAAAATCTTCTCCAAGTGATCCGTGAACATGTCAGCTTCTGCGTCCGTCAAAGTCAACTTTGCCAAGTTGGCAACGTGTTCAACTTCTTCACGTGTAATTTGCTCGTTTGCCATGTGCATTCCTTTCAACGCTGTAATAATTCTATCTTACCAAAGAATAACGCAGTTTAGTACATATCGTCAGACAATTCGTTTTTCTCTTCGCGAACTTGGAAACGTAACCCCTTCGGATAGAAGTTTTTCATTTGACCATCAACCAACTTACCAAAGCCAGTACCGTTTCCACCAATTTCTAGCAAGTACCAGCCATTTTTGTACTGCTCACGGTCACGAATCATAAATGTATCACCGTGAACATACTTGGCCCATTCTTCATCAGTCACTTCGTAGCGACGGGTGAATTGATCCGGGTGCAATGCTAACGCCAATGCCAAACTTGGCTCAAAACGCTTCTTTTTCAGCGTTCCTAAGTGGACCCCAACCCGCATCACTTGTAGGCCGGTCAAATCAGGCGTTCCTTCTGGGGCCGCGTAGACTTGATCACCGAACGCAATCAACAACGCTGGGTCGTAATCCGGTAAGAAATCAGTTCGGAAATCTTGCCAAAGTGCTCGTTGGTCCTTCGTCAAGTTTGACTTCGCCAACTTAGGTTCCTTAGCAACATAGTCGTCTTCGGTTTGATTTGAAACTAACTTGGCCATGAAGTGTCCTTCACCATCTGAGTGGTGTGGGAACAAACGGGCCGTCTTCTTCAAATCAGGGTTTCCGTCAGCCCATTCTGGCTTACCATCATCCATGCCTTCATATTTATCTGCATCGACAATTTCCAAGTCAGGACGTTCACTGATTAGCCAAGCGATAATGCGCTCATCTTCTTCAGGGGCGAACGTGCAAGTTGAGTAGACCAATTGGCCACCTGGCTTTAGCATCTTAACTGCTTCTTCCAAAATCTCACGTTGACGGGTGGCGTTCTCTTCTGGGTAGTGCTCATGCCAATACTTAATCGCAGCGGGATCTTTACGGAACATCCCCTCACCTGAACATGGCGCATCCAACACAATTTTATCGAAGTATTGTGGGAACTTCGGTGACAATTCCTGTGGTGAATGATTCGTCACAATCGCGTTTTGTACCCCAAAACGTTCGACATTTTCACTCAAGATTGCTGCTCGCTTACGGAAGATTTCGTTAGACACTAACAAACCCTTTTGCTCCATAAACGACGCCAAGTGGGTTGTTTTACCACCTGGTGCAGCCGCTAAGTCCAACACGCGTTCACCAGGCTTAGGCCGGGCTAATTCGCCAACCAACTGTGCAGACGGTTCTTGTGAGTAAATGACACCCGTTGTGTGGTCAACAGAGTGGCCTTTCACGGCCCCATAGTTGCCCCATTTTCCCCATGGTACTTTGCCGTCGGACTCAGTGTCATATAAGTCCATATTGGCCTTCAAGGGGTTCTGGCGAAATGCCTTTACGACAGGCTTATCAAATGATTCGATAAATGCATCTGCCTCATCGCCTAATAGTTGGCGGTATTTTTCTTCAAATCCTTCTGGTAACTCCGCCATCACAGCGCTCCTTTTATTATGTATTCAAACTCTATTTTACACGTTTTTACTGCGCAAAAAAAGCACTGCTCTTGCACAGTGCTTTCACATTTGTTAAGTGATTTTTAAAGGGACAATTTTAGTAACTTTTCAAGGTAACGTGCCAGCCCATCTTCTTCGTTGGTATAGTCCGTCATATCATCCGCGATGGCCTTTAATTCTGGATTCCCGTTCTTCATCACCACGCCATGTGTGGCATAGCCGATCATCTCGAAATCATTCATTTCGTCACCGAACGCATAAATATCATCGCGCTTAATATCATAGGCTTTGCGCAAGACATCTAGGCCAGTATCCTTTGAAACCCCGGCTGGTGCGACTTCAAGCACTGGTGACTCACCACCCCATGTCTTGACATTAACACGATCAGCCCCGTAACGGTCCGTCACGAAATGTTGAATTTGTGATTGATGCAAGGCATTTTCGGCGTGAATCAGAATGGCATTAACATCCGTCTGTAGATTCAAGCGGTCTAACATTTTGCGGCCTGTTTCATCTTGTGGGAAGAAAATAGCATCTTCCGTCCCACGCTGCGGACCATTACCGTTTGCCCAAACATCATTCTTACTTTCGGCTACCACCGTATCAATCCCCATCATCTGCGCATTTTCCAATAAATCAAACGCAATTTCACGGTCGATATTAAATGAATACTCATGATCCCAGTGTTGATAAGGCTTGTGCCCCAATGACCCGTTAAAATTAATCATCGGTGATTGCAATCCCAACGTGTCATAGATGTCCATTGACAAACGCACTGGTCGTCCAGTCACAATCGAAACAATGTGACCTTCACGTTGCGCAGCTTGTAAAGTACGACGCGTGCGGTCAGATACCTTGCCTGCGTCATTTAGTGTTGTTTTATCCAAATCTATGCCGATTAGCTTACGATCCATCGTCTGCCCCCCCTCGTTCTAAACTCAATTGTTACCATGGTAGCATAAAGTGGCAATGACGCGGAAAAATAATCCTATTTTTGTGTGTTGTCCTGTAATGGCACAATTAACTGGCTTTGTTCGACATCGATGGTGTAACGAATATCTTGGTTACCGCGCACCGTCATTTCAAAGTCAGTACCATAAATAATCACACCAAGCTGATGACCAGCCGGCAATCGATAACGGGTTGGTTGCAGGGTGAGCGCCACGTCAACAAATTCGTCTGGCACAAGGTCATCCACACGCCATGGTGCTGTCCGATTCTGAAGATTGATGTGACCAATACTAATCATCTTTTCAGTCGTTGGTTTTGCCAATTGAAATTCCACTAATGGCGTCGGCTGCCATCCAGTACCACGATCAATTAGCACGCCCTGCGGTCGTGGTGTCGCTGCTAGACGCCGGGCTTCACCATAATCAACCAGCATGGCGCTCACTAAGCCAACATCTGCCGATGACTTAATCCGTAATTGTAACGTCACTTCACCATCAATGACCATATCCTTTTCAAAAGCAGGTTGCACAAAAACCACCCGGTTCACATCTAACTTGTCATTCTCACGTTGCAACATCTGTTGGCGCCACGCGTTGAAATCTTGCTTATACGCGGCAAAATCGTCCGCGATTTGCCAGTCTTCATACTGAACTGTCGCCGTTTCAGCAACTAATGGCAATGTTGTAAGCGTCGTCGTCCCCCACTCATGCCCGGTCTCCCAAGTCTCAGCTTGATCATTTGCTTGCCAAGTAACATCTGGTAACTGGCTAGCTGCTTGATTTTGGACACCGTAGAGCTTATAGCTCAACCACAAATTCATTTGATCCGCAAAATCAAGGGAGCGGTTATTGTTAATGTAAATATGTTGTCCTTGGTGAAGATACAGTTTCTTAACTACTGGCAATTTTTGTAAGTTTTGCCATAAGCGGAACACCTGACGTGGTTTAACATTCCAATCATTCAAACCATGGACCATCACAATATCAGCCTGAATATTTGGCACATTATTTAGGTAATTACGCGCATCCCAGTACGTATTGTAATCAGCGGTGGTACGATCCATATGCTCAGCCGTTGCATGCTGGAACCCATGCCATTGCATCTTGGTACGGTGCCAATCCGCACTATCCAACATGCGCGAATACACTAATTCCGCCAAGACATCCATATCCTCGCCAGGGAAACCACCGGGCGCAATGACCAAACCGTTATCACGGTAGTATTGATACCAATCCGAAATCGCCGCTTCAGAAATCACCGTTTCCAGACCGCGTACGCCGGTTGTTGCCACCGCGGTCGCCAGTGTCCCCAAGTAAGACTTACCCGTCATCGCCACTTTACCATTCGACCAGTTTGCTTTAATGGTTTGACCACTGTGCTTATCGATGAATGCCAGCCGGTCACCTGCCAACCACTCAACAACAGCCCGCATGCTAGCCACCTGTTCTGGTGACCCTGTATCCTGCATCCCGTCCGAATGACGCGTCCCGACCCCAGCTGAATAGACAACCGCAAAGCCACGTGCCAAGAAATAATTGTTTAAATCAACATGTGACGTACCAGTAAACGATTCTGTCGTTTCAGTCACCTCGCCTGCAATTTCGTGGGCTTCGGGCAAGGCTTCTTGTTCAGGCTCATATTTAATCTCTTCATACGTCAACGTGTTGGGTGTTTTGCGTAACAGTGCGACGTCAACATTGTGAACCAACGCATCATTCGCTTCATTATTTAGCCCTTGGTAATAAGGTGACGCGGTAAAGAGCGTTGGCACCTTAACGCCAGTATCTGGTCGAATTACCTCGGCGCGCACCAAATCTCGGACACCATCGCCATCAGTGTCAACGTCCGTCTCAACGTACACCACTTCACGAATTAACGCACTCGTATCAAATGTGGCCATTGCCTTACCATTGAAAAACAGTGGCACGTTGTTCTTCATAAAATACCCACGACTAGCTAGGTCGTCAATGAATTGCAGCCCATTACGTGTATGCGTCACCAATAATTGGTACCAAGCTGTCAAAACATCATCCGCATCCCAACGTCGCGCCTTGTGATAGAGTGGCAAATTAATGGTCGCCACGGCTTCAGCCACTTTGTCGAACGTATAATCAACATCCTCAACAAAACCTAACAATTGCAAAGCGACGGCGTTAAACACCTCTTCCGTCACTGGCGCACCACTATTTAAGTACCCAGCCAAATCCTCACGAGTGTTAATGGCAATATCACGGAACTTCACACGACCGTCCTGCACTTCTGGAAAGGCAATCCGTAATAACTCCCGCCAAACCGCCGTCGCATTTTTTGCGTGTGCTACCTGAACTGGTTCATCATAAAAACCAATTGTCGCGAGTTCTTTTAATTGTGTTTCAAACGGTGTGTCGACCACCGCAAATTGATTAATTTTCATTGCTGTCACCCCTTTAATAGTCTGATTATACCAAAGATTAAAAAATTATTAGAGCATTAACGTGAAAAACACGGCGTCTCGTTCTGAGTCGCCGTGTTTTGCTAGTTTATTTTTTTAATTGAATCATGCCATTAGTTGTCTGCACGTGTAGCGCTTTATTTTGATCACCTGTTTGGTAATCTTTAGCACCAGCTGGCAAGTCAAATCCTTGGGCCGTCAAATAGCCACTATCTGTTTTAATTGCCATCCCAGGTGCAGTCACCCCTTGCAAAACAACTTGGCCGTTTTCCGCCGTAACATCGCTCGTTTCCGTTAAGGTCGTATTGTTTAGCTTTACCTGACCATTATCAGTTGTGATATGTGCCGACTTCAGGGTCACATTCTGCAGACGCGTTGCCCCGTTTTCTGCTTCACTTTTCACTGTGTCGCCGGTAACGTTCTCCAAACGAATACCACCATTATCATTGCGCAAAAGTGATTGCGTCACAGCCAAGCCTTTCACTGCTATGCCGCCATTTTCACTCGTCAAATCCAATTTATCCAGTTTCACCCCATCGGGTACCGTAATCGTGACAGCCGGATCATAACTCATCGTTGTCATCACATTATCCTGGTCCGTGGCATGGACAGTCAGCACGCCATCGCGTAACTGCGTGCTCATGTGTGCATTAATGGTTGTCATTTTGACACGCCATTCTGTCCCGCGCTTGATTTCAACGTAATTATTATCATTCGTCACCCGAAGCTGTTTAATATCCTGACCGGCAAAAGTTTTATTAATATGCTTAATATTGACCACCTTTGGGCCATCATGCCAAGCAACATTCAGATTGGCACCGCTCATGTAGCTACCAGCCATCATCACGCCACCAATTGCCATCCCAACACCACCAATAATCAACGCGTGCTTTAACTTCATCACTTTAACCCTCCGTTACTGGCGTGTGCTTCTTTGACAAGAAACGTCGACCAATCCACTTCAAAAATGTCACAAACATCTCAAACAACGCTTTCGTCACGGCCCAAACTAGCGGCGTGAAGAAAATAACTGCTGCCGTCAAAGCAATGCCCAAGCCCATGTAGAAAATGCCAGTCCCAACGGCTTGCGTGAGTACGCCAATACCAAGTACAAACATGAACAAACCACCGGCTAACGCCCCAACGATTCCCATATAGATACCAGCTAAAATCATCAGAAAAATAGCTAACACGCTCATAATACCAACCACTACGACGATGGCTAGTGGAATCAAAATTGGTGAGGCAAAGAGACCGAGAACAATTAACAAAATCATCATTGTCAAATTCTTTGTACGCTTACCTGCTGGCGCATCCTGCGCGGCATCATTATCTGACTCGATAAAATATTCGACTTTTAACGTCCGGGCAAATTGCTTAGGTGAACCATACTTCGCCACAATTTCATCTGTTGTCAGCCCCGCATCCATCATTTGCTCCTCATAAAACTGCAAGAGTTCATCGCGTTCATCTGCCGGAATACCTGACATATTTGCTTTCACTTCTGCTAAATACTCATTAACCATATTGCCTACTTCTCCTCCAATAGTGAATTAATAGCTTGGCGGAAATCGCCCCAAGCCGCCTTGATTTCTGTTAAATGTTCTTGCCCGGTTTCAGTCAAGCGATAATAACGTCGAATGCGGCCTTCAAACGGCTGATCATATGTCTCCAGATAACCATCTTTCTTTAAGCGTCGTAGAACCGGATACATCGTTGATTCGCTGACACCCAATAAATCCTGCATCGCTTTGGTAATAATATAGCCGTACGTATCTTCTTTAGCTAATAGTGCTAACACAGATCCGTCCAGCAAAGCGGTTGGTACTTGAATGTTCATCACCGCATCTCCTTTGTTTTATATAACACTATTTATCGTATAACATTATGTTATATGAGATATAATGTTATGTCAAGAATAAAGCCGTCAGCAATTCTTATTACTGACGGCTTTACTGTTATTTAGTTTAAATAGGGCACGGGTTTCAAATTATCTTATCGTCGCTCCAGTTTAATCAGTTCCAACGTTGTCATGATGACCTGCCCCTTCCGAAGCTTCGTATTATAGGACTGCACATACATGCCATCTTGCGAATCAGTCCCCATCATTTCATTAATAAAGCCTTTTTTGGTGCTTACTAAATTACCAGAACCTTGTACAGCAGTAATCTTATACTTACCAGGTTTAATATCTTTACCCACCTTATACACACCCGCATGTAGGTCACCTGACTTAATTGCCTTGCGCTTGGTAACCGCTTCAAAATGGGCCGTAACCCCACTTAAAGAAATATTAACCTTTTTCTTCAAATCCAGGGTATAAGACGAAACATACATGTCAGTACCCATATCTGCATTAGGATCACCTAGAACGACATTAGTATCGCCTGTCGAACTTGTAAAATTCCCACTTGTCCCATTAGTTGGCGTGACAATGTATCGACCAGGTTTGATATCTGTTCCGACTGTATAATCACCTGCAGTCAAGTCGGTCGTCTTGCCGGCCGCGTTGACTGCTGTCATCATGCCAAAGACTGCCGCGCCGACAGCTAATACGATTAAAAATAATTGACGTAATTTCATCATTTCAATCCTCCCATCTGAATGTACGTTCAGTATAGGAATCCTTTATGAAGATTTATTGTTCGGTGCTCAAAACGATAAATTCCGCAAAAAAGCACCTCAATCCGAAGATTGAAGTGCTTACTTAATGTTTATAGCCAGTTCGCAATGATTTGAACGACCAATTGAATGTTCAAACCTGTTAGCACGATAAAGACCAACCAGGCTAGAATTGTCATCCACTTCGGGTTAACGAAATCTTCCCCCATCACCTTCTTAGATGATGTAAACAAAATCAACGGTGCCATGGCAAATGGCAAGGCGATTGATAGGAACACCTGTGAGTTAATCAACAACGTATCCAACTTCGCTTCATCCCCACCATACATCAACGTAAAGGCGATGACTGGTGCCAAGGCTAGTCCACGGGTAATCATACGACGAGCCCACATTGGAATCTTCAAGCGCAGGAATCCTGCCATGACAACTTCACCAGTTAGCGTCCCCGTAATCGTTGAGTTTTGTCCTGATGCTAACAAAGCGACCGCAAACAACGTTGACAAAACCGGTGATGCAATCGCACCAGCAACCGTACTATCTGACAACGCCGTGTACATTTGACCGAACGTTCCAACTGAATCACCGTGACCGAAGAACAATGATGCTCCCAAAATCAACAACAATGAGTTAACAACAAAGGCCAACGTCAATTGGATGTTTGAATCCCAGGTCATGAAGCGCACCGCTTCCTTCAATTCAGCCTTGTTTTCACGGTTGATCTTACGTGTTTGTGAAACTGATGAGTGCAAGTACAAGTTGTGCGGCATCACCGTTGCACCAACAATTCCCAAGGTCATCAGCAATGGTGAATCAACACCCTTAGGTGCATGTGTGCTAACGGCTTGTAGCTGTGGCACATAACCACCTAGCATCGCCACGATATCTGGATTTGATGACACCACCAAATAACCAAAAATAAACAAGATGGTCAAAATCAATGTAATGACAATTGCTTCGATTTTACGGAAACCAAAACGCATCAATAATAATAGCAAAATAACATCAAATGCCGTTGTCAAAACAGAGGCAATCATTGACCAACCAAATAGCAAGTGCAACGCAATGGCCCCACCGATAACTTCGGCAATATCCGTTGCAATCAACGCTAATTCAGTCATAATCCACAATACAAAGCCACCTGACTTTGATGTGCGGGCACGCGTAGCTTGCGCCAAATCTTCGCGCTTCACCATTCCCAATTTACCAGCCATGTATTGTAACATCATCGCAATCAATGATGAGACCAAAACAACTGACAAAAGCGTGTAGTGGTAGTTCGCACCACCCGCTACTGATGTCACCCAGTTACCCGGATCCATGTATCCGACCGCAACCAGTGCACCGGGCCCTGAAAAAGCCCACAATTTGCGCCAAAATGAACCGTTCGTTGGCACTTCAACTGAACCATTCACGTCGCCTAGACTTGCGTCAGCAGTTGCATCGCCGACGAAGTGCTTCTTTGTCATTTCTTCCTTAGACATGACAAACCTCCTATATACGAGAAAAAGTCGTAGTGAGGAGGGTTCCCCAGTGTACTATTCACTTTTTAGTTAATAGTGCTAAACAAATTTCATAAAGGATTTCGTCCAACTAACCATGTTAGTTGAAGGCTTATGACTTTCGCTTAACCGGGGCTCCTCACCCGCAAGTGCTAGTATACAGTTCATATTATGCATAAGCAACCCTATTTTTTCACATCTGTCAAAAATAATTCAATAAGGTGAATTATTCTAGTTTTCTTAATAAAAAATAAGCAGAGCAATCATGCTCCGCTTACAAATTCTTCATACTTTATTTTCTTACTTGGCATCAACAGCCGTGTCACAGCGGGCAATCATTGACGATACTTTGGCGTGACGAGCCACATAAACGGCTTGTGACCCAAGTGATTCCCAGAAGCCCTTCTTTGAGTGGGCCCCGATAATAATCAAATCCGCCCCAATCTTAGGCGCCAAGACGTCAACTAAGACTTCACCAGCCCGTTGGCCACTATCATATACCACTTCAACCTGCTTCACGCCGTGTGACTCCGCATATGCCTTGTAACGATCAAGATTAGCAGCCAAGTTGTCTTGCATCATTTGCACCGCTGGCAAATTCAACACATCAACCGCCGACAATTCACCCAATTCCAGAATTGATGCAATGTACAACGTCGCATCGTCCTCAATTGCCTGGTGAATCGCATTGGCCAACGCCACATGTCCTTGTTGTGACTCATCGACACCAACCAAAATCTTTTGGAAATGCATTGGTTCGATATTCAAGTTCAAGTCTTCTGTCATAGTGATATCCCCCATATCTATTGTTATGGGCTCAGTATAGCAAATTGGGTCAGTATTTTCCGTGCCGAACCCTTGAAAAAAGCTGGATACCATTGGCACCCAGCTTCACAAATTATTCTGTTTTACCCGCTTCAGCGTTATCACGGAAAGTTATGGCCATTCCTGCTAATAATTTACGCATAAATTGGTCACCAACAACCAAATATTTAGGATGTCCTTTGCGACGTAGCATCGCACCAACTTCCCCCTTGGTGACTGTAAAGCCATCGGCCGTCCAAAAATCAAGCAAGTCTTCATTTGAATAAGTCATCGCAATCTTCAACTTTTTGATCACAACGTTATTAATATCATTATCACGTTGCATACTGTAATCAGGCTCAATTGGATTACCGTCTTCGTCCTTCTTCACACCACGTTGCGAAATAATCAGCCCATTCATAAAGACTTCTAAGTCATGCCGACTCAACTTTTCATCACGTGGTGTATCCGGTTCTTGCTTCGTCATGATGTCTTGATACTGTTCCTTAGTCATTTTCAGACCACCCAGTTCAAAAATTTTAATCATGTCAGCATTCTTAATATTAAAAATAAAGCGGATGCGACGCACAATATCGTTATTATTCATTACAAATCTCTCGTTTCGATTGAAAAAGGCTGGGACTCACCCAGCCTTTGCAAGCTTAACCACGTGAGGCATTCACTTGATCAAGCGTTGGAATTGATGGTTGTGCACCGGCACCTTGGACCGTAATAGCTGCCGCTGCATTTGCAAAGCGCACTGCATCTTCAACATTACGCATGTCGGCGTCAAGCTTCGTTGTTAGCGCACCGATAAACGTATCACCAGCCGCCGTTGTGTCAACTGCCTTAACCTTCAAGGCCGGCACAAACCCATTTTCACCATCAGCCATGTGGAAGTACGAGCCGCGTTCGCCAACCGTAATAATCACATTTTTGGCACCCATTTCTTGTAAGCGCTTGGCGGCACTTTCCATTGATAGGTCATCAGTTACTGGAATACCCGTAATAATTTCGGCTTCTGTCTCATTTGGCACCACTAAATCAGTCAGTGCCAACAATTCAGCGGGAATATCCTTGGTTGCTGGCGCGGGATTGAGCACCGTCATGACATCAGCAGCCTTGGCCGCTTTAAATGCGCTCAGTGTGGCAACCATTGGCGTCTCAAATTGGGCAATCAACACGTCTGACGCTTTAATCGTTGCATCGGCTGCGGCAACATTTGATTCATTCACTTGGCGGTTCGCGCCACCGAGAATCAAAATGGTGTTGTTTGAGTCAGCCTCAAGCATAATGTATGCAGCACCTGTTGCAACACCTGATAGTTCAGCCACATGGGCTGTATCAATACCATCCGCTTGTAATGCATCTAGTAATAGTTGCCCGTTCTGGTCATCCCCGACGGCGCCAATAAAATTAACGTCCGCACCTAACCGCTTTGCTGCGACCGCTTGATTGGCACCCTTACCACCAGGCGCCGTTGAGGCATCATCCATTGCCAACGTTTCACCTTGTTGTGGCAAGTGTGGAATGTGCAATATGGTATCCGCATTCAACGAACCCAATACAATAATCTTCTTCATCACCAATGTGCTCCCTTATTTCTAGTCAATTTAGTATATCAAAAAAGATGGCCACTTGGAAAAGCGACCACCTTTCTTATCAACTACTTATTGTTCAAAATGGCATCAATCTTAGCCAGTTCTTCTGCAGACAAGGTCATGTTGTCCGCTACCTTCACGTTGTCCAACAAGTGATCAACTGAAGATGCGCCAATCACGATTGATGGCACGCGCTTGTCACGCAGCAACCATGCCATCGCCAATTGGGCCAACGTCTGACCACGGTCAGCAGCGACCGCATTCAAAGCGTTCAACTTCGCAACCGTTCCCTCAGGATCTTCCTTAATGAAAGCATTCGTGCGGTGCAGCGGCATATCAGCTGGGAAACCGTCCAAGTAACGATCCGTCAACAAGCCTTCAGCCAAAGGCCCATACGCAATCAGACCGGCATGGTGCTTATCCAATTCGGCCAACATATCCGTCGTTTCTGCTTCACGATTGAACATGTTGTATGACATTTGGTTACCAATGAATGGCGTGTGCAACTCATCAAAAATTTGACCGATTTCAGCAACTTGTTCCGTGGTGTAGTTTGAAACACCAACATACAATGCCTTACCTTGACGGACAATCAAATCTAACGCCTCAGCCGTTTCACGCAAATTTGTATTTGGATCCCAACGGTGTGCGTAGAAAATATCAACATAGTCCAGGTGCATGCGTTGCAATGACATATCCAACGCTGCCGTCAACGTCTTCTTACCAGAGAATTCACCCAAAGGACCTGGCCACATGTGGTAACCCGCCTTGGTGGTAATCACCAATTCGTTACGGTATGGCTTCAAATCCTTTTCGAAGACAGCTCCGAAAGTCTCTTCGGCTGAACCATCAGAAGGCCCATAATTAGAGGCGTTGTCAAATGAAAAAATACCATTATCAAACGCTTTTAACATCACTTCACGTGAGTTAGCAAGTGGCTTTTGGTCACCCAAATTACGCCACAAACCAAATGATAGCGCTGGCAAAATCAAGCCAGAATCAGCCACACGGCGGTATGGCATCACATCATAGCGATTATCAGCTGCTGCATAAACCATTGTAAATACCCCTCAATGTTCATTTTATTGCATGTTATTTCAATACCATCATAACATATTATAATTTGGCATCTGGATTATTCCGTGACTTTAGCAAGATATCCAACGGACGATTTTCATGGATGCGGACGATGGCGTCAGCCAATAATGGTGCGACTGACAGACGCGTAAACTTCGCACTCTGCTTTGCCTCTGGCATCAACAATGTATCCGTGAAGATGTAGTGGGAAATATTCTCGTCGGCTGCCAAGCGTTGAGCTGAATCACCCGATAAAACGGCGTGCGTTGCCACAACGAAGACATCGGTTGCCCCGTTTGCTCGCAAGGCGCGGGCTGTCATTTGCACACGGCGCCCCGTATCAACAATATCATCGACAATAATTGCCCGGCGACCGGCAACCTCACCCACAATCGCATCTGGCGATTCAGGCGTCGTCATCGCCACGTTGTCATTTACCACACCCCATGGGGCGTTCACCAAGTCAGCAAACTTGCGGGCACGCCCAGCACCGGTGTGATCCGGTGACACGACAACCAAGTTTTCCAACATGTTGCGACGATAGAAGTAATCGGACAACAACGGTGCCGCTTGCAAATGATCAACCGGGATATCAAAGAATCCTTGCAATTGGTCAGCGTGCAAATCGACAGCCAAAACGCGATCGATGCCGTCCATTTCAAGTAATGAAGCCACCATCTTGGCCGTGATTGGCTCACGCGACTTAGCCTTACGGTCTTGACGTGCGTATCCAAAGTATGGAATCACCACGTTAATGTGGGCGGCTGAAGCACGTCGAAGCGCATCAACGGCAATCATAATTTCCATGAAGGCATCATTCACCTCTTCAGCAATTGGTGCCACAATATAAATGTCATCACCACGAACACTTTCCAACACACGTTCGTAGATTTCACCATCAGCAAAACGCTTGATATCAATTTGACTTAAAGGTTGATGCAACTCATCTGCCACTGCTTCAGCTAACTCATGGTTAGCTGACAGACCGAACAACTTAATTTGGCACTCCTCCACGGGTGAATTCCTCCATTTTTCATTCAATATCTATATTCTATCAAATATTCAGTATAATTTCTCTGCTTAACTCACCAGCTAGTTGCATTGTACCTGCCAAGCCCCTATACTTACTTTAACGAATCAAACAAGCTGGGGTGCCAAGTGGCTGAGATGATACCCATAGAACCTGAGCAGGATAATGCCTGCTAGGGAGCTTGGTTTGTTTACGACTTAAAGTAAGCGAACCCCAGTATTGCCAAGACGGTTGATACTGGGGTTCTTTTTATTTTCCGAAGCTTTGGGCGATTCGAATTATATGAACGGGGGTTTGCACGTTATGCAAACAGTACAAGAACACAAGCGCGGATGGGCGCTACGTGATGTTATTTTTCTAGCCATTATCGCGATTTTTTTCGGGGTTATTTATCAGGTTTGGGGCGCGTCTTATTACGCCTTAGCCGCAATTCCAGCGCTCAAGCCATTCGCTAACGATATGACAATCGGGGTGTGGTTGATGGCCGGTCCATTAGCCGGGGTACTCCTTCGCAAAGTTGGCGCAACCTTGATTGGTGAAGTGTTGGCGGCCGTCGTTGAGATGCTCCTCTTCTCAAGTTGGGGTGCCGCTACTTTACTCTACGGTTTTGTTCAAGGAATCAGTTCCGAGCTTGGTTTCACCTTAACTGGCTACAAGAACTGGGATAAAATTGGGCTGACGCTGTCCGTGATTACTAGCACACTGATTACGTTTGCTTGGGACTTGTTCAACAGTGGCTACTTGGCCTATAAGCCTGGCCTATTGATCACCTTGTTCATCATTCGTTTGATTTCAGTCGGCTTTTTCGCCGGTATCCTTGTTTACTTGATTAAAGTCCTTGTTGAAAAGTCAGGTTTATTAAAGCGTTAATATGACAACATTAGCAGTTAAAAACTTTAGCTTTGCCTACGATACGGGCCAACGAAATATTTTAAACAATATTTCGTTTTCACCCGTTGCCGGCAGTTTTAATTTATTAATTGGCCCCTCTGGTTCTGGTAAGTCAACGTTGTTAAAAGCGATGGCGGGCCTGATGCCTAAATTTGGTGGTATTGTCACCGGTGGCCAAATTTTGTTAGACGGACAAGACATTCAACCCGTGGCACCTTTTGAACGTGCCAAACGAGTGGCCATGCTATTTCAAAATCCGGATCGCCAATTCGCGATGCGGACCGCTCCTGAACAAATTGCTTTTGCACTTGAAAACATCCAATTACCAGCTGAACAAATTCAAGACCGGGTGGCCGATGTGATGACCCGCTTAAATTTGACAGCCTTTGCTGAGCAAGATTTGATGACCCTATCCGGTGGCGAAAAGCAGCGCGTTGCCTTAGCCACCATTTTGGCCATGGATAGTGACATCATTCTACTCGATGAGCCGTTTGCAAATGTTGACCCACAAGCTCGGCAGACGTTACTCCATGACTTACAAGCGCTCCAGCAAACGCAAGGTAAGACAATTGTGATTTCAGACCACGATTTATCGGGTTACGCCGAGCTTGTTGATAATCTCTACGTCTTGGAGGCCACAACCGGCACACTGCAGTCGGCGTCATTAACACGCCTCACAAACTTGGCGCCAGTTGTCCCTTTCACTGGGCACCCTAACCCGGCTGGTGACTTGGGTTGGCGCCAATTACACGTCAGCGTTGGTGAACGAACATTGCTAACAGGCACGACATTCACCGTACCCAGTCAGCAAATCGGCTTGATTTCCGGGTCGAACGGCATTGGTAAGTCCACCCTATTTAAGGCACTGACCAAACAAATTGCAGCGACCGGCACAATTACCTGGGCCGAGCAAGATGCGCGCAAAATCAAAGCAAAAGCCTGGGCAAAACGGGTCGCTTTGATTTTCCAAACAGCCACGGACCAATTTGTAACCATGACCGTCGCGGAAGAGTTGGCTTTGTCACAACGTCAAACTGCCTACCCTGATTTTTGGACGGCTGAACGCGTGGCTGATGCGGTTGCCCAACTCAATCTAACCGGTGTGATGGATCACATTGTCTATCAACTATCAGGGGGCCAGCAGAAAAAACTACAAACCTTGGTCATGCTAATCATGGGACAACCAGTGCTCCTCCTCGATGAACCCTTAGCCGGTCTCGATCAGGATTCTGTCCAGGCAGTCATGACCCTGTTACAATCGACCGTGCACGCGACCCAGCAAGCCATTTTAATGATTTCACACCAACGACAAGGTTTGGCAGACTTCATTGACTATGAACTGGTATTTGCTGAACAGCAACTTCGTTTAGTTGGAGGTGCAACGCATGCCTAAATTGAATCCAACGGTTTTACTCGTCATTATGATTGGGATTGGCTTCCAAACAGCCTTCGTTAAATCAATCACGATGAATCTTATCGTAGCGGGTGTGACGTTACTTTATTTGCTATTAGCTGGTGTTAAATGGCGGTATCTCGGGGTGATGTTCGCAATTTCACTCCCCCTTGCCTTTGCGACGTGGGTGTCATTTATCGCCTTTGGGACAGGGAACACCACCCATTTGGCCTGGGTCTATGCAACTCGCTTGTATGCCTACCTCTTTTTAGGCGGGGCATTAACACTAACCGTCGCGGTGAAGGATTTATTGTTTAGTCTCCACCGACACGCCCATTTATCGAGTACTTTTACGTACGGCTTATTGGCGGCCTTTAATTTGTTACCGCGTGTGCGCCGACAGGTTAAAACCATTCAGTACGCAGCCAGCTTACGCGGTGTCACGTATCATCTCTGGAGTCCGCACTTGTATTTCAAAGCCGTGCTGAGTGCCCTACAATGGTCGGACGACCTAGCCTTAGCAATGACGTCACACGGCTTTTCCGAGGGTTTTCCGCGGACGGATACCATTAATGATCCCCTGCCAAAATGGCAATGGCTAGTTGCAGTCTTGTTAATTGCAGCTTATGCCGTTGGTGCATGGGTGATTCAACCACGTTAAAACCAGTTTGAAAAACAAAAATCCCGGAACAGCCTAATTAATGGTCTGTTCCGGGATTTTTAAATTGTTGGCATTGAATTTTGTATTCAAACCAATGCTAATGTATTTCCAAACTTTGAATTGTCAAGAACTCACCAACTATAGATTGCAATTGCTAATCCTGCAGCGATTTTCTTTAATTTAATCATAGGTTCAATTCGTTAATCGGTGATTAAATTATCCAATATTTCCCCACTTATCGCTGTTATTACCGTTGTCAGTAGCGCCTGCATCAAATCCACCGTTTTCACCAGGTTGAACCTTGTTGTTACCACCGTTACCAGGGTTTGCTGGTTGGGTATTGCGCAAGAAGAACGTGCCATTATTACCGAAGTAGTAATTCTTGCCACCGATATTGCGCCAACCTTGGACAGCACGGCCTTGGTTATCTGTGTAGTATGTCATACCCCAAGCGTGGCGCCAACCATTGTCTTGACGAATACCATTTTGGAACCAGTAGAAAGTGCCCATGTAGAACTTAAATCCAGTGAACATCTTTCCATTTTGAACCCAGCGCCAACCAACACCAGGCACGTTTACGTAAGCATCCTTCACAACGCCACGCACGAAGAATGTGCCATTGTTACCGAAGTCGTAGACAGTTGAACCCACCTTGTAAGTCCCTTGTAAGGCACGACCAGTGTTATCTGTGAAATACGTCATGCCCCAAGCTGTACGCCAACCTTGGTTTTGACGAACACCGTTGATAAACCAATAGTACGTACCCATGTAGAAACGGAAGCCAGTGTATAGCTTGCCGTGATCGTACCAACGGTAACCGCCGTTGTACTTTGAACCATCCTTGATGTAACCGGTCGTTTGAGACGTAATGCGTGCAGCACTTGCTGTTTGCGTAGTTACTACGGTGCTAACGCCAGCCAATGTAGCAACCACTGCTACACCCGCAACAATCTTCTTCATATTAAAACTCATATTTAACTCCTTAACCAACATATAGTTCTAACTAAAAATTAGTGTATCATAATTCTGTTTAGTTTGAACGAAACAGGTTATTTTTACCACTACCCAAACACACAATCCATTAAAAAAGATTGGCTTGCGTCTGTTCAGGTTGGTGGACCTTCACTGGAGGCTGTTCAACCTTTCGATTTAGTTCAACCCGCTTCTGGTGTTGCTCTATCATCATCGTAATGAATTGTTTAACGGATCCGCGAGTGTACAGGGGGAACGCTTGATTAGCCTGAATAGCTGCATCCGTTCCTTGCGCTTGTTTCGTGTTAGCGATATAGTCATCACCTTCATAACGTCGATAATCTGGTACTGCTAAAGGTCGGCCCTGTCTGCCAGAATGACCCATTGCAATCTGGGTACCACCCTTTACACCGGTCTCAAGAGCCAAAACACCATCAGACATACCAGATTGCCACTCATCTCGAGCCGCTAAATATTGTGGCATTAGTTTTGTACCAGCTGGGTACTCAGATACTAACGCACCACCTTCAGTAAGAATCTTTTCAGCTAATTCTCTGTTTTTAGCTGGGTAAACTGGTTCGTCCAATCCAGCTGCTAAAATAGCCACCGTTTTTCCACTATTTTCCAATGTCGAAACGTGTGCATTGGTATCAGTACCGAGCGCTAACCCACTTACCACGACAAACCCATCATCGACAAGCGAACCGATATACTTCTCGGTCAATGCCAAACCATTATCAGTGGGGTCACGTGTGCCAATAACTGCGATTGATTTTTCTGCATTCAAAAGTAGCAAATTACCCTTGACGTATAAAACAGCTGGAAACTTCTTTGTTTCCACCTGCTTTAAGTTTTGTGGATAATCAGGCATTAAAAAATCAATAATTTCAATATCCAGCTGTCGATGTTTTTGAATCATGTCAGTCGCAGATTCTAACGTCTGACGCCAAACAACGGCATCTAAATTCCCACTGTCAATCATCGATTGCACTTTTTTAATTTGCAACGTTTTCACAAAATTAAAGTCCGACTTGATATCATCGGGTGCAAATGATTCCAATGCGTTGATGATTGTCTTTGACCCAACCCCTTTAATTTTCATTAGGGCTAAAATTAATTTAGTAGATTCCACCATCCTGCAGTATATACCTACAACTTTCTTGAGAATATTTGTTGTTTAAAATTCTGGCTCCATTATGTCAAAATCTGGGTCGAATTCATAAACATCCAATTTGTCCATTTTTACATTTTCTGACTCTGCCTGATGTGCCTGACGCAACTGGTTAACTAATCCGCGAATTTTTTCTTCCGAGTCCAAAACGTGATCGTCATCTAAACCAAATGTATTATTAAACGCAACTTTATTATATACAGTCACAAGATATGGTTCTACCCCAGCTGCACGGTATGCCAAAATATCACTTTCTTGATTACCAAATCCGATAATACGTCCTTGTTTTCCATCACGTATTTTTTCGACCATTTTATTGAGAGTGGTAATATCTGGCTTCTTAGCTCCGGTCATTACCCATTCGGAGTCTTGATAAAATAATATATTCTTGTTGTTGCCTTCTTTAGTTTCATATTGACCAACATTAAATAAATTCTTATACACCAATTGAGACTTAATAGAAACTTTAGTATTATTCCAATCACGGTTAGTCACGACGGACGTCTGAATAAACTCTTTAAGCTTTAGTAACTCGAGATTAACATGATCAAAATCCACTCCCGTATTAAATGGCAACTCAATTTTTGTTTTAAGAATTTTTTTGTCTCTGCCCCCATAATAAAAAACAAATTTTCCGAAATTTTTATAATACCTATCTGTGTCTATGATGGTATTATCTAAATCAAAAATGGCTCCCAATATTGGGCCGTCGGAAACTGGAGCTTCGATCCTACCTTCCAAAACAGCTGCGTGCTGTTCCCACGTTTCGTTTGTTTGTCCTTTTATTGTTTTTCCATAAGCCAAATTCGTATACTGCCAATCTGGTAATTCTTGATTCAACATTTGATTTACAGCTACAAATGAACTTCCGCTTGTGACAAAATCATCAAAAATAACGATATCCGTTTCTGTGGAAATACCCTCTAGAATCTTTTTGTTAATTGACATCGTGCCCATATTATTTCTTATAGAGTTAGCGTCTTTATACTGCTGAACCTTTTGAACTGGACTGTCCTCTTCCAGATGTTTTAGTCCATGGGACGATGGTTTCTGAAGCGTACGAACAATCAGTTGCGATCCATCTATAATCTCATTTGGGAAATCATGAGCTAGTTCCATAATTATATCTTGAATAACAGATGTCTTTCCCACGGTTGAAGAAGGAATCGTTGCAACAACCTTTCTTTTTCCTGTTAACAAAGCTTTTTTGATATTTGTCAACACTTCATCACGAATGGCATTTCGTTCGTAAGATGTATAACTATCGCACCACTCATTTTTTAAATAGTTACGTTGGTTACCTACCTTCTTCGCTAACCCACTATCATTCCGCATTTTTCGCCACATTGAGTAATATGGCTTGATAAAGAAAATCGGCTGGACTTCATAAACAGTCGGATTTTCCCAGTCATCTGCTACTTCCGCAACAAACTTCGCCTCTTGTGACAGCAAGTGAACATTTTCGTGATTCAACGTTGGCAAATCTCGTGGGTCTACTAGATCATAATTGTACACTTGATACATCCAATCGTAATAATGAATAATTGAAATGTCTGTTCCTTCATGTTCGCTCTCGTTATAAGCATCCGCCCAATCTTGAACCGAGCCATTGTGTTGTGAATTAATCGTCCGTGCCCAATCAATTGCAACAGGTACTTTCTGCCCGCGACCAAATGTAACAGGTAATGACGCTTCATCAGTCAATGAATACCCTTTGTGAATTAACTGTAAGGCTTCCTCTAAAGCATCCCAATTTTTGAAATCTTCAATGACTGGCATATCTACTTCAGTATTTTTTAGCGACTCTTTGCCATTTGTCATACTTTCAATTTCTGCGAGCCATTGTTGAAGTGCACCCAATCTGTCAGTTTTCAATTTCTTTCTATCAACCACTACTCTATTCATCTTCTACTCCTCTTTCTCTCTACTTTAGAATCCGAATATTTTCAATTTATAAATAAATAATCCATAAATACATACAAATAATTATAACTAATCGTATAAAAATGTGCGGATGTCGCTTAACCCTACGAGCATACAAAAGCGTTCCGTTTTTCATATCTGAATTGTTTCGTCCATCCAAATTAATGGATTTAACTAAAGTAAATATCCGTTTCTTACACTACAAAACAATGAGCAGCATATTATATCTCGGGTAAAGAAAATTTGATGCAGTCCAGGTTGGCGTAGGCAGTAATGAAAGTGTATCGATAATAAAAAACCGGCATCCACTTTTAAGTAGATGCCGGTTATAAATGTATTTATTTAAATGCACAGTTAATTTTCGAAATCAGCAATTAGCACGCGGTTACTTGCTGCATCATCATTTGGTTTAGCCGCGCCAAATGCGGCTTGCATTGTTCGCAGGTTGGCCGTTTCCACTCCGAAATAATCGCGAATCAAATCTTGCATGAACGTCATTAACGCTGTACCATCCAGCTCCGTTTCACTATGGAGCACCTTTGCCTCATTCCGGTAGACACCAGCATTGCGCAACGCATCAACCTTCACTTCTAACGCAGGCAACCCGGCAACCAAGTGATAGAGGGTATGGTTTTCATAGGTCCACTTGGTCAAATGCACCACATGACGTAAATCCTGCAATCCAAATGGCAGCACCAAATCAGCAGCGACACCGGCTAGCACAACCGGCTCACCTGTTAATTTTTGAATGGCCGCCCGCAACTCGGTGGTTGGTAACGTAAAGTGACCATTGTAATCTAACGCAGCTTGTCCCAGTAACAGTTCCGAACGCGTCATAAATCCAATGCGATCAAACTGAGCATCACCCGCCATTGCCGTGGCTAATGCCTGTTTAAACATTTCCGGTGCGCGCCAATCAAAGCGCAAAAATGCCCGGTCCAAGCGAATGTCATCCCCAACCGCATGAAATGGAATTGGGGTATAACCCATCGTCCCAGGTACACTATCCACCAGTTGTTGCCTCGCTTCTTCAAAGTATTGACTATGATAAATGGCCATTTTTAATCCTCCAGCAATGTCAATAATGTCGCTAAATCCAGTTGACCCGGTGCAGAAGCTGCCCCGAGTGTTGCAAATGTTAATTGTGAGCCATTACGACCACCAATTGTGCGGGTGCGTTGCCCGAGTTCACCCATTGCCATCGTAATCAATGGTTTGCCTTCCGTGGCAAACTGTTGGGTTGTCGCAAGTAGGCGATCAACATCGGCATCAGTTTGCGGCATCGTCGCGACTTTAATCACGTCCGCTGCGGTCATAAGTGCCTGTCCAAACACCTGGTCTAAATTTATCGGTGTATCAGCAAAAAAATGTTGCGAGTTGATAATTGGTACCTGGGCAGTGTGGGCATCGGCTACCAAATCGGCTACCTGGGTAAATAATTGATGCTCGATATCAATTGCCGCGACACCGGTTTTAATCGCTAACCGGTAGACTAATTCATACAAGGCAATGTCGAATGGGCGTTGGCCACCCTCGGCCGCAGTACGCCACGTGAAAATAACGGGTTTGTCCGCATTAAATAAAATTGTTTGTACGTCAGCGGCTCGCAAGTTTACTAAATCCGTTAAGTAATCTACGCGCCACTCAATCACGTCAGCTCGTGACTCGTTGATTTGTTCAACTTGTCCAAGCACCGCCGAAATAGTTGTTCCGGTAACCGGCACCGCAATTAATGGGCGATTTTGTCCAGCCGTAGCCGTACCCAATGTTAATGTCGTCATATGTTAACCCTCAAATGCAACCTGAAGCAGACGGGCAATGTCACGCGGCGTTTTCCCATCGGTTTGCACAGTAGTTGTTGCGGCTGCATCATACTTTGGCAACCGACTACGCCATAATGCGGCCACCTCTAGCAACGTCTTTGTACGCAAAATAGGCCGGGTATCATCATCTGCCAGGCGTTCTAATGTCTGACCAAACGAACCTGATAAATAGTAAACCGGCACGCCAGCTTCGGACAGTAGCTGAATATTGCCAGGTGTTTCGACAATCCCGCCACCGGTCGCAATCACACCACCCTTGTGAATGACATCTTGCAAGACGGTGTATTCTAATTCACGAAAACTTGCTTCGCCAGCCGTCGCAAAAATTTCACCAGGCGTCTGACCCGTTCGGCGAATAATTTCTTTGTCGGTATCAATTAAAGGCAACCCTAGCAATTCAGCCAGCTCACGGCCAACTGTGGTCTTACCGGCCCCCATAAACCCAATTAAAACTGCTGTTTTCATTCTGCCACAACTCTTTCTAGGTCTGCAAAAAAGCTTGGATACGAGACACTCACTGCCTCTGCCTTCGCTAAAGTGACTTCGCCATCAGTGATCAAGGCTGCAATTGCCAACATCATCCCAATTCGGTGATCGCCACATGAATCAACCGTAGTTGGCTCAGCAACGCGCAATGGCGTCCCACCATGTACCACAAAGCCATCTTCACGAGCTTCAATGTTCGCCCCTAATTTATTTAATTGCGTGGTCACCGTTGCAATCCGATCCGTTTCTTTCACGTGCAACTCTTGGGCGCCGGTTATCACCGTGTCACCCAACGCTTGTGTTGCCGCTAAGACTAATAGTGGAATTTCATCGACCGCGGTTGGCACGTCATCCCCGTTAATATGGATACCCTGAAGCCCCTGAGTGGTGACTGTTAAGTCAGCATATGGTTCACCACCATCAGCTACCACATTAGCCATCGTAATCACTGCCCCCATGCGTTGCAATAATCGCAAAATGCCAGTGCGGGTGTCGTTGATACCAACTTTGGTTAAAGTCAATTGGCTATTTGGCACAATTAAACCAGCAATCAACCAAAAGGCGGCTGATGAAATATCACCAGGCACCTGAATCGTGGTTGCATGAAGCTTTGTCGTGGGATTCACAATAATATCTTGCCCATCGCGAGTAATTGTCACGCCAAATTGCTGCAACATACGCTCGGTATGGTCGCGGGTCGCCAATGGTTCTGTAATCACCGTCTGCCCTTCAGCTTGCAGGCCCGCCAAAATCAAAGCACTCTTTACCTGTGCCGAGGCAACCGGTAACCGATAGTGAATCCCGTGTAAGCCTTGGGTCGGCACTTTTGTTGCCGGCAAGCGCTGGTTTGTGGCCACATAACGGGCGCCCATCTTCCCTAATGGATCAATAACGCGACCCAGCGGACGAGTACTTAGACTGGCATCCCCACTATACGTAATTGGAAATGGTTGGTTGGCCAACAAGCCCATGAGCAACCGCGTCGAAGTCCCCGAATTACCCATATTCAACGCATGACTGGGCTCCTCTAAAGCTGTCAGCGGGCGTCCATGAACAATGACGTCTTGATCATGCCACTCCGCTTCGACCCCCATATCAGCCATCGCCCCCAAAGTACTGCGCACATCATCTGAATCTAAAATCCCTTTAATATATGTATCACCGTCAGCAATGCTTCCCAGCATGACCGCACGGTGTGAAATACTTTTATCACCAGGCACTTCGAGACGACCACGTACGCCTTGGACTGCAGTTTGCAATTTTCGGTCTGTCATTTTTCGTCTCGCTTTCTGTCTTTTGTGTGTTTGTTAACTTAAAAACGCTTAATTTCTTCACGATAAGCAGCTAGTTGTTCCTGCAAGCGATCCATATTATCGGCATCAAACTTATCCAAAACAGCCTTTGCAAGCTCAATCGCCACCATTGCCTCAGCAATGACGGCTGCCGCGGTTACGGCAGTCGTATCCGAACGTTCAATTGACGCCCGGTGATCCTCATGGGTATCAATATCAACACTTTGCATCGCGCGGTACAAGGTTGGAATTGGCTTCACAACCCCCTTCACCACAATCATCTCACCAGTGGTCATACCACCTTCGAAACCACCCAAATTGTTTGAGCCGCGGTAAAAGCCACGATCAGCATCCCAGTAAATTTCGTCCATGACTTCGCTACCGTACTTTTCGGCATTTTCAAAGCCACCACCAAATTCAACTCCCTTGAATGCGTTAATGCCAACTATTGCACGGGCAATCTTAGCATCAAGTTTCTCGTCAGCTGACACATATGAGCCAAGTCCAACTGGAACACCTGTCGCCATCACTTGCACGGTCCCACCAACCGTATTCGCGTCACGCTTCGTTTGATCAATCACTTCGCGAATCTTTGCATCCGTTTCAGCGTCTAAAGTGCGGGTTGGGAAACTTTCGGTTACTTCGCGTAACTCTTGCAGCGTACGATAGTTCGTTAACACACTCGTATCTGCCCGGGCTGGTCCAACGTTCAAGACAAAGCCGTGCACATCAACGCCAATTTCAGCCAATAACTTCTTGGCAACAGCCCCCACCGCAACACGCATGACCGTTTCACGCGCTGATGAGCGTTCCAAAACATTCCGCAAATCAGCTTGGTGACGGTATTTCATACCACCAACCAAATCAGCGTGCCCGGGACGTGGTCGCATCACCTTGCGCATTGTGTTTTCAGCATCAGCTGGCACGTTGGGGTCCATAATTTTGGTCCAGTGGTTGTGGTCATCATTATGGACGTTCAATGCAATTGGTGAGCCTAACGTCACCTGATGACGAACACCCGCCATAATCGTCACTTTATCCGTCTCAATCACTTGACGTTGACCACGACCATAGGCGTGCTGACGACGGGCCAATTGTTCATCAATATCGGCTTGTGTCAACGTTAAACCAGCTGGAATCCCTTCAATAATGGCGACTTCTTCTGGCCCATGACTCTCACCTGCTGTCATATACCGCATAATTGCTACCTGCTTTCTACAAAGGCTGGCATATCAGCTAGGTCCTTCAGAACAATAGTCGGTTGACCAGGAACTGAAATGGCAACTAGCTGAAGCGTACCGGCCGCGTTTTTCTTATCATTTTTTAAGTGGTCATAAAAAGCCACTTGCCCTATCAAAGGTGATGTTACTGGTAAACCAACAGCTACCAAACGGTCGCGTAGCAACGCTGTTATGCCTGATTCAGTGATGCCAGCTTTTTCAAACCGTTCTGAAATGGCAACCATGCCAATGGCAACCGCTTCACCGTGGCGCAACTCGCCATGCGCCATCAACTCAATCGCATGTCCCAACGTATGACCGAAGTTCAAATACTTCCGGACGCCACCTTCTTTTTCGTCAGCCACCACAATGTCGCGTTTATACAACACCGACCTCGTGATTAACGTCTCGGCCCGTTCACGAATCGCGGCCACCGTTTTAATATCACCGGTCAGACGCCAAAAATCGCCACCTGCTAAGACGCTTGTTTTAACAACTTCAGCGTATCCCTCAACTAAGTCACGATCAGACAACGTTTGCAAAAAATCCGGGTCAATCAACACCATATCCGGCTGATAGAACGACCCCATGATATTTTTAACTGTTGCCATATTAACGGCCGTTTTACCACCAACACTTGCATCAACTTGTGCGGTCAATGATGTCGCAATTTGGGCGAAGGCAATCCCACGCATGTACAATGATGCGATAACCCCGGTTAAGTCACCCACCACACCACCACCAAGGGCAACAATGGCATCCTGCCGGGTAAAGCCATACGCTGCCATTTCACCAACGATTTGTTCAACCATCTGCAATGACTTCGATGTCTCACCCGCAGGTACGGTTGTCGTGTGGACCGTAAAACCATGTTGTGCCAGACTAGCACTGACATCAGCTAAATACAAGGGACCCACGTTCTGGTCTGTCACAATCATCACCTGACGCGGTTGCCAAATTGTGGCAAGTCGTTCACCCACTTGATGACGAACGCCACTAGCAATGACCACATCATAGGCTTTCGAGGCCAGTTTTACATGAATCATCCGAACTTAACCACCTCTCGAATGGCAACCGCCTTTTTTGCTAGCTCCGCAAACTGCGTTGGTGTCAACGCCTGGGCCCCATCAACAAATGCGGCCGCCGGATTGTCGTGGATTTCAACCATCAACCCTTGCGCACCTGCGGCCACTGCGGCTAAACCAACAGCCGCCACGTGTTGCGCAACACCAGCCGCGTGGGATGGATCCGCCACCACGGGGTAGTGCGTCAATTCTTGCAACACCGGAATCGCACTCACATCCATCGTATTACGCGTATATTTGTTATCGAAAGTTCGGATACCACGCTCGATTAAGATAATCTGATCATTACCACCAGCCGCAATATATTCCGCAGCACTCAACAATTCATCAATGGTTGCACTCATGCCACGCTTCAAAGCAACTGGTTTGTTCTGAGCCCCTAGCGCCTTCAATAAACTAAAATTCTGCATATTACGGGTACCAACCTGGAAAATATCCGTATATTGGCCCACGATTTCAACATCTCGTGTATCCATAATTTCCGTAATCATATCCATGCCGAGGGCATCCGCGGCCGCACGATGCATACGCAACCCTGCTTCTCCCAGCCCCTGGAAACTATAGGGACTCGTTCGTGGCTTGTATGAACCACCACGGAGTAATGTTGCGCCAGCTGCTTTTACCGCTTCACCCATACGTTGAATATGTTCAGCCGACTCAATTGAATCTGGACCGGCCATAAAGACGAAATTATCACCACCAATTTGCGAATGCGCTGTGGTAATGATGGTATCGGCTGGGTGGAACAAACGGGAACTCTTCAAGGCGGCCGGATGTTTCGTAATCGTCTCAACAACTGCCGTTTCATCAACAAATGGCACTTCCGCCAATGTCTTTACAGTCGCAAATCCCACACGGTTTTCATTCAAAAAAACATGTTCAAATCCCGCTGCCGTGGCTGACGCTAACGTTTTTTGGGCCGTCGCCACATCTTTCATGACAAGAATCATCTTTGCTTGCCTCTCTAATCTTCTTTATTAATCGCACGTTTCATCGCTTGCACATTCGGAAGTTCGCCCCGCCATTGCTCAAAGCTCAATGCACCTTGACCGACTAGCATAGCTAAGCCATCATCAGCTTGGCGATTTGCGGCCCGAGCTGCTGCCACAAACGGCGTTGGTTCAGGCTTATAAATAATATCAACCACTTGTACATCGGGCTGCGTGTCATAAAACTGCTCGGTCGATAACACTGACCGATTGTCACGCATCCCCACATTCGTCGCATTCACAATTAAATCAGCATAAGGTAGATAAACATCAATTTCATCTAAATCATGTAATTCAACTTGCGCTAAATCTTGAACCTTAGCGGCTTTTTCCGCAAAATGTTCGCCCATACGATTGAACACATGTAAGGTCACTGATTTAGGTGCCGTCGCCATAATGGCGCGTGCCGCACCCCCGGTCCCAATTAAAATGACCGAGTCGACCGGATTGCGTAGTGTCCGCCAAAAGCCCATCCCATCAGTTGAATCACCAATCGTGCGACCATCTTTGACCGTGATGGTATTAACTGACTCTAAGCGGGTTGCTAATGGTGTCGCTTCATCAAGATACATCATGATTTGTTGCTTAAAGGGCATAGTTACATTGAAGCCCTTCACCCCTGAGGCAACCAAACTCTTAAATGTCGCTGCCAAAGCCATTGGCGCCACTTCAAACGCTTGGTAATTGGCATCGATATTTGCAGCTTGAAAAGCGGCATTTTGCATTGCCGGCGACTTTGAATGGCGCGCCGGATACCCCAGTAGTCCGTATTGATCTGTCACTGTCTTGGCCTCCGACCTTTTGTACTAGCTTACCAAATTTCAGTAGTCTTTAATACCGTATCCGCCTATATAAAAAAGCTGAGATAAACTCAGCTTTTGCTTTAATCTATTCTACTCGTCTTAGAAGAACAAACCAATACCATAGTGGATGGCAATGGTTAGCAGGCCAATCACGACATTACGCTTGATGGCTTTTTTGGCGAACCCATGGCCAATCTTCGCACTTAGAAAACCCGTTAAAGCAACTGCCACAACGGTTGCGGCAATCGTTGCTTCAAATTGCCACTGAACTGGTGAAAAATACAGTGCCAACAGCGGGAACGCCCCACCGATGGCCGCGCAAATCAACGATGAAATAGCGGCCGACCACGGTCCAACATAGTGCCCTAATTGGACATCATACTTCGTTGCTAAGATCGTCCTGAGTGGCGCCTTTTCCATCAACTCCGCCACAATTTTATCCGCTGTTGCTTCAGTGACACCACGGTCCAGGTAGAATTCGCGAATATCTGCCGCGACACCAGCTGGATTAACACGTAGTCGTTGGGTCTCCCGGTCAACAACAACCTTTTCCGCATCTGCCTGCGAGCTAACCGAAGCGTACTCACCTGACGCCATTGATAGCGCGCAGGCAAACAAATCTGCCAAGCCAGCAATTAAAATTGTGAATTGATGGTTAGTGGCAGCCCCAACTGAGAAGAGTACGCCAACCACCGTTAGAATCCCATCATTTGACCCTAATACGCCGGCACGTATGGCATTCAGTCGTTCTTCCATCGTTTGATGTTCTTTTGCTTGCATACCTTAGCCCCCCTAACGACCAATTAATGACCCAATCAAGTAGGTCACAATCATTGTAAAGATACCAGCAACCACATTACGGACGGTTGCCCGGCGTTCATTCGCACCAGACAAGTGCGCGGCCGCGTAACCTGTGAACGCCAACGCAATTAAAACGGCCCCCGCCGTTGCTGGTACGCGGACGTGTGGTGGCAACAACGTAATCGCCAACATTGGCAAGACTGAGCCCAATGGAAAGGCGATCATTGAGGCCACCGCTGCCCCAATCGCCGACACTTCATGATGAAGCGTAAAGCCATAGCGTTCGCGAACCGTTGTTCCTAAGGCATCTTTCGCCATCATTTCGCGGGTTGCCTGGGCGGCCAAATCAGTTGAAATGCCTTGATTCATATACTTTTGTTGCACAAACGCAAACTCGGTCGCGTAATCCGTCTTTAAAGCTTGGGTTTGCGTCTCTTCGGCTTTCACTTGGGCATCATTTTGTGAGTGGACAGACACGTATTCCCCCATCGCCATCGACACCGTGCCTGCGAGTGCCCCCGCAAAACCAGCGATAAAAATGGCAAACGAATTCGTGGTCGCCCCAGCCACTCCGATTACAATCCCTGAAACAGACAAAATACCATCATTCGCTCCCATGACGGCCGCACGAATTAAATTGTTTCGTTGGGCCAATGTTTGTTTATCTGTCATTTACTCTTCCCCTTGTTCAGAATGTCACTTATAAGTTTACACCAACGCGAAGAATTTGTTTATATGACTTAAAGTAAGGGAAAGAGAGTGGGTCAGTTCGCGTTACATTAAGGGGTCAGCCTTTCGGCACAAGTTTAAAAGCCGCCAATCCTCCGATTTTAAATCGGGAGATTGGCGGCTTTTAAAGGATGAAACAGCTAGTCAATATTTAACGTTACTGTTGGGTACGCCGATTAAACGCAGTTAGCACCGGGATCCCAATCAACGGTACTAAGATAGCACCGACAATCATTTCAAAAATGCCATTAAAGCCAGCGATTGAAATAATTAACCAGTTTGCCAAGCCTGAGTCAGGAATACCAGTAAATGACGTATTCATCACTTTGAACCCAATCCAGGTCAGACTCAAAACTAACGCGGTATTAATGAAAGCCGATAGCGCACCTAGGCCAACCAACCAGGCTGATTGTTGCGCAATTGGACGTTCCTTCACAAAACGCCAGTAAAGATAACCAATAATGAACCCAACTAGCATGCGAGGCGCAATGGCGGTAATTGGATTACGGAAGATTAGCGCCCCGATACTAGGCACCGATGTCCAGGCATGCCACAACGAATAAGCGCCCCAAATAAAACCAAGTAGCGCCCCGGTCTTAGGCCCCAAGACCATTGCCCCAATGGCCACCGTAAAGGTAATAATCGTCACCGCTGCCCCGATTGCAAAGGCCCCTAATGGGAGCGTACCTAGCCAAGGCACAATTGATTGCAACAAAATAATGGCAATAAACAACGCCGTCAATACCAAATGACGGCTCGAAGTTTGACGTGTCTTCATGAATTTGTCCTCTATAAAATATGAAAGTAACAGAGTAATTGCTTACTACAAATTATAAGTGTTCGTTTACGTAATGTCATTAACCACTCACTTTTAAAAAGCAGAACACGACGAATCGCGTTCTGCTTAAATGGTTATTATTCACCACGACGTTCGGCAAAATATGCCGTCATACGCTTCATGGCTTCTGCCAAATCCTCATCTGAGGCTGCGTACGAAATTCGCACATACTCTGGCGTGTATTCTGAGAAAGCATCCCCTGGAATAATCGCAACCTTCGCCTTTTCAGCCAAATCGACCGCAAAGTCAAAGCCGCTCAACCCCATATCCGCTGGAATTTTAGCGAAAATATAGAATGCCCCTTCCGGATTCACCACTTCAAAACCTAGTGCTTGTAGTTGTGGCGTCAACCAATCACGACGACGCTTGTAAACATCCCGCATTTCATCAGCCACTTCAGCCGCATCGGTCACCGCCACTAGGGCACCATCTTGGAGCACCTTTGGCAATGAGAATGTCAATGCACCGTGCACCTTTTGGGCTTCATCGATAAAGGCCTTTTCACCCAAGATGAAGCCAATGCGATACCCTGTCATGGCGTGTGACTTAGAGAGCCCTGTAATCAACACTGTTTGATCAGGAATCAAGCTGGCTAATGAGACGTGCGCTTGATCGTACGTCAATTGTGAGTAAATTTCATCCGAAATCACCCACAGGCGGTGCTTCTTAAAGACCGCTGCCAAGGCCCGCAATTCATCCTCTGAATACGTTACGCCAGTTGGATTTGACGGATAGTTAAACAGGATTGCCTTAACCGGCACCTTAGCTTTTTCCATCGCTTCGTCAACCTGATCCGGTGTCAACTTGAAATCAGTTGGTCGCGTATTGATTGATACCTTCTTACCATGTGCCAAATCGAGCGAGGCAAAATATGGTGGGTACGCAGGTTCTGGTACGATAACCCCTTCGTTATCGTTTAATAGTGTTAAGAAAACCACATTAATTGCTTCTGACACACCAATTGTTACAATGATATTGTCTTCACCGCTATAGTTCAAATCGTACTTCTTGTTGAAGTACGCAACAGCGGCGTTTCGCAAATCACGTTCACCCTGTGAGTCGGCGTAATGTGAGTTATCTTCTTGAACTGACTGAATGATGCGGGCCTTGATGGCGTCATCAACATTAAAGCCAGGCTCTCCAAACGTTAATCGTACCAAATCTGGAATATCGCGGACAGCAAGTTGGAAATCCAACAAGCCATCTGGTGCCAAATTAGTTACAATTGGATTAAGCGGTTGGATGAAATCTTTTTTAATCATACTAATTATTCTCACATTCTTCCCAAAGTAACTTATATTATAGCAGTAATTGGGTGGAATGCCAGTTGCGATTTTTGAATAAAATGTGAACATAACATGCCCTATCAATACGGAGGAAATACACATGCTAGAATTTACCGGTATTGCAATCGAAACCCCACTGCAAACATGGCGCTGGGATGACATTCAGGCGACCCCGATTAAAGCGGTTGCTGAACCGCTTGTCTCGCTCAGTTATTTGCCAGAAAAGATGGTTATCAGTCCCCAATATTTCATTCAGCAGTTGCCTGGTGCGAAAGCAGACTTATTCGCCCGTGAAACGGTGCAACGCAAGCTCAACGAAGCGGCCGATTTGCTCCCCTATGGTTATAAATTTGTCATTTTCGATGCCTGGCGCGACATGGCCACCCAACAAGCCCTCTTTGATCAAATGCGAGCGTTTGTAAAACGTGATCATCCTGATTTTGATGACCAACAGGTGACTCAAGCCGCCTTGCGGATTGTCGCATTACCATCAACTAACCCGGCCAAACCGTCCCCACATAATACTGGTGGATCAATTGATTTATCAATTGTTGACGAGAAAGGCCGGTTCTTGCCAATGGGCAGTCCGTTTGACGACATCAGCGAACGAGCCCGGACGGATTATTATGAAAAAGCACCTGACAGCGACGACACCATCACGTACCGCGAAAATCGGCGCCTACTCTATCACGTGATGACACAAGCCGGGTTCACGAATTATATCGAAGAGTGGTGGCATTTTGACTACGGCAACCAAAACTGGGCCACAGTATCAAAGCGTGACTTTGCCGTTTACGGGGCAACTAAGCCTGATTTCCCTTGGATTTAACCTTCATTTTTATTACAATGTTCGTGCACTAGCACGACACTCACAATAATTTATTAGTCTAAAAAACGGCCCCAACACGCAGTCATCACTGCATGTTGGGGCCGTTTTTCACCTCATATTTACTTCACAACAGCTGCAATGTCAGCTAACCAGGCTGACATCGTCTCAAAGACGCCGTTGTCACTTTCTGTAATACCCGTAGGCAAAACTGTTCCCATATAGTGTTGTGCCAACAATTGTGATAACACCAATCCACCGATAACATCTAGAATGTATGTGTCATTTAGTGTGCGGAACGTCAATACATTGTCCGTATTAAACGCAATGTGGAAACGCTCAACCGCAAAGGTAATTGTCTTGGCAATGTCACCGATACCAGCGACTGTTGAACTAGCCGTATCGAATGCATTAAGTTCTGCTTGCAATACATCCTGCCAGTTGGCCAATGGCACTTGACGGGGTTGTTCGCGTTGCAAATCTGTTAGTGATAATGACATGATTGTCACCGCCTCATTTTTGTAATGATTTCATTATAGCGAATCACTAACTATTCGTCACTTTTGTGCATTCACATAATCAACAAAGTCTTGGAAGACGCGCAAATGTGTCTTATCACGTTCGAACATCATTTCGGGATGGTATGCAAAAAACCTTTACATCACTGGCTTCACGTCGTTATTGGTGCGAATATTCATCCCAAATTAGATTGATATACGCTTTTAAATTCATGTATTCGACCTAGTTATCAGCTCGTATTACGGGCCAGTGACTAACGAGTGACCAAAAAAGCCCGCCTAGATTAAGCGCAATGCACCTAGTCCAGACGGGCTTTTTAATTTAATATCTTCTTCTAAATTGTATTCAACTTTGCAGGATCATATGTCTTATTGATTAGCTTTAGAAAAGACGTTTGCTTGAATTGTTCAATTTCATTATCGTTTCGCATCTTTTCGATTTCATTTTGTGATCGCTCATAAACTAAATCTAGCACTTCTTGTAACATAGTGATTACCTCCTGTGTTGATTATCAGCAGCCTGTTGCAACTTTTCAAGTTTATTTTCCAATTCTTTCTTTTCTTTGTCAACTGATTCGTACTCTTGCTTATTCTTCCACTTTTCGTATAACGTAGTTAATTCCTTATAGGGCGCTTCATCACTTCTGACACTATTAAATAAATCGGCGTTCTCATCAACAACTCGAATAAGTACCTTATGTAGACCAGGGTAAACCATATCTTCCACAACCAAGCCATAA
>NZ_AEKT01000013.1 GCF_000193635.1 Weissella cibaria KACC 11862 | reverse complement strand
AACCCTACACATTTGTTTCATCGAAACGATATTCAGTTTTCAATGACCTACTTAGTCGCCTTGACGACTTAACCTATATTACAGAAGATGATTTCAATTGTCAACAACCAATTTCATTTCTGTTTCACATCGTTTTCGCAGATATTTCATATCTCCGTTGACGACTTGATATATACTACACGCTTCTTTTGTAATCGTCAACACTTTCTTTAAAACAAATTTTGCAAACAAAAAACGGTGACAATCGCCACCGTTTTAACCAGCTATTTTTACAATGTCTAATAATAGGAGGACTTGTCTGATAATAACTGGTGTGACCAACCATGTTCTCTCCGGCTCTCCTATATACGTACTCTATCACGACTAATAGGCCCCTGCAAATGACGCATTACTTACCGTAATGTAAATCACGTGCGACAGTCCGCTGAACCTCGGCAATCGTTTCACTATGAAAGTCGCGATGATCCAACACCATCCGCTTAGTCATGTCACGTGGCGCTTGGTAGAACATCCACGGCCACTCAGATTGCATCTCAAACGACGCTTGCCCCACTTGGAACCGATCGCGAATTGCCGTAGCATTTCGCCATTCATCAACTAAAGCAAAAACAAATGGACCAAACTCTCCTTGGCTACCATCAAGATAGGTCTCCCAGTCACCAACAACCAAAGTCTCTGGATCATGGTCAACGGCATTTCGAATCAAAACCTGGTCATCCCCAGTCGTCACCGCATAATAAGTCCGGTCATCCTCATCTGTTAATCGTGGTAACGAGTCATAATTCAATCCCAACCGTTTCGCTAACTTTTGCGACAACGCCACGCGAACGTGTTGCGCAGGCACGTCACTATCTTGCGCAACAATATGTAATTCAGCTAACTCGTCCGCAATTGTAACTGTCGTAAATTCGTAATACATCAATGTCCTCACTTTCTGATTTAGTTCGCCAGTGATGTAAAAATACGTCCAATCATCTTAACCATCGTACCAAATACATCTTTACCTAATAGTTGAAACCGAGTACCCATTGGTAATTGTCGGTTCGTCTTAAAGAAATGGATCAAGCCGCCAATTAAACCAATTACTAAACCAGCTAACGCTAACACAATAAAAATCAACACAATTACTTGCAAAATCATCATCATTTTTCTATCACTCCCTTTAAGTCTCTCCATTATACCAACAGATTAAGGCATAAAAAATAGGCAACTCGATTAACAATCAAACTGCCTCATCATTCTTATTTCACTTTTGCGGCGTAATAGCCTAACAGTAGCGCTACGAACACAATCAACGCCATTCGTCGATTATCATGGTACAAAAACATATCAACTAACGCATAGACAAACAGTGCGACCGCAATGACAGTCATACCCAACTTTAACGTACTCTTTTTCATCTCGTCTCGTTTACCCTTCCTCAGCATAGCGAATTGTTGCATCACGGAGGTAGCTCGCAAATTGTTGATGACCCACCTCATACTCAAACGCATCTTTAAAATCCGCAATATAACTTTGGCGAATCGTTGGGTGACCCCAAGTTGGGCGCCAGTCTAACCGGTAGATACCATCCGTTAGTAGCACGTCGTAACCTGGAAACGCCATCCGCAACACTGACAACGTTTTGTTCGTCACTGGAAACTGCTTCACAAGGAGCGGATGCGCATTGGTGGCAGGGTCAACCGCTTCAGTCATCGCAACCGCACTGTCAGACGAGCCAATAAACACCAGTCGGCGCGACGCATCGGTCATAAACGTACCGTCCGTTAACGAAATACCGTCAAAGACAGCCGCCTTTAACAATTCCGGTCCCCAAAATTCAATCACCTGTTGTTCATCCTGCATACCAAGTGTGCCTCCTAACGCAAAAAACCTGACCATCGTTGATCAGGTTTTCATTATAGCGTGAATTTAAACTAATGTCTTGGCCAAGTAGAAGCTACCTAAAATACCAGCGTCATCCCCATTACCCGCTCGAACCAAGTAGTCATCTAAGTTCGGCACCGCCAAATAATCTGACAGTTGTGCCGCAAACGACTTGCGGACAAGCGACATCAAGACATCGCGATGTGGTACACCGCCGCCAAAAATGATTTTTTCTGGTCGCAAAATCGTAGTATACGTCACGGCCGCCTGAGCCAAGTAAAATGCCTCAAGTTGCCAGGCTGTGCTGTCATCATCTAACAAATTAGCGGGTTGACCCCATCGTTCAGCCATTGCCGGTCCAGACGCGACACCTTCTAAACAGTGATTGCCGTGGAATGGGCAATGTCCTTTATACGTGTCCATTGGGTGCTTATTCACCATAATGTGGCCCGCTTCCGGATGCGAAATACCTTGCAGTAATTGACCATTGGCCACAATGCCGGCGCCAATACCCGTGCCAACCGTCAAATACAGAATGTTGTCGTTTTCCTGACCAGCGCCTGATACGAATTCGCCCCACGCTGAACCGTTCACATCCGTTGTCCAATAGTATGGTATATCGCGCCATTCGGTCATGGCGCCCAAAAAGTTGTACCCTGACCAACCACGCTTGGGCGTTGCCAGCACATAACCATATGTGCGACTGGCTGGATTAACATCGATTGGTCCAAACATTGAAATACCAATCGCAACAATATCCTGATATTGATCGAAAAACGCTTGAATCTGACTCATCGTCTCAGCTGCGTACGCCGTCGGAAAACTTTCCCGTGCAACGACCGTCTCTGGATGTGCCGCATCGGCTACAGCCACCACAAATTTGGTACCGCCACCTTCAATTGCCCCTAATAGTGCCATGATTATCCCCCAAATTGATATCATTTTTACCTGTTAAGCATAGCACAAATTGCCTCTTGATGTAAGCGCTTTCTTTGTATAGTAAAAAGAAAGGCTGCCTCGGTAGCATTACCACCAAAACAGCCAAATCAATCACACTTATTTTGCTTGGGCCATGACTTCCGCCCACGTGATGCCCTGACCATACAAGTCATCATAATCAATCGTCTTGGCATCGGCTAAATCAACCCAACGTGCTTGGTGATTTAACTCGTTAATGATGCCCAGAAACTTATGTCCGTTAATGGTAACGATGCCCTTAGTATTAAGATCGACACCTTCCGGGACGGCATTGTCTGCCTGATACACACGCCGGTAACTTGGTCGCACGTGCGTCACCGAGACGTCCTTCGTTGTGCCATCGTCATACCAATCGTTGGGGTCATAACCACTTTGCGCTGTTACAACTGCCTTTTTCTGCTTGAAATTTGCGTGCGACCGGCGCCGTAACACTTCAAACAAAGCAAACGCCACTGCGGCCACAACAATTAAAATGAACTCAATCATGATAAGCCTTCTATATCTTAATATAAATCTACACAGAAATTGTAGGCTCATTCTCTCAGAGATTCAAGCTATTAGGCTAGATAATCTACAACTGCGTGCATTGACGTTTCCCATAACCCTTGGCCATCTTGCCCGTCGACATCTTGGTTCTTCACCTTCAGCAGGTGGTTACCGTTATAAACAGCGCCATCGGTAAAGTCAACTCCCGGTGTACCCAAAGCTAACTTAACCAGGCGTCGCGCACTCTTAGCTGGGCTAATTGTTCCCAAATATTTCAGTGGTGTCTGATAGAGCCAGCGCATCACAGTATTCGATTCACTCGAAAAACTCGTCCGGACGACTCCCGGATGAAACGCAACCGCATGTAGTTGTCCTGGATAACGACGCACTAATTCACGGGTGAATAAGATATTTTCGTACTTCGCATATCCGTACGCTTTTTCCGACGTATAGCTTTGGACCACGTTGAGATCATTCACATCAAATGGTGCCCCAAACAGATTAGCCGCGATACTTGACGTTGCGATGACTGTCGCGTGATCCGCCAACAATTTATCGAGCAACAGTTGGGTCAATAAAAAGGCGCCTAAGTGATTAACCTGAAACGTCTTCTCGAAACCATCGGCCGTTAATGTCCGCTCGCCCATGATACCGCCGGCATTATTCGCCAGCACATCAATATGATCATACTGGCGTAGCTCGTTTGCCAGACGTTGCACATCGGCAAGTTTCGTAAAGTCCGCCAAGTGGTATGGTATCTTAAGCGCATTCGCGACAGCTGCCGTCTTTGTTGGCTTGCGTCCGACAATGATGACTCGGTGCCCTAAACCAACTAATACTTTTGCCGCAGCAGCACCAATACCGTCACTACCACCAGTAATTACAATTGTTTTCATGAGTATCCCCTATCGTTTTGAACGCTTTGCCTCGTCAATAGCCTCTTCAATTGCCGTAACCATAACGGCCTTTTTCATATTAATCTGTTTTGACGACCGCACCTGCTTAATCTTAATTTGCTTGGTCAAGTGCCAACGCTCCGTTGTTGCTGTATACAGACGCTTGCCGTTGTTATCCGTAATCCGATAACTAGTTGCGAATAAATGGAATGGATTCCGCCGCGATTGGCCAACGACATCCCCTGCTTTATCCAAAAACTGGTACTGATGGAAGAACAAGGCCCACACCTTTTCGCGCAGTGCGCCATCATACGTACCGTCGGCCGTCGCGAAGACACCGCCGCGTGCGATTGACAACGCTAATAGTCGCCGAGACTGGTGTTCACGGTAAGCCACGTCACCAGCTGGTGTCTCAAGCGCCAACGTATCACCAAACGGGTGCCAAAAATCGCCCGTCAACGTGCCAACTGATTTACCAGCTACCCGGACATCGTACGACGTCGATAACCGGAAGAATTTCTGCACCAGCGTCACTTCCTGGGCTTGTTCCAACGTTGTGTCTAATTGTTTAATCCGTTCGGTTGCCTGATCAGCCGCCTGAACGTTGCCAGTCGTGAACAGTATCACCGCTGTCACAGCTGCCAAACTTAATCCTAGTCTTTTCAATTGCATCCCTCACAATCTGATTTGCCTACCAGTATAAGCATTTGCAAATGAAAACACCATAACAAACGCTATGGTGTTACCGGTTATTTAATCTTGCTGATCTGTTGCGTCATCAATCAACTCAGTCATTGGTAACAATTTCAAACCTGGATCGGCCACTTGTAGACTAGCCTTGAAGGCTTCAACTTGTTCTGCTACTTGTTGCAGAACGCTATCATATTCGCCTTGTAAGCCTGACACTTTAAATTGTTTACGGGCCATCAATTGTTGCTGAATCGTTTCGGCAGCCATGCCGATACCAGCAACGGCGGCGTCAACCGCCAAACCTTTCGCAACGCCCGACCCCCGTTTCGTCGTGCCTGTGCTGTTAGTTTTCTTCCGTAACTTGGCTGCTTGTGAAATCGCCATTTGCCCCGCTTGCAACACAACTGCTCGCTTAGTTGCGTTGCTAATCGACTTTCCGGCCGGATTAGTGGCCAACTTCACGTAGTTGGTTGGCGTCACCACTGATAACTGCACGTCATGCACCAATTCCGCATCAAATTCAAACTGTTGCGTCGCTTCATCGGTCATAAACGCCACGACCATATTACGCATGGCTTCATTAACATCTGCCACCAATTGTGTTTCAAACCGGTGCGCCACAATGTTGAATTCACTCGTTGAAATCGTATTCGCTTTATACAATTCCGCTAGCTGTGCAATCGCGGCCCGCCGACTTTGCTTCATCGCTTTGAACGGCAAGGCCAATTTACGATTAATCGTCATGTTTAACCGTGTATCCGTCGCCCGTTGTTTTACATCATCTCCCAAACGCTGAGCGCCTCGTTTTACTGCCTGCAGATTTTCTGTCAACTTTGCCATGTTCAATTCCCCCAAATTGCTTTACATTCATTATACCGGAAATTTGGTGGCGACCATACATTCTTCACCCAAACTTGTTACAATGAAGTCACTACGAAACGAGGTACCGTTATGATTATAGTTACTAATGACACCCAACCGCGCCGTTTATCAATGGCGCGGTTTTTATTATGACGGTCTTCTTTCGCCAATGTCGTCACCATTTAGTCCCCCTCCGAAACTGTTAACCCTGTTGCAATTCCTCTATAAACTACAAATGAGGCACCGGCGCACCGGTACCTCACAAGATAGTTTTATTGTAGCATGAAAAATTTTGTTCAGCAATTAATTTTCAGCCATTTGCCAAAATGTCAGTTCATGCTGATACGACGTCGCGTAAATGCCCGCATAGTCAATTGTCGCTGACTGGCTTTGCTGTAAGAGTTGCGCCACGGTTGCCCAGCTCCAGGTAACCGCACTTTGATAAGCATCCCCCACATAGTACGCCACCCAGTCTGTGTATCCACTGGGGGCTACACCCGCTTGGGCTAATTTTTGCGCAATCAGGCCGTACGATTCCGTACAGGGTAATAACGCTAACATGCTAGCTAACGGATCACCTAGTTGCACCGTCTGATCAAGATGCGCCAAATATGCCAAATTATGGGGTGCCGGATCAATCTGCTGAAAACGCTCACTAGGTTGCAACCCTAAATGAGCATCTTCCTCATCGGCTGTCACAGCGGCTCGACGCCGTAACGTCGGTGGCAATTGTTGCATCGTTTGCGCAAGTAACGCCTCAAAACGCCCCACGTAATGGGCATCTTGGGCAACATAGTAATCCCGGCTCGCCTGGCTCAAGTCACCCGTGCGAATGCCTTGCACGAACGGGGTCGCCATAATCTCCGTCAACCATTTCGTTTGAATTTGTTCGAGCTCTGCTTGCTTCATTCTGCCATCCCCCATAATCTGGTCATCTCCTGTACAACCGTCGTGGCATCAGGAGCCTGACTTAGCAAACTGACCACCGCAACACCATCTAGGCCCGTCCGAGCCAGCGCTGGTAACGTTGCTAGACTGATACCACCAATCCCGACGGTTGGCAAATGGTGTTCATTATGGGCTAACACGGTCGTTAAACCGGCCAAGCCCAACGGATCGGCAGCATCCGCTTTCGTCGTCGTGGCAAAAATTGGCCCGACCCCCAGATAATCCAGTCCGGCCACTGCTTGTGCGGCCTGCATTTCATCCACATTACGCACCGACAGACCAACAATCATCTCGGGTGGCGTCTCCGCAATCACCGTCCGAATATCACGGTCATCTTGGCCAACGTGGATGCCATCCGCCCCAATTGCTAGCGCAAGATCGACATCATCATCAATAAAAAATCGGACATTAGCAGCCTTGGCGGCAGCTTGTAATCGACGCGCTAACGCCAAACGGGTGGCCGAATCTGTCAGCCCAGCCCCTTTTTCCCGGAACTGATAGGCAGTAATCCCGGTTTGCATCATCGCCACAATTTTGGCTTCATATTCCGACAAGGTCAATGTTGGAAAGTCCTGTGAGCCAGCTACAAAATAGCGTTGTAAGTCATCTTTATTCATCCCGTCACCCAATGATTCAATGGTCCGTGTCCATGACCGACAGCAATTGTTTCTGAAATCGCTGCTGTCATAAACCGCTTGGCATCTGGCATCAACGCAGCTAGTGTTTCACCCTTAGCCAAATGCGCTGTGATATACGCCGACAATGTATCGCCGGTGCCGTGGGTACGGTTCGTTGCCACCCGCGGCGCCCGGAGCCAGAACCCCGTCCCGTCGGCTAGTGCAACATAGTCTGCCACTTCATCTGAGCGACTGTCAGCCAAATGGCCACCCTTTAAGACGACATTTGCTGGTCCGAGGGCCCGTAAATCATGCGCAGCCGCCACCATCGCGGTTTCCGACGCAATTGGCCGGTCAAGTAATACACTCGCTTCCGCTAAATTAGGTGTCATCACCGTCGCCAGTGGCAGTAATTCGGCAACCAACACAGCCACTGCGTCATCCGTTAGTAATGGCGCGCCACCTTTAGCGACCATGACTGGGTCAACCACCACAAATGGGATTTGGGCTTGCGCCAAATTATCCGCCACCGTTTGGACTCGTTCCGCATCAAACAAAGCACCTGTTTTCACCGCTTGAATCGATAAATCTGCTAACACACTATCAAACTGGGCAGTCACAAAGTCGGCTGGGGTGGGCAAAACAGCTTGTACGCCCAACGTATTTTGCGCGGTTAAACCCGTGATAATCGACGCTGCATACACGCCTTGGTTATGAAAGGTTTTCAAATCGGCATTAGCCCCGGCACCACCACTGGCATCAATGCCCGCAACTGTCATGACTTGTGGTACGTCAATCATGCGATCACCTCCGCTTGGGCCATTTGGTACAGTACATCAAACAAGGTCGCAACAAACGTGCCGGGTTGATTAGGCCCCTGTGCAGTTGCTTGTTCCCCAGCTTGGCCCAGCACTTGCGCAGCAGTCTCACCAGCCAACAGATAATCATCGGTCACGGCGACAAACGCGCCAACCATGCCACTTAACATATCGCCGGCACCGACATTCACCGCCAGCAACGGTGAATTGGTTGTCACTTGGCGAGTTAACTGACCATCGGTAATCACATCAATAACGCCTGTTTGCACAATCGTGGCGCCTGTTTGTTGGGCTGCGTTCACGGCATTTTCCACATGGGCGTCAGTATCATGGGCATCAATTCCTTGGCCCGCCACAGTCACTCCAGCAAACCAGCCGATTTCAGCCGCATTGCCTCGAATGACATCGACTTTAATCACGTCTAGTAAACGCGTCACAAACTGCGCCCGGTACTGCATCCCCACCGCCACCGGATCCAAAACAACAGGCTTGTGTTGCCGGTTAGCCGCTTGCCCAACCGCAACAAATAGTGGCCAGCGGGCTTCCGATAAGGTACCGGTATTCAACACGACAGCATCGGCGATGGCCACCAGTTCTTCGGCTTCGGTCACCTCATCGGTCATTAATGGGGATGCCCCCAATACATTAATTGCATCGGCAACCCGTTGCATGGTTACCAAGTTCGCCACATTTAATACCAGTGGCTGTTGTTCACGGATATTGGTCAATAACGTTGTCATCATTCCTCCTAGAAACTAAAAAATCGACCAACCCGCGTAACAAAAAACGGATCGATCGATTTGAAAGACATTCTAGTCGGTCTACCATCTTCCCTACGCAAGTCTTAACTCAACAGGTTCAAAGGGTCCGGTTTCCCGTCTCAGCCAAATGGCTCCCCTAGTGGTGAATATTTAATTCTTCTTTAGTCTAGCAGAAGTTGCGCAAAAAACAACCAACGCTTTGCTGTTGTACCAACTGATTTTTTGCTAGACTGAGCATAAGGAGGCGGTATCATGACATTATTATTGGGGATTATCATGCTCGGACTCGGCTTATTAGAGATCGTGCTGTCAAAGCGTTCGGTCAAAACCTACGAAAAGGTGGCCCGCCCGACTGACTCACCATTTAAACTATTGGGGTTTGGTTACGGTTTTTACATTGGCATCGTCATTGCACTTTTGTCACTCGGTCCCATCATCACCGGGATTATGCAACTCATTTAACGATTAACAGGCTGACCTAGCGTCAGTCTTTTTTACTACATAAAAACCCGTCAGCCACCACAGCCAACGGGTATCCCGACGTATCACGGCGCACACTAATCCCAAATTAGTGTGACGCAGCCATTCCATTGTTTGCATCGTGCTTATGCGACGCCACCTTTGCTGACACCACGTCAGCAACATCTTCATCATTCTCATCAATCTTAAAGATTGTCTTGTAACCAGCAAATGAAACCGCTGCGGCAATCAAGCTAAACAAACTAAATAGAAATGTCATCATGATACGAACCCCCTTAATATCGATGCGTTCCTTTTTCCCTTGTCATTATAATAACCCCCTGGCCCCTGTATTAGCGGATATGGTTGCAAATTGGCCTAGTTTGCGACAGTTTTAACAATCACCGGCCATTCTTACCAAAAACAAGCCAAATTCAGCTCAATTCCGGGACGTTTCTTACTTTTTAGCACAAAAAGAAGCGAACTAACACAACCTTTGTGTCAGCTCGCTTCATAATGTGCCGGATTTTCCGGATTTACTTCAAATTCCAAGCGGGGTACTGTGAATTGCCAAACAACTTTTTAATTTCAGCCTTGGTGGCCTTGGTTTGGTATACCTTCACAATTTGCTTATACACCTTCTTATTAGCCTCCGTCTTACGGGCTGCAATCAAGTTAATGTACGGATCAACATTTTTCTTCAAATTTTGCGTTAACAAAATATCCTTGTCCGCTAACTTGGCATCGTGGGCAAAGTTACCGTTAATCACCGCTGCATCCGTAGTCTTCAAGGCTGAGACAGCTTGACCAGCGTCAACTTCCTTGATGTTCAACTTCTTGGGATTCCAGGTAATATCCTTCGCTGTTGGATCGGTCACCTTGGTGTTGTACTTGATCAACTTGGCTTGCACCAGGACATTCAAGGCACGTTGCTCGTTCGTCGCATCGTTTGGCACCGCGATTGTGGCCCCTGACTTGATGTCACTCAGCTTGTCGGCTTTCAACGAGTACAACCGCATTGGTACAATTACCGTCTTACCAATCGACGTCAACTTGCTACCCATTTTCTTATTCTGATCATCAAAGAAAATCCTGGTTTGGAAGGCATTCAAATCCAAACTCCCATCGACCAACGCCTGATTTGGCTTCACATAGTCATTGAATTCCTTCAACTTAATCGTGATGCCATACTCTTTCTTGGCGCGTTGCCCGATGTTTTCCCACAATTCGCGGGCCGTATCCCCGACCACACCCACTGTGACCGTCTTATTATCGGCTGCCAACACACCTTGTTCTTGGGCGGCGACGCCAACCCCGGCCGTAACCAACGCACTAGCCACTAACAAACCCAACTTCACTTTATGCATAAAATATCCCCTGTTAACTATTTACTTCAACGTAATATCCCAAGCTGGTAGCTCGGCTTGACCCCATTCAGACTTCAAGTAAGCCTTAGTGGCCTTGGTCTGGTAAGCCTTCACCACTTCCTTGTAAATCTTCTTATTTGCGTGCTTCTTTGACGCTGCAATCACATTAATCCATTCAGCTGACTTCTTGTTAACCGGCTCAACATAAATAGCCGAGCTCAACTTAATCTTGGCTTGTTGCGCGTAGTTGGTATTAATGACTGCGCCAGCCTCAGACTTCAAAGCCGTTGGTGTTTGCGCAGCATCGACTTCCTTAATCTGCAAGTTCAACTTGTTCGTCGCAATATCCTTCACCGTTGGCAAGGCCACATCCTTCAAGGTAATTAAGCCAGCTGATTGCAACAGAATCAATGCGCGAGCTTCATTCGTGGCATCATTTGGCACCGCAATATTGTCACCCTTTTGGAAATCCTTAGGTGACTTGTGCTTCTCAGAATACAAGCGAATTGGCGTGATAATCGTCTTACCAATTGCCTTCACAGAATTACCGTTAGAGTGGTTCCAGTTGTCAAGGAAGTAGTAGTGTTGGAACGCGTTCAGGTCCAATGAACCATCTGCCACTGCCTTGTTTGGTTGGTTATAATCCGAGAATACCTTCGTCTTTAGCGTAATGCCGTATTCCTTCTTAGCCGTCTTGGCGACCGTCTTCCACAAACCAGCATCCTGGGTACCCACAATTCCGACGGTGACCGTCTTTGAATCTGCACTGGCCGTCACGGCTGGCAAGGCCACTGATCCGGCCAAAACAGTTGCTGCAATTGCTACCCCAAACTTCAATCCATTTGTCGTCATAATAATTTTCTCCTATCTCCTAATAACCAATTAATCTGCTAATTCAGCGTAAACATCATCAAAGCGTTGCTTAATGTAGGCCGCCGACTCCGTTAACTTTTGTTGTTCACTGTCCGTTAATTGCAGTGAGGCCTTATGTAATACCCCAGCACGTCCCACGACCACGGGGTAAGACAAGTACGTTTCCAAATCCGTTTGATAGGTTGAAACCGGCAAGACTTCATGTGAGTCTGAGAGCACCGCTTCAACCAAATGGATCGTGGCACTTGCAATGCCGTAACTGGTAAATTCCTTACCCGCATAAACGGTGTACCCACCACGGCGGGCTTCATCTTCCAAGGCATCCAAATCCAAATCGGCGTCATCACCGACTAATTCACCATGGACGCGGACCGTTGACCAAGCCGTGAACTGCGAATTACCGTGTTCACCCAAGTTGTAACCGCTCACCGACTTGGGATTCACGCCCAACGCAACGCCAACCGCCCGTTGCATCCGCGCCGTATCCAGTAACGTCCCACTACCGATAACCCGATTTGCTGGGAACCCAGTAAAGCGTTGGTACAAGGCCGTGATGACATCGACTGGGTTCGTCACCACCACTAAGACGCCATGGAACCCAGATGCCACAATCTTATCGGCAACCCCACGCACCTGTTGCTTGGTGAATTGCAGTTCAACAAAGCGATCACCAGTCGCCTGACCGGTCTTTTGTAATGAAATTTGTCCCAGCGTTGAAATGACAATATCCGCATCATTCAACGCTTGCCAGTCATTCACCACAATGTGAACGTCATACTTCAAATTCGCTGCCGCATCTTGAAAGTCCAAGGCCTCTGCTTCCGCTTTAGCGCTGTTGGTATCGATGAAAATTAATTCATCTGCGCCATTCGTGGTTACCAACCCGTGCGCAATGGCGGCCCCGACGTGTCCTAACCCAATAATTGCAATCTTACGTGCCATATGAATATCCCCCTAAAAATAACCTAGTTTAATCTGTAATAAATGCGGCAATCCGCGCGACAGCCGTTTGCAAATCAGCTAACGAAGCCGCATAACTCAACCGAATGTAGCCGGCCCCGCCAATCCCAAAGGCGGATCCTGGAATAACCGCGACCTTGCCTTCCTGGGCAAGCGCCAAACTAAAGGCCACGTCATCTTGCGCCAAACCATCTGGAATCTGCGCAAAGACATAAAAGGCCCCGGCTGGTTGCGGAATCGCAAAACCAAGTTCGCGTAACGCCTTTACCAAGTAATCACGCCGAGTCGCATATTCAGTCTTCATCGCCAACGTATCTTGGCGCCCAGCTTCAGTACCCAGTGCTTCCGCAGCCCCGGCCATCGCTGGATTCGAGGCTGACGTCACCGCAAATTGGTGAATCAAGCCGACCGCACGAATTAATTCCGTTGGGCCCACCACAAACCCAATGCGGTAACCCGTCATCGCGTGTGACTTCGATACCCCGTTCAAGACCAACGTTTGGTCGGGCAAGTACTGGGCAATCGAGGTGTGTTGTCCGTCATAAACTAACTCTGAATAAATTTCATCCGCAATCACTGTAATGTCCGTCCCACGTAAGACATCTGCCAACGCCGATAATTGTTCCGACGTGTAGGTTGCCCCAGTTGGATTTGATGGATAGTTCAGCACAACCGCCACTAGTTGATCGCCATAGGTGTCAATCGCGCCCTGTAATTGGTCCGGCGTGAGCAAGAAGTCCGTCGCCGATGTATCCACATAGGTTGGTACGCCACCAGCTAAGACCACCGTTGGGTCATACAACGGGAAGTTCGGCGCCGGAATCAAGACACGGTCGCCAGGATTAACAACGGCGGTAATCGTGTCGTAAATCCCTTCTGTGGCCCCCAACGTCACAATGACTTGTGAGTCAGCATCATATTGCAGGTTGTACCGGTCAGCTAAGAAGTGCACCGCCGCTTCCCGCAACGCTTGCGTCCCAGCGGCCGGTGCGTAATGTGAATCATCTGCTAAAATGCTGTCGATCGCTGCTTGTTTAATGTGGCTCGGTACATTGAAATCTGGTTCGCCCAGCGTCAATTTCAAAATATCAGCCACATCACTAATCTGTGCATCGAATGCTCGAATCGCATTGGGTTGAATCTGTGTTAAGCGTTCATTTAAACTCATCGTCTACCTCCCTAAAACTTACGGCCAGGGTTCAAAATACCGGTCGGATCAAAAACGGCTTTAATTTGTTGTTGTAGTGTTTGCACTGCGGGTGACAATTGCTGGGGCACCCACTTCTTTTTAATCGTGCCAATCCCGTGTTCCGCACTGACCGTGCCACCGATGCTAATCACAAAGGGCAATAGCTCATCAATGTAGGCCTGCGTTTCCGCGGGTAAAGCACCATCTTTGCTTTCTAAAATGATATCTGGATGCAAATTACCGTCGCCGGCGTGACCGAGCAGCAATAACCGTTGACCATGCTTAGCGGCAATCGCTTCCGCTTGATCGGCGACAATTGCTAACTGCCCTAATGGCACGGCAATGTCTTCCACAATCAAACGGCCATATTGCGCACCGGCCGCAAAGATGTCTTGGCGAATTTTGATAATAGTTGCGGTACGGGCTGGGTCCGACGTGACGTCAATTGTCTGAGCGCCGGCCTTACGGAGTAGGTCATCAACCAAATCCAACGCACCGGCTACAGCAACATCAAGTTGAAAAATCAGCAAGGCTTGTTCGCCACGCCCACCTAAATCAATACCTTCATACTCATCAAGCGCTTCAATCGACACCCGATTTAGAACTTCTAACATTGACGGATTAACACCACTAGCTTGCAGTACTTGCACGGCATGCGTTAATGCGTGCACATCCGAAAAGGTCGCTAAGCCCGTCACAGTATCGCCAAACGGAATTGGTCGGAGACGCACGGTGGCTTCAACGACCACCCCAAGCGTACCTTCCGAACCAATGAACAAGTCGGTTAAGTCATAACTGGCATTGTTCTTAAATGTGGCCCCGCCGAGTTCTAATAAACGACCGTCGGCGAGGACAACCTTGAGACCCAAGACATTTTCACGGGTTGTGCCGTACTTCAACGACGCCATCCCACCTGCGTTTGTCGCGATATTGCCGCCGATGGTACTAATTGGCTTCGAACCTGGGTCTGGCGCGTAAAAGTAACCGACTTCACGAGCAGCTTGATCCAGGTCGCCGTTCAACACCCCGGCCTCGACTACCGCCGTTTGATTTTCTGGTTGCAACGCCACAATGTGGTTGAGGCGGGATAGATTCAGAAGAATGCTCCCGTCCAAACCGGCTGCTCCATTCGCAATTGACGTGCGGGCACCCTGCGTCACAACCGGGATATGATGCGTCGTCGCAAATTGCAACGTGGCTTGGACGTCCGCCACCGAAGTAGCAAACACCACTGCGATCGGTTGCCCCTCAGCTGCTGTTTCTTGGGTATAGGGATTCAGCCGGTATTCTGCAAGCACAGGCGGCTCGGTGACCACCTCACCATCTGGTAATGCTAATGTTGTTAAATCTGTGCTCATACTTTCCTCCAAATAAAAAACGTCCCGTCGCAGCACAATTGTCTGCAACGGGACGACTCATCATCGTGTTACCACCCGAATTCTGCCCAAAATCACCTTTGGACACTTATCAAGTACGCGCTAAAAAGCGGTGATACTCTAGCGCGATAACGGGCGCACCCGGAAACGACGTTCATCATCATCGTTTCAACCCACTCCAAGGCCATATTCACCAACTAAGTTGATTGCTTCACACCCTACGCAACTCTCTGAACAACTTAGGCTTGGTTACTCACCTCTTCTTCGTTGCACTTATTGTAGTCACGTTAAAATGAAAAGTCAATAAGTTTATTAGAATCGTTCTCATTTAATTTCCGAACACTACCCCGGGTACCCTTTTCAGGCCACTGATACCGGGGGTTATGCTAATATATGTCAGTTCCTATTTGGCAGCCACCGCGCTGCAACACGTGCAATCCCTGGTCCACGTTAATCCCGGCAGGAGGACAGACAATGGCAAGTGCTTTTAACAGTGCCGATATCGCGGCGAAGAAACAAGAATTGGGTTACCCCGCTGATACATCAAACTTGGCTTACATTCAAGCCAGCCACAAATTAGAGGACGTCATCGCGGCGTTCAACTCGTTCACGGGTAAGAACTATGTGGTCAGTTTTGAACCAACGGGCTTGTTGTTCATGGGGTTGACGCCACTAAACCAATTTAACGGCAATGATCAATTCGTGGCGTTAACTGAGATTGGTGCCATCGCCTACCGCGACGAAGCGGTTTTCAACGGTCACGAAATCAGCGACGCTGAAACGTTGGTTTTGGATTCGCTAGCTGGTGAACACACGGAGCACCAATTGTACACGTCATTGTCGATGGCCGACTGGGTCGCTACGGATGTGGCGAACGTTAATGCGATTATTGATGGGTATAACCAGGTGGGTTAATTGTTTTGGGTATAAGTTAAGGGGATGCATCTTGCGGTGCATCCCCTTTTTGGTGTGTCTTTAATTAAAACGGCAACGTTATTGCCACATTTTTGCGTTTTCACGAATTAAATCGTGTGAGTCTTTAATTGTTTCAATCATCATATCTGGAGATTTTGCCACCTTCGTACCGTAAAACTGCACAAAACCAGCAGTCACTTTAGATATTTTTGAAAACAGGCGGTTTGCCATAATGACTTTCGCTGGGAAATAATATGTTAGTACGTCAGCCATGGCATCGTCGGTCCACTGACCAGGTACTTCACGATGATATATATACATCATTTCACCCGTCGCTTCTAAAATATTTTCAGCATCCTTATCTTTGGCAACGAGTGGCTTTTCTTGCCAAACATCCGATGTTAAGTAATCTGTAATTAACACTTTCATCTGCTCATCAACTTCAGCAGCCACTTCATCGCTGTACTCCGGCTTATCCTGGAATAATCCGTTATCTTCAAAGAAATCCATCATTTTACCCCCGTTTGCTTATATTCACAATTATACCGGAGTTTCAGCCAATCAAAACCCGAGGCACCATTTTCTTCAAGGTTTTGTCGTACTTTATCCACAACAAAAGGTGCCCATAACTTAATGCAGGCGCCTTGATTTAAAGCATTTTTAACGTGACTTCACGTAAGCATCAACTGCCACAAGTGCGTTTGCAACATCTTCAGCCGTGACTTCAAATGGCATTTGGTGGATTGTCTCACCTTCCGCCGTCGCTTGGACACCAATCTTCAATAGATCTTCACGAGAAGCATTCTCTAAATGCATTTCTGCCAAGGTCGTGGGCAAACCTAACTTCTGATAGAAATCAATGTACTTATTCAGCGTCTCAGCCGTTTCGTTTTGCAAAACCAACTGCGTCAACGTACCGTACGCTACCTTTTCACCGTGGGTTAAGTGGTGAATATCACCCGTCAATGCTGTGAAACCATTGTGAATTGCGTGCGCTGCGGCTAAACCACCTGATTCAAAGCCTAACCCTGATAATAGGGTATTCGCTTCAACAACTGATTCCAGAGCTGCCGTAACGACCCCTTGTCGGTTGGCTTCAATTGCTTGCAGGCCGTAGTTGAATAGCGTTTCTTCCGCTTTCTCGGCAATCGCGACAGCGGCCAACGTTTGCTTACCACCAGCCATTGTGTCACCATGCTTCTCACTCACAGCCTTTACCTCAATCAAAGTTGCCATTGCATCCGCAATTCCTGATGCCAGATAGCGAACTGGTGACTTGGCAATAACATCCGTATCGACCATCACTAATTCTGGATTCTTTTTGTAGAATAGGTAACTCTCAAACGCTCCATCATCTGTGTAGATAACAGACAAAGCTGAAGTTGGTGCATCCGTTGACGCCAGCGTTGGCAAGATGACCACAGGTAAGTCCGCTTCATCTGCGATTGCCTTTGCAGAGTCAATTGCCTTACCACCACCTAAACCAAGTACGACGTCACTCTGGTTTTCACGGGCAATCTCGACCGCACGGGCAATTTCTGAGCGTGATGCTTCTCCTTGAAAGGCAACCCGAGTATATGACATGCCGGCTGCTTCCAAATTTTTAGCAAATATCTCGCCAACAGCCGACCATGTGTGATTACCAGCTAGCAACAAAGCATTTGATCCCAACTCTTTAATGTGTTCTATCCCCGTTTCCAAAACATGTGCCCCTTGCACATAACGTGATGGACTTGCAAAAACTCGTTCCATGGTTATTCCCTCCAAAGTTCAACTTGTGATTTTGTTCACATTTATTATAGCACTTAAAACACTAATTAAGTTAGTCGAATTACAGTACAAAATATCTCCGTTTTATCAAACTGGAAAATCAAATAGAACAATTAGTTCCCTTTTTGTCAACTCTTTCGTCCAAAATACAGTAGACTAAATATTAGGTTTAACTGTTAAAAAAGAAAAGAGATGACTCCTGCAAAAACGATATCGAACACATCTAACATTTCAGTCAATTTTCTAAGGAGATACTAAATGGCATTAACAGAAGAAGACGTACGTATTGCTTATGCTGCAAGTAAGATTACAACTGGTAACAACCGTTCAAACTCTGGACGTGTTGCACTTTGGCTAGAAACCTCAGTTGATGATGTGAACCAGATTATTGATCAATATTCACTTCCTATCAAGAAGACGGCGGCAATTTCGCACTTTTAGCTTCTGATTTTTCTCAGAAATAAGTACTTGATGACAAATATAACGGGCCAAGAAATCACTTTCGATTTCTTGGCCCGTTATATTTTTCTGATACCACTCACCTCAACGAACCGCTTCCTAATATTTTTTGTTCTTCACAAGTGCCTGCATGAACATTATGTCATCATAGGAAACTTCCATTGTTCCGTCATCTTCAGTTTTTCGATTTGTCAAATACCTATTCAAGAGCCAGAAATTCAGATAATAGTCACTTGTTGCAAAATATTGTTTGTACGAATAATCAACATCGTGGTCAATTCGATTTTGTATAATGCTCATCAACCTTTCTTCTTGTAACTGTGATGTGTTGGGAATTGATTTTTCTTCGTCTAATTCTTCAAAGTCCAACAAAAACTTCACCACCGCTCTTAATACATCTATGTCTCCATCAATCAT
>NZ_AEKT01000014.1 GCF_000193635.1 Weissella cibaria KACC 11862 | reverse complement strand
CTCTGCTGGTGAATTTGATACTGAGAAAGAGGCTACTAACGTCCTAAAGTACATAAAAACTAAATTTACCCGTACTTTGCTTGGAACGCTGAAGATTACCCAAGAAAATACAAAAAAGACTTGGAAAAATGTTCCAATGCAAGACTTTACTCAAAATTCCGATATTGATTGGAATCAAACTATTTCGGAAATTGATCGACAGTTGTATAAAAAATATGGATTAAATGAAACTGAAATTGAGTTCATTGAGGAAAAAGTAACAGCGATGGATTAAATTTCAAGGCGTGGCCTAACAAGGGTCGCGCTTTTTTTACGCGTGTTTTGACTGGAATATCGCTTATATATATTATTTCACTGATACAGATTGTCACTGACATGGAGACAAAGGAGGAAGAAAAATATCAGACAAGAAAGCGGTGCTGTACACAAATGTTGGCACTTTTGTGATTGGTGAAGAAGAAGAGTGGGACGCCGGAAGCAACTTGGAAAAGCTAAATGATGTGTTTTACGGAGCGGTTGATGTTGTTTCGATACGATCAGCGATGAATGGAGAGGTCGGGTACGATGCATGGGTCAAGGATGATGCAATCGGTACTGGAACTGCAAGCACGTATCGAGTGACTTTTGGTGATGAATTGGACACAATTGTGTTCTTGCCACAAGGAAAAGCTATTGTAGTGTTGGCTGTCTTAGACGATGGAACCACACAACCGCTGACACACGAGCAAGCGCTTGAAGTTCAGATTAATTTGAGCGTGTCATTGTGGAACCGGGGTGACTTCAATGCAAAGTAGCGATGCTTGGAAGCGGCTGGCAGATGAGCTACGTGGGTGCCTTGCAACTGTTGGTGTGGATGGCTCGATTGTTTCGGAAGACACGATTTAGAGTGTTGTGCTGTACCCAGAAGAGATAACTGTTGAGAACTTGGGATTTGCTAGTTGAAGCTGACGACGATCAACCAGTCAGGAGCGTTTTGATTGGTGCGGATGCCAACAGTCACGAGTACCTTGTGGTGGACTTCTACATTGAGCCTCACTATATTGGCCGTGGAATCATCGTTGACAACAAGCTAGTGCAGTATATCATAAGTACGATCACGAATGGGTCCATGTGGAGGTAAACAATGGTTAACAAGTTTGTTTTGGCAGACACGTTGTTGTCGGATTTGGCGTTTCAGGTGCGTTGGCATTTCTCAACTCAGCGTGCAGAAATCAAGAGCTTGTCGCCGATGGTTTCTGGGCCGATTGAATTGGACATGCAAGAAGAGACAGAAATTCCAAGTTTTCTTTCTGGGTACAGTGGTACTGATTTATTCGATGTTGATTTTGTTGAAGCACAATTGACAATGGGTCAGACAGTGAAGATCGTTGACTACTTCAGCAAGGGACGCTCGGCTTTTTCTTGGCAGGGTGTTTTTGGTGAACTTGGATGTAATGATGGTGAAGACAGAGAAGGAAGGGTGGATGTACTAATGGGTGAAATTGTTTTGGCAGTTGGAAAGGCAATTTTGATTTCTGGCGTTTCGACGCTTGCAAACAAGATCATTGAGGAGTTCGAATGATGGTTGTGTTGGTGAAAGATGTGTTGGATGAACTCGAAAAGGGTTGATTGAACTGCAACAACGTTACTACAATGCGCACGTATCAAGTGTGTTCCGCAAAACAAAATCGTGAGTCGGATTGTTGCGGTCCTTTGGGCTGTTGTTTTCAGTTGGACAAGAGTGAGTAGAGTGGATTTCGATGTCTGATTCGTGCAGCGCAAATAGAAAAATTGGACGGAATGGTACTTCAAAACGAAGTCTTCTTGGGCGCCGAATGCCTCAAAATAGTCGCTGCATTAGTCTTCGAAGCCCGGTGTATCAACGTTTCGGAATCCCATTCTGGAAGTTTAACATTTCGAGGTAGATTTTGAAGTTAGAAGACTAATCAGAAATTTGAAAGGCACTAACTAGGCGGTAAAGGTCGGCTAAGGATTTGGTATTGGGGACCATAGTCGGGGTGTTAACATGGACTAGATTCAGGACGACATTAAGATGGCCATGCGTGGAAAGATAAATAATTACGGTGTAGTACAAATCAAGCGGTTTCTACATGTGACTGATTCACGACTGAGAATCGGTATGTATATTTGGAAACATAAGATAAGAGTCAAATGGCTAATGAAGTTGGGGACTGCAAGCGGGGAGGCCGAGCAGATTAGCTGCTTTCGGAAATGATATTGGAACCTAGATACTATATGGGAAGTCGCTAGTAAGCTCACTAACAAAAGACTCGAAGCACGAAATCTATGAATCTGATCAAATACTTCGAGTCTGTACATTAATATTACGGAATCATACATACGGTGGTGTGAGAGGTCGAACTGGTGACAGTTCTCCTATTCAAGTATCCGTATTTTATCTAGCTAAAAAACTAAAATTTGAATGGTTTTATGCTATATAATAAAAGTATCTATTAATAGGGCGGATGATGAAAATGACAGTGAAATCAGGTAAACTTGTAATTCAAAATATTCCCTATTCCGAAAAAGGACTAAAAAGTTTAGAACGCATATCACCAGCCGACCAACAGGTGATTTTAGATCGTAATACTGTTTATATTGTTAATGAACAATCGGGTAAACAATATAAGGTTTATGTGGGTGAAACAAACAACATTCAAAAGAGAACTTTGCAGCATTTGAAGGATAAGGATGATGTTCTGCAACAAATTAAAGATGGTTATCTGTATGTGATTGGTGATAGTGAGTTTCAAAAGTCGATGACTTTGGATATAGAGAATGAACTGATTAATTACTTCTTGGCATTGCCTGGGGATGTACAAGTTCTAAATGGACGTGGTAATCCTCAGGGCTCATATGCTGGTTCAGAATTAAAAGATCAAATTTTCAAAGAGACACTGAAAGAACTAAACAGTCGCGAGCCAGAATTGTTCCCTGAATATGGGCGAGTGCTTAATTCTACGTTGTTTAAAGCTTCGCCATTTAAAAAGTTGTCAGAACAGCAGAAGAAGGTTAAGTCAGACATATTAGCTCTGGTTTCTAATACCATTAAGGATGACGGTGATAGTAAGTTGATTACTGTTGCTGGTGCTGCAGGAACGGGGAAGACTGTGCTATTGAGTAGTTTGTTCTATGAAGTTGCAACTGCTGAGTTTGGTAAGCAAGTGGCTGGGCGAAAGTTGAAGGTTGCGATGATTGTCAATCATGACGAACAACGCACTGTTTACTCAGCGATTGCGAAGCGTTTAAAGGCGGCCTTTGGTGAAGAACCAGTCGTCTTTAAGCCAACTGAATATCTAAATGCTTACATGAAGAAGCGGGAACAATTTGATGTTGTTTTGGTTGATGAAGCACATTTGGTTTGGACCCAGGGTCACATGGCTGCTTGGACTAAGAAACATTTCAAGATGTTTGGGACTGAAAATCAATTGAAAGCATTAGCCAAGACGGCTAAAATTACGATTGCCATCTTTGATCCAAAGCAGATATTGCGAGCAGATCAATCTTGGGATGAAGACGCAATTGCGGATTTGATTCAAGGTTCAGATGTGACTTACTCATTAACGCAGCAATATCGTATTCAAGCGAATGAGCAAACTAGAGACTGGATTGATAGTTTTGTAGCTGGTGATTTAAAGCCGATTCCACATGATTTTAAGTACGATTTACGTGTGTTTGATAACGCTAAAGCAATGTTTGAGGCTATTCAAATGCGCGATAATGAATTTGGACTGTCGCGCCTGTTAGCGACTTTTGATTGGGACTATAAGTTGAAGCGACGTATTGACGGTGAACCATGGATGGTAACGGCAGGAAACTTGGTTAAGCCGTGGAATTTACAAACGCCGGGTAGAAACAAATCTTTGGCGTGGTCGGAAGATCCTGTAACGATTGATGAGGTTGGCAGCACCTTTACTATTCAAGGGTTAGATTTGAATTACGCTGGTGTTATTCTTGGACCTTCTATTAAGTATCGCGATGGCAAGATTGTGATTGATGCTAGAGAGAGCCATGATAAGAACGCTATCAAGACGCGACTTGATGATGGATTAACAGCAGAAGAACATTTGCGCAATGCGTTGAATGTTTTAATGAAGCGTGGTGTGCATGGGTTGTATTTGTATGCGGTTGATGAAGAACTGCGCAAACAACTTATCAATGCAAGTTCGTAATAATTACAACTAAATATTATATTGGAACAGCTTATCACCGTGATGAGCTGTTTTTTATTGCATTTATATGCGAAATGTATTCTGCTATACTAAAATATAAGCTTCGAAAATATTCGTGGTACGAATATTGATAAGGGTAGGGTATGATATGGGTTTTCCAAAATATTTTGAAGATGATGAATGGATAAAAGTGTCGCGACACACTTATAGACCATTTAAGATTGCCAAAACGTTCATTGGTAATTTAGATAATGTGTCAAATATTTTTGTGTACGACGACGATAACACTACCATCAAACTAACTGATCGATTGGCAGGTTATGGTGAAAAGGAAACGTGGGAAACCGCTGAAAAGGGTGTAGTTGCTAAGACGTTTATAGATTACGCAAAGCAACCAGTGGCAGCAGTTGCTGAAAAACTTGCAACGGCAAACTTGTCTGCACATGCCAAGCAAGTATTCTCAATGCCACTAAAAATGGTTTTTGATGATGAAGGCACAAAGGTTGGGTATATAACCAATCAAGCTAACGGCATAATTAGTCTGGCTGACTTGTTTGGTAAGACAAAATCAGAAATCAAAAACGAGTTTGCAGGTTTTAAGCGTATTGATTTGGTTGAACTATCGGTTATTCTTGCGAACCTGTTAATGGACCTAGACAAGAATGGATTTGAACTGAGTGAGTTAACGTTGAACGATATCATTGTTGATCCAGCGATTTATGAAGTTTCTATCTTAGGTGAAGAGCACGTTCGCATTAAGCTGAAGGATGGGACGGCAACGGCAAAGACGTTGGCCAATTTAGTTTGGCAAATTCTAATGCTCGGTCACGAACCGTACGGCACAAACGGTAATTTTTACTACCAACCAGAACGGGACTATTCACCGGTTGTGTGTGATACCGAACGTTATGCGAACATTTGGAAGTACATGCCGATGAAAATCAGGCAAACCTTCTACAAGGTATTTCACCTTGAACAAAATGTGAGCTTGAATGAATGGGTGACATTGTTGGGGAGGTATGCGGACCATTTAGCTGAAATTATTTCGGTTGATGGCGAAGAAGCGCCTGATAACGCACTTTTCCCTGAAAAGAAGCAAGATGAATTTGCGGCAACAGAATTTGTCGACACCAATGATGCAGTGCAGACGTTGGCAATGGGTGACCATAATGCGCCAACAGTACAAGATGACCAAACCGGCATATTGCCATTTGGCTTGTCAGCTGCTGACTATGGTGTGCAAATCCACAATCTAAGTAAATTTGCTGGTAAAACGCACTTTTCAGATGAGGAGTTAGGACGATTTGCGGTTGTTTACAATTATTTGTCACGTTCAAATAATTTAAAAACGTTACCAACACATCCTTGGATTAGTTTGGCGCCCGTCGCGTTTGAAATTAGTTCAGCGCGTGTTTATCGAGGTACCTTGATGATTTTGATGCTAATCAAGCACGAGGTCATTACTGGGCGAAACTTTAATTTAACTATCGCTGGCTTTGAAGAAATCGAACTTAGCTTGGCAGTTGAGACGATTAATTATTATTTGGAGTTGTTCAGTGAGTTTTTACTTAACAAACAAGAATTGAAGCTCGCGTTGGATGATAAAACACCGATTGAAATCACAGCAAATGAATCAGAAGATGATTTATATTTGGACACGCTCGACAGACCACAAGTTGCACGTGAAGTTTGGACAATTAAGACATTTGCCCGATTTAAATACGAATTAACAACGGATAATCGCATGTATCTCGATACAATTCTGCGTGAAATCTCAAACTATAAGCATCTAAATGATGGTCAATTTGAAATCTTGCAAGGACTACTTCATCGTGCAGATAACGCAATTGGTATTTTGCCAACTGGGTCTGGTAAGTCCTTGATTTTCTACTTGTTATCAATTTTACATCCAGCACCGGTTTTAATTGTGTCACCAACTGATATTTTGATTGAAGATCAGGTTAATAATCTGAAGCAGATTCACAATATTGACGCGGTTTCATTCATTAAGAACGAAACACAGATTTCGGTTAACTATCACTTTGCAACGAACATTGTGTATGTCACGCCGATTGTTTTCCAGAATCCAACCTTCCAGCGCGTTATTATGAAGGCTAACAAAGCTAATGAGCTTTCGTACTTCGTTTTGGATGAGGTGCACACTGTATCGCTTCAAGGACATGACTTCCGACCTGATTACTTCATGTTGGTAGAACTATTGAAGTCTGGCACATTGTTGGATAACACGGTTGTGCTTGGTTTAACAGCCACGGCCAATTACTCAGTTGTAACTGATGTGACGGAATTGCTTGAGATTGAAAATGAACAAGTTCTTTCACCGGTCGCGTATGATAAATACAATTTCACGCATAAGTTCTTTGAAGTTGCGTCAATGGAGGATATGCACCAACAGGTTGCTGCAATCAGTCACACTGAAGAACTAGCTGGTCGCCGTATCATCATTTTTACGAAGAGCGATGCTGAGTCAAAGTTAATTGGTAATTTGGTACCAAACGGCATAATTTATACGCAGGACGCACCGGATGCCTACCGTTTATTTGCAACAAAGAAATCGAATATCTTGATCACAACTGGTGAATTAGGTATTGGTATTAATTTGCCACTTGTCGAAACGATTATCCAGGCTGGGTTGCCTGCTTCAAAGAATGACTATGTTCAGTCAATTGGACGAGGTGGACGCGCTGGTGAAGCGGTTAATTCATTTGTTGTTTATTTAAAAATAGCGGGCAATTTGCCAGAAATGGTTTTGGATGTTGAAGAGTCTCTAGACGGTGTCATGAGTAAATTCCGCGGGCAAAATGATTATGCAATGATTTTGGACCGCCTGTTGAGCGGGTTTAAGAGTCATGACGACTTGATTGCTACAATCAAGAATGATGTCATGAACACATATCAATCATTCGACGGTAGCAAGGGGTTTTATCTCGACCAATACCCAAAGTCACAGAGTCGAACAAAGACAGTTGTTGCGTACCTGCTTTATGCGATGAAGTTCTATCAACGTTGGTACATTCAACAATCAAATAATGCTGAAGAGACGATTATCGCAGCGTATGAACAGGATAAAGGCCTTGTTAGTGAGGTTGCAATTCGCGATGAAATTGAACGACGTGTTTTGCAGACGGCAATCAATTTCTTTATGGCTGATACAGACCCACGCATCCGTCGATTGGGCAATGCGGTGCAACGTGCGAAGAGCTTAGATGATGTGATTGAAATCTTTGCCAACTGGTTCTTTGAGAAGTTTGTCTTTACGGCAAGACGTGAGTTGATTAATGAATTACAATTTGTTCAGACCAACAAAAATGCTGATTCTGTATCAATTGCTCGCCAAATTGCAGAGTACTTTACATTGCCGTTCTTGGAAATCAAGGAAACGGAACAGCGATATGCAAAGTTGTCATATGATCAAATTGCGGCTGAGATACAAAAGGGTATTGAGCCAAACGAATACGTGACTTTGGAACGCTTGAGTGTCCGCACGCAAAACCCAAAGTACGAGTATTTCTTCTGGTTGCTTAACTTGATTGAGAAGCAAGAATACGATGCGATTGGCTTGCAACGCATTCTAAATTCTGTTGATTTGAAATCAAACGACGTACCGGCCGTTATTTCTGGGGCGGGGCGTGCTATTGGTAAGTTGTCATTCGATAATAAGTATCGAATGTTCAAAGACTTGCGTCGGAATACCAATTATCGCAAGTTGCCAGAACGTTACTTGCTTCAAAGCTTGTACGAATCCGGCCAAAAAGATGACTTCTACTATGCGATGATTGCTAAGAATTTACAGATTAGGATTTAACAATGGATACAGAAATTCAAGAACTAGAAAAGAACCTGCAATCCTTCACCAAGTTGATTGCTTCGTCTGACGACGTTTTGCGACAAATGAAGCAATTGGATGATGAAATTAAGGTCAACGCCAATGCTGCTGACTTACGAGCGAAGGATTTGAACAATCAAATTACAGAGTACGTGAATGCTGTCGCAGAGATGCGTAACGAGACAACGAAAAAGTTGAACGACGCGATTGAAAAACAATCAGAAACACATCAAGCATTTGTCACGAAGACGCGTGAAGACCTAGAACGTGTCTCAGCAAAAATGGATGGTGTCAGTGATTCGTTAATGGATGCCTTGAAGGCTGAACTAGATGATGCAGCTGGTCGCCAAAATGAGGCAATCCAAAAGCAGACTGAGATGCAAGAAGGCCTCGTTAAGAAGACGAGTGAGGATTTGGCCCGTGTATCAACGAAAATTGTTGATGTAACGAGTACGTTAAAAAACGATTTAACAAGTCGTTTGGATGTTGTGAGTCAAGCACAACAACAAGGTG
>NZ_AEKT01000015.1 GCF_000193635.1 Weissella cibaria KACC 11862 | reverse complement strand
TATAATCATCTAACTCCAATCCCGGAAGAGCGATTTAATGACTATCAGGCGTTCGTGACGATGTTTAAACTACCGGATGACAATGATAGTCGTGAACAGTTCCTTCAGATGGGGCAGCAGGGGCAATCGGGGAATTGATTAGTCGTCCGGAGGATGGTTTTCAAGTGGTGGACTCTCGAAGTCTTAGACAAAATCCACCATTGTAGACCAACTCGGACGGTTATCCAAGTCTTCGAAAAACTTGAAGTCATCTAGAATTCAGCCGTTTTAGGTTACGTTTTTTGGACGGCTAACCGTCACTAAACCCCAACCAAGGTTGACCGTTCAGCTGCCTACGCAACGCGTCACATCGCCAAGAACATCGTTGCAGCTGGTTTGGCCAAAAAGGTTGAAATCCAAGTTGCCTACGCTATTGGTGTGGCAAAGCCAGTTTCAGTTAACGTGAACACATTCGGTACGGGTAAGGTTTCTGATGACGAATTGGTAGCCGCAATCCGTGACTTGTTCGAGTTGCGCCCAGCCGGAATCATCGAGGACTTGGATTTGCGCAAGCTTCGTTACGAAGCAACGGCCGCATACGGTCATTTTGGTCGTCCTGAATTGGACTTGCCATGGGAGCGTTTGGACAAGGTTGACGAGTTGAAGGCGTACTTTAACAAGTAAAAGAAATTATGGAAGCATTGTGAGTCTTTGGGCTCACGATGCTTCTTTTTTGATATAGGCAAGATTGATTTGATAGAATGAACGGGCAATGCTATATAAAAATCGAGGTGATGCAGTATGGCAGTGTACGTAGCGTTGCTACGCGCGATAAATTTAGGCGGTAAAAACAAAGTGCCGATGAGCGACTTGCGTTTGGTGTTTGAGTCACTCGGCTTGACGGATGTTAAGACAATGCTGAATTCCGGCAACGTCATCTTTACTGCGAATGAAGCAGCGGTGTCTGTGGATAAAATAACAGTGACGTTAGCAAAAACGTTTGGTTTTGACATTCCAGTCTTTGTCATGTCCCGTGAGGAGGTAATTAGCGCGGTCGATGATGCGCCAACGTGGTGGGGTATAGATGACGGTGGCCGTCATGACACCATTGTTGCCGTTTCTGCAGCAGAAGCCAATCGAATCTTCGTAACGTTTAGCAAATTTGCCGGGCCAGGTGATTACATTGCTGTAAAAGGCCGAGTAATCTACATCAGTGTCATCCCGGAGTTACGTAACAAGAGTGCAATTTTAAAAATCAGTCGAACGCCTGAGTTTGGTCAAGTGACAGTTCGAGGCGCGAATACGTTTAAAAAACTTGCGGCAAAGTTGATGAGTTGAAGTTTTGTTTTAATCGAGAAGCATTGTGAGTCTTTGGATTTACGATGCTTCTTTTTTAACCTAGTTTAAACCGCAACACCCAGAAAACACGGGATGTCTTGCTATAATAGCTTCAAGAAAAAAGCGAACGGGGCAAAGAGTTATGAAACGACTTTGGGAGTTAACATGGGGCCGATTTTGGCAATCGCGTCTACCTAGCCGTTACCATCGTCATTACGGCATTGGCGATTCCAGTGTTGAAGGGGCTGGTTTACGTCGGACAGTGGCTGGATAATGTGCCATTTTTATCACTGTCGAATTTTAAGCAGATGCTTTTACAAAATCCGGCCTTCACGGCGATTTTGCTTATGGCGATTGTGGCGCTGTTAGCAGTGTTCGCCTGGCAGGCGGTGAGCTATGTACTTGGCTTTTCAGCGATTCATGCGGGGCAAAAGCCGACCGCACTGAGTGCCATGAAACAAGCTGGCTACCAGATCCGACGGATGGGATTCGGTCGTAGTGCATTAATTGTGGCGTATGGGTTGTTAGCACTGCCGTTTCCGATGCTGACCTTTCATTCGGCGTTACTGACGGATGTGAAAATTCCAGAATTTGTCTGGCCAACGATTATGGCGACTACCTGGATGTGGGGAACGCTGGCAATATTGTTTGTAGGCGCATTGTTTTTGGCGATTCGGTTCTTCTATGTGTTGCCGGAACTGGTTCTGCATCAGCAATCGGCAAAAACTGCGTTACGTAATAGCTGGCAAAAAACGGCTGGCCGGGCCGGTTGGCGTTTAATGTTCAAGTTATTCTTTGGCTCGCTACTAATTGGTGCGATGACGTTACTTGCATTTGGGGTGACGTACTTGTTGCAACTCGGTATCGATCAACTGGGTAACCTTGATGCGAGTGCGCTAGGTGCGGTGCTGACGTTCATTTTGGCAACACTGAGTGACATCTTATTCAGTATTGTGGGTCTGCAATTTGTATTCGGCCTGATGACGCGTGATTATCAGGTAGTAGCGTTAACTGATTTTGTCAGCAAGTCAAAGCGTTCAAAACGTTGGGTTGGGACTTTTTTGATTTTGAATTTGATTGTGCAAGGTGCGACGCCATCGTTTTGGTTTGTGGTCAACACGGCTAATCGACATATGAAAATCATTTCACACCGTGGTGTTGATGGCGGTAATGGGGTGCAAAACACGATTCCGGCATTGCAAGATACAGTGACGAAGGCGCATCCAGACTATGTTGAAATGGATGTTCGGCAAACTAAGGATGGTAAATGGGTCTTGATGCACGATCCAAACTTAACGACCTTAACAAAAGGGGCGTCGAACAAGTCAATTTCAGACTTAACGCTACAACAAGCTACGGCGTTGACAGTTTATGAGAATGGCCATACAGCTAAAATTCCAAGTTTTGCGGCCTATGCAAAGGCGGCTGAGCAGGCGCATGTGAAGTTGCTCGTCGAAATTAAGACCGAGCGACAAACAGCGCCGGATTTGGCAGATTCATTTTTGAAGCAATTTAAAACGGTGATGGATCAAAATGGTTGGGAAATGCATAGTTTGAATTATTCAGTTGTGCAACGTCTCAAAAAGTTGGACCCTAAGTTGCCGGTTGGTATGATTTTACCGGGTGATTTTGTGGGCAATCCGGTGACAAATGCAGACTTTTACACAATGGAGTATTCGTTTTTAACACGTGAGCAGGTTGAAAGTTTGAATGAACTGCGGAAGGGTGTCTATGCCTGGACTGTTAACGATGAGACGGGGATGGTTGCGGCATATTCACAAGGTGTACAGGGCGAAATAACAGATGATGCCACGACATTGCATGCGGTGATGCAGGATTCAGACAAAGCCCGCTTGATGCATCAGAAATTAGGGCGATACATTGTTAATATCCTGGCAGAATAGTAGGAGGGCATGAGATGTTAATCATTATTATTGTGATCATTGCAGTTCTTGTAATGATTGCTAGTTTTGCGTCTGATTCAAATGATAGCGGACCAACCCAAGAAGATTTGGATCGCTGGGATGAAGAACGGCGGACAATCAAGCGCCATGAGCGGCATCGTTGGTGATAATAGATAAAGAGCCATGTTTCTGCGAAGCATGGCTCTTTGTTTTTTATAAAGTTAACTTTATATCGATCAGCATTAGAAAGCTGACAAATTTTCTGAAATCAAAAATTTAAAAAACGGCGGTGTACAGATTTTTTGTAAGGAATTTTCTATACTAAAAGGAATAACTAGTTTACAAATAGTTATTTGGAGAAAGAATAGGAAGAGAAAATGGCATTACGGGGCAAAGAATTTTTATGGGGTGCATCAATTGCAAACTATCAAACGGATGGCGCAGAAAATACGCAGTGGCATGAGTGGGAGCTTGCGAATGCTGACCGCTTAGCAAGTGACTATGATACGGCATTCAAGGATGTCCCAACGGTTGATGATTTCCGTGTAGCTGGGAACGATCCGCAAAATTACATTAGCGGTATGGGGATTCATCATCGGGAGCGTTATGATAGCGATTTTGATAAACTACAAGCACTAAACTTCAACGCTTTTCGATTCAGCGTGGAATGGGCCCGCGTTGAACCGGAAGAAGGGGTTTATGATGAAAGCGAAATTGTATTTTTAAAGGATTATATTGCCTCAATCAAGTCACACGGGATGACACCGGTCTTGACGTTATGGCATTGGACGATGCCGTTGTGGTTCACTGAAAAAGGTGCCTTTGAAAAGCGTGAAAATGAGCGATACTTTGAAGAGTTCGCGGCATACGTCTTGCAGAAATTGCAAGATGACATTGATATTGTCTTAACGTTTAATGAGTGGAATGTCTATACATTTGCTGGCTATATAGCAGGTGAATGGGCGCCAATGCAGACGTCATTTTTGACAGCATTTAAGGTGGCTTTGCACTTAACGGAAACGCACAACCGCGTCTACGATATTGCCAAAATGATTAAGCCAGCATTCAAAGTGTCGGTGGCTCACAATACGGCTGATTTTATCGCGTTAAACCGAAAGGTAACAACGAAACTCGGTTTGGCTTGGAATCGTTGGCAACGTGACAACTTTTTCTTAGATCGGACATATCAAAAAATGGATTTCTTAGGGCTGAATTGGTATAACGCCGATAGTTATGATGGCTTTACAGTTAAAAATCCTAACGAAAAGGTCAACGACATGGGATGGGATATGCGACCAATTCGCATTGAAAAGACCTTGGTTCGCTTGTACAATCGTTATCAGTTGCCAATTTTAATTACGGAAAATGGTTTAGCTGATGGTGACGATTCAGATCGTGAATGGTGGCTTTCGGAGACCCTGCAAGCGCTGGAAAATGCTGAAAGTGCCGGTGTTGATTTGATGGGGTATCTGCATTGGTCGGCGTTTGATAACTTTGAATGGGATAAGGGGTATTGGCCGCGATTTGGCCTAATTGCAGTTGATTACGAAAACGATTATGCGCGTGACATTCGACAATCAGCACAGTATTATGCAACGCGAATTTTAGAGTATCGAGGTAAGTAGAGAGAATGAATGAGCGACCAATCTCGCGACAATTTTTCTTAATGTATGCCTTGGCGTTTGTTGGCGTGTGGATGGCATTTATCGCACCGACAATGTCAGGATTACAGATTCGAATCGGACAAATTGATCCGGCACATAAAGCGAGTGGCTTAGCGCTCGTGTTGGGGGTTGGGGCTTTATTAGCTTTGGTTAGTAATCCAATTTGGGGACAATTATCAGATCGGCATATGGGTCGTTGGGGACGCCGTAAACCATTCATGTTCTTTGGTGGGTTAGCAGGAACGATGGCATTGTTTGTGCTGCCCCTTATGCAGACCGTTGTGGGCGTTGTGATTGCTTGGAGCGTGGTCCAGTTAGTGTTTAATGCAGCAATTGCAGCGTTACATGCCATCACATCGGATATGTTTCCAGAGTCAGAACGTGGCAAGGCCAGCGTGGCAGTTGGTGTCGGTGGTGGGGTTGGCACGGTGTTGGGTATCGGTCTTAGCGCAGCCCTGGTTAAAACACCAATTTTAATGTTTGGTGTGCCAGCGCTGCTGGGCTTTATTATCTTACTGATCTTTTTAGTGTGGTATCAGGATACACCGCTACAGGAAGCGCCAGTCAGAGCCGGTGTACTAAAAACAGTGCTTGATAGTTACAGCTTTAATTGGCGACAAACGCCGGATTTTGGCAAGCTGTTAACGGGGAATTTCTTCATCTTAATTGGTTTGAACATTATTACGACCTATCAAGTGTATGTGATGTCCGATCGATTAGGGTGGTCAGATGCTAAAGTGGCTAGCATGATTACCGTGATTTATCTGATATCAGGAGCCTCATCGATGGTAGCAAATTACATCGCGGGATGGTTGTCAGATAAATATGCCCGATATCGCGGTTGGATTGTTGGCAGCGCCTTATTGTTAGCAGGGACGGCCACGATGTTTGGCTTTCGACCGGACTTACTAATTTTGGCGGCTGTTTTGGCCGGCTTAGCACAAGGTTCTGAAAATAATGTGGCCTATGCTGCGTTATCGTTAACGATGCCAGACCAGGAAAATGGTGGTAAATGGTTGGGTATTGGTAATATGTCGATGGTCTTGCCGCAATCGATTGCGCCGGCTGTGGCGCCAATTTTGTTGGCAATTGGTAATCAATCAGTTAATTATGTGTCGCTGTATTTGGGCGCCGCAATCATTGCGGTTATTGGCGCTGGTGTCATCATGACCATCAAAAAATTACAATAAAAATGAAGACCTTTTAATTTGACCTGTTGATTTTTTGTGCTACGTCGTATAGACTTATATTTTGTAAGTGAAATGTAGCACACAGACAGTTAGGAGATTTATTCATGACAAAGTACGGTGTAATTGTTGGATCAATTCGTAAGAACTCATACTCACTTGGTGTGGCTGAGGCCCTTGTTGCTGGTTTGCCAGCCGATGCAGAAGTAACGTACTTCGACATCGCAAGCCTGCCTTTGTACAACCAAGACTTGGATGCAAACTCTCCTAAGGAATATGAAGACTTCCGCAAGTTGGTTGCTGAACAAGACGCATTCATTATCGTAACGCCTGAGCACAACCGTTCAGTGCCTGCTGCATTGAAGAACGCTTTGGACATTGCTTCACGTCCATGGGGACAAAATGTATGGGCTGGTAAGCCAGTTTTGCCTGCATCACAATCAATCGCCGGTCTTGGTGGTGTTGTGGCGCACCACGTGTTGCGTAACACGTTGGACTTCTTGGACATGGTTGTTATGCACCAACCAGAACTTTACATTGGTAACACAATGGACTTGGCTGACGAAGGTGGCAAGATCACTAACGAAGGTACAAAGAAGTTCTTGGCTGAATCAGCTGCTAAGTACAACGACTTCGTTTTGAAGGTTCTTGGCTAAAATATAGACTAATGAAATGACGACTCGCAAATCTGCTGGTCGTCATTTTTTGTTTGACCTGATAATTAGCCATAAGGGCCTAATTGCTGTTATGATTGTTAACAATAATTAAGTACAGTTTGGAATGGTGATACATGTTATTAAATGAAATGTTTGATGATTATGGTGAGTTGATTTTATCACCGACTGATTTTGTGAGCCTTGAAGTGTATCACGAACTCATTGATTTAATCACCGCTAAGGATGCTGAAGGGGCCACGACGCTTTTGCAGGATATGCGCGCTGTTAATATATTCTCAACCCGCACGGTGGGGATGTTATTTGAAGATGCTGCTAAGAAATTTGATGTGACAATTAACCAAGTCGATGGGTTAATTATTATGACGTTGGGTACTTTGGTAGCGCCGTTTGTTTCTGAACGGGCAATGCAAAATGCCGGCCTAGAGTGGTCGGTGGCTGACGGTGAAGCGCGTATTACGGTAACGTTGGATGATTTAGTTGCCCAACAAGTAAGTGTCTATACAGTTTTTGCTGAATTAGCTGATCCGGTGACCCGCCCTAAGAAATTACTGCCAAAGTTTTTCCGGGCAGTTGTTGATGAAGTGCCAATTAGTTACCAGGCTGCATTGATAGATTTGCAGGAAATGAAATTTGAGTTGATTGGGCAGTTGCCAGCAGAACGGCAGACAACGGTCACATCACAACCAGACGAAATTGATTATCGTGAGGACGCACGGCCATTTAAATTTGTTGATTATGATCACATGATTGACTATTCGTTTTTACTCAATGATGCGGGCCAACGGGTGGCTTTGTACCGGTTAGATAGTGGCGAATTTGTGGCGATGGTCCCAACTCAGGATGAGACCGCGCGAGCATTAGCAGTTGAATATAAGGGGCAAATGATGCCGGTTGCGGCAGCGTATGTTGAAGAACACGGACGTCGCATTAACTAACAAAAAGCAGATCTTTCGATGACGAAAGGTCTGCTTTTTGTTAACCACGTTACTTAAAAACGTTGCTATATAGGCGTTTCCGGCCGATTGTTTTGTTGCAAAATGAAAAATTATCAGATATGATGAAATTATGTTGTGAAAGTAATCAATGGGGGACACGTCATGAATCAAGGGATTTTATTACCAGAATCAACGGTACAATTTGTCACGAAACAAGAATTTGAATCATTCAAGCAACGAGAATTTACGAAGCTACAACAGGATGTAACAGAACTACAACGTGATGTGCATGATGTTCAGAAGGACCTGCACGATGTTAAAGATGATGTCGCAGCCATACAGACGAAAATGAACGGTTTCGGCGAAGATATGGCAGTACTGCGCTCCGATAACCGTGCGATTAAATGGTTACTTGGTCTTGGTGTTGTGCTACCGGGCTTGACGTTTATTGTGCGGCAGCTTGTCGAAATGGTAACGTACTAAGGCTAACCGACTACGTGATGAATATTCCACCGTGCATTCAGGTATAATGGATAGTGGAAATTAATTTGAGAATCACGAGATAAAAAATATGAGCAATACAGTTATTCCGGTAAAGCTCGGCGAACAGTACGAAGGCACTGTTGTCGACGTGCTTTACACGGGGGTTGGGGTCATCATGGTGGATGATTACCCAATCCATTTGGAGAACGCCTTTGAAGGCGAGAAAATTCGATTTGAAGTGACACAAGTCAACCGTAAATTTGGACGTGCCAAGGTCGTTGAAATTGAAGTTGCCTCACCAGATCGTGTCGATTCAGGCAAAGATTACTTGCTTGAAGCGGGCATTGCACCCTATGTTAACTTGGCTTATGATGCCCAACTACGTTTGAAGCAACAACAAGTGCAGAAGTTGTACAAGGCGGTTGGCATTGATGTTGACGTGGCGCCCACAATTGGGATGGATAACCCCACACACTACCGTAATAAGACGGTTGTGCCAGTGAAGTACGTTGATGGGAAATTAACGACCGGTTTCATTAAAAAACGTACACCGGGCGATATTGTGCCATTGGATGATTACTTTGTTAATGACGAAAAAATTGATCAAATCATTGGCATTGTCAGGGATATTCTTGATGCGCACAAAGTATCAGTCTTTGATGACGACACACAAGAAGGTGAAATGCGATATATCATGGTTCGCCGTGGCTACTATAGTCACGAGGTGATGGTGGTGCTAGTCACGCAAACGCCAACTTTGACCGATGAAGACGCAATTGCTGCTGATATCGCTGCTGCCGTGTCAGGTATTAAGAGCATTATTTTAAACCACAATCCGCGTAGTTTACATGTGTTGACTTCTGGTGATAATCGCACATTGTGGGGGGCAGATGCCATCCACGATAAGTTGCTGGACATTGATTTTGAAATCGGGCCAAATTCGTTCTACCAGGTTAACCCACAGACGACTGAAGTGTTGTATGACATGGCAGCCACAAAGGGTGAGTTGAAAGAATCGGATACGGTTATCGACGCATACTCAGGTATTGGTACCATTGGATTAACAGTGGCCGACCGTGTCGACAAAGTTTTAGGTGTGGAAGTTATCGAACGTGCCGTTATTGACGCGCAAAAGAATGTCGCAAACAACAACGTGCAAAATGCAGAGTTTGTGACAGCAGACGCACCCGAGCAAATGCAAAAGTGGAAAGATGGCGGTCTTAAGCCGGATGTCATCTTCGTTGATCCGCCTCGTCGCGGCTTGACGGAAGAATTACTTGATGCGGTGGCTGATATGAACCCCGACCGGTTTGTTTACGTCTCATGCAACCCCGAGACGATGGCGCGCGATGCTCGTTATCTAATTGATAAGGGCTTCCGTATTAAGGGTGATATCCAACCGTTGGACCAGTTCCCACAAACTGCGCACGTTGAAGCGGTGGCAGTGTTTGAACCAATTGAAAAGTAAAAAATAACGCCTAGATGCAATGATCTAGGCGTTATTTTTTAACGACGTTGAACAAGCAAAGCAGTTTCGCCAGTCAAAATGTCTTCGTACTTGTGGACATTGTAAGAATCGGTTGGTAATTGTGCCACATATTCTTGTGCCGCAACTAAGTTAGCTGGGTTATCTGATAGCAACAAAACCAAACCGTTTGTCTTCAACACCATTAATAACATCTTAACGGTGTTCGTTAGGGTTGTGGCATCCATAGTTTCATCGACTTGAAACAATGCAGCCGCAACGGGTGTTGTTGGTTCCAGGTAGTTCGTAATGGCAGAAAAATCCTTGCTGATAAGTTCAACGCGATTGTGCAAACCACTCAAAAATAGTGAGGTTGCGACGTCATCAATTTCAGCTTTGATATCTGAAAAGGCCAATACCTTACCGGTGTCGCCAACACGGCTAGCCAAGAAACGCGTGATATCACCGTGACGAATGGTGGCGTCAATTGCCAAATCGCCGGGGACTAAGTATTCGTTAAGCGTGATTTGCGCTAGGTTCTGGGTTGATCGCATGTTCGAAAACCTCTCGTGTTCGATATTTAAAAATAAGTTCCTTAGACATAATCAAAAAGAAAACGCCTAAACTAAAGCCGGCCAAGACGTCGGACAAGTAGTGCACGCCTAAGTAGACACGGCTAATGGGGATAGCGAAAACCAACGCGCCAAAGAGTGTCATGAAGGCGTAGCGCAATTGGTCCTGCTTCTTTAGATAGTAGTGAACTAAAACTATCAATGAACCATATAGTAACACAGCATTTAGTGCATGCCCGGATGGGAAGGAATAGCCACCTTGTGCAATGACATGATAAATGTCAGGACGGGGACGATGAAAGATATGTTTCATTAACATCATTACGCCAAGACCAAAGACACCGACATTGACGACCATAAAGACAGCAACGTCAATTTTACGGATTAGCAAGGCAATAATGGCGGTGATGGCCATGACCAAGGCGGTCCATTTTGTATTACCACCACGGGTGATGTTACGGAAAAACCAAGACCGTTCAGGGGTTAGGGGTTCACGAATGTGTTTGAACCCAAATTGGTCAATCCAATCGATATAGCCCAGGTGGTGTGTATAACCAAACGCTAAAAAGATAAACATCAGCAAACCCGCAATTGCGACACCAAGTTGCAGGTAGTCGAATTTACGCATTTGGGACATATGCGACAGCTCCTTTCACATTAAAAATTTCATAAACTCAGTCTATCACAAAATGACGTCTCAATTCGGCTGAATGTTCGAGTGGTTAACCCCGCTTGTTCATTGAAATAAGGCGGTTTTTTTGTTAAAGTTAGAACATTAAAGTGAGGTTATCGATAATGGCATATCAACACAAAGAAGTAGAAAAGAAGTGGCAACGCTTCTGGGAAGAGAATCAGACCTTTAAGACGTCATCAGACCACTCAAAGGAAAAGTTCTTTGCAATGGACATGTTCCCATTCCCATCAGGACAGGGACTGCACGTTGGACACCCAGAGGGTTACACGGCAACTGATATCGTTTCACGTATGAAGCGTATGCAAGGGTTTAACGTTTTGCACCCAATGGGATTCGACGCGTTTGGTTTGCCTACTGAAGAGTACGCAATTAAGACGGGTGAAGATCCTCGTGTTGTGACGGCAAAGAACGTTAAGAACTTCCGCCGCCAAATGAAGACGCTTGGGTTGTCATATGACTGGTCACGTGAGGTTAACACGACGGACCCTAAGTACTACAAGTGGACGCAATGGATCTTCGAACAATTGTACAAGAAGGGTTTGGCCTACGAAGATGAAATCATGGTTAACTGGGCCCCTGATTACAATGGTGGTACGGTTGTTGCCAATGAAGAAATCATTGATGGTAAGACGGAGCGTGGTGGCTTCCCAGTTTACCGTGTCCCAATGCGTCAATGGGCATTGAAGATTACGGCTTACGCGGACCGTTTGTTGGAAGATTTGGATGATGTAGATTGGCCAGATGCTATCAAGGAACAACAACGTAACTGGATTGGTCGTTCAATCGGAGCTTCTGTTAACTTCAAGGTGAAGAATTCAGATGCCGAAGTTGAAGTCTTTACAACGCGTGCTGACACGTTGTTTGGTGCGACATACCTTGTGTTGTCACCAGAACATGCGTTGGTATCAGAAATTGTTTCTGACGACCAAAAGGAAGCTATCGAAGCCTTCAAGAAGTCAATTGCTTCAAAGTCAGATTTGGAGCGTACAGACTTGAACAAGGATAAGGCCGGTGTCTTCACTGGTGCATACGCCATTAACCCAATGAACGGCGAAGAATTGCCGATCTGGATTGGTGACTATGTCTTGGCGTCATACGGAACGGGTGCTATTATGGCAGTTCCTGCGCACGATACGCGTGACTACGAGTTTGCGAAGAAGTACGACTTGCCAATGCGCCAAGTATTGGCTGGGGGCGATATTGCCGACGAAGCCTACACAGGTGACGGTGAGCACATCAACTCAGGTTTCTTGGACGGCATGGGTAAGCAAGAAGCTATCGACAAGGCGATTGCTTGGTTGGAAGAACAAGGTGTTGGTCACAAGCAAGTTAACTACCGCTTGCGTGACTGGATCTTCTCACGTCAACGTTACTGGGGTGAGCCAATTCCTGTCATCCACTGGGAAGATGGCGAAAAGACGCTTGTACCAGAGGACCAATTGCCATTGCGTTTGCCAGAAGTTGATAACATCATGCCTTCAGGTACTGGTGAGTCACCATTGGTTAACGTTGACGACTGGGTAAATGTGGTTGACGAAAACGGCCGTAAGGGTAAGCGCGAGACGAACACGATGCCACAATGGGCTGGTTCATCATGGTACTACTTGCGTTACATGGATCCACACAATGATAAGGAAATTGTTTCACCAGACGCTGAGGCTTACTGGCAGAATGTTGACTTGTACATTGGTGGTGCTGAGCACGCCGTGTTGCACTTGTTGTACGCCCGCTTCTGGCACAAGGTGTTGTACGACTTGGGTGTTGTGCACACTAAGGAGCCATTCCAAAAGTTGGCTAACCAAGGTATGATCTTGGGTGAAAACCACGAGAAGATGTCGAAGTCAAAGGGGAACGTTGTGAACCCTGATGACGTCGTTGAACAATACGGTGCTGACACCTTGCGTTTGTACGAAATGTTCATGGGACCTTTGGAACAATCAATTGCTTGGTCTGAAGACGGCTTGGCTGGTTCACGTCGTTGGTTGGATCGTGTTTGGCGTTTGTTCATTGATGATGATGACAAGTTGCGTGATCACATTACAACGGTTAACGACCACAAGTTGGACAAGATTTACAACGAGACGGTCAAGAAGGTAACGGATGACTATGAAGGTCTCCGTTTCAACACGGCTATTTCACAAATGATGATTTTCATCAACGAAGCTTACAAGGCTGAAAACTTGCCAGTTGAGTATGTTGAAGGCTTCATCAAGTTGTTGAACCCAATTGCGCCACACATGACGGAAGAATTGTGGAGTTACTTGCACAAGGATGAATCTGTTACGTACGCTGCTTGGCCAACGTTTGATGAATCTGCTTTGGTTGAAGATGAAATTGAAATCGTCTTGCAAGTTAACGGTAAGGTGCGTGGTCGTTTGACGATCCCAGCCGATGCTGATCGTGACAAGATGACAGAACTAGCGCTTGCTGATGAAGCAGTGCAAAAGCAACTCGATGGTGGCCAACCTAAGAAGGTAATCGCGGTCCCTGGTAAGTTGGTTAACGTCGTTTTGTAAAAAATAACATGTCAGGTTTCAGGACATGACATGATACTTTTTATTCAGAAGTGACTATACTTAGGAGGAACACTCAAATTGTGGGTGTTCCTCTTTTTTATGCCTTTGGTAGAGGGGAGGGTGCAGTATGAAGCGTGTACTCATGGCGATAGAAAATTTGGGACTTGGCGGCATGAAACGAGCTGCGACAGTGGTTGGTAATGCGATGACGGCATTTGCGGATGTACAGTACTATCAACTGGCAGACGTGCCTTCTTATTATGAGTTAAAAGGCCGTTTAGTCCCGGCCAAGCATCCAGTGATGCCCGAAAATGGGGCCGCGCCATTAACCCGTTATGCGGTGCAAATGGCCGATTTGGGGGATGTTTTAATAACTGAAAAAATTGATGTGCTAATTGTAAATGCGGGTATTTTGACAAGCTTTATTCCCTATCTTAAGACGCGGGCGCCGCATGTGCAGATGATTGCTTGGATGCATAATAATATTGATACGTACTTTAATCAGTATTATCGTGAGATGCAACCTGAATTTGTAGCCGGAGTGAAGGCGGCCGACGCGGTCGTTGCTTTAACAGAATCAGATTTAGCTGGCTTTCAAACAGTCACTGATCGGGCGATTAAAATTTGGAATCCGGTTACGATGCCCATTGTGGGCCAGGCTGATGTGACGAGCCACAAAATTGCGTTCACGGGTCGCATTGCTATCCAACATAAAGGCATTGATATCATGTTAGCTGTCGCGCAATACTTGCCTGATGATTGGCAGATTGTCATTGCTGGTGATGGTACGCCGACGGATGTCGCGGAGTTCAAGCGATTGATTCATGCTAATCATGCGGAAAATAAAGTCGTGTATCGTGGCGCGCTCCATGATGAGGCGTTAGCCGAGCATTATCGGCAGGCCTCTATCTTTTTGGCAACGTCACGATGGGAAGGGCTACCGCTGGTTTTGGTTGAGGCAATGAGCTTTGGCTTGCCAATTGTGTCGACGGATAACACCGGGGCAGTTGAAATCCTTGAAGGTGGTGTGTACGGTGAGCTAGCCACGAAGGACGCAACAGCCATCTGGCATCGATTGGAACCACTGCTACACAGTACGGAAATGCGACGTGTGCTGTCCTCAAAGTCATTAGCCCGTGCCAAAGACTTTGCGACCGGACCGATTATGGCAAAATGGCAACAATTAATTGAATAGAAAATCATGCCCGTTGTTTCGGATTTACTTTGACTCTACAAACAACGGGTTTTCTTGTGTATAATAGTAACTTAGGTAAGTTTTGGCGCTATAGTTCAACAGGATAGAACAAGGACCTCCTAAGTCTTAGATCACAGTTCGAGTCTGTGTAGCGTCATTGAAAGTAGTATCGATTATAGTAGTGACTACTGTGACAAACGAAAGGGGACGGTCAAGAAATGGCTGACGATAAATCATCCAATTACGAAGAATCACCATTCCGTCGTGACATTACGTTTGAGGAATTGGCGGCTTTATTAAACGGTGCAACAGTTGATGATATCTTCGAAGCCCGTGATGAGCAGAAAGAGGCACAACATGATTCAGCCTCGGCGAAGTTAGAGCCACGATCAGTGACCGAAGTTGTAACCCGTCCGGAAGGCGTCTCAACGTTCAAAGTACATGAGGTGCCTGATACGTTCGCCCGTGAAGCAAGTGTGAAGCCAGATTCGATTGAGGAAACCCATACGGATGAGGCCGCAGCTGTTCAGCCAGTGACGGCTAAGGCGGTAACCCCGTCGGATATTATGACAGCTGAACCAGCCACCGTAGCTGAAGAGGTTGTACCAGTGAAGCCACCAGTTACAAAAACTGTGACTCGTCCTGAACCTGCGTACACGGCAGAAAGTGTTCCTGAAGAATCGACGCCAGCTATGGCTGATGAAATTGAAACCGTACCAGAGCTAGAAGCCGACTTCATTGATGATGAGAATGCGGCATCACGTATGTTACGTGGCTCGGCATGGATGACCATCGGTAGCTTAGCTTCCCGTGTATTAGGGGCCTTGTACATTATCCCCTGGGTTGCAATGATTGGAAATCTGTATTTCACATCAGCGAACTCGTTGTTTGCCCAAGGTTATCAAATTTATAGTGTGGCCTTGCTAATTGCAACGGCTGGTCTGCCGAACGTCTTGGCACGCTTGGTTGCGGAATATGGCGCATCTCGCCAATATGGGGCAGTGAAGCAAGTCTTCCGGCAGGCCTTACAACTGGGAGCCATCCTGGGAATCGCATCTGGGGCGGTGCTCTACTTCTTAGCCGGCGTGCTGTCACAAGGTGATCCAAATGTGATTCCAGTCATTCGCTCATTGGCTGCCGCGGTGGTTATTATTCCGGCGCTTTCAATGTTGCGGGGTTACGTGCAGGGATTTGAGTTCATGGGCTTGTCGGCTATGTCACAGTTCATTGAGCAGCTTGTACGTGTGATTTACATGCTTGCTGCGACGTATTGGATTATGATCGGCCACCATGGTAATTGGATTGATGCAACGGTCCAGTCAACGTTTGCTGCTTTCTGGGGTGCGTTAGCTGGAATTGCAATTCTGGTATACGGCATTTGGCGTCGTCGTCAATTCTTTGCAACACAACTTGCAAATGCAGTACCAGCACCAGACTTCAATCCTCGCGCAGTGATGCTCCGCATGGCGCGTCAATCAGTGCCAGTTATCTTTGCTGGCTCAGCAATTTCACTGGTGCAAGTGATTGATCAATACACATTCTTCCGCATTATGAATCACTTCACGTCAGTTGTGAACCATGCGCAACAAGCGATGTTTTCACAATTTGCGTTTAATTCAAACAAGCTAATTATGTTGGTTGTGTCATTGGCAGTCGGTATGGCCGAAACAGCTTTGCCAATGCTAGCGCGTGCCCATGAAATTGGGGATCGCGACAACATTAACAACCAAATTCAATTTGCGTTTAAGTTGTTGGCGTTTGTGATGATTCCGGCCTCACTTGGCATGGCAGCTGTGGCACGTCCACTTTATATTGTGTTCTATAACACGGCTGATTTAACGAATGGTACGCTGGTGTTGCAATTCGCTAGCTTCACGGCAATCTTGCTGGGCGCTTACATGGTTGTGTTGGCGTTATACCAAGGATTGCATGATTTGCGCTATACCGTTAAAGTGCTGATTTTGATGCTGGTTTTGAAGTTCGCTTTACAAGTGCCATTGACCATTTGGTTGTATGGTATGGGACCGCTGGTCTCAACGGCCTTGGCCTTTATTGTCGGATTAGCGATGTCAATTCGTCGTTTGACGAAGCGCTTTGATATTAGTTGGGCACCATTTAATTACTCAGTAATGATTATCCTATTCTGGAGTCTGGTGATGTACATTGTGGTTGCACCGGTCGTTGGCACGTTAGGTTACTTTGTGTCAGATGGGAAAATCCCACAACTTATCTTGTTGATTGTTGGTGGTTTGGTCGGTGCCGTGATTTACGGTATTGCCATGCTAAAGACACATGTTGGTGAGGAAGTGCTTGGCGCACGGGCAACAAGTTTAGCTCATAAATTACATTTGAAATAACAGAAAACGAACTAGCGATTATCGTTAGTTCGTTTTTATTTGTGTTTAATTTAAGTTTTACACAGGTTTCTGTGGATATTATTGTGGATAAAACTGTTAGTTTGTGGATAACTTTGTATAACCGGTGGATAGTGTTTAGTCTTTTCAACAGGTTACCCACAGTGCCGAATTATTAAGAGGTTCGCGTGGTTTTTGTTAATTTACAGGTAGATAGCGTATAATTTAGAGTATTGAAATTCTAGTTAAGGGACATAAGTGAGAAGATATGACACGATCATTTGAACAATTGACGGAGGCCCAATTTGATGACTTTGCACAAGGTCATCAGGCCGGTAGTTACTTGCAAACTAGTGCTCAAGCACGTTTGCTCGCACGCCGTGGCTGGCAAACGACATTGGTAGGGCTGGTAGAAGACGCAACGGTTGTGGCTGCCGCCGTACTAGCTTGGATTCCAGTGCGCATGGGTAATCTTTTCCAAATCGATGGTGGGATGCTAATTGATTACAGCAATCAGGCGCTTGTAAATGAGTTTGTGGCTGGTGTTGAAAAGTTTGCTAAGTCGCACAGTGGCTTGTTCTTGCGTGTCGTGCCCAATGAAATTTACCGCCGTTATGATGATGAGGGGGTTCAAATCGGCGCAGCTAACGAAGCGCCAATGACAACCTTAACTGCTGCAGGCTTCAAGCACACACCAGCCCCTAAGGGATGGACAACGAACGCTTCGCCATCATGGCAATATGTGAAGGACCTGACGCCAGTGCTAGCAGCTGACGATGCCGACAAGGCGTTACGTCAATCTTTTGCCAAGGATGGCAAGTACTACCTTAAGAAGACGGATCAATTTGGTATCAAGTTGCGTCGCTTAGGCCGTGAAGATTTAACGGACTTCAAAGCATTGACGCAACACACAGCTGATCGTTTGGATTATCACGATAAAGATTTAGAGTTCTATCAAATCGTCTTTGATGAATTTGGTGATGATGCCTACTTTGTCTTCGCAGAAATGGATTTTCCAGCTTACATTGCTGGCCAAGAAGCGGCACGTGATCACTTAGCTGAAGTTGTGGCGGATTTGGATGCCCGCATTGCGGAAAAGCCTAATTATAAGAAGTTGCAACGCCAACGTGCGGAATATGCGGATCAACATAAGCAACACGAAAAGCGCATTGCCCAAGCGCAGGTCGAACGTGAGAAGGCCGGCCAAGATGTTGTGGTCATCGCGGGTTCATTATTCTTGGCAACCGCTAACGAAATGATTTACTTGTATTCAGGTACTTACGACGAGTACAAGAATTTCTATGGGCCATATGCTGTCCAAGAGTATGCCTTTAAGCAGGCAGTTGCACGTCACATTCCACACTATAATTTCTATGGTATTTCTGGTGTGTTTGATGGATCAGACGGTGTACTTGGCTTCAAGCAAGGCTTTGCCGGTTTTGCTGAAGAAAAGGTGGGAACTTTCGTTAAGCCAATCAATGGCCCTAAGTATGCGATTTACAGTTTGTTGAAGAAATTAATGGGTCGTTAAGACACACAAAAAGGCACCTTCGCCGAAGGTGCCTTTTTTGTGTGGTCGGTTACTTTCGAAAGAACCCCGACCGCCATAAAATAACAGTGGTAATGCTCATCAGAATTAGAGTTAAAATAATTGTGATAATCCAACCCATTGGGGTGTGCGTGAAGGGTAATGAGACGTTTTGGCCAAAGAACCCTGACACAATGTTAGGGACCGTCAATACGATTGATGAAACTGTCAGTAATTTCATAGTCCAATTCAAATTAGAATTTGCCAAATTAACGAACGCATCTGAGACGCTATTGGTCACGAGCTGTGATAGTTCACCAGTATCGATGGCTTGTTGTAATTCGACGGTAACGTCATCAATGCGTTCAGCCTGATGGTCAGTTAATTGCACCGTTTTGCGCGCTTTGTATGAACGCAGTAAATCGCGGTCAGTATGTAGCGAATTAAGTAAATAAATTAAATCGGTTTGCAAATCCATCAATTGGTCGATAGTCTTTTGGGTTTGCTTGGTTTTACGGATCTCACTTTGAATTGGCGTGCGCCGACGGTTGATTTCCAAAATTGCCGACATAAATTTAGACGACAGTAGCTCGGCGCCGTTTAGAATGACGTCTAATGGCGTTGCGTGGTCAGGTAATGGTCGGCGACTCACTTCGGTACCACTGAGATAGTTATCCACATAATCAGTTTCGGGACGCGTAAAGGTGAACAACCGCTTTTGGTCATTGCTAAAGAGCATGCCAATTGGCTCGGTTGTGGCCCGGGTTGAGGTTGGCGTCACCACATCGAAAATGATTAAGGTTAAATCAGCATCTTCGTCGTACTCCATTCGGGCGCTTTCGTAGGGGTCAACAGCATAACTAAGTAATTCATTGGGAATGAGCTGGTCGGTTGTGAGCCATGATCGCTCTTCGGGTGTCATATCATGTACTTGATACCAGATGAAATCTGGGAACGTTGTCTTTTGTGTAATCATAGTAACTTTAGTATACGGGCTTAGCATATGCTTCTCAACAATTTGTGAGAGAAAGTTTGACGGATTTAGGATAAAGGTTTGACGCACTTTGTTTTTATCGGTATACTAGTAAAGTTATCGATAACATAAATGGAGGAAATGATCATGGCTGTTCAATCACCATATAACTCATGGGCTCGTAAGCGACCAACATCACACGATTCTGCAAAGAAGGCTCGTGTGGCTGAAGTTGTTAACATTCAACAATGGGCCAAGGGTAAGGCTGAATTGGAGTCAAAGTAATTTGACGACATCAGTAGCTTACTGAAAAACCGCGTTAAACGTAGATATACGTTAACGCGGTTTTTATTTTGCCTGTTTAAGCAATATTACAAGGCATCCAAGCCTTTTGTCATGTCGGCAATCAAATCATCGATATCTTCAATGCCGACTGAAATACGAACCAATTCATCCTTAATGCCGTTAGCTAAACGAATGTCGCGCGGAATTGATGCATGGGTCATGATGGCTGGCACTTCAATCAAAGATTCAACACCACCAAGTGACTCAGCTAATAAGAAGACATCCAAATTCTCGACGAACTGCTTAACGTCCAGCCCGGGCTGCAGCTCAATTGACATCATGCCACCGAACCCGCGCATTTGACGACGTGCAATTTCGTAGTCTGGTGTGCCAGGCAAGCCAGGGAAATAAACCTTGGCTACCTTGGGGTGATTGTTTAAGAATTCGGCTAATGCCATGGCGTTTTCATTATGACGCTGTACTCGCAAAGCCAATGTTTTAATTGAGCGTTGGACCAAGTATGAATCTTGGGGTGACAAAACTGCACCAATTGACATTTGAATAAACTTAATTCGTTCAGCCAATTCGGCGTCCTTCACAATGACGAAGCCAGATAATACATCGGCGTGACCACCTAGATACTTTGTGCCGGAGTGAATAACGACATCGGCACCTAGGTCTAAGGGGTTTTGATTGTAAGGCGAGGCGAACGTATTATCCACGACAGCAATGGCGCCAGAATCGTGAGCAATGCGGGCTGCTTCGGCGATATCGGTTACGTGCATTAATGGATTTGATGGTGATTCCAAATAAACCATTTTCGTCGTTGGCTTAATCGCTTCTTGTAAAGCCACACTGTCAGCGGTATCAACGGCCGTAAACGTAATGCCCAAATCCGTTAAAATCCGATTAACTAAGCGGAAGGTGCCGCCATATACATCGTTGGCCATCACAATGTGGTCGCCGGCTTTCAATAAACTCATTGTGGCATGAATCGCTGCCATACCAGATGAAAAGGCAAACCCATCTGTTCCGTTTTCAATGGCTGCCATCACTGATTCCAAAGCGAATCGGGTAGGGTTTTCACCACGTGTATACTCGTATTTTGCATGACCACCAAGTGTCTGTTGGTGATAAGTTGACGTCTGATAGATTGGCGTTGTAATAGCACCCGTGTAGGGATCTTCTTGTGTCCCGCCGTGAATGACCTTTGTTTCAAACTTCATATTCGAGTCCCCTCTTTTTCTACAAAACAAGCCGACAAATTTGTTAAACTTATTGTAAATGTCAGCTGAGATTTCAGCGAGAAAAAGGGGCATCAATACGCCGTTGTCCAGAATGCTATAATTGTAATCACATATAAAGTAGAAAGAGTTAAATCTGATGAGTTATAAATTCCTTGAGCCTTTTAAGTTGGCGAACGGTGTTGAAATTAAAAACCGTGTTGTTTTTCCACCAACAACTTTGCGATCATCATTTGCGACGGGTGTCGTGACAGATGATGAGGTGAATTACTACAAGATGCGGGCTGGTGGCCCGGGCTTAGTTATTGTCGAAATGGCCTACGTATCGATGGCTGGTAAGACCTATGTTGGCCAAATTGGGGCGGATGTCGATGAGAAAATTCCAGGCCTGAAGAAAATTGCGGATGCCATTAAAAACCGTGGCTCAGTCCCTGTTTTGCAGCTATCATTTGGTGGTCGTATCGCCCAAACGGCTGCTGTTTTGCACGATGATGTTATCGGCCCTTCAGATGTACCAGGTCACCAACCAGGTATGGCAACGCCACGACCAATGACCGATGCCGAAATTCGCCAGAGTATTGCTGATTTTGGTGAGGCAACACGCCGGGCAATTGCAGCTGGGTTTGCTGGTGTGGAATTGCATGGGGCCAATATGTATGCGATGCAACAGTTTTTCTCAGAACACGCTAATCAGCGGACGGACGAATGGGGTGGTGATTTAGCTGCACGTATGCAATACGGGTTGGCTGTTTTAGATGCGGTTGTTGCTGCACGGACCGCGTATGCGGATGACCAATTTATTATTGGGTACCGTCAATCACCTGAGGAACCAACAACGCCAGGTATCCGTTTTGATCAGTCTTTGGCAATGGCCCAAGAAATTATCAAGCGGCCAATTTCTTATTTCCACATTTCATTGAAAGATGCTTTCCAGACGCCGTTTATGAACAAGGAAGACCAAGAGCCGTTGTACGCGAAGTATAAGGCCATTTTGGGTAATATTCCGTTGATTGTAGCTGGCTTGTTGCGCACGCCAGAACAGGTTGAAGCACTTGTACAAGCAGGTGTCGATGGTGCGGCGATTGGGCGTGAGTTGATTGTCGATCCTAACTGGGTACAAAAGGTGACTAATCAAGACGAAAAGGGTATTCGGTACGCTATTTCAACAAGTGATTTTGACATGTTGGGTATTCCTGAACCATTGCGTTTCTGGTTATTAACGCGTTTCAAGAAGGGACTTGTTGTCTCAACAGATGAGCAATTTGATCCGCAAGTGCCGTGGGCATACTATCGAGGTTAATGATGGCAGATAAATATCCAACAGCAGAATTAATTGGCGTTGTGATGACGCAAAGCAACAGTGGTGCATTTGAGCCTAAGGAGAATCCACTCACGCCGGCTGATTTTCACAGCTGGCGTATTGGCAAGCACACGAAGGGAAAACTCGGTAAGCCAGGTCAACTATTTTTGACGGAAAACAACCTCACTGTGATGTTAGTTGAAACCAAGAAGCTAGCCTTTAAAGATCGGCACGACATCACACCGATGGGTCGGTTTATGACGACAACAGCTTCAGATGAAGTAGTGACGTCCGTATTGGCACAATATTAAATAAGCATAAAGAATGTCGGACAGTAAGTTGTTCGGCATTTTTTATTGCGCAAATTCATTTACCAATCAAGGCGTATTAACTTAGCTGAATTTTGTATATGGGATAAACAATTTCACAATTAATTCACCAACACTTTTTATTTTGACTTTAAACTAATGAGGACTAAACTTATAGTCAATCGAGGGATAGAGATAAAACTTTGGAGGAAAATAAAACATGGCAACTGCAGATTTTGGTGTTGTTGGTTTGGCCGTTATGGGTCGTAATTTGGCTTTGAATGTTGAGTCACGTGGTTACACGGTGGCTGTTTACAACCGTTCAAGCGCTCGTACTGAAGATTTGGTACAAACGCACTCAGACAAGAAGTTTGTACCAGGTTATACTGTCGAGGAATTCGTGAAGTCAATTAAGGCCCCACGTCGTATCTTGTTGATGGTTAAGGCTGGTGCCGGAACTGATGCCGTCATTGAAGAATTGCTACCTTTCTTGGAAAAGGGTGACATTTTGATTGATGGTGGAAACACGTTCTTCGAGGATACAATGCGTCGTTCAGAGAAGTTGGCCCAATCAGGCATCAACTTCATCGGCATGGGTGTATCAGGTGGTGAATTGGGTGCCTTGCAAGGTCCTTCAATGATGCCTGGTGGCCAACGCGACGCTTATGATTTGGTTGAGCCAATCTTGAAGGAAATTGCTGCGAAGGCACCTGAAGATGGCAAGCCAACGGTTGCTTACATCGGACCAAATGGTGCCGGTCACTACGTCAAGATGGTCCACAACGGTATCGAATATGGCGATATGCAATTGATTGCTGAGTCATACGACTTGTTGAAGCGTTTGTTGAAGTTGGACAAGGATGCTTTGGCAGGCACATTTGCTGAGTGGAACAAGGGTGAGTTGGACTCATACTTGATTGAAATCACGGCGGACATTTTGACACGTGATGATGATTTGGGTTCAGGCAAGCCAATGGTTGATATGATTTTGGACCGTGCTGGTAACAAGGGAACTGGAAAGTGGTCATCACAATCAGCCCTTGAAGTTGGTGCCCCACAATCATTGATTACGGAATCAGTTTACGCGCGTTACATTTCAGCAATGAAGGACGACCGTGTGGCTGCTTCTAAGGTTTTGGCCGGTCCTGAGTTTAGCTTTGAAGGGGATGTAGACGCGACGGTTGAAGACATCCGCGAAGCATTGTACTTTGGTAAGATCATGTCATATGCACAAGGTTTCGACCAATTGCGTATGGCCTCAGATCACTATGACTGGGATTTGCAATACGGTGAGTTAGCTCAATTGTGGCGCGCTGGTGCGATTATTCGTGCCCGCTTCTTGCAACGTATTACAGATGCTTACGACAATGAAGCCGGTTTGCACAACTTGTTGTTGGATCCATACTTCAAGGATGTTGCCGAGAAGTATCAAGCAGCAGCCCGTCGTGTGATTGCTTTGGCAACGGCAGCTGGTGTACCAGTACCATCATTGTCAGCAGCGGTTGCTTACTTTGACTCATACCGTTCTGAAGTGTTGCCTGCTAACTTGATTCAAGCGCAACGTGATTACTTCGGTGCGCACACTTACGAGCGTACGGATAAGCCAGCTGGTGAGATGTACCACTACTCATGGTATGAAGAAGCTTAATCTCGTTAATAGTTAATATTAAAAACAATTAATCTCAAAAACTAAGGGTAACGCGCTTGGTTTTTGAGATTTTTTTATTGCTTGTTTAATTTCTGAGAATATGATAAGATTTTAATCGTTATGAAAATGCACACTAAAAAGAAGGAGAACGATTATGTTTATCTTTGCAAATAACAATAATAATAATGATCGTTCAAACTCAACACAATTAGTGATTGGGCGTTTTCGTGTAACGCTTGAACTGTAAGAACGATTTGCAGTCATCCAATCGCTAGGATTGGGTGGCTGCTTTTTTTATATCATTGTTATGTGGGAGTTGTAGGAATTACGTTATGGAAAACAAGATTGAATTGAAACGATCGATGGGTATTTGGTCGGGGTTAGCGATGGTTATCGGAACCGTGATTGGTTCGGGAATCTTCTTTAAGCAAGCGGGTGTCTTGCAAACAGCGGGTTCATCAACGGCTGGGTTGTTAGCTTGGATTGTCGGTGGTGTGATTACGCTGGCGGCAGGACTAACAATTGCCGAGGTTGGTGCGCGCTTGCCAAAGACCGGTGGCTTGTACAGTTACATTGAAGAGCTTTATGGTCCTGCGGCTGGATTCTTAGCTGGTTGGATGCAAGTGGTTGTTTATGCACCGGCCGTTATTGCTTCAATCGCAGGGTATGCCGCATTCTTGACGGCGAACTTCTTGGGCTTGTCACAATCATCAGCCACTTGGATTTCAGTTATCTTCGTGGTCTTTGTGGCTGGCATCAACATGTTGGAGAATCGGGTACCGGCTGCTTTCCAAGTGGCAACGACCTCAATTAAGTTGGTGCCAATCGCGGTCTTGATTGTGTATGGCTTGTTCTTCGGTAAGGTTGATGCATTGGGCCAAACGGTTCACCAAGTGGCAACGACCGGTGGTGGTTTTGGAATGGCCATCCTGGCAACGTTGTTTGCGTATGATGGTTGGATTTTGCTATCAAACATCGCTGGTGAGTTGAAGAACCCACGCCGTGACTTACCTCGTTCAATCGTGGGTGGGTTGCTAATCGTTGTCTTGGCCTATGTTGGGGTGACGTTTGGTGTGTACCATGCTTTGCCATCAGATAAGATTGTGGCGTTGCAAAACAATGCGACGTTTGCGGTGGTTCGAGCTGCCTTTGGTGACTTTGGTGGGCGTGCGTTGAGTTTGGCTATTATCATTTCAATGTTGGGAACGTTGAATGGTAAGATGTTGTCATTCCCACGAATGGCTTACGCGATGTCATTAGATGGCTTGTTCCCAAAGTATTTGAGCAAGCTAACACGTAAGACGCAAGAGCCAGTTAATGCCATTATCACGGTGACGTTGATGACGGTGTTGTTGGATATCTTCTATACCAAGGGTGTGGATCGTTTGTCAGATATTGCGATCTTTACGATTTGGATTTTCTATACCGCAGCATTCTTCGGTGTCTTCATCTTGCGTCGCCAAGTGAAAAAGGGGCTTTTGGCTGAACAGGATACGTTGTTCAAGACACCATTGTTCCCAATTACACCATTAGTTGCCATTTTTGGTGCCTTGTTTGTTTTGGGCTCAACAATTATCAACGACTTTGCAGGGGCTGCTTTGTCAATCGTACTAGTCTTGATTGGATTACCAGTCTTCTACTACTACAAGAAGAAGCGCGCATAAAACAGGTTATAAAAAAGCGAGGACACGTGGTTGTCCTCGCTTTTTGGCTTTACAGGGGTTGGCAAACTGGTTTAAAATTTAAAGTATTAAAAAACCGTGAGAAAAGAGAACGCTATGGAATGGTTCGAACGAACAAAGCCGTATGAGGCGGATTTGATTGCCGACTTAAATCAAATTGTAAAAATACCATCAATATTAGATCCAAATACACAGTCGGATCGGACCCCGTTTGGCGTTGACATGGCGCGTGCTTTAGCAAAGATGGAAGAATTGGCTGCGCGTGATGGCTTCCGTTATGGTCGGGTTGATAACATGGTCACGTGGATTGAGTACGGACCGGCTGATGCAGCCGAAACGGTCGCTATTTTGACGCATATTGATATCGTGCCCGCTGGTGAAGGCTGGTTACGTGATCCATTTAAGCCAGAAATTTTGGATGGCCTCTATTTTGGGCGTGGTGCAGCCGACATGAAGGCCGACCTGATGAGTGCGTATTATGCGATGAAGTATTTAGCAGACCATGAAATCACACTGACCCGCAAAATTCGTTTAATTATTGGGACGGATGAGGAAAATGGTTGGCGTGATTTACCTCGTTACTTCGAGGTAGAAGGTGAGCCGACAATGGGATTTTCACCAGACGGCGCCTTCCCAGTTGTGAATGGTGAAAAAGCCTTTCAGACGGTGCAACTGCGGTTTGCTAACCAGACTACCGGAGATTACGTGCTACGACGTTTCATTGCTGGCTCACGACCAAATGTTGTTCCAGGCGAAGCACGAGCGCGTGTTTCAGTGCCAAATCCAGCTCAAGTACAAAATGAATTTGCGCCGTATTTGGCACAATATCCGTTTTTAAGTGGGCAAAGTGAAGTTCGTGATCAAGAAGTACGCCTCTTGTTGAAGGGTGTGCAAGCGCACGGGGCTTACCCGCAAGATGGTGAAAACGCGGGCACCTATTTGGCCAACTTCTTGCGCCGTTTTGCATTTAATGCCGATGCCAAAACATTTTTGGATTTCATTGGTCGCGTTGTACATGATGATATTGGCGCCGAAAACCTCGGACTGCGGTATCATGATGACGTGATGGGGGACTTAACGCTTAATGTTGGTGTCATGCGATTTAGTCAAAATGGTCAAGGGACAATTTTGTTGAATTTCCGTTACCCACAAGGTGTGAATGTCCAAGCAGTGACAACCCAAGTCCAACGGCATTTGGGCGACTTTGCGGCGACTGTTGAAGTGTGGCCAGGGGGAATGGAACCGCATTTGGTCCCCGAAACAGATGAATTAGTTGGGACGTTATCATTAGTTTATGCGAAGCAAACCGGGATGTATATGAACCCCCGTACGTCAAATGGTGGGTCATATGCGCGTTTGTTGAAGCGTGGGGTAGCCTTTGGTGGCCAGTTCCCAGATGTGCCAGTTACGAGTCATCAAGCAAATGAATCAACGCCCGTTGCGAACTTAACGCGATCGATGGCCATTTTTGCCGAATCGTTGTTAAAATTAGCGAAATAAGATCAAAAAAGCTACCTCATTTGAGGTAGCTTTTTATTGTTGATTAAGTTTACTTACCGAATAGATTGAACATCCAATCGAAGAAACGCGTAACACCCTTTGGCACGCCACCGAGGAAGTAAGCGAAACCAGAGAAGGCTGAAACCAAAATTGACGCAACAGAGGTAACGTTACCCGTGTTGAAAGTAGATTCCGGCTTGTAAGCTGGTGTGTTATTCGTCAAATCTAAGTGGGTTGTCGTATTGTTCTTGAAAATATTAGGTAATGCATTTTTCTGTGCTGCTTCGGCAACGGTCGCTTGGTGGGCAACACTAGCCACGGCCGTTTGAGTTGGCTGTGAAGCATTGGGAGTTGTGACCGTGTCGGTTGTTGCAGGTGTATCAGTCGTTTGCTTAGCAACAGCTACGCTTTTTTGAGGTGTGCGCCCAGCAACCAGCTTTGGTGCTAAAGCCTGCGTTGTTGCATTAACTGAAGTGATCACAGACGCCGCCGTGACTGTCGCTAAGTCGATAGCTGGCTTTGACGTCTGACGAACATTACGTGGTGCAACGCTGACGGCTGACTCCGAAGGGGCAACTGACGTTTGTGAAACACTGCTTGCAGATGTAATTGGGGTTGCTGATGCACTTGAGTCGATCGATGACACAGGTGGCATTGGCACACTATTACTTGGTGCAACCGAACCTGATAAGTCGCTACTCTTAGGCAAAGTAATTGAACTTGGCACGACGCTTAGCGAACTACTGTAACTTGGTGCGATTGATTCAGAACTTTCGCTCGGCGCTACGCTATCGCTTGGTATGACAGAGCTAGGTGCCATACTTCCGTGAGGTGTCACGGGTTCAGGTGCTTCGCTTGGCACGTTAATTGAATCTGATGGCGTTGAATCTGAATAGCTGACGTTTTGCGTTGCTTGCAATGCTGATAGTGAAGCCGCTGCAGCAGAAGATTCTTGGGCTGCTAACGAAGATACCATGGCGTTGTACGAAGCCGCTGAAGATTCGGCGGCTTGTGAGGCAGCGATATCTGATGCACGCTGGGCATCAGCAGCGGCTTCAGCAGCCACTGCTTGCGACGTTGGATCACCTGCGTAGTATACAGGGACATCAAGGTTCTGCATGCCTGAAGCAGCAAGGTAATCAGCGTTTAGTTTAACTGATCGATCGTTGATGTACGTATAAGCATTTGGATCAACCAATGTTGCTAATTGATCCGTTGCAATTCTATTCTGTAGGAAATTGTCAGGAATAATGGCGATGTAGTCGCCGGCAGCATCTGCGGTAACGTTAATGCTAATTGCATCCCCGAGATGTGAACTGCCAATATACATATTTTTAAACGTAACCGTGAAAGATTGTGACTGTGTAACCGGAGCGAGTTGCTCTTGACCAGGAATCACATCATCAGCGGCTACGTTGGTTGTGGTGTAACCAGCACCTAAACCAGTTAAAAGTAGACCGGTCGCTAATCCGCGGACCAGGTACTTACTCGTAGTCTCTTTCATTTTTTCTCTCTTTTCTCTATAAACCATACATTCCCGTATATTATACATGGGTTTGTATGAGTTAAATCATTTATCCGTAAAACTAGAAAATGTTAACGCGTAAAGTAGTAACTAAAGGAAATAGCTTTCAAAATCCAAGCAACTATCAGACCAAATAAAGGTAGGTTTCCTAAAATAGCTCGCTTTATAGAGTTACGTCGAACCGCTGTACGGACGACGCGAATAACGCCTAAGAGAATGGCAATTGATAACAACCCTAGTGAAAGGGCCACGATACCGACTTGAACCGGTCGAATCATTGTATCTGCCACACTCGATATACCGTAAAGGCCGATAAAGACGGGCAACAAGAAGTTTACAATATCAAACTTCTTCGCTTTGCGTCGAGGTGTCACCTTGGTTTCAGGCGTGGCGGATACATGTGTCGTGTCAACTGAGTGAGGTGACATCATGACAGCATTCTCCATTTCTATAACAACTATATAATCTCTTTTTTATATCTCTTAATTCACACTTGAAATCGGACATCTCTCTCAAAAGTGTCCAGTCATGCTGTATTATTTTAGCATTTTTAGTAAGTGCCTTCAACGAAACCAGCAGAACTTTTGATGGTTGGGTGTTGCATGAGAGAGATTAGGGGAAACCTAAGATAACTGGTAAAATGGTAGCAACAAAGCGCTTTTTAAAGGAGGGGCAAATGGCACTTGAATTATTGTTTGGTCGGGCAAGCTCAGACCATGAATTAGCGTTGCTCGAACGTGTCCAAGCTACGTTAGCAGCTGATGATCAAGCGGAAATCTTTTATGTGGTTCCTAACCACATTAAGTTTGAAACGGAAATTCAGGTTTTGAACCGACTAGCAACCCTACAGGATCGGCATGGCGCGGCAGTTGCTGTGCCAAATGTGCAGGTTTTCTCACTGAGTCGTTTAGCTTGGTACTACATGCAAAATGATCCTATCTATCGGCAAGCCAATTTGTCAGCGACGGGGATGACAATGTTGGTGCAATCACTGTTGCGGGAGCATCAAACGGAGCTTGAATTGTACGGTAACTTATTGACGAAGCAAGGGTTTATTAGCCAGTTTGCGAGTCAAATTTTGGAGCTTAAGCAGGCCGGCTTGTCGTGGCAAGAAGTTCGTGACATGGCAGATGCCTTAACGCAACAAGGGACACTGCAAATGAAACTCCATGACTTAGCTTTAATTGGTGAGGCCCTAGACCAAGAATTAGCTACGCGCAATCAGTATTTGAGCAGTCAATTATTGGCAGCTTTGCGGGTTTATTTAGCAACTGAGAAAACGGATGTCTCACACCACTACTATTTCATTAACGGTTATTCCCAAATGACGACCCCAGAACGTGGCGTGGTTGAAGCGTTAATCGAACGGGCCGGGGGCGTCACAATTGCCTTGCCAGCGGATGATGGTTCGGCCAGCGTGACGGCAGAGAGTTTGTCAGAAAATGATTTATTTTACCGCCCTAAGCGTTTAGCCCAACAATTGCGTCAGTTTGCGACTGACCATCAAGTGGCGGTGACGGCAAGCAGTGTGACTATGCAACGGCCAGTCAGTGAGACAATAACGACGGTTGAGTCATTTTGGATTGCTTATGAACAAGAAGGTGTGAAACCCAACGGTCAGACGCCAACCCCAAAGGATTTGGCGATTTGGCAGGCGACGACGCGCTATCAAGAGATTGAACAGATGGCCCGCATGATTCGTCAAGAAGTGGCTAGTGGCAAGCGACGCTACCGGGACTTCATGTTAATGACCCGAGATTTAGGTCAGTATGAAAACATGTTGCCGGCGGTTTTTGCGCGCTATCAAATTCCGGTCTTCATGGATTTGGACCGGCCGATGGCGGCGCATCCCCTAGTAGCCTTTCTTGATAAACTCTTCCGTTTAGCACCGGCGTATACCATCGCAGATGTCATGGGCCTGTTGAAAACGGAATTACTGATTCCAGAAGATGTGACCGTTGCTGAGTACCGGGAAGCGTTGGCGGAAACCGAAAATTATGTCTTGGCTAAAAACACGCCAGGCTGGCGCTGGACAGATAAGCAGCCATGGCAATTCGATCGTAATGTCGCCGACTCAGATGATGAAGTCTTGCGGGAACACGTTGCGGAAAAGGATGCGCAATTGGCACTGATTCACGATCAAATTAGCACCGTTGTGGCACCATTTTTGGCAGATTTGGCCCAGGCCCCAGATGCGCGCGAGATGGCAAGACGCCTCTACCTGTTTCTAACAGAAATTGGCATGCAACAGCGTTTGCTAGCATGGCGTGATGAGGCGATTGCCCAGGGAGACTTGTGGACGGCACAGCAACCCGAACAAGTTTGGCGGACCTTTATTGGCGTACTGGACGATTTTGTCACGGTCTTTGATCATACGCCGATGACGATTGCAGAGTTACAAGAATTGTTGAAGGCAGCCTTTGATAGTGCCAAGTACACGGGTATTCCAGCTACGATGGATCAAGTCCGTGTGTCGGAAAGTGGGATTGTGCAGCGCCAAGGTTATCATACGGTGATTGTTTTTGGTGCCACAAGTGTGAATTTACCAGCCACGACACGTACAAAAGCGTTGTTACATGATGGTGACCGAGAAATCTTGCAAGATCGGTTGCCCGAGCACGCGTTCCTGCGTGAAACATCGGAACAGCAAATGGCACAAGAATCATTGCTGATGTACAGTGCGATGATGACGGCTGCGGATCGTCTGATTTGGCTCTATGCAACTAGTGATGGTGAAGGGAGCCAACAACCATCAACGTATGTCACGCGATTGATGAAACAATTTAACGTGCCGGTACGCCATTTCGCGGCGTTGCCAGATCCGAATACGATGCGCATTGGCGATTATGTCGGCACGGTTGATAGTACATTGGCGCATTTGGTTAGCGTGAATCGCCAAGCGGCCAATCAGCAACCTGCCGGTACATTGAGTAGTGCGTGGCAAACCTTGCAACAACAAGTTAGCCAAATGGCACCAGATAAGACGGCGCGGGTGATGGGTGGTCTAACGTATCGTAATGAGCCACAACAAATCTTGGCATCACTGATGAGTCAGTTATTTAGTAATGATTTGAAGGTGTCGATTTCACGTTTAGAAAATTATGCCAAGAACCCTTTTGAATTCTTCCTGCAGTACGGCTTACGTCTCAAGGAGCGCCAAGTTTTGCAACTAACGCCGGCTGAAAAGGGAACGTTGATGCACACGATTCTAGAGCAGCTGTTTGCTGAATTGATTCGTCAAGACAAAACGTTAAGTGAGTTAACGGATAGCGAGCTAGAAAACCTGGAACGCAATATCTTGAACGGCTTGCTACGCAGTGGGGATGCCACGTTTGATATCTTCAGCAGTTCTGCGCGCATGACGTTTTTGACGCAACGTTTGGCTGCTCAAGTTCATGATACGGTACTGAATATGAAACGTGGGCAACTGGTCGATGGTGGTGTGCACACGTTAGGTGTTGAGGCTGGCTTTGGCTTGCCGCAGAGTAAGCTTAAGCCGGTTCAGTACGAATTACCCTTAGGTAAGGTGACGGTCCGCGGTAAGGTTGATCGGTATGATTTGGTCGAAACCCCAACGGGCAATTTTTTGACGATTGTTGATTATAAGTCGGGTAAGCGGACGTTTGATTACACCCAGGCCTTCGCCGGGTTAGAGTTGCAATTAATGACTTATTGGACGGCCATGCTGGCAAATGCGACGGTATTACCGCCAAGTGAGATGGGTGGGGCTGTCTTCTGGTCACTCCAAAATCCATGGATTAAGGTCAAGGATATCGCAGGTGATACATTGGCGGAGTTACAGACGCAAGCTGATGTGGCAGCGGCAAACCAAGGCACCTATCGCGGGGTTCTGCGCAATGATGAGGCCTATATTGAGCGACTTGAAGGCGTTGATGGTGTGAAGGCACCGTTTGCCATCAAACGTAATAAAAACGGGTCGTTTGCGAAGGCAGCGGACGTCGTTGATGAAGCCGATTTGGATATTTTGCTGGCCTTTAACGAAGCCAAAATCCGCCAGATTGCGAGCCAAATTTTGGCTGGGCAATTCCCACTGCTGCCATTCCGCGATGGCCCAAACAAAACTGGGATGATGTATACGCCGTTTAAGCCAGTCATGATGTTTGATGCCATGATGGGGAATCAGTATCGCAATATTAAAAAGCTAGATGCTAAGGATGCTTTGGCAGCGATGCAATCAGTTATTACAGACGAGGAGGACGACTAGACCATGAATTTTACAGCATCACAAGAAGCCGCCATTACGGCACGCGGTGAAAATATTTTGGTGTCTGCCTCAGCGGGATCCGGTAAGACTCGCGTGTTGGTTGAACGTGTGACCCGTCGTTTGTTAGCCGGCGAAAATGTGAATGAGTTTTTGATTGTGACATTTACAGAAGCGGCCGCTGCGGAAATGAAAGAGCGACTCGAAGGTGCAATTCGTAGCGCCTTAGCTGAGTCGGAGGGCACCCAACGACAACACCTGTTGAAGCAATTGCGATTGTTAAACGTCGCCAACATTTCAACATTGCACGCGTTTGCTTTGCGACTGATTGAACAATATCACTACACCATCGATTTGGATCCCCAGTTCCGTCTATCTGATGATGCCGAACGGACATTGTTGATGATGGAAGTCTATGGCGATCTATTAGAGGCACGTTATGCTAATGACAAGGACCAAGTGTTTGCTCGTTTTGCTTCGCAATTCGCTTCAGGGTCGACAGACGACCGGACGTTGCAAGAGGCGGTGTTTACGCTGTTCAACTTTGCCATGGCGCGACCAGATACGACAGCGTGGTTAGAAGGCTTAGCTGCACAATATGAAATTGCTGGGTCGTTGACTGAGACGCCGTTTTATCAGGCTCAGATGTTGCCGATTATGACGTCTGAATTGCAGACATTAGTGACACAAGCTGAGCAATTATTGAACCAAGCGCCCGATACGATGGATGAAGTACCTGCTTTGAACCGGTTATTAAATTTACAGACGGATACTGATACCTACCAACGGTTATTGCAAGTTGTCCAGGATACAACCGTCAGTTGGGACGATATGCGCCAGGCCTTTTTGTCAGCCGATGTGATGGGCTGGGGGACCGGCGCAGACGGCAAGCGCAAGAATTTTACTGCAAAGCATGATCCTGAACTAAAAGCCGCCTGGGAACTGGTGAAGACCCAGCGTGAACGGATTAAGGAACGGTTGGAAGCATTACAAACGGGCTTTTTTGCCCTGGATGAAGCGGCCATGCAACTAGCTGTGCGTGGGGCTGGTGAGGTGATTACCGAATTAGTCGCATTTACGCAAGCCTTTCGTGAGGCCTTTTTAGCCGAAAAGTTACGCCGTAAGGTCCTGGATTTTAACGATTTGGAACACTTTGCACTTCAAATTGTCAGCCAACCGGCAGTGCAGGCTGAGTTGCGTGCACGTTATAACGAAGTGATGGTTGATGAGTATCAAGACACGAATCAACTACAAGAAGCGATTTTAAGTTTCATTGCGAGCGGTGATAATACGTTCCAAGTGGGTGATATTAAACAGTCGATTTATAAGTTCCGTCAGGCGGACCCAACCTTGTTTGGTCATAAACTCGCGACGTATCCACAAACGCCAGGCAATAAGGTGATTACACTGCAAGAAAACTTCCGCTCGCAACCGAACGTCACGAATTTCATCAACTTTATTTTTGCGCAAATCATGAGTGACGGGTTGGGTGATGTTGACTATACGGGCGAAGCAGAATTGGTCGCTGGGGCCGATTATTATCCGGCCGACTTGCCCAAAGAAGCAGAATTGATGGTGTACCTAGATGATGGGACAACAACGGATGAAGCTGATGACGGTCCGGAGGTCGCGAATGAGTTTGGCTTTACGAAAGCAACGGGTCAAATTCGGATGATGGCGTTGAAAATTAGGGAGTTAATCGACACCAAGTTTGAAATATTCGATCGTAAAGCCGGTGAAAAGCGTCCGGTGACATACAGTGATATGACGGTTTTGGTGCCAACTAAGAATCAAAATTTGGATGTCTTGGATGTGTTCCGTGAAATGGACATTCCGATCGTTGTTAACGGGGCGGAGAGTTATTTCCAAACGACTGAAATTTCAGTCATGATGAGCTTGTTGCAGGTGATTGATAACCCGCACCAAGATATTCCGTTGGCAGCAGTATTGCGTTCACCACTGTATAACGTTGATGAAAATGGGTTAGCGTTAATTCGAACGCAAGCCATGACGGAAGATTTCTATACGGCGGTTCAAGCCTTAGCGAATAATGCGTTAACAATTGCCGTTGCCGGCGTTTCTGAGACAAAGGTCAATGAGACAATCGCGGCGGTGCAACGTTTCCTAGTGGATTTGGAGCGTTTCCGGGCGTTGGCTGTTCAAAACCAAATTGTGGATTTGCTGTGGCAGATTTATAACACAACAGGGTGGCTGGATTACGTCGGTGGATTGCCATCTGGTCCGCAACGGCAAGCTAATCTGCATGCATTGTATGAACGAGCAGCTGCTTACCAAAAGAGCAGTTTCGTCGGTTTGTATCAGTTTATTAATTATGTGACGCAGCTACAAAGTCAGGACAAAGACCTCGGTGAAGCGGATGCGAATGTGGCGAGTGATAGCGTCTCATTGATGACGATTCACCACTCGAAGGGGTTGGAGTTTCCGATTGTATTTGTCCTGAATAGTACCCGGCGCATGATTAGTCAGCGAGAAACGATGGGTGACATTCTGCTTGATGCTGAAGCCGGGGCTGGGATGGATTACATTGATTTGGATCACCACCTCAAGTTACCAACGCCACAACGCGAATTTGTTAAACAAGCGCGCGTTCGTGGTGCGTTCGCCGAACAATTGCGGGTGCTCTATGTTGCGTTAACGCGTGCTGAACAACACTTGTTTATGGTGGGGGCGTATGACAGTGTGAAAGCCCTATGGGATAAGTGGTCGTTAGCTGAAGCCGGCACGGAATGGATGTTGCCAGAGTGGGCCCGCCTTGAAGGAAAGTCGTTTATGGATTTGATGGGGATGGCCTTGATGCGCCATCCCAAGGCGCCTGAACTGGCAAGTGTGCTGACAGCTTACGATGATAAGGATGTCATTGATTTCGGTGAGATTCGGACGAAAGCACCGAAGCAACCGTTCAATTTTGGGCTAGAAATCGTGAATGGGGCCGATTTACGGGCATTGGTTGATGCTTATCAAGCGATGCCGCTGTCTGAAGCGACGTCAGAAAAGACCGGTGCCACGCCGGATGGCATCGTCAATGATTGGCGGTCGGTGTTGCAATTTGATTATCAGTTTGATGAGGCAACACGTGCCACAGCGTACCAGTCAGTTTCAGAAATTAAACGTTTATTTGAAGATCCAGATTTAGCAGCTGGCCGTGGCTTAGTGGATGGGCGTATTCAAGCGGATGAATTTGCAGGATTGCGGTTTACGGATGAAACGTTACCGGAGCCGACCTTTATGCAAGAAGCGGAAACGCGTATTTCATCGGCTGCGATTGGAACGGCAACGCACTTGGTTATGCAACGTGTTGATCTATCGGCAGGAGCGCCATCTCAGGCTGACTTGCGCGCATTGGTGGCCGATTTGGTTGACCAAGAGTTAATCGAGGATAAGGTGGCCCATCTGATTTCGTTGTCTAAGATTGAACGTTTCTTCACGAATTCGCCCTTAGGTAAGCAAATGGTCGCCCATGCGGACTCTTTGCAACGTGAAGTGCAGTTCTCGCTGTTGCTCGATGCAGATCGTCTATACAAGGATTTCCAAGGATCAGAAAAAGTTTTGATTCACGGTATTATTGATGGCTATTTCCAAGTTGATGATGAGGTGTGGTTGTTCGATTACAAGACCGATCGGGTAACACCTGAAACGGCAGCTGAAACACTCACGCAACGTTATTCAGGCCAATTGAACGTTTATGCACAGGCACTGGTGGCGATGGGGAAGCCAATGCCACGTCGGTTTATTTATGCCTTTAGTGCAGAGAAAATTATTGCATTAGACTAACTTAAAAGAAGTGAAGCGTCCGCCATTTGGGAGGGCGCTTTTTTGGGGTTCCGATTTATAAAAACGCACAAAAAGTTCTTGATTAGATTTCAAGAAAGCGCTTGCAAAAGAGAGCGACTCGGTTATAATAATGTTTGTGAAGAAAAGAACAAATGGTCATTGTTAACACGAGGAGATTAGACATGAAAGCAGCAGTTGTTCGTGAAACGCCAGATGGATTTGTAGATTTGATTGATGATTGGCAACCCCGTGCCTTAGGATTTGGTGAGGCATTGGTTGATGTAGAATACAGTGGTCTTTGCCACACCGACTTGCACGTCGCCAATGGTGATTTCGGTAATCCAAATGAGATTAACCCACGCGAATTCCGTCGTGTCATTGGGCACGAAGGGGTTGGAATCGTGACGAAGCTTGGTGAAGGGGCATCAGATTACTTGAAGTTGGGCGATCGCGTGTCAATTGCTTGGTTCTATGATGCTTGTGGAAACTGTGAGTACTGCAACACGGGAAATGAAACGTTCTGCCGCAAGGTGCGCAATGCTGGTTTCTCAGTCGATGGCGCAATGGCGCAACAAGTGGTCGTCAACGCTAAGTATGCGGTTAAGGTACCGGAAGGTCTTGATCCGATGGAAGCATCATCAATTACGTGTGCCGGCGTAACGATGTACAAGTCTCTTAAGGTCGGCGAAACAAAGCCAGGTCAATGGGTTTCAGTTGTTGGGGCTGGTGGTTTGGGTAACTTGGCCATCCAGTACGCTCACAATGTGTTTGGTGCCCACGTGGTAGCGGTCGATGGTAACCCAGACAAGTTGGAAGCAGCGCGTCAAATGGGAGCCGAATTGCTCATCAACCGTAAGACAGAAGACGTGCCTGCTATTATCCAAGAAAAGGTTGGCGGGGTACACAACGCACAGGTAACGGCTGTTAACACACAAGCGTTTGATCAATCAATTGCGTCATTGCGACCAATGGGTAAGTTGGTTGCCGTGGCATTGCCAAAGGGTGACATGCAGTTGAATGTTGTGAAGACGGTCTTGGATGGTATTGAAGTGAAGGGCTCACTTGTTGGAACACGTGAAGACTTGAAGGAAGCCTTCCAATTTGGTGCAGAAGGTAAGGTTAAGCCAATCGTGACGCGGGCTGATATCCGCGATATTAACGATGTGATTGATGCGATGCACAACAACAAGATTACTGGTCGCATGGTCTTCGATTTCAAGAGTCTCTAAAAAGTTAAATTGCGTGATGTGATCTGAATAATAGGTTCCACGTGAGAGGGAACATTCAAAAGGTCATCGCACAATTAACAACTCCTAAAATAACGAATCTTTCGATGACGATAAAAAACAACCCCTGACAGCGGATACGCTGCAGGGGTTGTTTTTTGTGTTATTAATTAGCGAGGCGTCGTTTGCGACGTCTTGAAGCTCGGTCGAGAATGAAGGTGACGACTACGAAGAGCATCATGATGCCAAACATTGAGGCAAACAAGGCTTTGTATGAGCCACCGTCAATCATTAAGCCACCATATAGTGGGCCGACCGCACGACCAAGTGAGATGGCCATCGTCATGAAGCCTTGTGCCCGTCCTTTGGCGTTGGGGTCACTGATGTGATCAATCCAAGCAGGCATTTGTGGGCTGGCAAACATTTCACCAATCGTCAAAATCATGAAGGTGAAGATGAACATTGGATAGGTCTTCGCGTTCATCAAGAATAGGAATGATACCGCGAACAAGGCGGTTCCACCTAAGACGGTTAGTCGGAATGGTAGCTTTTCGATGATGCGGTCTAGTAGACCTTGCCCGACGATAATCACGATACCGTTAATCGTCCATAGGAATGAGTAATCTTGAGTGGTCATCCCCAAATCAGTCATGTGCGTTGCAACGACGGTTTCCCACAGAATGTATCCCATATAAAGGGAAAAGGCTAAACCGAGCAAGGCATAAATCAGCACGGGCGTCCTGAAATTGCTCTTGGCGGCCTTAGCAGCGTCTTTAGTTGCTTGGGCGGCGAGTCCCTTGACGTTGAAGTAGCGGAAAACCATGACCGAGAAAATAAGATACATGATTGTCGCACCACCGAAAACGAATTGCACGCCGTGGTTGAATAGGAAGCCGACAATGGCGGTTCCGACAACGACACCGACGTTCATGAACAGGTATTGTAGATTGAAAACCTTTCGAGAATCAATCGACTGAATCGTAGCCGCGTATGAATTTAAGAGGGTATAGATAATCCCATCTGCAAAACCAAGAATTAGCATGAAAATTGCAAAGACTGGCCAGGAATGCCAAAAAGTCAGGGCCGCCAACATAGCCGTTGCTAAGGCGACAGCGCCTAAGATTGATTTGTAAGGGTTCCAACGATCAAATAGGTGTCCACCAACCCAACTACCAATCATCATCATAATCGAGAGTCCCATCACGACCATGCCAGCCATGGTCATGGTCTCATGTAAGACATTGTGCATGTACAATGTCGCGATGGGCCAAATGAGTGAGGCGCCGGTTGATTGGAATAATGTGGTGATATAGAGTATTGGCGCTTTAATCTCAACGTGTTGCGGTTTGAGCGCTTCGCCATCTTGTTGTGATGACTGGATTGCCATAAAATCCTCCATTGTGTCAGCTGACACAACTAATTGTAATTAACGTTATTCCATAGTGGGTAACCACTATATATAACGTCGCGCACGGTACTGTAACCGTGCCTGTCCGTTTATTCTATGCAGAAAAGTGTAGCACATTCTCACATCTTGATATACTAATAGGGAGTGAAAAAATTTTAAACGAAATAAAATCGGGGAACGCATTATGGCTATTACACGACCAGAATATATTTTGGCAATTGATCAGGGAACAACGGGGACGCGTGCGGTGATTTTTAATCATAATGCACGACGCGTGACGTCGACTGCAATTCCCATGACATCAATCGTCCCGCATACGGGGTGGTTGGAACAACGTCCGCTTGATATCTGGCGGACGGCACAGACCGCGATTGCGGATGCATTAATTAATGCGGGAATTCGTGGGGATGAGATTAAAGCAATTGGTATTGCCAATCAGCGCGAGACGACATTAATTTGGAACCGCCACACTGGCCAACCGATTTATAACGCCATTGGTTGGTCATCAACACAGTCACAGAGTATTGCGGATGCCTGGCATAATGCTGGTCACGATGAGTTAATCCGTGCCAAGACAGGCTTGCCGGTTAGTGCGTACTTCTCAGCGACCAAAATTCGTTGGATATTGGATCATGTCCCAGGTGCTCAGGCACAAGCTGAAGCTGGCAACCTGGTATTTGGCACGGTCGACACGTGGCTGGTGTGGCAGCTTACGGACGGTGAAGTTCATGCAACTGATGCATCAAATGCGGCCCGAACAATGCTATATAACATTCATACGCAAGCATGGGATGCTGAATTGTTAGCGTTGTTTAATATTCCAGCAGCCATGTTGCCACAGGTTCACACGAGTAGCGATGTGATTGCGCACACGAATCCGATGCAATTTTTCGGTGGTCGGGTGCCGATTGCCAGTGTGATTGGCGACCAAAATGCTTCATTAGTTGGTCAATTAGCGCTCGAACCCGGCACGATTAAGAATACTTATGGCGCGGGTGCCTTTTTATTGATGAATACTGGACATGAACCAGTGATGTCCGACAATCAATTGGTCACGACCATTGCCTATCAAGTGGGGGACCGCCCCACATATGCGTTGGAAGGGTCAATTTTCTCAGCCGGTTCCGCTGTTCAATGGCTCCATGACCGGTTGGGGTTGATTGAAACACAGCTGGATGCCTGGCAAGCAGCAGAAGCATCAGAAAACGCTGATGAAGTGTATGTTGTACCGGCTTTTAACGGGTTAGGGGCACCGTATTGGGATCCTCAAGTACGTGGGGCAGTCTTCGGTATGACGCGAGGTACGGGTAAAAATGATTTCATAAAAGCGACATTGCAATCCATCGCGTATCAGACGGCGGACATTTTAGCGATTATGAAAGCTGAGTCGAAATATGATGTCATTAAAATGAAGGCTGATGGAACGGTTTCACGTAATCCGTACTTGATGCAATTCCAGGCAGATGTCGCTGATATTCAAGTAGAGCGCTCAATTGATGAAGATACGACACCACTTGGGGCCGCGTTCTTAGCCGGTCTAACAGTTGGTTATTGGCAAGACTTGTCAGACTTAGAGCAGTATGTGCCACAGGGACGTCAATTTACAGCAAGTTTGACGGCGGAACGACGGGCAACGTTGTTAAATGGCTGGCGAAATGCAGTCAGGGCAACGCAATTCTTCTCATCTGAGTCCGAATAATCAGAAAAATCACAATGTAAGCGTTTTACATTTTTGTAGCATATTTGTGTAAAAAAGTTTATAATGTTTGTAAAAGGTACCGGTAGTGAGATGCTGGTATTATGAAATACGAAATGAAACTGATTTTTTGAGAGTAAAGGAGCATTCATCGTGCCTGCAGAAATTACAACATTGTTGACATTCTTCGGTGGAACTGGAGATTTGGCTAAGCGTAAGTTGTACCCATCAACATACAACTTGTTCAAGAAGGGCTTCTTGCAAGAACACTTCGCCGTTATTGGAACGGCTCGTCAAGAATTGACGACAGAAGAGTTCCACGAGATGGTTCGCGAATCAATTGCTGACTTCGTCGAAGACCAAGCGAATGCTGAAGAGTTTATTTCACACTTCTACTACATCCAACAAGATATTACGGATTCAGCTGCTTATGCAGATATGTTGACGTTGAACAACGAATTGGATGCTAAGTACGGCTTGAAGGGTAACCGCATTTTCTACATGTCAGTTGCCCCACGTTTCTTTGGAACAGTTGCCAAGTATTTGAAGTCAGAAGGTTTGATTACTGAGAACGGTGAGTATAACCGTTTGATGATTGAAAAGCCATTTGGAACATCATTTGGAACTGCTGAAGATTTGCAAAATGAATTGTCAGAAGCTTTTGATGATGCCCAAATCTTCCGTATCGACCACTACCTTGGTAAGGAAATGGTTCAAAACATTGCGGCTGTCCGTTTTGGAAACCCATTGTTTGATGCGGCTTGGAACAAGGATTACATCGAAAACGTGCAAGTCACGTTGTCAGAGGTTTTGGGTGTTGAAGAGCGTGCTGGTTACTACGATACAGCCGGTGCTTTGCGTGATATGATCCAAAACCACACGATGCAAATCATTGGTTGGTTGGCAATGGAGAAGCCAGCATCATTTAAGGACACAGATATTCGTGCCGCTAAGAATGCTGCCTTCAACTCATTGAAGATTTACAACCGTGAAGAAGTTGCTGAAAACTTTGTGCGTGGTCAATACGGCGAGTCTGCTGATGGTACGCAAAAGAAGTACTTGGATGAAATGGACGTGCCAGCTGATTCACAAAACAACACATTTGTGGCTGGTAAGTTGCAATTTGAGATGCCTCGTTGGGAAGGTGTGCCATTCTACATCCGTTCAGGAAAGCGTTTGGCTGCTAAGTCAACGCGTGTGGATGTCGTCTTCAAGAAGGGCTTGAACATCTTCGGTGGTGACGTTAAATTGGCAAACCCAGTTTTGACTATTTTGATTGATCCTAAGGGTGGTATCGAATTCAAGATTAACGCCAAGGACGTGACCTCAGAATTCTTGACGCGTGTTGTTAACTTGAACTGGACAGTTTCAGACGAAGACAAGAAGTTGACGCCAGAACCATACGAACGTATGATTCACGACGCAATGGACGGTAACGGATCTAACTTTGCCGACTGGAACGGTGTGGCAATTGCTTGGAAGTTCGTTGATGCTATTCAAGAAGCATGGGATGCAACTCGTGAACAATTCCCTAATTACGTTTCAGGTTCAATGGGACCAGTTGCGTCAGATGAATTGTTGGCCAAGGATGGCAACGAATGGGTCTTCAAGGGCTAATTCGTTAGACTAAATAGAGTTAAAAAAGGTACACACTATTAACGGTGTGTGCCTTTTTGCGATAAGGAGACAGTTAAATGGCAGAACGGTATACCCCGATTGAATTAACGAACATGATTATGATTGAAAACCCGGTGACACATGAAGTCTTGGTTGAAGACCGTCAAAATCCAAAGTGGCCAGGGGTGACTTTTCCCGGCGGACACGTTGAAGTAGGTGAAACGGTGACCCAATCGGTTTTTCGTGAAGCGCGTGAGGAAACCGGGTTAGAAATTGAAGCGCCTCAGTTAATGGGTATTAAGGAATGGCCCTTAGAAAATGGCGCGCGCTATATTGTCTTCTTGTACAAAACAACGTCGTATAGTGGTGCCATTCATTCGGGCCGGGAAGGTGAAATTTTTTGGACGACGCGTGAAAAACTGCTTGACGGGACTTACGTGCTGCCAAATACATTCGCAGAGATGCTGCCAGTATTTGATGATCCAGCTATTAATGAGCTCGCATTAGGTGCTCGTGTCGATGGTGAAGAGCGCGCAATTTCATGGCAATAGGTTAAAACGTTTAACTTGTAAAAGCCGAACGTCCGAAAAACGCTGGCCAAAGAGGCAGCGTTTTTTGTTTGTCTTCGGTTTTAAAGCTGTTTTTGATTTTTTATATGAACGGACGTGTTATACTAAAGCTATAATTATAAAAATTACCGAACGTTCGAGGTTTAGAAATATGAAAACACGTCGTAGTGATCGATTGGTCGATATGACCCGTTACTTGTTAGAACGACCACGCACTTTGGTCTCATTGACGCAATTTGCAGAATTATATGAAAGTGCCAAGTCATCAATTTCAGAAGACTTGACGATTTTGAAGCGCACATTTCACGAGCGCGGCATTGGTTTGCTGGAAACAATTCCTGGGGCAGCTGGTGGCGCACGCTTTACGCCATACATGGTTGAATCTGAAGCTGCTGATTTCGTCGCCTCATTAGTTAACGCGATTGACGATGAGACCCGTGTCTTGCCTGGTGGGTATGTTTATCTGTCTGACTTACTAGGACAACCTTGGTTCTTGCAACGCATTGGTCGTTTGATTGCGACACAATATTTGCGTGAACCAATTGATGCGGTGATGACAGCTGCTACAAAGGGTGTGCCGGTTGCACAGGCTGTTGCGGAACAATTGAATGTACCATTTGTGATTGTCCGTAATGATACTAAGGTGACGGAAGGTCCCACGATGTCTGTTAACTATGTGACTGGACAATCACAACGGCTTGAAAAGATGGAATTGTCACGACGTTCATTACCAATGGGATCACGTGTCCTTATTGTTGATGATTTCATGAAGGCTGGTGGTACAATTCGTGGTATGGCATCTTTGGTTAAGGAATTTGAAGGCCAAGTTGTTGGTGTCGCTGTTGTTGCGGAAGGTCGCGTTGAGCACCGTGTGATTGATAAGTACACATCATTGGTGCATGTTGATACCAACAAGGATGACGGCATCATCAAGGTTAAAGCTGGAAACTATGCTGAAGAAATTTACGGTGAAGGCTCACCAGCTGAAATTTCATCTGCAGATTAATGAGGTAGGAAGTAAAAAACATGCAACGCTTTGTTATTATTTTGGCCGCTGGTAAGGGAACTCGCATGAAGTCAGACTTGCCAAAGGTTTTGCACGAAGTTGGTGGTAAGCCAATGGTTGAGCTGGTTTTGGAAACTGCTCAAAAGGCTGGCGTAGAAAAAATTGTGACGGTTGTTGGTCACGGGGCTGAACAAGTTGAAGCGACGTTGGCTGGACGATCAGAATTTGCTCTACAAGCAGAACAGCTTGGGACTGGTCATGCCATTCAAATGGCGGAACCACAATTGGGTGATGCAGCTGGTATGACGTTGATTGGTTCAGGGGATGCACCTTTGTTTACGGTGGACACGTTTAACAAGTTGTTTGATTTCCATGAGCAATCAGGTAATGCCGTAACTGTTTTGACAGCGAAGGCACCTAACCCAACGGGTTATGGTCGCATTATTCGTGATGAAAACGGCAACGTGGTTCGCATTGTTGAACAAAAGGATGCCACGCCTGAAGAGGCAGCTGTCGATGAAATCAACACTGGAGTCTATGTGTTTGATAACCAATTGTTGTTTGCGAGTCTGAAGCAAGTGACAAATGATAACGCCCAAGGTGAGTATTACTTGCCTGATACGTTGGAAATTTTGCGTAACGCTGGTCACACGGTTGGCGCTTTTGTTATGGATGATTTTGATGAATCAATGGGTGTTAACGACCGTGTCGCTTTGGCCCGGGCAAACAAGGTATTACGTGATCGAACTAATGAGATGCACATGCGTAACGGGGTCACATTGATTGATCCGGCCAACACGTACATTGATGTTGATGTGACGATCGGCCACGATACGATTATTGAGCCAAATGTCTACTTGAAGGGTAAGACGGTTATTGGTTCTAATGTCTTGATTACATCAGGTTCACGCTTGGTTGATTCAATTGTGGCAGATGGTGCCCAAGTTGATGCTTCACACTTTGAGGAAGCGGAAGTTCGCGAACGCGCTTCAGTTGGGCCATTTGCACACTTGCGTCCGGCAGCATTCTTGGATGTTGAAGCCCACGCTGGAAACTTCACGGAAGTTAAGAAGGCGCATTTGGGTAAGGGCTCAAAGATGGGTCACTTGTCATATCTTGGTGATGCGACGGTTGGTGAGGATGTTAATATCGGTGCCGGTTCAATCTTCGTTAACTATGATGGTTTGCACAAGTGGCACTCAAACGTTGGTGATCGCGCCTTTATCGGCTCAAATTCAAAGATTGTTGGACCGGTTAATATCGGCGCAGAAGCCTTTATTGCGGCTGGCTCAACGATTACTGACGACGTGCCAACGCACGCGATGGGTATTGCGCGTTCGCGTCAAATTACAAAGTTTGATTTCTGGAACCGCACACCATTGCATGAGAAGTTTGATGATACGGAATCAGCAAAGCGGGCAGCAAAAGCAGCGTTTGACGCTTTCTTAGCTGATAAGTAAATGAGATAATCAATAGGTCGGGTCAGAGTCTTTCTGATCCGGCTTTTTTGTACACATTGCTAACGAAATTAGAAGAATATGTGAAAACCTTCGGGAACTGAGATGGGATATTCGTTGAAGAATACTGAAAAAAACTGTACAATGTAACTATTGAACACTTGAGGAACACAGTGATGTGTCTATGGAGGGCAACATGGCGACCTATGCGGATCCGCATTTGAAGATTTTTTCATTGAGCAGCAATCAGCCTTTGGCGGAAAAGATTGCCGCTTCAATTGGCGTGGAATTGTCACAAATCAACATTGCACGATTTAGTGACGGAGAAATTCAAATTAACATTGAAGAGTCAGTACGTGGCGATAACGTATACGTTATCCAACCAACGTCAGCGCCCGTTAATGATAGCTTGATGGAATTAATGATTATGATTGATGCATTGCGTCGTGCAAGCGCAAAGTCAATCAACGTTGTTATGCCATACTATGGTTATGCACGACAAGATCGTAAGGCTCGTTCACGTGAGCCAATCTCAGCGAAGTTGGTTGCCAACATGCTTGAGATGGTTGGTGCAACGCGTGTCTTGGTTTTGGATTTGCACGCTGCGCAAATCCAAGGGTTCTTCGACATTCCTGTTGATCACATGATGGGTGCACCATTGTTGGCTGATTACTTGATTACGTCAGGAATTGCCGATGATAATACTGTCGTTGTGTCACCAGACCACGGTGGTGTGACGCGTGCACGTGCTTTGGCTGAATTGTTGGGTTCACAAGAACCAATTGCCATTATTGATAAGCGTCGTCCAAAGGCGAACGTTGCGCAAATCATGAACATCATTGGTGATGTTAAGGGTAAGCGCGCCATCATGATTGATGACATGATTGATACTGGTGGTACGATTTCACAAGGTGCCCAAAAGTTGAAGGACGAAGGGGCTGCTGAAGTCTATGTCGTGGCAACGCACGCTGTCTTCTCTGGTAAGGCCGTTGATACATTGCAAAACTCAGTCTTTGAGAAGGTGATCGTAACTGACTCAATTAACTTGCCAGAAGAGAAGAAGTTCCCTAAGTTGGTACAAGTTACGACTGCTGAATTGATTGGTGAAGCGATTAAGCGAATCAATGAGAACCAAGCGGTTTCTCCATTGTTCAAGAACCGTTTCCACCGCACGGTCGACTAATATATTTTGACAGTAACAGCATTGTTCTAATAATGATTTAGAGCAGTGCTTTTATTTTATAAAGGGGTTATATGATGGCAAAGAAAAAGATGATTTTGGATTTGGATACTGGTGTAGATGACGCCTTGGCTTTGGCATATGCTTTGGCCACGCCAGATTCAGATTTGATTGGTGTTGTGTCTTCGTTTGGAAATACACAAGTGACGACGGCAGGTGAAAATACACTGAAGCTACTTGAACTATTGGGTCGTACGGATGTTCCGGTCTTTATCGGGGCAGCGCATTCATCGACAACGGATAGCTTTGAGACGATGCAAGTATCAATGGATATTCACGGTAAGAATGGTATTGGGGATGTGGCACTACCTGCACCAACGACAGCTTTGTCATCACAAACGGCGGTCGATTTTATTATTGAATCGGCACACAAGTATGCTGATGACTTGGTAATCGTACCAACTGGTCCATTGACTAACTTGGCTGAAGCTTATCAAAAGGATCCTGAAATCGAAAACTTGATCGGTAACGTGACACTAATGGGTGGTGCTTTGGTCGTGCCTGGAAATGTGACGCCTTATACTGAAGCCAACATTAATCAAGACCCTGAAGCAGCTGATTATGTGTTCAAGCATGCTAAGCACTTGGTGATGGTTGGTCTTGATGTTACTTTGCAAACACTGTTAACAAAGAAAGAAACACAAGTTTGGCGTGATTTGGGTACTGAAAAGGGTCGTGTCTTCGCAGATATCTTTGATTACTACATTGATGCCTACTACGACTTGGATATCAACAAAGCTGGGGCAGCTTTGCACGACCCATTGGCCGTTGGTGTGGCCGTTGACCCTAACTTGGTAACGTTGTTGCCATTGAATATGATGGTGACGCATGAAGATGGGCGTACAATTGGTGATCCAACCCGTTTGCGTGATCCACACAAGAATAACTTTGCAGCTGTGGCCGTTGATGAACCGTTCTACTTGGAACGCTTCATGAATTACACGACGGCATTGTTCCGTTAATTAATATATAAAAAA
>NZ_AEKT01000016.1 GCF_000193635.1 Weissella cibaria KACC 11862 | reverse complement strand
GCTTGAGCAACTCAACATCATTGAGTAATTCAACTTCAACAAGTTTGAGCAACTCGACGTCATTGAGTAACTCAACTTCGACAAGTTTGAGCGATTCAACGTCATTGAGCAGTTCAACTTCAACGAGTTTGAGCAACTCGACGTCATTGAGTAACTCAACTTCGACAAGTTTGTCAGACTCAACATCGTTGAGTGGATCAACATCAACAAGTTTGAGCGATTCAACATCATTGAGCAGTTCAACCTCAACGAGTTTGAGCGATTCAACGTCATTGAGCAGTTCAACTTCAACGAGTTTGAGCAACTCGACGTCATTGAGTAACTCAACATCAACGAGTTTGAGTGATTCAACATCATTGAGTAACTCAACTTCGACAAGTTTGTCAGACTCAACATCGTTGAGTGGATCGACTTCGACAAGTTTGAGCAACTCGACATCAACGAGCTTGTCAAACTCAACATCATTGAGTAATTCAACTTCAACGATCTTGAGCAATTCAACATCATTGAGTAACTCGACTTCAACGAGTTTGAGCAACTCGACGTCATTGAGCAGCTCGACATCAACGAGTTTGAGCGATTCAACATCAACGAGTTTGAACAACTCGACGTCATTGAGCAACTCAACGTCATTGAGCAGTTCAACATCAACGAGTTTGAACAACTCGACGTCATTGAATGGATCGACTTCAACGAGCTTGAGTAACTCAACGACGAATGGGCGTAATGCTGGTGCTAACGTTGCAGCTGGTGTTGCCACGATCGGCGCAACAGCAGCTACTGTTGCGGAGACTCCGTTGACGAACCAGGGAAGTGCTGTTGTAACATCACTTTCTAATGCAACAGTTAATGTCGCGGGTGTTGTTAATGCGCCTGGTCAAACAGCGGGAATTGCTGGTTCTCAAGCGGGAGATGATAATAACGGACGTATTAGTGCCGTGACTGTCGATCAAACGTCTGCAAATTTGGAACACGCAACGGCCGATGACCAAGTCTCAACGACTGAGTTCTTGAGTGTTGCTGCGTTGATTATGATGGGCTTGTTTGGTCTCTTTATTGCCCGTCGTCGTAAGGATGATGACGAAGATGAGGATGACTCTACAACAACCCGTTAGTCGGTGGAAGTTGATTATAAAAAATAAGGCGAAGCGATAGTCCGAAGAGGGAGTATCGCTTCGCCTTTTTGTGATGCAAGCGGGATGATGAAGTCGCAGAAAATAGGGTATTAATTACGTGAAAGCAACGGTTCTGGCGGTATATAATAGGAAGTAATTGTATGACGATTAAATAAAATTAGTAGCGTTATGCGTAGCTTTGGGGTGGAAGCAATATGAAAATTTATATACTAAATGATTCGTTCTATGTTCGACGCTCGGGGTTAGATAACGCCGGCATTTTACGAACAAAATTATTCAATAAACATGGCTTACAGACGCAATTCGTGACTTACAAGCTTGATTTAAATGCACGTTTTGGCCTTGGAACGGTGGCCGACTTAACGCCAAATTATTTGAACATGTATGAGGAGTTGATGGAACGTCCAACAACATCAAATCCGATTGATATTAAAACAATCATGTTGCCAAATATTGCACAGGATTACATCGACGAAAATGGTCGTGAGTTGCATCTAACGGATGGCCAAACGATTAAATTACAACCGGGTATTGATCACAAAACGTTGTTGCTATGGACTGAAATTGCGGTAAATGGGCAAACAACACGGATGAAATTTTTTGATCCACGTGGGCAACAAATCGGGACTGAATATTTTTCACCTGATGACCAACAGCTGTATTTGCGAGAGTTTGTGTCAACAACCACACCAACCAAGATGTGGACGACCGTGACAGCCACTGGGCAAACAACTTATCGCTACCGCACGGCTGATAATCAAGAGCACATGTTTGATAGTGAAGCGGCGATCCAAGCGTTTTGGTTAGATGAATTGGTCCGTCAAAATACGACTGCCGACGAAGAAACGGTCTTTATTGTGGATCGTAATGCTGAATGGTTTGACGCCTTGCAACAAATGACGGAACCGGCACGCAAGATTAGTGTCTTGCATAACACGCACACGATTGATCCGCAGCAGGTGATGGGACCACTAAATGAAAATTACGAAGCGGTCTTAAATCATCAAGAATTGTTTGAGCGTTTCATTGTTTCCAGTGACCAGCAGGCAGCTGATGTGTTGGCGCGATGGCCCAAGGCAACCGTGACTGCGATACCGGTTGCGGTATTACCAGATCAGCGACCAACGAATACACCATTTGTAGAACGTGAAATAGGTTTGGTAGCAATTGTGTCACGAATTGCACCGGAGAAAAACTTGACCGAAGCAGTGCAAGCAATTCACTTAGCGCATCAGCAAAATGACAGGATTCATGCTGAAATCTGGGGCTCTGGTAATCATGGTGACGACGACCGTTTGCAAGCATTCATTGATCAAATTGGCGCTACAGCCTATATCAAATTAAAGGGGTACACGGCCCAACCGGAGCAGGTATGGCAACGGGCCCAAGCGACGTTGCTAACGTCACACAATGAAGGATACGCCTTATCGTTGGTTGAGGCGTTGGCAAATGGCGTACCAGCAATTTCTTACGATGTTAAGTACGGTCCAAGCGAATTGATTGATGAGTCAACGGGCCGATTAGTCCCTGAACACGATTACACGCAGATGGCTGAAACGTTAGTAAGGTGGTTTAATACGCCGGAAGAATTGGCACGTAAAAGCGCAGCTGCGGTAGCGTCAACACAACGGTTTAGTGCAGAAAATATTTGGCAGAAGTGGAATGAGGTGCTGTCATGATTGGATATGTCACGTTAACGGTGCCGGTTAAGCGACGCCACGAGTTGGTGTCAGATACGATGCGAGTCTATTCAGGCTTGTTTAACATAAATGGTGATTTTTTGGTCAATGAGTCGAATGCCTACGAGGTGCTTGGTGCTTCTTACGATGGTGTGTCACAAACGCCGCAACGTGGGGCTGAATTTACCGAGAATTTGATAAATGAACACCAAAGTAATTGGTTAATCGGTGACCAGGTGCGCGTGACCGTACTTTTAGATGATGCGGGTCGCGTGCATGAAGTCGGTTATTACAATCAATTAGGCAAATTAGCACTAAGCGAACAATTCCGTCCGAACGGGCAATTGGTACGACGCCAGTACTGGAATCACGCTGGTCAAATTAGTTTGACGGAATTTTTTGACGGTCAGCAACAAGTAACCGTTATGGCAATGCAAACTGAAACGGAGGCACACTGGTATCAGTGGCCAAATCAGTTGCAAGAGCGCCACTTAACGGGTGAACTTGATTTACTCTTTGATCTACTACAGGGCGCAGTTAATCGTCATGAAATTGATTCGTTGTGGGTCGACGAGTCTGTTGCAGGGGTAAATTGGGAAGTGTTGGGTGTACCTGTACGACGCCTAACGGACGATGAGGAGTTGTAAGATGAACTTTTTTATTAACGGTGGCTTAGCACGCACTAATTCGGGTGTTGAGCACGCTATTCTCAAGCGCCTCCAACTGTTTCGTGACCACGACGTACCGGCTATGTTGGTGGCGACTGATTTTTTCTTTGATTTGCATCGAAATGCAGTTATCTGGGGTCTACCAGAGTCCCAATTATTAGGGTTGCATGATTGGTTTATTGATGCGCGTAATTTTGTTGGTCAGGGTGCGCCTAAGCTATCTGATTATCCAATGCCAGCTGGCATGGTTGAATTACAGACGGGGAATGCCCAATTACGACAGTTTGCATTTGACGGGCAAACAACCAGTCTGATTGATGTGAATGCGGATGTGAATGGGGATATTTACGCTGTGTCATATTTCGATCAAAATCGTCGCCAAACACGGGCAGAATGGTATGACCCACGGGGCTTTATCATTGCGGAAGATCGCTATATCATGCTGGCAGATAAGAATGTGCGGGAAAGCCGGGCGTTCTATTCACCAACTGGGCAATTGAAGATGTTGTACACCATGGCACATGATCGAACGGATATTGATGAGTTTGAAATGGTCTCAGTATTTGATTATCACGGTCATGATTATCAATTCTTTGGCACTGATGAGTTATTTAGATTCTTTTTTGACGAAATTAATCAGGCATTTGGTGGTGCGAATGCCTTCATCGCTGATCGAGGCATTACCGAAGCGTGGGCGTTGAACAATATGCAGACCCGGGCATTCAAAACATTTATTCTACATGCTGGCCATCTCAATGATGAAACCGCGCCAAACGGCTTGGTGAATTACAACTATCAATATGAATTCGATAATATCGGTGATTTCAATGCGGTAATCGTGCCAACGCAAATTCAACTCGAGCGGGTTGCTAATCGGTTTGGCTATCGGGAACGCTTTTTCAAGATTCCAGTCGGTATGATTAGCGATGCGGTGCTCAGTGAACCCGTTAAAACCAGTATTGAACGGCAACCACAGACGGTGGTGACGGTTTCGCGCTTGGATGAGGCGAAGCAAATTGATCACTTGATTGACGCCATGGCAATTGTGCATGAGCAACTGCCCCAGGCGCAACTTGAAATTTGGGGTAACGGTAGCGATGATGGTCGGCTTCGTGACCAGATTGCGCGTTTAGATGCCACAGACTATGTCCATTTGATGGGGCACACGACGGCAGTCTTGGAAAAGTTGGCCAACGCTCAGCTGTTTGTTGCGGCTAGTCGGTCAGAGGGCTTTGGTTTGACGATGATGGAGGCCGAGTCGGTTGGGACGCCAATCATTGCGTATGATGCGTTATACGGGCCTCGTGAAATCGTGCAACCGGGTGTTAATGGGCAATTAATCGGATTACATGACCCGGATAATGTGCAACAAATGGCGCATTGGATTCAACATTATTTGTCGAATCAACAAGCACTGGCGGCTTTGATGGCTAGCACGCTAGAAGCGCGCTTGGCCTATAGTGAAACAGCTGTTTGGCAAGCTTGGCAAAACTGGTTGACGGCAATTGCAGAATGGCGGCAAGCGAAATGAAATATTTATTAATTGAGACACTACATCCACAAATTGATGATGTGACTGAAAAAATCTTAGATGTTTATCGACGACTTAAGGAACAACGAGAACCAATCAATATTGTCGTGGTCGACTATCAACCGGAACTCACGAAACTTGCGCAAGATTATCGCATTGATTTAGATGACATTTGGCAATTGGCTGATATTGTGCAACGAACCAAGGGGTATCGGCATGAACCACGCTGGTTTTGGGATTTGCCACGGGCACCAAAAACGGAGCTCTACTCTGATTTTACTTGGGGCGAAATTAAAGCTGGTTCATTACGATTAGCGTGGTTTGATTATTTTGAACATATCAGCACAGCCTGGCGCTTTGTCCGACAAGTTAAATACTATAATCGACGCGAAGAGCCACGCATGATTGCGGAGTATGATTATCGTGGGTTTGTCTCTCGCCAAAAGATGGTGCGAAATGAGGCAGTCTATCAGGCGGATTATTTTGATGAAACTGGACTTGAGGCGTTGACAGTGCTCTATAATCAGGATCAGCAACCATATCTTTGGTTGCGCCGGGACGGCATGCGCAATACGACGGCGTATCCATCACAACTGGCATTGCAAACGGCGGTCTTGACGGAAGCATTGCAGCTCGATGATCGACCAGAAATGTATACCGTTGGCGAGTCACAACTGATTGATGACTTGATGGCCTCAGCATCGCTGACATTGACCGCCCGAATTGGCGTGACCGATACGACGTGGCAGTGGGTGCCAGAACGTGGGGTGCAACCAGCACATGATGGGTTAGTCGTGACAATTATGACGCACAGTGATAGTGATGAGCGACTCAAAGCGGCGGTTACAGCGGCGAAAACAGCTGGTGCGACGCAAATTCATTTATTGCGGATGTTCAATCCAACTGATTATCAAACGGCCTTAGTGGCGGATGACATGATTGATGACCATGTCGTTGAGTGGACGTTATGGTCAGAAAAAGAAGTGTTGGCTTATGAATTGGCTGACACGGATTTATTGCTGACCGTTTCAGATAGCAACCCAGTGGGCGGCATTTATGCGTACGCCATGGCGGTTAAGTTACCAGTGGTTAACATTTCAAACGACGCGCAATCACGGCCATATTTAGATGGTATGACTGGGCAACGTGTACCGATTGAGCGGTTGTCACATGCTGTTGACGTTGTGTTACAGCAAGCAAATTTAGCAGACTAATTAGTCTGCATACATAGAGAAAGCGAAGGGGAGTAGGATGAGTTATTGGGTGTTTGATCATATTGAAGTGGATGATTATTTGGCATTTGATAAACCCAAGCGCGACGTTGTTACTTTTGCGACGGCGATTGGTTGGCAAAAGTTGCCGTATTTTATTACAGCTTGGTCCGACGAGCCTGAAGCGTCGATTCGTGCCCGCTTGATTGGTGTGTTGGCAGCAACGCAAGCAGGTGACACCGTTCTCCACCAGGTACCGAGTTATAACGGTTATCAGTATGACGAAATTGTGCTCGATGAGATGACGCAACGTGGGTTGATTAATGTTGCAATTGTACACGACTTGGAGAGCATTCGACTTGGTGAAAAAGTCTTAGAACCGGAATTAACACTTTTACGCCAATTTAAGGCAATCATTGTGCATAACCAACGGATGAAGGCGTGGCTTGAACAACATCAAGTGATGGTACCGATTATTGTGTTGGACGTCTTTGATTACAGGAGTAGCGTACCGGCACCGACACAACAATTTGCGCGAAAGTTGCATTACGCGGGTTCACTGGCGCCTGAGAAAGCCCCGTTTTTGCAATCCTGGTCACCAGCGCTGAACTTAACGGTTTATGGTAATCCCAACCAGACGTTACGCAACCAACAAGCTTTTGCGATTCACCCCCCAGTCCATGGCGACATCTTGCCAGGTATTATGCAAGAGGGCTTTGGGTTAGTGTGGGATGGTGATATTCAACCAGCTGATAATGAATTTGGCCGGTATACGCGCATGAATAACCCGCATAAATTTAGCTTGTATATGGCTGCTGGGTTACCGGTCATTGTGTGGTCAGAGATGGCAATTGCCACGGTCGTGCAACGTCATCAGTTGGGCTATGTGATTAATTCGTTGACGGATTTGCCAGCATTGTTAAATACCGTGACGGCTGCTTCATATCGAAAGATGCAAGCAAACGCACAGGCTATGTCAATGCGTGTCCGCAATGGCTTTTATACGAAACGAGCGCTATTAACGATGATGATCTTACTGGAGGAGCGGGCATGAATTGGTTAGTTACAAGTGATACAACATCAAACTTAGCCCAAGCAGCCTTACAACGGCAGTTTGCGTTGCGACCAGTGCCAACGATTCCTACTGCAGTTATCGCACAAGAGTCATTACTCGTTGCGACAGCTGCCGGCACATTGACGGGGATGCAACGAGGGGATGTGGTGTTAATTATTCTGTCCGATGATCAACCCGATGAGGTGTGGTGGCAATTGATGCGTTCAGCATACGACTGGCATGCCCGCGTATTGGTCGATGATCGCAGTCATCAATTTAGTCGGCCAATTTTGGGTGAGCGATTCAGTGAGGTGCTCACGAAATTGGACCTAAAGGACGATATCTTACAGGACGCATTGGCATTGTTGAAATGGGAGTTCAATGATATTGAGAGGGATTGAAGTGGCAAAATCATATTTTGAAATTCCGGATTGGACTACTAGCGAAGGTAGCAATCCATTTGATGAAACGTTGGCCCGAACCCGTTTGTTACAACAAGCGGGCATGGCGCCAACGATTATTAATCTCGATTGGACGCCCCGGTTGCGGGCCTACCAACAACGCGATGGTTGGCAAGACCAGCCTGTTTTGGGTTTGTATGATGATTTGCAATTAGCCACGGATGTCCAAGAGCGGGTGCTGGGTATTCGTGATTTAAACTGGCCGTCTGACGTGTTGTTTTTTACGACAGATGGCGGACTGTTTGTTTATCAAGGGGCAACCCGAATTGCGGAAGCTTTTATGAATCCGATGATGACAGATCGCTTAGATGTCGTGCGGTATTTCGCGGACGGCCAGGTAGTAGCGGAAGATCGTTATGATTACCGTGGCTTCTTGTCGCAACGTATTGAATATGAAAATGGTCAACCAGCAACGCGCCGGTTTTATTCGCCGGGGGGCCGGCTACGTGGCTTCTATATTTTTACCGAGCAACAACAAGCTTCATTGAGCTTAACGGAACCCTTCTACGGCCGAGATGTATTTTACGATGAGACTGATTTGCAAGCCCATTATCTACAACATCTATTGACAGATGTTGTCGGAGAGTCGGCGGTGATTGTGAATGCCACCAATGCGAAGCTCGCGGTGGTGGCGCGTGTTACTACCTCGTTAGCACATGTCACGTTGAACGTTAGCAGTCGTGATAATTTGACACCCGATATGGACCAACTACAGGCATTGCAAGCCCGGGGAAGTCAGGTTGTGACAACGACGGCCCATCAAAAGGCGCGGTTGGCCAAGCAATTATCAGCCGAAACAGTTCAGCAGATTGCGGCGTGGCCAACACGGCCGGACAGCTTTGGGACGAGTTCGCAGTACCGCGAAGAAATTATCGCCTGGTACGTCCCTAACTTTGAGGGATCGTATGAACGTCAAGTAACCTTCGAAAAGCTGATGCAATTAATGGTGGCGTACCCCATGATGGCTGTTTGGATTGTGGGTGATGGCCCAGCGATGGACTTTTATTTGCAATGGGCACAAGAGACGCTTGGCGATGAATTTTATTTTCCAAAAGAATATTCGACGTATAAGCAACAAAAAAACGACGAGGTAAAACCGCGTGTTGCGTTAAAAATTGCGACGGATGCCCAAACGACTTATCGTGCGTTGCTACCGGCACGCATGATTCTTGATTTAGGTGATCAACCCGATGACTTCGTTGGGTCGACTGCCCTGACGTTGGGGGTGCCGTATTTCACAAAGGTGCCATCTGACTTTATGGTTGTTGGTGATAATGGTGCGTTGGTGACAACAGTTGATGAATTGGATACTGGCTTGTCGCAGTATCTCTATCGGCTAAATGAGTGGACGCAGGCACGCACATTTGCAGAGAGTTTTGCGAAGCGTTTTGACAGTGCGCACCTTGTATCTGCTTGGCAACAAGTATTGTCAGCGCAAGGAGGACAATGATGGCTGAAGATTTAGAGAAGCAAACCCGGCAACGATTACGTGATGAGGAAGTTTTAGATCGTGATCGTCAGAAAAATCGTGACGAAATTGCACGTTTACAGTCAAACCAAGCGGCAGTTGATAATGACGAAGTGCCGGTTGAAAAAATATCAGAAAAAACCCATCGCATTGTCGTAGAAGTGCAGGAGAAACCCAAAAAAGCGCCGAAAGCGAAATTCCGTCTCATTCAGGTTGGTGCCCAAGCATGGCCGGTTGATGAATGGGACTTGGATCCTAAATTACAGTCAGTACTCGTTACGACGGCAGCGGCGTTTCCGGCTCGACCATCTGCTCACTATGCAGTTTTTACTGATGAGATATTGGCTGGGCCAGACGTTTTGGCAATTGTGAAACGCCTGCCACCATTTTCAATCATTTATGCCAGCACCACAGTTGATCCAGAAATTGCGGACGTCTTGCGCCAAAAAGCAGCTTTTTTTGTGCCAGGTGCTGGGCACGCTTTATTTCAAACAATTGTCGATAATTTTTTCATGGGTCAACGTGGTATCCATTCGGGTGTTACGGAGGCGCTGGATATTGCGGAAACGTTTACGGGTTCTGTCGAACGCCGGGGACGTTTTCAAATGACGTTAAGCGGTGATTTCGGGCCCACCTTGCAACAAGTGGTGACGTGGCACCCCATCAGCGTTGAAAAATTTGAAACGGTTTTAGCCGGTATGAATGGTATTTTTTTGGATGCCGGTGATAAAAAGGTTTACCTAGAAGGAAATCAACGTGGCGATGTGTACTGGGAATGGCACGTTGAATTTATTCAGCCGGATGGTAAGCTGGTCCAATTCGTGATTCCCATGACGGAAAGCTTGCAAGAACATGTCTTTCCGGATGTGCACCCATTTTATTCTTTCCAGATGTCATTATGGATTAGCGGGCAAGGCGAGGTGGATTTTAACCGCGTGATTGTCCGGCGGTCGCGGTCGACGTATGGCACCCTGTTGCCAGGGGATGAAAAACAGATGACCAGCACCGGTGATGAGGTGTTGTCATACTTCAATCCAGGTGATTTAAAGCCACCGCTATTGGTGTCCTTTACGGGGTCTCGCTTATATGGGGATGGTTTTGAAATGATGAGTGTGTACGGTCGCCATAAATTACCGTATCTGCTTTTTACTGATAGTCGGACCCAAGGTGGTGCCTTCATGGTTGGGACGCCAGAATATGAGCAATTGGTGATTGATAAAATTCGTGAGAAGCTACAATGGCTAGGTTTTGACGAGCATGATGTGGTGTTCCAAGGGTATTCCATGGGTTCGTTTCCGGCCCTTTATTATGCGCGCCACTTCAAACCCCAGGGCATTATTGTCAGCAAGGCAATTGTGAATTTGGGGACCTTTTCCGGTCAGGATGGCTTTGCACATGGTGGTACGAAGGATTGGCCGCTTGATATGCGACGCCATTTATTCGGTCGGGTGCTTCGTGCTGATACGCCGGTCATTGATCAAAAATTATGGCAATCGATGGACCAGGTTGATTGGACACAAGTTGCCACGTATGTCTTTTCGCTCGCACAAGACGAGTACGATGGTCAGTCCTTACCGCAACTGCTCCGTTTTATTAAAGATCGTGGGGGCAGTGTGGAACATTTTTGGCTGGATGGTGACCACTTGGCGCACACTGACGAGATGATTAATTTCGTTGAAGGTAAGTTAGAGTTATTGATTAAGCGGAGGCGCGCGACGTTATGAAAACATGGCAGAACGTCTATTGGACACAACAATCTGAGCTTCTGGAGTTACAAGGTGCGACGGTTACGCATGCCCAAATTGATCAAGTGAATTACGAAAATGATATTTACGCGAGTGGGTTTGGTGTCGTCGTTTGGCGAAGTTTAGTCAATTTCCGGCATGAATTTCGGCAAGAAACGCTAATGTCGCTCGTGCCAGGTCATGAATACCGTTTCCGTTTGGATGCGGTTGATGAAGGGCTAAACACGTATTTGTTGGTGACGATGTATGATCAAGCAGGCACGATTATTTTAAGTAGTGGTCGTGGTCAAAAAGAAGTGCAACTAGTGGCGCCGGCTAATTTGGATCATTATGATGTGCAAATCATCGCCTTTGGCAACGGCCACTTTGTTTTCGAAAAGATTTTTATTCAAGAAGTCTTGCTGACGGGAACCTACATTCCGAATGATTATGTTAGCCAGGATGGGCGGACGTTAGCACGCTATGTTAATCGTGATGCAAATCGTCATCTCTTTGTGGCATTTACTGAACCGTTAGACAAAGAGACACAATGGCCGATTGCTAGTGCAACGGCGGCCCAGGTGCCGATTTTATTGTTTGCTAATCTTGGGTTAGCGGCAGATTATTATCAATCAAGTCCAGAGTTTGTTACAACCTTGATCCACAATGCGCAAAGAGATGGCCGGTATGACACGATTAGCTTGGTTGGTACGGGACTAATTAGCCAACTAGCAGCAGCATATTACGGGGAACTGCTTCAGCTACCGGTTACTTGGTTGACGCCGTTACCTGATTATGAAACGGCACGCGCACATTATGCTCGACCTAATGTGCTACGAGCGGCGGACGCACATGGGTGGCAGTTGCCCCAAGCAAATGTGGCAGGGGTGATAACTAGTCAGCAGCCAACACAAGCATTTGACGAAACCGCCTTAACAGGCCAAACGGTGAGTGTTGATACGAATGAGTTGTTACGCTTCCTCAAGCATGAAAATAGTGGTGTGTCATAACACAAAATGAAAACGCAAATCTCACTAATTAACTGTGGTGAGGTTTGCGTTTTCACTTTTTTAAATCAATTTCGTTTAAAGTGTTGACATTTAATAGGTAGGTCTGTATTATATTACTTGTGGTTGCGATAAGTAATTACGTTATGGAGAATTACCCAAGTCTGGCTGAAGGGAACGGTCTTGAAAACCGTCAGGTCGGGAAACCGGCGCGTGGGTTCGAATCCCACATTCTCCTTTAACGTCATTGGCGTTACAACTTAAATATTTATTATCGCGGGATGGAGCAGTCTGGTAGCTCGTCGGGCCCATAACCCGAAGGTCGTAGGTTCAAATCCTGCTCCCGCAATTAATGGAGAATTACCCAAGTCTGGCTGAAGGGAACGGTCTTGAAAACCGTCAGGTCGTGAAAGCGGCGCGTGGGTTCGAATCCCACATTCTCCTTACTTAATAACCGTGTCCTTATGGGCGCGGTTATTTTTGTATCACGGCAGTTTTAGGTTGAGATTCTGGGAGACTTGGTCTGCTTATCTAAATGACTTTGGGAGGTTGTGAGACGATGCTGACACTACAATTGAGGTACTTGAGATATGCCATTGCGTCTGCTGTCTTAACGATTATTACGGCGCTGACGATGCCACTTTTACAGGGGAAAGCAGCCCTGTTGCACATACCGGTACCTCATTTTGAGCTAATCGCGTTTAGTGTGACAGCTATATTCATTGTGTTAGTTAATGTGCGAATGCTAATGCAGGCGTATCGCCAACAAAAGGAGACCCAATTAACCACGTTGTGGGTACCAGTCGTGGGTCAAGCCCTCTGGTTTGCAACGGTAGCGTGGTTACATGAAATGCCGGCAGCAGGGGACTTCTTGCGGACGATGACATTGCCGTTTGCGTTAGCGGGGGTCACGTTGTTGTTGCTATCGCTTGGTTTGCTGCAACGCCGTGAGCGTGCGATTCCATTAGATGCGATGATGCAACAAAATGCTCGCCGACTAACGTGGATTACGGTTGTGTTGGCCATTTACGCCTTGCTATTTTTCGGCATGACCTTAAATTGGCAATCGGGTTTGGCGGTTGCAACCTCAGTTTTGCTAATCGTTGATCCCCGTTGGCCAGCGTTTTGGGCCGGTTGGCGTCGTTTTAAAATTTTGCGGGCGTTGGCTGCCGATGGGGTAACCTTTCAAAATCCACAAGTATTGGATTACGTGCATGATGTAAAAAATGTTGTGGTGGAAAAGACGGGTATTCTGACGAGCGACACGATTGTTGTGCGGTCGGTCTTGTCGGTTGATGAACGGTACAGTGATTTTGATATTTTGGGGATTACGACTGGTTTGTTGGAACCATTTGATTCAGAATTAACCCGCTCGGTCTTGGCATTTGCCGAAGAGCGTGGGGTGTATCCATCAAGTGCCTCAGAATTAGAGCTTATGCCACTCGTTGGCGTGAAGGGTGTCATCTTAAATGAGCGTTTCTCGATTGTGTCCGCGGCGTATGCGGTTGATCAAAAGTTTGATATCGATGCAGAAACGTTACAGTCGTATCAAGAATTAGGCAATTCTGTGAGTTACATTGTCGATGGCCTACAAGTCATTGGGGTCATTACGTTCGGCTCATCGCTTAATAACGCATTGCTAGCCGTTGACCGTCTCTTTACTGAGCAAGGGTTACAAGTGCGCATGGCGACGGCCGATACAACTGGTTCAACAATGCAGGTGAAAAAGCTAATGGGCTCGTTAACGGAAACCGTCGCTGATTTGACGCCAGCGGGTAAGCAAGCCCAACTGGTGGCTTGGTTGAATCAAGATAATACGATGTTGATTACGAATCAAACATTGCCTGATGATGTGCAACCAACTATTACGGTCGCGGTTGGTGATCAGCCTGTCAATGCAGACATTCACGTTGCGACAGTGACCGATTTGCGCAAGCTTTGGGACACCACTGAAGCACTCTTTAGTACGGATACCAAAGTATTGCGTTGGACGTCGGTGGTGATGGTGCTGTTTCTCTTGCTGGCAGCTGGCTTAGGAATCTTTATTTCACCATATTTCTTTGTGGCACCAGTTGTTGCAACAATCTTAAGATTAGCGCTTTCATTGACCCTTTTAACGGTCGTTGACCCCGAATCATAACAAATGTTACAAGCGTAAAACAAGGCACCCGCCACACCGCCAAAAGGTTGATGTGGCGGGCTTTTTGTAAGCGTCACAGTTTCCGCTTCTAATTGACTTATTATGGGGAAAAGCCTAAAATGAAACCTGTGTTAATAAAGCGCAAAAAAACACTATCGATTTGACATAAACGTCAACTCTATAGACAGGAGATACAAGATGAACATTGCAATGATCATCCTGCTGTCGCTTGTCGCAATCGTAATCGGTGTTGTAATTGGATATATGGTGGCTAAGACACGAATTAACCACACATTGACGATTGCGCACCAAACCGCATCAGATATTACGAGTCAAGCTGCCACTGATGCCGAGCAGATGAAAAAGTCTGCTTTGGTTGAGGCACGAGATGAAAGCCAACGTTACCAAGATCGTATCGAACGTGAGCTTCAAGAACGCCGTTCGGAAGTGAAGTCACAAGAAGATCGCTTGGTAAGTCGTGAGTCTGTATTGGATCGAAAGGACGCCTCATTGCAAAAGCGTGAGGAAGTTATTTCGGAAAAAGAAACGAAACTTGATCAACAACGACAAAGTGTCAACGACAAGCAGAAGCGTGCTGAATCATTGATTGATGAACGCGAAGCGAAGTTGGTGGAGATTGCAAACTTGAGTCGCGAAGACGCTCGTGAGCAAATCTTGTCAGAAACCAAGGAAGCTTTGGTTTCTGAACGCGCTGTCATGATTAAGGAAAGCGAAGAGCAAGCTGCGGCCGAAGCTGAAAAGCGGGCCAAGAACTTGGTAGTTAGTGCTATCCAACGTTCTGCTGCAGATATGGTTGCTGAAACAACGGTATCTGTTGTGACGTTACCTAACGATGACATGAAGGGACGAATTATCGGTCGTGAAGGTCGAAACATTCGGGCCATCGAAACGGTTACTGGTATTGATTTGATTATCGATGATACACCAGAAGCTGTGGTATTGAGTGGCTTTGATCCAGTCCGTCGTGAAATTGCGAAGAATGCTTTGGAGAAGTTGATTGCTGATGGTCGTATTCACCCAGCTCGCATTGAAGAGATGGTGGAGAAGGCCCGCAAGGAAATGGACGAGCACATCCGCGAAGTCGGTGAGCAAACTATTTTCGATCTCGGCATTCATAGCATGCACCCAGACTTGATTAAAACAATCGGTCGCATGAACTATCGTACAAGTTACGGTCAAAACGTACTGGTACACTCAATTGAAGTCGCTAAACTAACTGGCATGTTGGCTGCTGAGTTAGGTGAAGACGTTACGCTTGCCAAGCGCGCAGGATTATTACACGATATTGGTAAGGCGATTGATCATGAAGTGGATGGTTCCCACGTAGAACTTGGTGTTGAAATTGCCAAGAAGTACAAGGAACGTCCGGTTGTGGTTAACGCTATTGCCTCACACCACGGTGACGTAGAACCTGATTCTGTCATTGCTGTCTTGGTTGCAGCTGCTGATTCAATTTCAGCTGCTCGACCAGGTGCACGTTCAGAGTCACTAGAAAACTACGTGCAACGTTTGCAACAACTTGAAGCCATCGCAAATGACTTCAACGGGGTTGAAAAGTCATTTGCGATCCAAGCGGGTCGTGAAGTTCGCGTTATTGTTGAGCCAGCAGCTGTTACCGATTTGGAAGCAACTGTTCTGGCCCGCGATATCAAGAATCAAATTGAGCACGATTTGGATTACCCAGGCCACATTAAGGTTACGGTTATTCGCGAATCACGTTCAGTTGAATACGCAAAGTAAGATGAAAAAGCCACCAACCGGTTTCGGTTGGTGGCTTTTTTGCGCGTTTTTGTGTCTTTAGCGATTTGGCTAAAAATATCTAGACAAAGTGCCATATCGAGGCAATGGGTCTTGGTGCAATAATAATCACGTAGCAAAGGAAGCGCTTACAAAAGTGCTTTGTTAAAAGTTCATAAGGGGGAAAATCATGAACAATCCTGCGATTAATGTTAATTCTGAAATCGGTACACTCAAGTCAGTGCTTTTGAAGCGACCTGGGGCCGAGGTTGAGAATATCACACCAGACACAATGGAACGGTTGTTATTTGATGACATTCCATTTTTGAAAATTGCCCAAGAAGAACACGATTTCTTCGCCGATACGTTGCGCGATAATGGCGTTGAAACGTTATATGTCGATGATTTGGCGGTTGAAGCGTTAGATAGCGATGACGTGATTCGGCACCGGTTTGTCCAGCAGTACCTGGATGAAGCTGGCTACGGTATTGGTACGACACACGATGCCTTGTTTAACTACTTGGAGACGTTTGATACTCGGGACATGGTGACGAAGTTGTATGCCGGTATTCGACGTAACGAGTTTGATTTTGAAAATGATTCTTTGCATGATTTGGCAGGTCGCGATGCGGCGAACCCATTCTTGTTGGACCCATTACCTAATGCGTATTTCACACGTGATCCGCAAGCTTCAATGGGAAACGGTATCACCATTAACCACATGACGTATAAGGCCCGTCAACCAGAGTCGTTGTTTACGGAATTTATCATGCAGTATCACCCACGCTTTGCTGGGCATGTGGATATCTGGCGTGACCGTAACCACAACACACGCATTGAAGGTGGGGATGAATTGATTTTGAACGACCACGTGATTGCCATTGGGGTATCGCAACGCACGTCATCAAAGTCAATTGAAGCCTTAGCCAAGGAGCTGTTTGCTAATCCAAATAGCCACTTTGACACGGTGGTCGCTGTCGAAATTCCGCACAACCACGCCATGATGCACCTCGATACGGTCTTCACGATGGTTAACCGCGATCAATTTACGGTTTTCCCAGGCATTATGGATGCCGGTGGTCAAATGAACATTTTCATTATGACGCCAGGACCTGAGGGCACAGTGAAGTTGGCCCACCGCACCGATTTGGGCAAGACCTTGCAAGAAGTGTTGGATTTGCCAGAATTGGATTTGATTGAAACCGGTAGTGGTGATGAAATTGTGGCACCACGTGAGCAATGGAACGATGGATCAAATACGTTGACGATTGCACCTGGTGAAGTCGTGACCTACAACCGAAATTATGTCAGCAACGAATTGTTGCGTCGCCACGGCATTATTGTGCACGAAGTGATTTCAAGTGAGTTGTCGCGTGGTCGTGGTGGTCCACGTTGCATGTCGCAACCAATCTGGCGTGAAGATTTGTAACCAACAGACAAAGATGAGGAGTAAAAATAATGGCAATTAATTCAGTATTTCAAGGACGTTCATTCTTAGCTGAAAAGGACTTCACATCAGCTGAAATCCAATACTTGGTTGATTTTGGGTTGCATTTGAAGACATTACAAAAGAATCACATCCCACACCGTTACCTAGAGGGCAAGAATATCGCCTTGCTCTTTGAAAAGACGTCAACACGGACGCGTTCAGCCTTTACCACGGCAGCAGTAGAACTTGGGGCACACCCAGAATATTTGGGGGCCAATGACATCCAATTGGGGAAGAAGGAATCTGTTGAAGATACCGCCATTGTGCTAGGCAGCATGTTTGATGGTATTGAGTTCCGCGGCTTCAGTCAGGCGGATGTGGAAGGACTGGCCAAGCATTCAGGTGTGCCAGTTTGGAATGGTTTGACTGATCAATGGCACCCAACGCAAATGATTGCCGACTTTATGACGGTGAAAGAAAATTTCGGTCATTTGCGTGGCTTGACGCTCACGTTTGTGGGAGATGGGCGTAACAACATGGCAAACTCATTGTTGGTTACGGGGGCCATGCTAGGTGTAAATATCCACATTGTCGCGCCTGAAGAATTGCATCCAACGCAAAAAGTGGTGGATTTGGCCAACACGTTTGCAAAGGAAACCGGAGCAGAGCTACTCGTGACAGCTGATATCGATGCAGGCGTCAAGGGTTCAAATGTTATTTACACAGATGTTTGGGTATCAATGGGTGAAACAGACTGGGAGACCCGTGTGAAGTTGTTGACACCTTATCAAGTTAACATGGCGATGTTGCGTAAGACGGGTACGCCAGATGATGAGTTAATCTTTATGCACTGCTTACCAGCTTTCCACGACGTGAATACAAAGTACGGCCAAGAGGTACAAGCCCAGTATGGCATCACTGAAATGGAAGTGACGGATGAAGTCTTCCGCAGTAAGTTTGCGCGTCAATGGGACGAGGCTGAAAACCGCAAGCACTCAATTAAGGCGATCATGGCAGCGACATTGGGTAACTTGTTTATTCCCGATGTGCCAGCGCTTGAAGAAAACGGTAAGTAGCTATGGCAGATACTAAGGATCACGGGATTGCGCTACCGGCCTTAGTTGCCCTTGTTATTAGTTCCGCAATTGGAGCCGGCATCTTTGATTTACCGGCCACGCTTGCGCAAGGGGCAACACCCGGTGCCGCCATCTTAGCCTGGATTATTACTGGGGTTGGCATATTGATGTTAGCGCTTAGCTTAAATAATTTGGTATTGAATAAACCTGAATTAACGGGTGTATCAGATTACGCGCGGGCTGGTTTTGGTGACTTTGCTGGGTTCATTTCTGGTTGGGGGTACTGGCTATCAGCGTGGCTTGGTAATGTGGCGTTTGCCACGATGTTAATGTCAGCGCTAGGGTACTTTTTCCCGGCGTTGCAGTCCGGCAATAGTGTGCCAGCAATTGTTTTGGCGTCACTGGTGTCGTGGGCGTTAACGCTTTTGGTGACGCGGGGTATTGAATCAGCTGCGGCAATCAACACGATTGTTACAATTACGAAGTTGGTCCCAATTTTTGCTTTTGTGGTGGTAGCCATTTTGAGCATTAAGGCGGGCGTATTTACGGCTCATTTTTGGCAAAATATGAGCACCAATGTGGGGGGTAAACTCGTCTTTAGTTCAGCGACTGGTGCTGGGATTGCCGAGCAAATCAAGAATTGTGTCATGGCAATGATGTGGGTGTTCGTTGGTATTGAAGGCGCTACGATGATGGCGGCACGCGCCAAGAAAAAGTCTGATGCGGGTAAGGCGACAATTATCGGGTTGATTTCGTTGTTGATTATCTACATGGTGGTCTCAATCTTGCCATATGGCTACCTATCATTGCAGGAGTTGCAACATGTGCAGCATCCAGCTTTGTTGTACTTATTTGAAAGTATGACCGGTCCGATTGGTGGTGCGTTTATCAGTATTGGGTTGATTATCTCGATCTTAGGGGCATGGTTGTCATGGACGATGTTACCAGTGGAAGCAACGTCATTAATGGCAGAACAAGGTTTGTTACCTAAGTGGTTTGGTGTTTTGAATAAGTACCGGGCACCCCAACATTCATTGTTGTTAACTCAGGTATTGATTCAAATCTTCCTGATTACGCTTTTGTTTACTGACGAGGCCTATAATTTTGCCTACTCATTGTGTACGGCAGCGATCGTAGTTTGCTATGTCCTAGTGGGGGCCTATCAACTAAAGCTGGGGTTACAACTGAAAAAGCTGTCGGTTATTCTACCGGGGTTGATTGCAGTTGTCTTTGAAGTGACCGCGATTGTATTTTCAGGCATGCAGTATTTATGGCTCTGCACGATTCTTTATGTCTTAGGGTTCATGCTGTATGTGAGAGCACGGCGAGAAGTCCAACAGGCGATTTCAAAGACAGAGCTCATGATGATGGGTGTCGTAATTGTTCTCGCACTGGGCGCCATTGTGGCCTTAGCAACAGGGAACTTAAAGATTTAAGTAAAGGAGTGTCGCAAATGACGAAACGAATCGTTGTGGCTCTTGGGGGTAACGCCATTTTGACGGACGATCCAAGCGCAGCCGCACAACAACAGGCAATCCAGCAAACCGCGCAACAATTGATTAATTTCTTAGCGGCTGGGGATGTGCAACTTGTTTTGACTCATGGTAATGGGCCACAAGTCGGTAATTTAGTGCTCCAACAATTACAAGGTAGTTCGGTGAAGAACCCGGCAATGCCGTTAGATACGGTTGGGGCGATGACGCAAGGCGAAATTGGCTTATGGCTGGCCGATGCCTTGAATTATGAAATTAGTATTCGTGGTTTATCACAACGGGTGGCCACGGTATTAACGCGCACGGTCGTTGACGAAGCTGATCCAGCTTTCCGTCAACCAACAAAGCCAATTGGTCCGTTTTACACGGTTGATGAACTACCGGCGATTAAGCAGCAGTATCCAGATTGGCAATTTGTCGCTGATGCTGGCCGTGGTTTCCGCCGGGTTGTCCCATCACCTAAGCCGGTTAGTATCATGGAGGCCGCTGAAATTCAGGCCTTGGTACAAGATGGCGTGACATTAATTGCCGGCGGTGGCGGTGGTGTACCGGTGATCGAAAAAGAAGGTCACGTGACAGGGGTCGAAGCAGTTATTGATAAGGATTTTACGGCAGCTAAGCTAGCTGAACTGGTCGACGCCGATGAATTGTTGATTTTGACGGCGGTACGTTATGTGGCGAAGGACTTTAACCAACCGTCGCAGACGATGATCAAACGGATTAGCGTGACGGAAATGCAGCAATTAGTGGATGCCGGCCAATTCCCGGCCGGGTCGATGAAGCCTAAGGTTGAAGCAGCTATTAGCTTCGTACGGAATACGGGGCGGCCTGCCGTCATTACATCGCTTGATAATGTGCAAGCATATCTTGCTGATGGGGATGGGACAGTGATTGTGCCAGATTAATCGAGTTATAGTTAAGCGAGCAGTCATGCTCGCTTATTTTTTTGTAAACCCAAAAAATTTAAGGGGCTGCATGCATGAGGACGCTTATAATTAAGGAGGAGAGTTTTTGAGCTGCGATTTCAAGGGGGAAATACAATGCTACAAAATTTCATGACACAGTGGCTGTATATTTCAGACTACGATACAGCCTTGGACCAAGCTTTTATTAGTAAAGCTAAAATAAACGGTGTTGATTTGGAACAACGCTATATAGCGGTTGTTTTAAGTGGGGATCAACGCCGGATGCCTGAACATCGCTTGGCGCTTAATTTGGATACGAAGCGCCGGATTTACGTTTTGTCAGTGGAAGGGGTGCAACCATTCTTGGATGCTCTGGCACCGGACATCTTTGCGGGTGTCGGGGGTGCGCACTTTGATATTTCGACAGGTATTAAAGAGGCGTTATTTGCCGTGTTGCTGACCAACGAGTTTGAGCGGGTTGTCATCTTTAATCGGGTTGGTTATCTGTATGACCTGGTTAAATCTGATTTGGTCTATCCAAATGTTGCGGCGTACTATGAACGGATTGATGATGAAACATGGCTGACGTTTTGGGAATATGTTCAGCACCTGTCATCAACAAAAGAGACAGCGTGTTTAATGCTGGTGCATCCCAAGACAATTGTTTATAGACTAAACAAAATCTGTGCAACTACTGGACTGAACCCGAAGCAAGGCGTTGATTTGTTGCCATTGATTGTGACCTATGTTCGCAAACAGACTGCCTGTTTTGATAACTTGGTAAACGAGCTACAAAGCCTGTCGGACAGTTTGTTGCCACGCGATAAAGTGGACTAGCCCGCTAGTATGGTTAATGAATGGCTGCTACGACAAAGTAGACATGTCTCGGTAACAAGTTCTAAAATTGTGGATTTTCTCTCATACCATGTTGCAAGGCTGTATAATGACCGTGAGCAATGGCTTTTAGGAGGGGACCTATTATGCAAACGATTAAAACTTTGGGATTAACGTTAGGACTGTTGGCACTCATTTTGGCGTCTATTTTCTTACATTGGGGGATTGTTGTGACAGTCATTATTATAGCTGTTGCGACGTTGACCTTAATTTATGCCACACAACATCGAGATAAAGCAGACTAATATATTAGTAATGGCTAAAATGCTACCAATTATTAAAGTTGGTAGCATTTTTTTGTTAAAAATCGAAAAAAATCTGTCCCATAATCGAAACTAATTTTAATGAAAGGGTTTACATTTTAATGGAAAGCGCTTACAATAATATTTGTGTTAGAGACACGGGGAACGCAATGTTGATGATATAGACTGAAAACGTTTAAGGAATCGGGGACCGTGTTGATAAGTAACGTCGTCATGTTTCACTCTTGCTGTTCGAGTAATCGTTCAATATCTTAAAAACTAGCTGAAAACTCTTCTCCTTCAGAAAATACCGATCGATGAATTTCTCTCCAGGAAATATTCGAACAGCAAGAGGGTGATGAGACGACTCTTTATCAACATCAACGCTTTCACAATCAAAAAATATTTTGTGGGTCGTCAACCATACCTGAGCCATATCGCGGATACGCGGTGTGGCTTTTATATTATCTATCATGTTATTCTAGTGACATAACTGATGAGGAGATATTAGTCGTTATGATTGGGATTATTTTGACGGTGTTGGTTGCTTTGGAAGCACTTTACATCATGGGCTTAGAGATGTTTGGGTCGCCAAAGAAGCAAGCGGAAACGTTTGAGTTAGAGGAAGAATTTACGAAAGTACCAGAAGTACGTTCATTGTTGGGAAATCAAGGCATTTACAACGGTATGTTGGGTGTTTTGATTTTGCTAACGATGGTTGTGCTAAATGGCGCAGCTGAAATGACGATGTTGAAGCTCTTTATGGCTTACATTATCGTGGTTGCGATTTACGGGAGCATGACAGCTGCCAAGAAAATTATCTTGGTGCAAGGATTACCAGCAGCGCTCGCATTGTTGGCATTGATCTTGCACATCTAACGGGGAAAATGGGGTTTCGAGAGTTATTATTAGCAAAAATTTAAGAAGCCCCCTATACTATAGTTATTCCCCGTGGTAGTTACGCTAATGACTATCAGTACAAATATTTGTACGACGCGCCGTAGATATACGGCGCGTTTTTTGTGTGGTTTGATGATGTGTCGTGCTACCGCACGAGCAACAGCTAAGATGCTCTCTGATGTATGAGTGTCTCGAAGTTATTAGCAAGAAAATTTTTAACGCATGAACCGGAAGGATGATTAGCTATTCCAGTAGAGACTATCTTGGTTGCTGGCATGGTGGGTGGGGTGTGACGTAGCGATTGCCAGGGGTGAACTCACAAGTTCGGCCGACCGCCGGTTAGATAAGGCGAACGGACCCAACCCCTTAACCCAATTAGTTGGGTGCTAGCCGGTGCTCGCGCCGGCGGAGTTTACCCCTGGCAATCTTTGGCGAAGTCACACCCCACCCACCATGCTTCGTCGCAACGCGACGACCCCAAATAAACGAATTTTTTCCAACGCCGCGAAACATTAATCACCTTATTGTTTTGACATGGCATATTGTTCGTTGTATAGTATGTGTTGTAATATAAATGAAACAAAACAAAAGATATTAATCAGTGGGGAAACGAACATGACAGAACCAGTACTTATTGCGGATAAGCTAAATAAGACATATACCAGCGCAGCCGGGGTGGAACAACACGTTTTGAAGGACTTGTCATTGACTGTCCCACGTGGTGAATTTGTGGCCATTATGGGACCTTCAGGATCAGGTAAGTCAACATTGCTCAATATTTTGTCAACGTTGATGAAGCCAACCGAAGGGGCAGTGGCCATTAACAATAAAGATATCCTCCACATGACTGACGATGAAATCTCAAATTTCCGCGGTCGTGACATGGGCTTTATTTTCCAAAGCTACAACTTGATTGAAAGTTTGACGGTGCGTGAGAATATCGCGTTACCTTTGACTCTCCAAAAAGCAAAGTCACGGGTGATCAACGATGCCGTTGCGAAGGTGGCAGCATTGCTTCACATCAGTGAGTACTTGGATAAGTACCCATCAGAGTTGTCAGGTGGTCAACAACAACGTGTTGGAGCTGCCCGTGCGTTGGTTCACGAGCCAGCTTTGATTTTTGGTGATGAGCCAACGGGGGCCTTGGATTCAGAAAACGCTCGCGAAATGATGAATTATTTGACGACGATTAACCAAGAACGTGAAATCTCAATTGTGATGGTGACGCACGATCCATTCTCAGCGTCATTTGCCTCACGGATTTTGTTCCTGACAGACGGTCAAATTACGAAGACGTTGACGCGTGATGATCGTTCACGTGAAGACTTTTATAACTATGTGTTGTCAGAACTTGGCAACTTTAACTAGTGGGGTGATAACATGTTTCAAATTGCTTTAAAGTCACTCCGCGCGAAGTGGCGTGACTACACCGTGCTTTTCGTCGGGTTGGTCATTTCAGCAGCTATCTTTTACATGCTGAGTGCCATCGCGTTGAACCGTGATTTTTTGTTAAATAATTCATCAATTGGTCTGATTGTGCCAGTCTTTATGGTCGGTGAATTTTTGCTTGGTGTGATTACGTTTGTGTATTTGAATTTTGCCAACAGTTTCCTGTTGCGGTTGCGTCAGTCTGAATATGGCTTGATGTCAATGTTGGGAGCGAAGAAGTCACAAATTGGTGATTTGTTAATGCAAGAAACGCTCGCCTTGGGTGTCATCTCAACGGTCATTGGTATCTTTGCTGGTATTGGGTTAACAGCTGCCAGTGGTAATTTCTTGATGAATTTGCTGGACACGAAGTTGGCAAACTGGTCAGTCTTCTCGTTTAACGCTGCATTAGCAACGTTGGTATTCTTCGTGGCACTGTTCTTCATTAACGGGCTCTACAACCGTGGTCGGTTGAGCAAGCAAGATACGTTGACGTTGTTGACGGCAGATAAGCAAGTTTCACAACCAAAGCGTCACAAGCTTCTTGATCCATTGCTTGGCTTGGTTGGTTTGGGCTTGTTGATTCTTAGCTATGTGATGATGCCAGGTATCGTGCATCTTGGGTTGTACGGGTTCATCGTTGTCCTGGTGCTTAATGTCTGGGGAACGTACTGGTTTGTGAGCCGGACGTTGAAGATGGTTACGTATGCTTTGCGTGGCTCGCGTTTCAATAACCGTGGCTTGCGGTCATTCTTGAACGGCCAACTTTTGTTCCGCTTACCTGAATACCAACGTATTTTGACGGTGATTTCAGTTATGTTTGGTTTGGCGCTTGGCGCAATGTCAGTGGGGCAAGGGTATTATCGTGCCTTGCCACAACAAGCACAGTCGGGCCAACCATTCACGGCGGCCTACACGTCGGATAAAATTAGCACATCAAATTTGAAGGACATCACTTGGGAAGCTACTTATCACTACAGTGTGAACAAGGGTAAGGTGTACTTTAACGGTGATGAGTTTAACGAAAAGAAGTTACCAACGGTTGTTGAGACCGGTAAGGGTAATGACACACGGATTAAGTGGTTAACGGGTGATTACTTGTTAGCAACGCCAGGTTCCGAATACACATTAACCAGTATTGCTAACCAAATTTTGGATAAGCAATATGGTGCAACGGCGGTTGTGACACACAATGAGTCTGAAATGGCCGTTGAGGGGGATGTGAAATCAGTTCGCTTGGTGACGGTTAAGAGCTTTGCAGCCAACGAAGCAACGTTGACGGCGAATGCAAAGCGTGAAGCTCGTTTGACCGGCACAGCAATGAATCACCAAGCCGGTGTGCCAGGTATGTTTACGTTGCTTAAGAACGTCTTCGGCGGTTTGGAATTCATGGGCATTTTCTTAGGAATTGCCTTCTTGGCGATGCTGGCATCAACGTTGATGTTTAAGGTATTGTCAGGGGTTGCTGATGACAAGCGACGTTATCGCATCTTGACGATGATTGGAACGAGCAAGCGTCAAGTAACGGCTACGGTTGTGAAAGACTTGGGCGTCTTGTTCTTCATTCCGTTGGTTATCGGCACGTTAGATGTCATTTTCGGTCTACCAATGTTCAAAGCCTTAATGGCGGATCCATACGTTGGCTTTATGCCATCGCTGATTGCGATTGTCGTTTTGTACGTCATTTACTTTGTCATGACGGTCATTTTGTACCGCCGTTTGCTTAAGTAATATCGGACGCATAAACCGTGTTCTTAAATTATTCATGTAATTTAAGGGCAGATACGGTATAATGTAAGTATTCAAAATGCTGTGGAGTAAATGACGTAAAACGTTTGTTTGAGACATCTACGACACCTGAAAGCAGGTTACCTAAACGCGCAAGGTAACCTGCTTTTTTTGTACGTGCGCAATCAGGCACTTTCCCGTAAAATGAAGGGGCTGGGGAAAGTGTTGAAGTACAGGGGAAATCTTATGCAAAAAACAGCTAAGGTTGGCGTGTTTATTATCATCGTCAATTTTTTAATTTATATTGGGCTCGGGCTGCCTGATTCTGTGTTAGGGAGCGCTTGGCCGGCGGTACGGCAAACTTATCATGTGAATGTTGACTATGTTGGCTATCTAACCGCAATTTCATTAGTCTGTTCATTTGGTTCAACTTTGTTGTATCCGAAATTATCGGCTAAACTCACGATGGATCGCATTATGATGCTAAGCATGTGGTTTGTGTTAATCGGCTTGTTAGCATTGATGTGGGGCCAAGCTGTCTGGTTGTTAATTGTTGCGGCCATTGCCATGGGGTTTGGGCAAGGGGCTATTGATATCGCAGTAAATGACTACGCGGCAAAGCGCTTTTCAAGTGGCCTAATGAGTATTCTGCACGGCATGTATGGGGTCGGCGTAACGTTGAGTTCATTCGTGATGGCCCTGAGTCTTGTGTTTCCGATGGGCTGGCGTTTGGGTGTGTTAAGCGTCATCGTGCTGCAAGTCGTTATCATGACGGTTGTTATGAGCTCACGACAAGCCTTTCGGGGGTCTGATACAGCTGTAACAGATGATGAAATGACTACCGTGAAACTGGCGGGTTCAGATTGGCTATTGCCGGTTTTCTACTTTGTCTACGGCGTTGAGTTGGTGATTGGCAAATATGTCTCTAGTTTTGCTGTTGATCATTGGCAATATAGCGCGACAACAGCGACTAATGTGGCGACATTGTTTTGGGCGGGGTTGATGGTTGGCCGTTTCTTGACCGGAGTGACAACGCGCTGGCAATCAAATCGGCGGTTGATTCTAACGCATATTATTTTGACAGCCATAGCGACTGGAATGATGTTTTTGCCAGTTGAGGCATTGCTACCGTTCGCTGGTTTCGGACTTGGCTTGGGACTATCTGCCATCTATCCGTTGATGATGATGGTGCCGTATGCGCGCTACAATGACCAAAAGGCGAAGCGAGTTGTCAGTTGGAACTTGGCTTTTTGCCAAGCGGGGATGGTGATCTTACCGCTAGTAACTGGGTGGACTTACCAAGCTGTGGGGGCGATGAGTCTACCGATTATTATCCTAATTTTAGTCGGCGCAATGCTTGGCTTGGGTAGCGTTATTTTGCGACAAAATTAATAACAGTGAAAAAGGCACCGTGCGATTAATCCAATCGCGCGGTGCCTTTAATTTATGATTATAAGATGGCGCCAGTCCACTTCTTCATGGCGATGTTGGTAAAGTCAAACTTTTCCAAAGCAGCGAAACCTTCTGTTGCAAGGTCAACGTTTGAAACAGCCCCGTATGACAACATCAAGTTAACCGGGTGTTCGTTACGATCACCGACTGTGACCAAAATAGCAGGCTTGTTTGAAGCAGTCATGTAACCAACTTCAAATGCCGTGCCTGAATCTGGATCAGCCGCATCGATAAAGGCCACAATCAAATCAGCGTTGTTCATCGCCGTGATGTCAGCCTTGTAAGTCATCGTACCCCATTCGAAGTCGGGTTCAAAATCCCCGTCTGCTTCGATAACTTGTCCACCGTATTGGTTAAGGAGGGGAACATAGATATCGTTAATTGTTGGGTTAGCCTTCAACGCTTGGTAGCCTTGCATCAAGATATTTTGTTGGTCTTCGTTGAACCAACCTGCGCCAAGATAAATGTTGCGAGTGCGTTGGCCAACAACTTCGCTGGCCTCAGCAATTTGCGCAAGTTCAGAAATCAATTGGTGTTCAGTAAGCATTAAAAATTCCCCTTATCGTATGATTATTAATAGTATAGCAATATTTTTTGAAGATATTTTGGTGACCAATATGTTTTTAACAGCGAAATGCCCGCGCCTGTAAGGACGACGACAGGTAACGCGAATTTTTTAAATTGTTTTGAAAAATAAGATGTCGAATATAAAGGGTGGTTAGGATAGGTTGAAAGTTAATTTTAACCGTGTTATATTAGGTTTAACTTAACGAAGATAGGTGAACAACATGGCAGATAAACAAACGGAATATCGCATGTGGCACGGTCGGTTGGCGGCGCTACTTGCGAGTGAAATTGAAGATATTAGATACGATGCTTTTAACGAATTTGATGCCAAAGTAAATGGTGGCTTGATTCCGGTTGTCGCGTTTAAAACGATGCAACGTGATTTTGTGTTGCCAATTATTCAAGCGCACAACCTAGACATGAGTGATTTTTACGATGCAGAGGCAAGCGTCTTGGGGAGTGTGTCGTTAGCTGATATTAAGTTTTGGGCGAATTTAGCGACCCAAATTGGTGTGAGTGCTGCTAATGGCAATTGGCAGGCCCGCGATAAGAAGCTGTACGTCTAGTCTTGGTGGGTAACCGCAATTTCCAATGTCACGTCGATTTCACGACCGAGCGCATCATAATGCCCATACGTCGGATAAGTGGCGAGAAAGCCAATCGCAGGTTCTTCTGATTGCTGCGCTAAATCGGCAATGAGTTGGCGGGTCTTGGCTTCATCAAATGGGATGTTGCGGATGTCCGCGTCAAGCTCGACGTCGGCTAAAAACAAGTCTAAGTCGTCATTGCTGAAGAGTGGTTCGCGTTCGTAAAGTAGGGTGTATTGCATATCATGGCCTCCTGAAAATCGTGCTATTAAGATAGTACTTATTATAAGAGGATACCAGGGGTGCATGCTATGATTATGGTACAAACTACTTAAGATAGGGGGACAACAATTATGGTTGAAGCACAACATCAAGAAGCAATTGAGCAGGTCATTTTGAATTTGAAGGCCCAAGTTGCCGGGTTGAATCAACAAATCGAAGTGTTGTCAAAGTTATTAGAAGTTAAACACGAAGACGTTAATATTGACGATGTACCAGGTCAATTGAAGCGTGCGGCGACTGAAGTAATGAACAATGATCATTTGAAGATGATTTTGGTTCGTGGTGAGAATTACGAATTCCGTGAGCGCCTGATTAACCAAGCGTTCGATACTGGTGTGACCATTGTTGAAGTTGAGCAATTCATGGAAGACTATGAAGCTGGTCAACGTGGTGGTCAAGTTGGGGCGCAAAAGTTCAAGGATCGTTATGACGATTATGATGTCCTGGTGATTGAAAACTTGGAGCAATTAGCCGGTGATCGTGCTAAGTTGCAAGAAGAATTATTCGATCGCGTATATGCCCGTTCACACGCTGGTAAGTTGACGGTGCTTTCAGGTAATGCGGCCTTTATTATTGGCGGTGAATCTGAAGAATACTTGCAAATGTTGAGTTTGGGTAAGAATATTTTTGTGGGCTAACAGTAGCCAAAAAGCCGGTGGGACTTTGTGTCTCACCGGCTTTTTTAGGCTGTCGTGGCCCCGTGTAGTAACTCTGGTACGACGTAAACCGACGTTACCGTCTCGCCAGCCAACTGTTTCATGAGCAAAGCAACCATATGTTGGGCAATGGTTGCAAGTGGTTGCTGAATCGTCGTAAGCGGCAACTCCGCTAGTTGATGGATGTAGATACCATCGAAACCAACAATCCCTAAATCAGTAGGTACTGTTAGTCCCTGACTACGGCCAGCCCGTAATGCCCCTAATCCCAACCGATCCGTGGCAGCCACGATACCGGTATTACCGCACAGATTTAAATCAGCTAAAAAGGCTTGGGCTGCGTGCTCATCATTTGGCAGATGATAAATCTCAGTTGTCCGACCGGCTGTTAACATCGCGTCACGGTAACCAACCTCACGATTAATAGCAAATGGTTCAGACATATCGATGCCAAGATAAATCAGGCGCGCATAACCAGCGTCGAGTAGGGCGTTGGTCGCTAATTGGGTGCCGGCCTTATTGTCGATATCCACTGACGGAATCCCCGGTTCAGTACCATAAATGACGACAGGAACGGTTAAACTCTGTAAGAGTTCAAAATCTGACCCGCGTGCGCCACTGACTAAGAAACCATCCACATTCGTTAAATCAAAATTACGATCGTGCCGCATTTCCAATGTGTAACCCGCGTGCCGTAATTCATCCGTTAAATGCATCAATAAATGCGCATAATATGGTTCGATTTCATTGATATCATCTAACAAGATGAAGGCGATATTATAGTGCCGATTGTTGGCAAGCGCTCGACCAGCCCGGTTTTGGACATATCCCAGTTCGGCAATCACTTGCTGGACATCAGCAATAATCTCGGGTGATACCTGATCAGGGTGGTTGAGAACGCGTGAGACGGTCATTTTCGAAACGTGAGCAGCCCGTGCTACGTCTAATAGTGAAACCATAATGATTCTCCTCAAAAATAATGAAAACGTTTTCAAAACAATCTATTTCAATCATAACACGAAAATATGAACGAGATAAGGTCACTCTGGGAAGGCGAAGATGTTACCGGTAACATCAAGAAAACGCTTTCATTTGATTTTAGGGTCGGCTATAGTTGGATTTGTAAATAAAGCGCTTACATTTGCAAACAAAAACACAATGGATTTTATAAGGGGAACGAAAATGACAAATGAGGGGACTCGTCAAAAGCTACCAACGTTACCATTACATACCATTTGGATGTTGAGTTTCGCATTCTTTGGGGTACAAATGGGGTTCTCATTGCAGAGCTCAAACTTGGGACGACTATTACAAACACTTGGAGCTGATCCGCACTCGCTGGGTTGGTTCTTTATCCTACCACCGGCCGCTGGCTTGTTCGTGCAACCAATTATCGGCCGTTTATCAGATAAGACATGGAATCGATTTGGACGTCGTATGCCATATCTGATTATCGGAACGGTTGTGTCAGCCATCGTGATGTTCTTGCTGCCAAACGCAGGAAACTTGGGCTTCAAAGCAACGATCGCGTTGATCTTTGGTGCCATCACCATCATGTTTATGGACACGTCATTCAACATGGCGATGCAACCAATCAAGATGGTCGTCGGCGACACGGTTAACGAAGAACAAAAAGGTTACGCTTATTCAGTGCAATCATTCTTAGCCAATGCTGGTTCAGTGTTAGCCTCAATTTTCCCGTTCGCATTGACGGCGATGGGGGTGGCCAACACGGCTAAGCCAGGCGTCATTCCAGATTCAGTGGCGATTTCATTCTATGTTGGTGCGATTGTTTTGGTGATTACAACCATCATCGCGTTGATTAACGTCAAGGAATACGATCCAGAAACGTATGCCAAGTATCACGGTATTCAAGAAGAAGGGCCAAAAGAAAGCGTGATGCACTTGTTGACGCACGCACCAAGCATTTTCTGGAAGTTGGCAGTTGTACAATTCTTTAGCTGGGTAGCTTTCCAATATCTTTGGACGTACGGAACTGGGGCGATTGCTGATACGGTTTGGCATGCAACGGATGCGCATTCAGCCGGCTATCAAGCTGCCGGTAACTGGTTCGGTGTGTTAAGTGCCGTGCAATCAATTGGCGCTGTACTTTGGGCTTTGGTTTTGACTAAGGTGAAGCCAGCGCAAGAGTGCTTCGCCTATGGCGGTAGTTTGCTACTCGGGGCGATTGGGTTTGGTTCAATTTTGTTCGTCCACAACCAATGGGCTTTGTTAGTGTCATTCATGTTAATCGGATTTGCCTGGTCAGCAATTTTGGCTTATCCATTCACATTTTTGACGAATGCGTTGGATGGTAAGAACAATGGCACATATTTGGGTCTGTTCAACGGGGCCATTACGATCCCACAAATTGTGGCGTCAGTTGCCTCATTTGGCTTGTTCCCATTGTTGGGTTCATCAATGCCACACATGTTGTTAGTTTCTGCAATTGCTCTGATCATTGCAGCATTGTCAGCGGTGCGTTTGCTCCGTGGTCACGTTTAAAAATAGGGGAATATCATGAAGCGAATTTTTGAAGTTAATCCTTGGACAATTACCTCGCATGAGTTGCAACCAGTGGACAAGCGTTTGCAAGAATCAATGACGTCACTTGGAAATGAGTATATGGGGATGCGGGGCATGTTTGAAGAAACATATTCCGGCGACTCATTGCAAGGCGTTTACATTGGGGGCGTTTGGTTCCCTGACAAGACGCGTGTTGGTTGGTGGAAAATCGGCTACCCAGAGTACTTTGGTAAGGCGATTAACGCGTTGAATTTTGTGAAAGCAATTATTCAAATTGATGGGGTCACGGTTGATTTAGCAACGGTACCTTACACTGATTTTGAAGTCTCTTTGGATATGCAAGCAGGTGTCCTGCACCGTCAATTTACGGTTAACGGTGTGCAGGTGCAAGTCGATCGTTTCATCTCGGTTGCGACGAAGGAATTGGCTGATTTGCGGTGGTCATTCACAGCTATTGATGGGCAGACCCACGATGTGCAGTTGACGGCATTGATTGATGGCGACGTCGTCAATGAGGATTCAAATTATGATGAAAAATTCTGGGACGTGCTTGATGCAGAAGTAACCAACGACACGGCGTTCTTAATGACGCGAACTGTGCCCAATCCATTTGGTGTGCCCCAATTTACCGTGGCGGCCCGGCAACGATTTGTGTCAGATTTGCCAGCAATTGATGTCGTGCAAGAAGACAAACAAGTTGGAAACGTTTTTGCGGGGCAAGTTGGTGCGGCAACACAGCGCATTGAAAAGCGGGTGATTGTCACGACGTCACGTGATTATGCAGATGACACGGATGTTAAGCATGCGACTGACACGATTTTTGCTAGCATTGCATCAGCAACCTATGACGACTTGTATGATGCACATGTGGCTGGTTGGGCGGCACGTTGGGAAAAGGCCGACGTTCAGATTACTGGTGACGAAGCGGCCCAACAAGGTATTCGCTTCAACTTATTCCAATTATTTGCCACGTATTACGGTAACGATGCACGCTTGAACATTGGACCAAAGGGCTTTACCGGTGAAAAGTACGGTGGGGCAACTTATTGGGATACTGAAGCCTTTGCGATTCCGGTTTATTTGGGCGTGACCGATCCAGCCGTAGTGAAGTCATTGTTGCAGTATCGTTATCAACAACTACCTGGGGCCTATCACAATGCCCAACAACAAGATTTAGCCGGTGCTTTGTTCCCAATGGTGACCTTCGATGGTATCGAATCACACAACGAGTGGGAAATTACGTTTGAAGAAATCCACCGTAATTCGACGATTGCCTATGCTATCTACAACTACACCCACTTGACGGGTGACCGTTCATGGTTGGAAAACGAAGGTAGTGAAGTGCTAGTGGGGATTGCCCGCTTCTGGGCCGACCGTGTGCACTATTCAGCGCGCAACGACGCGTACATGATTCACGGGGTCACGGGACCGAACGAGTACGAAAACAACATTAACAACAACTACTACACAAACTGGATGGCCAAGTGGGTGCTGCAATACACGTTGGACAATGCAGACACGTTTACATCAACTTATCAGGAAAAGTTGGCCATTTCGGCAGAAGAAAAGGTGCAATGGCAATTAATTGTCGACAAAATGTATTTGCCTGAAGCTGATGTGAAGGATGTCAATGATGTGGATCGGCATATCTTTGTCGCCCATGACACGTTCCTCGATAAGGAATTAATTCCGGTTCGTGATTTGGATGCCTCACAATTACCAATCAACCAGCACTGGTCATGGGATCGCATCTTGCGCTCACCGTACATCAAGCAATCAGATACATTGCATGCGATGTATTATTTCCCAGATGCCTTCACCGAGCAACAAAAGCGAGATAATTATGAATTCTACGAGCCATTTACGGTGCATGAATCATCATTGTCACCATCGGTTCACGCTATTTTAGCAGCTGACTTGAAGATGCCCGAAAAGAGTGTGGCATTCTATCAACGCACGGCGCGTTTGGATTTGGATAACTACAATAACGATACGTCTGACGGGTTGCACATCACGTCAATGACTGGTGCTTGGTTGTCGATCGTCCAAGGATTTGCTGGTATGCGTGTGCGTGATGAACAATTGCACTTTGACCCATTCTTGCCAGCTGAGTGGGACGGTTATAAGTTCCGCTTCATGTTCCGTGAGCGTTTGCTTGAGGTGGCCGTCGATCACGATGGTGCGCAAGTAACGTTAATTTCTGGTGATCCACTGACGATTGACGTCTCAGGCGAAACCGTCGCATTGGAGGTGCAATAAGATGACTAAATTTGCAGACATTAAGGGGTTTGCGTTTGATTTGGACGGTGTCATTACGGACACGGCTAAATTTCATACGATTGCCTGGCGTCATTTGGCGGAACAACTCCAAGTGACTTGGACGCCGGAGCTGCAAGAATCGTTGAAGGGCATTGACCGCATGGGCAGTCTCGAAATGATTTTGCAAGCTGGCGGTAAGGAAAATGCGTATACGCAAGCAGAAAAAGAAGGCTTTGCCGCTTGGAAGAACGAACACTATGTTGAGCTCATCGCTGATTTAACACCGGATGATATCTTGCCAGGGATTGCCGCGTTTATTCAGGAACTTAACGATAAGGGCTACCGGGCGAGTGTGGCGTCAGCTTCAAAAAACGCACCGTTTATCTTGGATCGACTGGGCTTAACGGATAGTTTTGTCGGGATTGTTGACCCAGCGACGCTACATGCCGGTAAGCCTGATCCAGAAATTTTTGTCCGCGCAGCTGAAATCTTAAACTTGCCACCAGACCAAGTCATTGGCTTAGAAGATGCGGCAGCCGGAATTGCGTCAATCAACGGGGCCGGTGAAGTTTCGTTGGGAATTGGGGATGCGACCGTCCTTGCGGCAGCGGACCTTAATTTTGCTAGCACAGCTGAGGTCACCTTAGCTAACATTGCGGCAAAACTTGATTAACTCACAACGGTTGATAATCTCAAAAAAATAAACCACTCAAATAAGTTTTGCCACTAAAAGGCCGCCAGTTTCCATTGCGGAGACTGACGGCCTTTTACTGTGATGTCAAAAATAATCAGGATAACTAGCAATGACGGCCAGTTGATCAGCAATCATGTGCTGTAAGTGGGTGTGTGCGATGCGGTATGCCGTGTCAGCATCATCATGACGCAACGCGGTTAAGATTGCTTGGTGTTCAGCAATCAACGCTTGCCAATCTAAGCGTTGCGATGCCACTCGTAACCAGCGAAACCGGTCGAGTTGTTTCGATAAATCTTTTAACCAGCGCCACAGTAATTCGTGGCCTGTTCGCTCGTAGAAAAATTGGTGAAACGCCTCGTCCCGGGCAAAAAAGGTCGCGGTTTCGTTTGCATCAGTCGCTTGTTCAACTAATAAGTTATCCAACCAATCTAAATCAGCCGGTGTTAAACGGGTTAACGCATCACGCATGATTTGCGGTTCAATTTGTTCGCGGGCATAGCGAGCTTGTTCAGCGATTTGTAAGTCAACTTTCGCAATGTAGGTACCGGACTGCGGCACCACAGTGAGTAAACCTTCAGATTTTAGTTGCAAGATGGCTTCTCGAATGGGCGTCCGACCGTATGGCAAATCAGCAGTTAACTTGGTTTCAGAAATTTTTTGACCTGGTACCAAGTCGAAGGTCAGAATTTGTTGGCGCAACAGGTGATACGCTTGGTCGCTTTGTAGGGGAGTGTGAGTTTTTCGTGTCGTCGGCATGGCGATACTCCTAGTTTAGTGTTTGGTTTTTGGGTGAATTGCAAACAAATTATGAACTGTTTCGTTGATTTTGATACTGTTTTCACAATCCGGAATATAAGAACGAATACATTATAACCGAGCATGGCATGACCTGTATATACGTTTTCACTGGAAAATGACTGACAGTTTCAGTGTGCACTTATTTATTATGTGAATTCAGTAACAAGTTGTCACGGAAAATGCAAACGGTTACAATTCTTTGTGTTGAAACTAATATATCAGTTTCTGAGATTATTTGGTTGATTTTACTTTGAGGAGTGACGATATGTCAAAAAAACGTATTTACCAAGCTAAGCCGATCACATTAGGTCGAGCAGTTGCTTATGGGTTGCCGGATTTGATGGGAGGTGGTGCCTTTACCATCATCGGCGCATTCTTGTTGTATTTCTTTACAACGTTTGCTGGGTTGACTGCCATTCAGGGGGCCACAATTATTGGAATCGCCCGAATCGTTGATGCGGTGACGTCGTTGGTAATGGGAAGTCTTACCGACAATTTCTATCGGACCCGTTTAGGTCAGCGGTTTGGTCGCCGTCATTTCTTCTTAACGATTGGCGCACCACTCATGTTTGCTTATGTGCTGATGTGGATCCCAAACATGGCGTTTCTGTACTACCTAGTGGTTTATTTGTTGTTTGAGATTATTGCCGCCTTTGTTTTGATTCCATGGGAAACACTCCCAACTGAAATGTGCAAGGATTATGCCAGCCGTACCAAGTTGTCATCAGCGCGGATGTTCATTTCAGCCGCTGGAACATTTATGGCGACTTTCGTACCGGGCCAAGTCATTCGCTTGTTGGGTGAAAACAATGCGTCAGCGTACTTCATTAACGCATTAGTTTTTGCTGCAATCTTTGCGGCCGCGATCTTCATTACAAACATGAATACGTGGGAGCGTGAAGTGACGGAAGAGATGATTGCTGAATTTAACAAGCGTCCAAAGTTGAACCCAATCCAGACCGTCCAAAAGGAAATCAAGGATTACCTCTCAACGTTGCGCATCCGTTCATTCCGCAAGCACTTGGCCATTTACTTGTTCTCATTCACCGGTAAGGACGTCTTTAACACCATTTTTGCTTACTTTGTGGTGTCTTGCTTGGGCTTGACGGTAACAGACTCAGCTAACATTTTGTCGTTGAGCTTCGTTGGTATCTTTGTCACGATTGGGGCCGGGGTCTTGATGGTGAAGAAGGGCCCTAAGTTCTTGTTCTTATCAGCTTACAGTTTGATGTTGCTGATGCTGGTTGCCTTCTATGCCGTATTCCAATTGCGTCCCGAAAACATGTTGATGTGGTTGCTGGGAATCGGTTTGGTTTACCAAATCGGTCGCGCCACGCTGGAGTTTACGCCTTGGAACGTCTTTCCGTTGATTCCGGATTTGGATGAATTGTTGACGAAGCAGCACCGTGAGGGAATTTTCGCGGCGGTGATGACCTTTGTTCGTAAGTCAACGGTGGCTGTGGCAACATTTGCCGTCGGTGTCATTTTGGAAAAGGGCGGTTACATTGCTGGTGAAACAACGCAAAGCCTCGCTGCTCAAAACACAATTGCTGGTGTTTTGGTGATTGGAACTGGTGGATTGTTGGTGATTGCGGGTGCATTTGCGATGACATTGCAATTGAACCGTGAAACGCACGGTATTGTCGTGGCCGAAATTGATCGTTTGAAGGCTGGCGGTGCGAAAGCAGACGCCACACCAAAGGTTCGTGCGGTGGTTGAAGCACTAACTGGTTTTGATTATGACGATGTTTGGGATGACAAAAATGTCCCAACAGTGAAAACAGCGCGGGCTCGCGTAGACATTGAGGAAGATTAAATCATGAAACTAACTGATAACTATATGACAGAACGAGAAGCGTTCACTACGATGGGCATTGAAGTGCCAACGTTTGACCAAGTTGACTTGGTAAAGACCGCTAAGGTGACCCCAACGTGGGTGCACTTTGGGGGTGGTAATTTATTCCGTGGTTTTCACTCGGAAGTGGCCCAGAAATTAGTTGCTGCTGGTGAATTGCCGGCTGGCGTGATTGTTGCCGAAACCTACGATGATGCCGTGATTCAAGATGTGTACCGACGTTTTGATAATCGCCACTTGAACGTCACGATGAAGGCGGACGGCTCATTGAAGCGCGAGCTAATTGCCTCGGTTTCGGGTAGCTATACTTTTAATCGCGATCACAAAGCCGATTGGCAGACGATGATGACTATTTTTGCCAAGCCATCATTGCAATTAGCAACGTTCTCGATTACAGAAAAAGGCTACAATCTGCGCCAACCAGACGGGTATTTTACTAATCAAGTTTTGGCTGATTTGGCGACAGACCCACACACTACTGCGCCAGGTAATAACATGGTTGCGACGGCCGCGTTACTATTGCACCGTTTTGAAACCAATGCGACACCGATTGCAATGGTTAGCACGGATAACTTTTCGCAAAATGGTGACCGGTTACGTGAAACGATGCAAACCATTGCCAAGATGTGGGAAACGAATGGTTTTGTGGGCGCAGACTTCATGACGTGGCTTAATCAGGATGTTACGTTCCCGTTGTCGATGATTGATCGCATTACGCCAAATCCGGCTGCGTCGGTGGCTGAAGCGTTACAAGCAATCGGCTTTGCTGATACGGAGTTGATTCGTACGCCGAAGGGCACCAACGTGGCGCCGTTTGCAAATACTGAGGAAGTCCATTATTTGGTTATCGAGGATAACTTCCCAAATGGCCGACCTGATTTTACCAAAGCCGGGGTGTTCTTAACTGACCGGGCGACGGTGAACGACGCAGATGCTATGAAGGTAACGACGAGTTTGAACCCGTTGCACACGGCTTTAGCTATTTTTGGATCATTGTTAAATTACGATTCAATCGCCGAAGAAATGAAAAATGTCGACTTATTGAAGTTGATTCAAAACATTGGCTACGTTGAAGGATTACCTGTTGTGACTGATCCAGGCATCATCTCACCAAAACAATTTATTGATGAAGTGATTAATAAGCGGTTGCCAAATCCGTACATTCCGGACACACCGCAACGAATTGCCACGGATACGTCACAAAAGTTATCGATTCGCTTTGGCGAGACGATCAAGGCTTATGTTGCCGATGAGCACCGGGATGTGAATGATTTGGTCTTCATTCCGTTGACGCTAGCTGCTTGGGTGCGTTACTTGATGGCGGTCGATGATAACGGGCAGCAAATGGCTTTGAGTCCTGATCCGTTGTTGGCGACGCTGCTACCAAAGGTTGCGCCGTTACATCTTGGTTATGCCGGTAACTTGCATGATGTCGTGGTTGATATCTTGCAAGATGAACAAATCTTTGGCGTTGATTTATATGAAGTTGGTTTGGGTGTGCGGGTTGAAAATGACTTGGCCCAATTGTTGAGTGGTGAAGGCGCGGTTGCCTGCACCTTGCATAATGCATTGGCAGCGTACGGTCGATACGACGTTGCAGAAGGAGTAGTAAGTTATGGTTAAGATGGGATTTCGTTGGTACGGTTCACAAGATGATCCAATTCCGCTCAAGTACATTCGTCAAATTCCTGGGTGTGAGCAGGTGGTCGGCGCGTTGTTTGATATTCCTGTTGGCGAAGTTTGGCCCAAGGAGCGTATCAAGGCGCTTAAGGATGAAGTTGAGGCAGCCGGTTTGAAGTTAGAAGTGATTGAGTCGGTTAACATTCATGATGACATCAAAATTGGCTTGCCAACGCGTGACCAATATATTGAAAACTACAAGCAAACGATTCGCAATTTAGCAGAATATGGCATTAAGGTGATTTGCTACAACTTCATGCCAGTTTTCGATTGGGTCCGCACAGATATGCGTTTTGAGTTGCCAGACGGTTCGACTGATTTGGCTTACCGTCATGAAATGGTCCAGGGGACATTGCAAGAAACGCTTGATATGGTGACGAGCCAATCAGAAGGGTTTACCTTACCAGGTTGGGAACCGGAACGTTTGTCAGATTTGAAGAGCCTGTTCGATGCCTATGCCGATGTTGACGAGGACAAGTTGGCGGCCAACATGGCGTACTTCTTGCAAGCTATCATGCCAACATGTGAGGAGATGGATATCAAAATGGCCGTTCACACGGATGATCCACCACGCCCATTGTTTGGCTTGCCACGGATTGTGAAGAACGCAGCTGATTTGCGACGAATCGCTGCTATGTGGGACAGTCCTTACAATGGCTTCACAATTTGCACGGGTTCGCTTGGTGAGAATCCAGCGAATGATGTGCCAGCGATTATTCGTGAGTTTGGGGCACAAGACAAGATTCCGTTTGTCCATGCGCGTAATATCAAGTTCATGGGTGACAACGGTGATTTCCACGAGTCAGCCCACTTGTCTGCAGAAGGTTCACTCGATATGTATGAAATCATGAAGGCGTTGCATGACGTTAACTTCGATGGTTACATGCGTCCGGACCACGGCCGTGATATCTGGGGTGAAGTCGGGCGACCTGGTTATGGGTTGTACGACCGTGCCTTGGGCCTATCATACTTAAACGGTTTGTTGGAAGCATTGGCAAAAGGATCAGCTGATACAACGGAAACGGTTGTCATGACCGAAGAATTTGAGATGGTGTAAGCATGGCATTTTTAGATGATAATTTTATGCTTAAAACGACAGTGGCGCAGCGTCTTTATCACGAGTACGCGGCTGATCAGCCGATTGTGGATTACCACTGTCATTTGAGCCCAAAAGAAATTTATGATAATCAACAACCGGCCAACTTGACCCGGTTATGGTTGAGTGAGGGGACAGTTGGTGATCATTATAAGTGGCGGATTATGCGCGCAAACGGCGTGCCAGAACGTCTGATTACGGGTGACGGTGATGACTATGACAAGTTTGTGGCTTGGGCAGGTACGTTAGAGCGCGCGATTGGTAATCCACTGTTTGAATGGTCACACCTTGAATTGCGCCGTTATTTCGGCATCCATGAGGTACTGAACCGCCAGTCGGCACCGCAGATTTGGGCCCGTGCCAATGAATTGTTGGCCGATCCAGCATTCACACCACGTGAGTTAATCAAGCGGTCGAATGTCGCTGTTGTTGTCACGACGGATGACCCGGCTGATGACTTGTATTATCACCAATTGTTGGCTGATGAAGAAGATGCTTTTCGTGTATTGCCGGGGATGCGTCCAGATGTTGCCATGGCCATCGAACAACTAGATTTCGCATTGTACATGGAAAAGCTGGCAGCGGTAAGTGGGATTGCCATCGATAGCTTCGCCAGTTTGGTAACGGCGTTGGATCAACGTTTTGAGGCATTCCATGCACTGGGGGGACGTATTTCAGATTATGGCCTAAATACGTATCATTATGCAGCCGCAACGCCGGCTGAGATTGAGGATATTTTTGCCAAGGGACTCGCAAATGAGCCGTTAACGGAGTTGGAAATTGCACAGTACACAACCGCCTTTTTGCAGGTCGCGATGCGCCAAAATAAAGCACATGGTTGGGCAATGCAGTACCACATCAATGCCGTGCGTGCAGCGAATAAGCCACAATTTGATGAACTTGGGCCAAACGTTGGCGGTGACTCGGTTGGGACACAGGCCGACATGCCGGACCAGATGCGCTTACTATTTGAAGAGGCACAACGCCAAGGCATTTTGCCAAAGTCCGTTGTCTACTCATTGAATGATAAGGACTGGTTAGAGTTGGTTACGTTGTTAGGTTCATTCCAAGAAGGCCCCACGCAGAAAATGCAGTTTGGGGCAGCATGGTGGTTTAATGATACGCACGATGGGATGGTGAAGCAACTCAAATTATTGGCGAGCCAGGGATTACTTGCTAATTTTGTGGGGATGTTGACGGACTCACGGAGTTTCTTGTCATATCCACGTCATGAATATTTCCGCCGCATCCTGTGCGACGTAATTGGCGATTGGGTGGCAAATGGCCAGGTGCCTGATGACATGGCGTATCTCGGCCAAATTGTGACCGAGATTGCCGGGCAAAATGCCCATGATTATTTTGATATTTAATACACTTTACTAAAGAGGGAAAACAATGAAGCGTTTGAACATTCTAAACAAGTTGCAACAAGCTGGTGTGATTGCCGTGGTCCGAGCCGAGTCAGTTGAAAAGGCAGAGTTGATCGTCGACGCCTTGGTCGACGGTGGCATTAAGGGGATTGAATTGACTTTTACAGTACCGCAAGCGGACGTCTGCATTAAAAACTTGGTCGACAAGTATCGTGGTACCGACGTCATTGTCGGCTGTGGGACGGTGTTGGATGCGGTGACTGCCCGTTTGGCAATCTTGGCCGGGGCGGAATTTGTGGTGAGTCCCTTCTTTGATGTTGAAACAGCCAAGATGGCCAACCTCTACCAAATCCCTTACATGGCTGGGGCGATGAGCATTACTGAGATGAAAGCGGCACTTGAATATGGGGTGGACATCGTGAAGTTGTTCCCAGGTTCTGAGGCATCACCGTCAATGGTTAAGGCGGTTAAGGCGCCATTGCCACAGGTTAACATCATGCCAACTGGTGGTGTGAACTTGGATAACATGGGCGATTGGATTGCAGCTGGCGTTGTGGCCGTTGGTGTTGGTGGCAGCTTGCTAAAGCCAGCAGAATTTGATGATTATGCGGGCGTAACGGATAATGCACGCGCTTATGTTGAACGTTATCAACAGTTAACGGCGGCAAAAGAATTAATGGGGGTCTAGCATGAGTGAGGTGTTAACAATCGGCGAGCCAATGGCGGTTTTTGCGTCAACGGAAGCTGATGTGCCATTAGCAGTTGCTTGTAACTATGATAAGTTCTTAGCGGGTGCGGAAGTAAACGTGGCCGTTGGCGTTGCCCGCTTGGGTCACACGGTTGACTATGTCGCACAGGTTGGTGCAGATCCAATCGGTGACTTTGTACGCGCTGAGTTAACGAAGGCCAATGTCGGGACAGATCACGTTGTTGTCACGCCGACGCATACGACTGGGTTGATGTTCAAGCAACGCGTCACGGCGGGCGATCCCGCGACTGCTAATTATCGAAAAAATTCAGCGGCGGCAAATTTGATGACTAACCAAATTGAGACACTTAACTTAGATGGCGTTAAAATTGCACACTTAACTGGTATATTTCCAGCCATCTCAGCAACGGCACGCGAAACAACGTTAGCACTTTGCCAACGTTTGGCGATGCACCCAGAAATTGTGAAAATCTTTGATACAAATTTGCGACCGGCACTGTGGGAAACCACTGAAGAGATGGTGGCGACAACGAACCAGTTTGCCAAGATGGCCAATATTGTTTTGCCAGGAATTAACGAAGGTGAAATCTTGATGGGGTCGCGCGATCCGGAAACGATTGCGGATTTCTTCATTGGCCAATCGGCGGTCACAGATACGGTGATTGTTAAATTGGGACCAGCAGGCGCGTTCGTGAAGACACGTGATGGGCAAACAATGACGGTGCCGGGTTTCCGTGTTGCTGAAGTGATTGATACTGTTGGTGCAGGCGATGGCTTTGCCCTGGGGGTAATCACCGGCTTACTGGATGGTCTTGATTTATACCATGCGGTGCAGCGGGGCAATGCGGTTGGTGCAATGGCCGTGCAGGCAGCCGGCGATAATGACGGATACCCAACACTAGTTGAACTTGAAGCGTTTATGGCGCAACCCGTTTAATGACGTAACTTCATCAGTTTGCCAATAAAATATAAATGGTACGTCATCACATGAGCTACGTCGTATAGACACTTGTTTTTGTTATAATTAAATTAATTATATGTTTAAGAAAGAGGTCGGTGTAATGGCGTATGAAGGCTTGCATAATGATGGACAAAAATTAGCAGACTGGGCAGATGTGCGGTCGGCGGATGCTGCGTACCAAGCATGGATTGAAACGGGCAAGAAAACATATTCTCACGAAGAAATGTGGTCGCGATTATCAGATGATTAAAACTCAATGACAAAAGTTGTTGACAAATTAGAAGGACGCGCATAATATAATCAACATCGACGAAGACGAGATGTAGTAGCAACGGAAAAATCCGCAGAGAGCTAGCGTTTGGTGAAAGCTAGTGTTTGGCAAGTTGTGAAAATGGTCTCTGAGTCTGTGTGGTTCTGCGAGCAGTGATGTAAGTGGTACCCGGGTGCGCCCGTTATAGCGCAAGCGTATATCCGGCGGCCGTTGACTAGTCCGGCCACAAGGCGTACGTCTCAAGCTTATTTGGGTGATCAAATAAGGAAACTGGGTGGTAACACGAGTCATTTCGTCCCGGGAATGCTAGCAATAGCGTTCCCGGGCTTTTTGTTTATTCGGCCAAATAAGCAAACTTGGTTATCCCAATATATTATTAAAAAATCATGGGGATTATTATTATGAGTAAGTTTGTAACAAGTGCAGTTTTGACGTTGGCAGTCGCTGGTGCGGTGGTACCCGCAACGACAATCGTGGCCTCAGCTAATAGCCACAAGGAGCTTAAGACGGTGAAGGTCGGAATCAATTCACCATCAAAGACAGACCAAGCCGTTTGGAAAATTGTCGAGAAGAATGGTGAAAAGCACGGCATTAAGATCAAGTTGGTGACCTTTACTGATTTCAATCAGCCAAATGCCGCTTTGAAGCAGGGGAACATCGACGCCAATGCGTTCCAACACTATGCATTCTTGGCTGATTGGAACAAGGCGCACAAGTCTAATTTGCAACCGGTTGGTGAAACGGTGCTTGGCCCAGGTCGCTTGTACTCTGACAAATATAAGTCAGTTAAAGACATTCCAGACGGTGGTACCGTCGCTGTGGCCAATGACCCAACCAACGAAGCACGTGCCCTTTTCTTGTTGCAAGCAGCTGGTTTGATTAAGATTAAGGCTGGCGTAACGAGCCCAACAGTTAAGGATATTGTCTCAAGTGCTAAGCATTTGCACGTTAAGGAATTGGCGGCTGACCAAACATTGGCTAGTTTGAAGTCGGTCGACGCGGCGGTCATTTCGGCAACCTTCGTAGAAGCAGCTGGGCGCAACCCAAACTCAGCTATTTATGTTTGGAATGCGAACAACAAGCAATCACATCAATGGGTTAACATTATTGCTGCGCGCCACGATGACGCGAAGAAGTGGTACATCAAGGCGTTGGTAAAGTCTTACCAAACGAAGGAAGTTGGTCAGTACATCAATGATCACAACAACGGCACAGAAATTGCCGCTTGGCAAGGTGCCCCAAAGGCTAAGATCGTCACGGCCGACACCGCGTCATCAGCTACTACGGCATCATCAAAGTAAAGTTATTTAACGGGGGGATCACAATGGGGGCAACACAACTAACGGCACTTCGGTCACTATCACAGCCGGTTTTACTGGCTGGTCAATTATACGCAGCGCAAAGCTATGTAGATGACATCGCGAACGATTATCAGACGGATTTGATTAGCATTGTTAATCAAACTGCCACAACGTTGGCAACAAATATTTCGCAGTTAACAGCTACTGATCACGCATTGTTTTATCAACAAGCGGGCCAAGTTTATCGGCGCACGGGCGATGGTCAAGTGACCCAGTTAACGCAAACAAGCCATAAAATTGTGAGCTTTGCGCCCACACCGGACGGTACTAAAATTGTGTTTGCCGTCCTAGTTTCAGACGCAGAAGCATTTAACACGGTGAGTGATCGACCACAAGTACGCCACTACACGAAGCGTCGTTACAAGGCGGATGGGGGTGGCTTTATTGATGAGCAACGTCACTTCGAAGTGTATGTGGCAACGATTGCCGGTGAGACACGCCGTTTGTTGACGACGGATTTGCCAGTGCAAGTGGCTGACACGACGACGACACAGGCATTGTTGATTGCACAAACGACTACCGAGGATGCGGATGAGTTACGCTCAGCCTTGCGGTGGTTGGATCTGGAGACCGGCGATATCACACCGCTGACGACGGAAGTTGCGGAAGTCCACGAGGCGACGATTGCGCCGGATGGGCGACAGGTGTTGTTCATCGCTAATGATGACCAATATCCTAATCGTCGGGTTGCCAGTTTGTATCGTTTTGATGGTGAGGCAACGACTATTGCGTTTGATCAAGAAGAATTGTTAGCAGGGCCGAATTCAGATATCGTGGTGCAAAATCAGGCCCGACATGTCCGTTGGCTGGATAATGACACTTGGTTATTTGAAACCGGCTTCCATGGTCACACCCGTGTGTATCAAGGGTCAGCTACAACGAATCAGTTGTTGCTTGATACACCGCAATACTTGCAGGACTTTGCAATCGGTAAAGGGACCGTCATTTTGGCACAGCAAGATACGGCGCACCCCAGTCAATTATTGGCGCTCGATTTAGCAACGAAGGGCACGCAAATTGTTTTTGATGCCAATGCCACCTTGCAATTCCCACGGGCTGAAAAGTATGTCTTCAGTAGCGAGGATGGTTCGCCAGTAGATGGTTGGTTCTTGGCAGCACAAAGCGAGGGTCCAGCACCGGTTGTGTTGTACGTGCATGGCGGACCGCATGGGGCTTATGGGGATGCCTTTTTCTGGGAATTCCAGCGTTTTACCGAAGCGGGGTATAACGTGGTGTTCACGAACCCACATGGTTCAACCACGTATGGCCAGGACTTTATCAACGCCGTGGTTAACCACTATGGCGAACAAGACTTCCGTGATGTGATTGCCGGCTTGGATGTCGCATTGCAACGTTTTGGTGAGTACATCGATGCCAGTCAGCAAATCATTATCGGTGGTTCGTATGGCGGCTTTATGACCACTTGGGCGATCGGTCACACTAGTCGATTCGAAGCGGCGATTTCACAACGGCCGGTCACCGAGTGGTTACACCTGACCGGTGCCAGTGATATTGGCTACAATTTTGTGCAAGACGAAATGGGCGCCAATCCTTACAGGCCAGCTGGTCGTGAGGAATTGATTAAGCGTTCACCAATTACGTATGCCGCACAAGTGAAAACGCCACTGCTCATGTTGCATGGTGAGTATGATCTCCGAACGCCCATTGCACAAACCGAGATGTATTACACAGCTATTAAAACATTGACAGATACGCCGGTTGAAATGGTGCGGTTCCCGCAAGCTTGGCATGGGGTATCGCGAAATGGCTTACCAAACCTACGCGAGACTCGTTTGACCGTCATGTTTGATTGGCTACAAAAGACACTAGCATAGCAATAATATAAACACCGCCTCCGCACAAGCAGTGTGCAGAGACGGTGTTTTTCGTTATATAACTATATATATTTATGCGAATATGAATTTTTGTCCTTATATATATTGGCGTGGGGTATAATAGAGGAAACATTCGGAAATGAGGCCACTTATATGGCAAAAGTAAATCCGTTTTCACCTAATTTTGGGAAACTACCTAATGTGTTTTTGGGTCAGGAAACGTTAATGCGATCTTTATTAGATGCTGCCAAAAATAGCAATAGCCCTTGGCGCACCACGTTATTGACTGGGGCAAGGGGAACTGGTAAAACGGCTGCGATGGAAGAGATGCGAGTTAAATTTCCTAAGAACACGGTTTTTGTGAACACCGCGGCGGATGATAAATTACTAGATACTATGTTGGATGCATTGGAGTTGGCGACAATTAGTGAACTAGACGTCCATTTAAGTGTTGATCTGGGAGTGCTTAAACTGGGGACCCAGGACAAGAAGTTGGCGACTTTTTATGGTAAAGCCACCCCGATTATTCAGCAATTGTCAGTTGGCAATCGTTTGATTGTGTTTACGATTGATGAAGTACAGACTAATGTCGAGACGTTGATCGAATTTGCTAAGGCGTATCAACTTTGGGTTCGAGATGGCTATAACGTCATGCTGGTTATGGCGGGATTGTCATTCTATATGGACGACCTATTGAATAATAAAGCGGTGACATTTTTACGTCGGTCACAGCAATATAAATTACGACCCGTATCGACCCCTAAAGAAATTGCCGCAACGTACATCACTGAGTTGCAGAAAAACGGGATAACGCTGTCGCAACAACATGCGTTGTACTTGGCGAAAGAAACCCGGGGCTATCCATATTTGATTCAATTATTTGGTGCTAAATTGTGGGATTTAGGTGTAAAAGTGATTGATGATGAGGCAATTAGTGCCGTTGAGAATTATGCGAAGGATATGATGTTCAGCAATGTTCACCGGTTAATTTTGCATGAATTGTCAGCACAAAGGTTGCTATATGCACAAACCATGGCAAAATTGATGGGTGATGGCGATATTGCAACGACAAGTGCAATTGCCGAGAGTATGGGAAAAACAACGTCAGCACTCAGTCAGGCACGCGAGGCGCTTTTGAATTTTGGCTTAATTGCTAGTCCGAAACGTGGGGAAGTTATGTTTACTATTCCGTACACGAAGGAATTCTTTCTAGGTGAATTATCTGAATTGCATGACGATTATGACTACACGATGTGGTTATAAGGATTGAAAAACGTGGGTTAATAAGAGATATGAAAATAACGAAAAATACGGTCATGCTGGGAATTGCGACAATCGCAGTGCTAGTTGTCGCGATGCTGGGTGTTGCGAAGGGCACTAAGCATGAATCAACAACGACGAAGCATGTGGCGGCAAGCCTGTCAGCAGCTAAATTACCAAGCAGTAGTCAATCGATTGCCTCGTCACAATCAACGAGTAGTCAAGCCGATGACGTATCGGCTTCATCAGCAACGTCGGTGACAACAGCCACGGCGACGATTGATGCTAAGCCAACTGACGCTGATCAGAGCTACGCGGATGCGGTAGCGTTGGCAACACGTGAGGCCCGTCAAACTGTGACGTCAGACCGTTACCGCTTTGTGGGACCTAAGGGTGGTCGTAATACAGATAAAGAAATTAAGATTGGCTTCCAGAAAATCAGTAACAACCAAGATAGCGCCCAAGGTTATGCCTTTTTAGTTTATGATCGCGCGGGGAAATTATTACGTCGCGAAGGATTCTAAGATATTACTAGCATCTGTCAGATTTGTATGCGAAACTGGCAGTACGGAGGGGTATCTTATGACATTACCAAAATTAATCGCCGTCGATTTGGACGGCACATTTTTTGATGACCACCAGCAAGTTAACGCTGCCAAATTTACGGCGTTATTGGATCGTTTAGATGCAGCTGGTGGCCATTTTGTTGCAGCAACGGGGAATAGCCGCGACGTGGTGGATCATTTTTTGGCACCGTTTGTCGGTCGATTTGACTATGTTATCCAGAATGGTGGTCAAGTTGTCACCAAGGACAACGAGACGTTAGCCTTACACGGTTTGGACCAACGCCAACTGGAACTTGTTAAGGCGACGGTTGAGGCCGACGATTTGGCACCACGCCACGGAAACGTCTACAGCACAGCAACGGATGGGTATATGATGCGCGCCGATAAAGGTCAGGGTGAATTGTATCAGAATATGGTGATGGAGTTTCCAAACTTGATTTTTATCGATGATTTATCGGAAATTCCTGATCCAGTAATCAAGATTATTTTGAACTGGCCCGAGTCTGAAGCGACACCTTTTATGGCCAAGTTGAACGCCGAACTCGCAGGTACGGCGCACGTCACAACGTCTGGCTTCGGCATGATTGATGTGGTGGCGCCCAATGTGAACAAGGCAGTTGGATTGCAGACGTTGGCGAACCACTATGGGGTGACGTTTGATGACATGATGGCCTTCGGGGACGGCGCAAATGACATCGAGATGTTGCAGGCGGTTGGCCAGCCATTTGCAATGACCAACGCAGCGCCTGCTTTGCTTGAGCAGTTCCCCCAGACCGTCGCCGACAACAATCATGACGGTGTATTAGACACAATTGCGACATTCTAGACGGTTCATTTCGTTAGTAAAGGTATCAGGCCTGATAATAACGACATGGAGGTACGGGGATGAAAGGATTTGAATTGGTATTTGAGACAACAGTTGTGAACCTTGCAACAGCCACCTTACGACTGCGGTCGGTGACGAAAGTTGAGAAGACAGGGTTCAAGTCCGAGAAGAAGTGATTAAAAAAGGCTCTATACCCAATAGCGTTGGTAGACAATAAAATTGGAGATTAACGTGATTTGAAGGGTCGTAAAAATCGGTGATGACAGAAGTGTTATTACCGATTTTTTAGAATTTTACATACTTCATTTGGATACAGACGATGTGTGTGACTGCTTGACGTAAATCCATGATTTGATAGACTTATTATTAGTTAGAACTGCATAAAGTTTAAGGAGTTAAATATGAGTTTTGATATGAAGAAGATTGTTGCGGGTGTAGCAGTGGTTGCTACATTGGCTGGCGTCAGCACTGTGGCAACTACGCAAGCAGCAAGTGCTGCACGCATTACGTCTCACACGACCGGTTACATCAAAGATGGTTCACAATACAACGGCGGTTACCGTTGGTATGATCACGGCAAGTTATACACTGGCTTCCGCTTCTACATGGGTACGTACTACTGGTTTATCAATGGTGTTCGTCAAAACCAAGGTTGGCGTTCTGCTTGGGGTATGACGTACTACACAGACAATACTGGACGTGCTGTCCAGGGCACTTACAAGGTTGGTTCAACTGTGTACGACTTTGGTAACAACGGTACATTCTTCTCACGTGGTGTTGTGAAAGATGCGTACGTAAATGTTCCTGGTGTTGGTTGGCGCTGGGTTCAAAATGGAAAGATGTTCACTGGATTTAAGTTCTACATGGGTACCTTCTACTGGTTTGAGAATGGTATTCGGCAGGACAATGGTTGGCGCCATGCATGGGGTATGACCTACTACACGGATAACCAAGGACGTGCTGTCCAAGGTTGGCGTAACATCGGTGGCAAGAACTACTACTTCGGTAACAACGGCACATTCTTCTTGCGCAACACCCAGCCAGCACAACCAACGACACCATCTGATCCTAACGCTAACGGTAAGGGTGATAACTTCAACCCAGGTGCTGTTGTTGACAGTGGGAACAACAACGACAAGTGGGACGTTTGGGGATAATCTAATCACAGATTGACTAAACTACCCTATGATTGAATTTAAGGGAATCGCCGTGGCGCTGTCTGTATACATCCACGACAATTCACAGTACAACGGTGGATACCGTTGGTACTAAGACGGTAAGCTATACACGGGCATCCGCTTCTAAATGGAATCTTGACTGTTTCATTGACGGTGCTCGTCAAAACTCTGGTTTTCATCGACTTTCGAATACATTTGAGCTATTGGTGTTTTTATTTTTTTGAGAATGTTTGTAAAACATAAAAAACGGCGTTGGTGATTTCTTAGCGAGACCTAAAAGAATAGAACCTTAAAAAAGCAGTGCGCATCCAAATTTCTGGGTACGCACTGCTTTTTGTTTAAAGGTTTATCCGTCTAGCAGCCTGCTTGAAGGCGAGGTCATCAGAGCGTTTTCCGATAACGATTATTTCTGCAACGATTGGACCTTCATCCGTTGGCATAAAAATAATTCTTAAGCCTAGTCGTTTCATTTTAATTTCCCTCAGCATAATGAGGTTACCAGCTAACGGCTTGCCGGCATTATACGGATCATTTTTAATTTTTTCTAGTCCCTTGTCTACTTGGACTTTCTGAGAACCGTCAAGTTTCTTATAGTCAGAAACTGCTTCTTTTAGCCAGGCTAGGCCACTATTGGTCATGACCATTCATCCTCGATTTCTGATAAATCAGTATTCACGGCATCACCACGAACTTCAGAATCTGAGAGTCGTTCTCCATTGTCGTTTAATAAGCGTTGCAATGCGATGATTTGGTAGGCCTGTTCATTTACTAGGTCTGTTAAGTTTGAATTTTCTTCTTCAAGAATTTCTTTTCGTTCAACGTAGCTAGTTGATACTAGGTTTGCAACTGGCTCATTCCGGTTGAGGATGTAGATGGGCGTATTGGTGGCATGTTGAACGTTATCAATTGCCTGTGTTGGAGACTTTTTTAATTCAGACACACTCATGAGAATGGCGTCTGCGTGTACTTTAGTTGCCATAAGTTACTCTCCTTTTTTGATTATCGTTATTATACCATGAAAGGTACTTCTAATAGCACTTTTAAACGTACGATAGAAGTTAATGAAGTGCGTTATTCAAACGCTAGAAATATAACGTCGCATTTAAATTGATAGTATAGAACTTTGCCAGAATATACATGAATTTACTGTACTCAATATAAAATGTTAAATGGTCATTCTGGTGTTGGATATACACTTATACGACAATAAGAATAAATATTTAAGGGCAATAGAACGTGATACGGAACCTGTGACCGATGAGCAAGGTCGCTGGACTGGTGATTTTAGAATAGGACGGACAACCAGGTCTTATTACAAGGGATCGAAAAATCCATTCTTTAAAATTTCTGAATAAATGACGTGTTTTATAAAGGCCAAATTGGATTGCTAAAATAGCAAATTTTATTGGATTTGTATGTGACGTGACTTTCTTATTCTAAATAATTGGACTGCACTTCAAGGTGACTGCCTTTTTTAAGGATTTTTATTATAAAACAATACTATTAAAGTATAATCTAAATCATCTGTTTTAATATTGGAGGAATTAGAGAGATGGCAGAAGAGAATACGGTGACGGGTTTAACGCCTACAGAAACGGACAAAAACACAGCATTATATATGTATGGTATTTTTGATCGAAAAGAGAATTTGGAAAAGAATATATCTGACGCCAATGCGGAAGTTGCAGAGTATGGCGCTCAAATCAAAAATGGTGAGGCGATTCTTAAGCAATATACATACGGTAAAACATTGTTATTGCAAAACAGTAAGGTAGTTGCAGCAATCGCATACATTATGTTTATTACTGTTGCTACAAGCGTCGAATATGTTGGTTTAATTTTGGGAATTGTGGTAGCTGGCGCTATTGTATGGGGTTACACAAAGTTTAAAACTCGGGGAGTAAAGGAGTATGTGGCCAATGCTCGTGAACAGTCTCAACTTTGGCAGAATCAATCAAATCGATACCAAAGTCTATTGAACGAATTCTTGCATGATGAGGAAGTCGCTAGCGCACTAGCCATTTGGCCTCACGATATGCAAACTTCTTTTGACGCTGCAAATGTATTTGACCTAATTCGTGTTGGGCGAGCTGATTCTTTGAAAGAAGGGTTTAACATTTGGAGTACGGTTTCACATCAGCAACGAATGGAACAACTTCAAGGTCAATCAGTCAATTTGTTGAACAACATGAATGGCAACATGAAGCAAATGGCACAACAACAACAAGTGGTTATCCGAAAGATCGACGAACAAATTGTATCTGCACGAGCTAACACAAAGAGTTTGATTGCTGCACAAGCGGCATCAACTGCAGCAATTGTTTCTTCAATCGGCGCTGCCTCGGTTAATAATGAAAACGCTATTGCTTCAGCCGCACGTTCTCTTCGTCGATAAGTGAATCATAGGGTTGTTCATGTTTTTAATAAATGAGTACTTCTAAAGTAACGATTTGAAAATTGAATCAGACTTCAAACATTCCAGCAATGTCAAATCTCGTGTATGACATTGCTGGTTTTATTTCCCCGTTTTTAAACCTGAAAAACATTATTTTGTAAACAATTCGATAAAAAATGATTGTAAATGATATTTTTTTCATATATTTTTAGATGCAGATTAACCAACTGCTTATAAGTGACTGGTGAGTTACATGAATCAATCACATCTTTCTTATGAGTGTTTAATGCTCGTATAACCAGCATTCTAACGCCTGTCCTGTTGGATAGGCGTTGTTTGTTATGTGAGTCCATTCGAATATAGAAGTATAAATTTTCTGATTAATTGTATTGATTTATCCAGTAAAAAAGACCTCTTTAGTATGCAATTTGAGTTGAATTTTATTTAATCTTGTGTAGAAAAAACACTGAGCCTAGTTTAAACTTAAAAAGTTGGTTTAAGTTATTCTTAAGCTGATAAGAGAAAAGAGAATCTATGTTACATAGGAGAGAGAAATGAAGAAAGCTATTTTTTCAGGGATGATCGCCATTAGTAGCTTGGCTATGTTTGCTGGACAGACTAATGTGTCAGCGAATGCTAAGTATAAGCCAGTGCCTAAGGTGAGCGTAACGTATCGTATGGTTGATTCGCGGACCGGAGCAGTTCTACGTACGCAAAAAGTCACATACAACAAAAATGCTAAGGCGGTTAAGAGCTACTCGGCAATTTATGGGTACAATACACCGCGTACAACAAATTTCAAAGTGGCGTATTCACAAACTAAAACGATCGGTTACACACCTAAACAATTTACGGTTACGAACCGTTTTTATAACACAGTGACGCATATGTATTTGGCAAATAAGACGGTGAGAGCTTATTACAACCAAAACTTTAATGATGCGCCAACTGTTGCTGGATACATCCGTCCGGCCGCGCAACGTTTTGTTGTAAAGGGAAATGTAACTCGAACTTTTAATGTGTTAGCAAATAAGGGAACCTTGCAGAACCCGGTAACGGTTGGTACAGCGACAACATTGGATAATAATTCAGTCGGTTTTTCTAATGATCAATATACTTGGGGTGTTCTTAAGTTGATAAATCCGGGTTATCGCGCAACTAGCACACGGACGATGAATGATTATTTGGCGAACAACCAGCAATCCAACTATAACAAGTGGCGCAATACGTACCTTTTCGGAGCGCAACAACTAACGCTTCCAGCCGGAAATGCTTGGTTATCGGTACCAGTAGACAAGATAGATACTGATCAAGTAATTGCCGTTCGTCTGTCTACTAAGGATGGTGCAAACATTATGAGTCCGCTATCCGTACAATCTGATCGGTTGATGTATTTAAACGGGTATAACCAGGCCACATTAACAACGAAGTTATACGGTAATGATGATAATGCTGCTTGGACGAGTGGGGGATTTACACCGTATTTTGACTATTATATTAATAATAAAGCGGGTAACGCCTTGTACTTCCGAGTGCCTAACACGATAATGACACAAGATTTACGTGTAGGGTTCCAATTGCGTACTGGACAGTGGGTTTACTACCGTCCAAGTGCAACATCGGTATATTAAGCTAGAACAATTTTTAGACTAATTAATACATCTTCTGATATCTGAATTTCAGTAGATGTACCAAAATAAGTCAATAAAGTGAGGGAAATTTGTCTAAAGACAGTAATGAGTAAACTAATCGTTTCTCCATTTAAGCTTTCACTGATAAAATAATAGTAGAAACAAGATTGGAGGAACGAATGTCATGACATCATCACTATATATGTTGTTCAATCAAACGACAGGGACTCCGGAATTAGGGGCCTACTTCGTGACTGAACTAGACGCCAAAAAGTATATGTATGCTCACGGCATGCAAGGTTACACGGTTGTGAAGCCAGCACGATTGACTTTTGACAAGCCAACTCGTAAGCGTGCATAAAATCAGAATGATAGGGGACTTAGGCAACTAGGTCCTCTTTTATTTTGCCTGCATGATGTTGAATTTCGTCTACCAGCTACCTTGGATGATAATCAAAAAAATCATGAGTGGATCTCGGCTGCTGGCATGGTGGTTGGGGTGTGACGGAGCGATTTGCCCAGGTAAATCTTTGGCGGAGTCACACCCCAACCACCATGCCTCGTGCGGTAGCACGACAAACAACATAGAACTGAATTCCCGCCGTTTGTGTTAATCAGGCTACTCGCGTTATAATTGTAAGGATAATAAGTAACTGTTGAGAAGTTGGAAACGAGAGTGGTATGTTAACAGTCATCAAACAGCACGAAGATGAAAATGTGATTGTTTACGATTACTACATCGAAGGGCGACAAGATGTTTACGAAGATACCGGCCATATTGTCATTGAGTCGATGGGTGGTTCTGCGACTTGGCGCGCCGTAAACGATGATACAGAACAGTATCTAAAGCAAGCCATCACCGCGTTGATCATGAAACGCAACGAAAACGGTGGTGTGTACCCAGATAACTTAAAGGTTGTGCAGGGTTAACAAAATTGAATAAGAGAGTCAGCAAGAGACATAAAACCGCTGGCATGGTAAACAGATGATGTTTATTATGCCAGTGGTTTTTTTATTAGCTATTTTCGAGTATGATTATTAATAATAATTACTAAAAATAACAATAAAGTTTTTGACGGGGAGAATAATGGGGAAGATAAAATTACCAAACATGCGGTTTTACACCTTTAATGGCGTGCATGCGGAAGAAAAACAGTTGGGGCAACAGTTGAGCGTGGATGTGGTTGTGCATTATCCCATTGAGCGCCTGGTACACGGGGATGACTTGGCAACCACGATTTCTTATAGTGCGGTGTATCGCACTGTCGAACGCGTTGTGACAACGAATCAATTTGATTTAATCGAGTCCGTCGCATTGTTAGTCATGCGCACCTTGCAAACTGAATTTCCGCAAGCCACGCAGGTCGATGTTGCGGTTACCAAGCACGCCTTACCGGTGCCGGGTATCTATGACCCGTTTACCGTTTCCGTATCGACGGCGGAGGAATAACACATGACTACGGCATATCTGAGTATCGGTAGTAATCTTGGCGACCGCCAGCAGCACTTACAAACTGCAGTGACCCTGTTAAAGGCCCATCCCGCGGTTAACCAGGTGGTGGTATCGGGCCTGTATCAAACTGAACCGGTTGGACCAGTACAACAGGATGATTTTTTGAATATTGCGGTGCGGTTGGAGACGACTTTGACTGCGCCGGCGTTGTTAGCTCTCCTGCATGAAATTGAACAGGCTGGTAATCGGGAACGTCAAATTCATTGGGGTCCTCGGACAATTGATTTAGATATTTTATGGTTTGGCGAGTCAGTAATTAACACTACCACGTTACAGGTGCCACATCCGGAAATGGCTAATCGGTTATTTGTCTTGGCCCCCTTGCGTGAAGTGGCAACACCAGAACGGGTAGCGACCGTAACCGACTTAATTGCAGCGACAACGGATACGAAACAAGTCATGAGAATAGGGGAGTTTGAAGACCATGCAAACGAGTGAAGAAGATGTGCGTCGGCTACTTACGGCGATTGGAGATGATCCGACCCGCCCAGGTTTGATAGAAACGCCCGCCCGAGTCGTGAAAGCCAACGCTGAAATTTTTGCGCATACCGGTGAAACCACGTTTACTGACTACAAATTATTTGAGGTAGCTACAGATACTGATATGGTGGTGGTGGCCGACATCCCGTTTTATAGCATGTGTGAGCACCATTTGCTGCCATTCTTTGGGACGGTCACGGTTGCCTACCAACCAAAACAGCAGGTAATCGGGTTGAGCAAAATTCCGCGCCTCGTTGATTGGGCAGCCCGTCGACCAAGCGTCCAAGAAGGTCTAACAACATTGATTGCAGATGAGCTATCGCGCATTGTGTCAGCTGAAGGCGTCGCGGTACACATTTCGGCCCGGCATATGTGCATGGAGATGCGTGGCATTAACCGGCCTGGTACAACCACGACGACTCAAGTCACGCGCGGAATTTTCAAGACGGATGCCATGCTGCGCCAAGAATTTCAACAACAGGTGCACTAAATGCGGACCTATGAAGAAGTACTTAACTTGATGGACAGCGGTTGGCGCGTTGATGATGCGGGCCGTTTGAATTTTTTGCGCCAGGTGAATAAATGGTTGGGTCAGCCAGACCGGCAACTTCGGATTGTCCATGTGGTTGGAACGAATGGCAAGGGATCGGTTGTTGAGATGACAGCTCGCATACTAGAAGCGGCTGAGTATCAAGTTGGCACGTTTACATCACCCGCCTTGTTTGATGCGCGTGAACAGGTACAACTAAATCATCACAACATGTCAAAATCAGCAGTGGTCCATTGGTACGAACACATTCGCACGGTCTTAATGGCCCATGGTGAGGAACCAGCCACATTATCAGCTTTTGAATATTGGACGTTTATGGCCTTGCTTTATTTTGCTGATGCCCACGTTGATGTTGCAATTATTGAGGCGGGCTTGGGCGGTAAACAAGATGCCACCCATGTGATTAGTCGGCCGGCCGTGGTTGCGGTTACGCCAATTAGTTTGGACCACATGCAATGGTTAGGCGACACGCTTGAAGCGATTGCGACTAATAAAGCGGCGGTTATTCAACCAGACAGTCGTGTGGTGAGCGCGCAACAGGAACCGCGCGTTGCGGCTATTTTGCAACACGCTACGCAGCAAGCCCAAGCAACCTGGCAGGCAATTGATGTACCGGTCGAAATCTTAGTAGATACGCCAGCGCAACTACGACTTCAAATTGCGGGGGTGCCTTATGAACTCGGTTTACGCGGACAAATGCAGGCTGAAAACGTTCGGCTAGTTTGGCAAATTTTAGCCCAACTCGACTTGCCAACGACACCTGAAAAGCGGCAATTTGGCTTATCACAAGCGACGTTATTTGGTCGGTTAACGGTGACTGGACAGGTGATTTATGACGGCGCGCATAACCCAGCGGGTGCTCAGCAGTTAGCTAATGAATTGGATCGCTGGGGGTTACGGGGACACGTTATTTTGATTCTGGGGATGCTCGCCGATAAAGATACCACGGCAATTCAAGCAGCGTTAACACCGTTAGCGCGCCAAGTAATTGGGGTGACGGCGGATAATCAACGGGCAATGTTGGCGGCTGACTTCGCCCAACAGACTGCTACGTTGGGTGAGGCAATGACACAGGCAAAACAACGAGCGACAGCGACGGATTGGATTGTTGTTGCCGGTTCGTTCTATACGATTAAAGGGGTAATCACACATGGCGATTTGGCAAGTGAACACGACGCGTTTATCTGATGATGCAGGGCTAATTATTGGCATTTTAAATACCAGCCCGGAATCGTTTTACGACGGTGACCAGGTAGCCACAGCGACCGCCTCAGTTGCGCGAGCGTTGCAATTATACGCGGATGGGGCCGACATCGTTGAAGTGGGTGGTCAGACAACGCGACCTGGCTTCCAAGTGCAGGGACTTGAATTGACGCCTGAACTGGAGATTGAACGCACGATACCCATTATTACAGCGATTAAGCAGGCGCAACCGCAGGCATTAGTGGCGATTGATACGTATAAGTTTGAGGTGATGGTCGCAGCGGTGAACGCTGGTGTTGATGTGATTAATGACGTGAATGGTTTTACGGATGATCCACGCAAATTGGCGTTCTTGACGACAACGACGGTCGGGTTGCTGACGATGTGGAATCCCCGCCAAGCGCATGTCCCTGACGTGCGGTCCGGTCTCCGCGACTGGGCAATGGCTAATTTGAACACATTAATGGCAGCCGGTATTGCTGCGGATCGAATTTTACTTGATCCGGGGCTTGGTTACGCCAAAGATAGTGCACTAGCGCATGATTTGGCGATTATGAAGCACGTCGACGTTCTGAAAGATCTAGGACGGCCAATCTTGGTTGCAGTCTCGAATAAAGGATGGGCCAAGCAATTGCTCGGTTTAGATAAACAGCATCGCACAACGGTATCACTTGTGGCAGCGCAAGCGATGATGGGCCGTGGTGCCCGCGTTTTGCGAGTGCATGATGTCAAACAAACTCGTGATATGTTACAGGTGCTGGCAGCCATTGATCACATTTAAGCCCCATTTTAGGTACCATTAGCCTTGCTTTAAGGAACTACCACTATAGTTAATCATGTTGACAGGGGGAACACCTAATCAACACAAACCAAAAGTGACAACTCATAACTCTCTCTAAATAATGATCGCCTGTCGCCCAGCAGGCTGGATCCGAAAGACCCGTTAGCTAAACAGCTAACGGGCTTTTTGTTATAGGAAAATGAAAATATTCACGTTGTTGTCATTTAGTTTTCATTAAGGGAGAATTGCTATATTAGTTGAATTGAAAATTCTGAATTAAAGGAGCGACTGTTGTGAAAAAATCAAATAAGCAGGACAAACGACAGGCGGAAAACCTTTTACCGTGGTTAATTCCCATTGCATTGATTATTGTTTGGCAGGTAGCGGTCGATGCCAAGTGGATTGACGCAACCTATGTGCCGAGCCCATTAGCGGTCTTGGAACAAGGGGTGACGTTATGGCAAGCCGGCACGCTACAACAAAATATGGGGATTTCGTTATACCGGGCCACGATGGGATTGCTAATCGGCGGTGCGGTTGGCTTTGTGCTGGGTGTTGCGAATGGTCTATCCCGCATCAGCCACGCATTGTTCAACTCGACTATCCAAATGGTGCGTAACATTCCGCACTTGGCATTGATTCCGTTAATCATCATTTGGTTTGGAATTGGCGAACCAGCCAAAGTCACACTGGTTGCCATCGGCGTCATGTTCCCGATTTATATCAATACCTTGCATGGTATTCAATCAATCGACCCGAAGTTAATTGAAATGGGGCAATCGTATCGATTAACGAAATGGCAGATGTTTACGAAAGTGATTTTCCCTGGCGCAATGCCAACTATCTTGATGGGCTTACGGTATGCGCTTGGGGTGATGTGGACGACGTTGATTGTTTCTGAAACGATCTCGGCCAGTTCCGGTATTGGTTACATGGAAACGAATGCCCAACAATTTTTGGACATGCCAACCATCTTTTTAGCCATCATTATCTATGCCATTTTAGGAAAAGTATCGGATTGGATCGCGGCATTATTGGAATCAATTTTGTTAGACTGGCAAGCTAGTAAAGGAGGCCGTTAATGGCAACGGATGATTTAATACAACTCACGGATGTGACGAAAAGCTATCAGCAACACACGGTGTTACATGACGTCAATTTAACAATTAAAACGGGTGAGTTTGTGGCATTTGTTGGTGAATCGGGTGGTGGTAAATCAACGCTGCTCCGATTAATAGCGGGTCTTGAACCAGCCACGACGGGTCAGCTAATGATGGATGGCCGAACAATTAACGGGTTGAATACAGTTGCTCGGGTAATGTTTCAAGATGATCGTCTCTTACCTTGGATGACGGTCCTTGAAAACTTGTCCTTTAAGTCACGCGATATGAATGAAAAAGTGCGTGCCCAAGAGTTGCTTGACCTTGTCCAACTCCACGATTTTGCGAATTATTATCCTAATCAATTATCAGGTGGGCAAAAGCAACGGGTTGCATTGGCACGAGCTTTAATGGCGTCGCCTAAATTGCTGTTGCTAGATGAGCCGTTGGGGGCACTGGATGCCTTAACGCGTTCACGCATGCAAGAGCTGATTGCGGACATTGTGGATCAAGAAAATCTCACCACGATTTTAATTACCCACGACGTTCGTGAAGCCGCAAAAATGGCGGATCGGATTGTGGCCATTAAACATGGCACAACTGGGTTAACCGTCCCTGGTCATCGTCATCAAACTGATGAAATGGCCATGATAGCGGTGGCAAATGAGGTCCAAGAATTTATTCTGTCAGATTAAGGTGAGGCATGAACATGAAAAAACGATGGCAAAAAGTAATTTTAGTCGTGCTCCTGTTTTTCTGGGCAGGTGGGACTTACTACGGCTACCAACAGACAACCGGTTCACGTGATAAGTTGCAAAAGGTGACGATTGGTTACCAAAAAGGTGATCCAGTTGACGTGTCACGGTCGCGGGGCGTGCTTGTTAAGAAGATGAAGGAACTTGGTTATCGAGTGGTCTTTAAAGAATTTGCAGATGGCGCATCTGAAATGCAAGCGCTGGCAGCGGGAAGCATTAACTACGCGCGGACGGGTGATACGCCACCAGTGACAGCCGCGGCATCCGGTACGGATATTGCCTACATTGCAGCCGGTGCGAGTCGATCATCTGGGTCAGGCATACTGGTACAAAAGGATTCGGACATTGATTCAGTGAAGGCGTTGCAAGGTAAAAAGGTGGCGTACACACAAAGTACATCTTCACAATTTTTGTTGCTGCAAGCCCTGTCGAAGGCGGGGATGTCAGCTTCAGATATTGAGTGGGTTAACATGAAACAGGCCGACGCGGCGATTGCCTTCTCTAAGGGTGACGTTGACGCGTGGGTCACATGGGATCCGTACACGGCACAAGGTCAAGTGACGCAACAAGCCAAATTGTTAACGAACGGAGATGGTTTATCGCAGAATCGTGATTTCATCTTATCAACGCAACAGTATGCAAAAAAGCACGAAGCGGTTAACGAATACCTCGTGAAATACTTGTCTGAAGATATGACGTGGGCAAATGAGCATCCCAAGGCGTTGACGAAATTGCTCACGAAGGCATTGGGCATGAAGCAAACGATTGTCGCTAAAATGGTTGATCGGCGCGATTGGACATTAACGCCGATGACCAAGGCAATTGCAAAGGAAGAACAGACGATTGCCGATGTTTTCTATGAAAATGATTTAATCAAGCAACGTATTAACGTCAGTGATGATGTGATTTACGTGTCAGAATAACGAAGGGAGCATGAGATGACAGTTTTAACGAGGGACTTGCAGGCACAATTGACGGCGCATGCCGATGATGTGATGTTAGTCTCGTTGACGGATGAACGCCAATATACCGGCCAGCAGGTGACTGCGCTGGTCGAACAAATGAAACAGACGTTGGTCGCGCAAGCAATCGGTGCGGGGGATGTCGTCCTTATCGCCTTGGCCAATCATTGGCTGTACCCGATTTTGGAACAAGCCTTATGGGAAATCGGCGCAATTGCGCATCCAGTAGCACCGACTTCGGGGGTGCGTGAAATTCTCGATGAGTTTGCAGATTATCACTATACAGCCGGCATCTTTGCGGAGAGTTTTCGACCAGCCCTTGCCACGCAACCGGACTTTTTGGATCAGACGTTCGCAATTCATGAGCAACCGGTCTATTTTTATCGCTATCAGCAGGGTGAATCGTTTCAGGATGATATGACGCTAAGTGATGACAGTCCGGCCGTTATTCTAAACACCTCAGGGTCTACTGGCAAGCCAAAGCGGGTTGGGTTAACGCACGCGCAACTTGCGAACTCTGCGCACCACATTGCTGCCTCACAGCGTTTAACAAATCAGGATGCCACAATGGTGGTGATGCCGATGTTCCACGTCAATGCGCAAGTGATTGCGATGCTGAGCACGCGTTTGTCGGGTGGCAAGCTGGTCGTTGCTGAAAAATTTTCGGCTTCCAAATTTTGGGAAGCTGTGGCGGATCATCAAGTCACGTGGGTCTCAATTGTGCCAACTATAGTGCAGATGTTGCAGCAAAATGAACGCGCTCGGACGGCCTTCGCGCGTCGCCAAGCGGACGTGCAGTTAAAATATGTTCGTTCGGCATCCTTTTCACTACCGGCAGAACAATTGGCTGCGTTTCAAGACCAATACGGTATTCCAGTCATTGAGGGTTACGGGATGACTGAGGCAGCTTCGCTAATTGCGTTAAATCCATTTGACGCCCCGAAGCCTGGTAAAGTTGGCTTACCAGTGGCAACTGAGATTGCCTTATTGGTGGAGAATCAGGTGACCAATGTACCAAATCAAACTGGTGAAATCCTATTGCGCGGGGACCATGTCATTACAGATTATGTTGATCCAAAGCCAAGTGCATTTCATGATGGTTGGTTACGGACGGGTGATTTAGGTCGTTTTGACGATGATGGGTACTTGAAAATTGTTGGTCGCATCAAAGATATCATTAGTCGTGGTGGCGAAAAAGTTGCGCCAGCTGCGATTGAGGCAGTCCTGCGACAACTCGACTTTGTGGCTGACGTGGTAGTAGTTGGGACGCCGGATGCATTGTATGGTGAAGCGGTGACGGCGGTGGTGATTCCAACGGCAACTGACCTGACTGAAGCTGAGATGACAACTAAACTGTTGGAACATGCCAGCACGCAGTTGTCACAACCGGCGCGACCAACGCAGGTGTTCTTTGTCGCGGATTATCCACGTAACCCAACTGGCAAGGTGGTTCGGCCACAACTAGCCGCGACGATAGGAAAGTAGGCGCATGGCAGAAAAAAAGAAACGACCTTATCTATATGAGGTGGATATCTTACGATTGATTTTTATAACGGGTGTGTTGTTAAATCACACTACTAGTATGATGGGTGGCCATATGGGAGTTGGGTCTTGGGAAAATCATTTCCTGGACGCGACGCACTTATCGCTACACTTTACCCGGATGGGCTTTATGTTCATTACTGGCTTAGTGTTATTCCTACAGCATTATCATAAGGAACTACATGTCTGGTCATTCTGGAAAAAACGTTATTTAGGCGTTGGCATTCCCTTTGTGAGTTGGACCGCTATTCTGTTAGCCGGTGACTTAATCGGCACAGGCAATTTTTCATGGGCGGCATTCTGGCCTAAGTTTGGCTATCTGGTCACGCACGGAACGGATTACTATATGTATTACATCATCGTGACGATGCAACTGTACCTGATTTTCCCAGCTTTGGTTTGGCTATTTAAGCATTTCAAGCATAGCCACGGTCAAATTTTATTGGTGTCATTTTTATTCCAAATCATCATGTTAGTGTTTATCAAGTATGGGTTGCCACACCTTGATACGTCGGGGTTGCCATTTTTGTTTAAAAACTATGGCTTTAGTTTGCTGGTCTACCAGTTCTACTTTGTCTTGGGGGCGTTTGCGTCAATTCATTACGATGCCTTCAAGCAATTTATTACGACCCATCATCGCTTCATTGGGTGGAGTACGGTGGTGTTGGCCGTGGGAACGATTGGTGAGTATTACTACAATTTGAATGTACTGGGGTTGAGCTTGAAAAAAACGTTGGAAATTCACCAACCGTATATTTTCATCTATGACCTGTTTATTATTGGCTTTATCATTTGGATCGGACTGCAATACGCCAAGTATCGTGATAATGGTTTGCCGCAATGGTTTGTAAGTTTCGTCTCAACCGGGGCTAAAGTTGGCTTTGGGATGTACTTGGGGCAAACAGTGGCGCTTGAAATTGTCGATTTGGGCGTGACGGCGCTTAGTTTGCCAACGGTTTGGAATTTTGTAACGTTACCACTGGTGTTTATCATTGTGGTGGCGGTCGATTATGGCATGTCACTATGCTTCTTCAAAATCCCACCATTTGGTTTTTTGGTCGGACGGCCCCAGTGGCATGTGTCACGTTTGTGGTCAGCAAAATAAATAGCAATACAAGAAGGCTGGACATGTAGATGTCTGGCCTTTTTGATAATTGCCACGAATGATCAAGTCTGACGGAATTCGGTGTACACCAAAAGTAAGTGCGTGATACAATGTACCCGCAGAGGGAAAGCGCTTACATTTAGGAGGTCGTTATGACAGGGGAGTTAAAATCAGCAGGGTACAACCGCTGGTTAGTTATTTTGGGGACTGCATTAGTGCAATTAGGTGTGGGAACGTTCTATGCTTGGTCAATATTCAATACGCCAATTTTGAAAATGTTTGGGGAACTAGCGCTGGATAAGCAGGGACATGTCGCAGCGGTGCAGCCGCATCTGGGATCGGTATCATTGATATTTTCAATCGGGTCATTAACACTTGCATTATCAACAATTGTTGTTGGACGTTTAGTTAAGCGCTTTGGTGTTCGACGAATCACGGTGGTTGCTGGGCTGGTATTTGGTTTATCAGCGTTTATTGTGGCACAACTACATTCGCCCTCACAATTGTGGCTGTATTATATTTTTGCGGGTGTGACACTTGGCGCAGCTGACGGGATTGCTTACATGGCAACGCTGTCAAACGCAATTAAGTGGTTTCCTGAAAAAACAGGGTTTATCTCAGGAATTTCGATCGCCTTTTATGGGCTGGGGTCGTTTGTCTTTAAATACATCGATGCCGCCTTCTTAGGCAATGATATCGTTCATAATTTGCCACGTGCGCTTATGGGGTGGGGTGCGTTGGTTACCATTTTGATTTTAGTGGGGTCGTTGTTCCTTCGAGATGCACCAGAAGCGCAGGTCACTAAAGTTTCCAAGCAACATCAATATACGACGGCGGAAATGTTACGTACACCGCAAGCGTATATGCTATTTATCGCCTTGTTTACCATTTGTTTGAGTGTTTACCTAACAGGAATCGCGACCAATCTTGGTACGAACCTCGCTGGGCTATCAATTGAACGAGCAGCGACGGTTGTGGCCCTAATTGCGATTTCAAATACTGTGGGTCGCTTCGTAATCGGGACATTGTCGGATCGTTTTGGCCGTAAGCCGATGCTGATGCTCACATACAGCGCAACGTTAATCGCCGTTTTGGTGTTGACCTTTAGCAGTCATATTGCTGTACCAATGTTCTATGCCATGATGATGATGGTCGGTTTCTTCTTTGGTGGGACGATTACAGTTTTTCCGTCGTTAGTTGGTGACTACTTTGGTCTGCAAAATCACAGCCAAAATTATGCGATGATTTATCAGGGGTTTGGGTTTGGTAGTTTAGCTGGGGCAATTGTTTTGTCACTGGCTGGTGGCAATCTTGCCGTCGTCTTTTACACCTATATTGTGCTATTGATTGTGTCATTAATCATTTGGTTAACAATCAAAACACCTAAATATGTGGAATCAAAGTAATGAGTTGATTAGAGCTACTTGAAAATCATGTGAAGCGCGAGGATAACTCGCGCTTTTTTTGATCAACCGGTCTATGAATCATGGGCTAAATACCTTGGCTGAGCAATTACCTTGACACGCACAGTAATCCGGTGTAAATTACTGTGTGTCGCAAAGTAATGGAGAAAACAACATGGCAGAAATATCAAAAGATTTAATTCGCGGGCACACAGATACGATTGTGCTTAACATTTTGGCCCAGGGGGATTCATACGGTTACCGTATCGTTCAAGATATCAAGACGATGTCGGGTGGCCAGTATGAAATTAACGAAGCCACACTGTATACCGTGTTCCGGCGTCTAAAAAAGGCCGAGTACGTGACACCATACTACGGCAATGAAACGCAAGGCGGTCGGCGCAAGTACTACGCTATTACCGAGGCTGGTAAACAAGCGTTGGCCGAAGCGCAGGCTGCATGGGACGTGGCGAAAGTTGTCATCGATCAACTCATGACCGGAAAGGTAAATTAAATGATGAATGAAATTATTGAACAAGCATTGGCGCCGGTATTTGCAGGCGTTAAGCGAACTGATGAAGTAAATGATTTTTATGATGAAGTGCGTGCTGATTTAGCCGAAGCCGCTCAAGATAAAATGGCAACCAATGCGATGTTGTCACAAGAAGCGGCAGTGAAAGCGGCGTTGACTGAAATGGGCGATTTACATGAAGCCGTTAAGATGATGGCGGATGATGAAACGCTAACGCCGGCGCCACAGATTGAACCTATTACAGGTAAGCCGGGCAATGTGGAACTGACGGTTGAAGCAGCCGGCCTTCGCAAAGTGAAAATTGACGGGCATTATACAGATGTGCGATTGACGATGAGCGAAACAGCTGAGTTTACGGTTAAGACCATGCAACGTGGTTATTTCAACGGCGAAGTGGCGTTTAAGACAACTGACGGGCAACTAAAAATCACGATGCCGGAACCAAAGAAGTGGTCATTTGTGGTGCCGTTTGCTCACCCACATCAAACGATTGAACTCGGGGTCCCAGCAGAATTTGCTGGTGAGTTGATGGTTGAAACCAAGGCGGGCAATGTGTGGATTGAAAACTTAGTGACCCCAGCATTGACGTTGGTATTGGAAGCTAAGACCGGCAATGTCCGAATCGCTGACGCGGAGATGCACTTAACCCGGGTGAAGATGAAGGCGGGGAACTTGCACATGGATAATGTGACGACTGAGTTTGAGACTGATGTGAAGAGTGGTAACACGAAGGTAGTCGATGCAAAGGGCTTCGGCCAACTGGCTGGTCAAAGCGGTAATTTGACGGTTGATTGGGATGAGTTGCAGGGGGATGTCCACTTGCGCCTGCGTTCCGGCAATATCAAGAATGTTTTGCCACAAACGGCGTCATTTAAGTTCGATGCTCAGAGTGAATCCGGCGTGGTAAAGGTCAAACGCGACGGTGAATTCGATGTGAAAACCATGTCCTACGTGAAGGGCGAAACGGATGACCGGGCTGAGTATTTGGTAAAGGCCCAAGTGAAGTCTGGTAATGTCAAAATGATGTAAATAAAACGGTGCAATCAGGATGGTTGCGCCGCTTTTTATCACCGCTCATCAGACAAAAGCCCATAATTGCCAGACAAAACAGTGATTAATTGCAAGATGCTTAAATAATTCGCAAATGGTGGTGATGCTAGGCGCTTTCGTGCATGATAGTTCAGTCTCACAAAACGGGTGAGACTAATTTTTTGATGTGGGGGCGTACTGATGACAACAACTATTGTCATTAATAAGCAGGGTTATGCAGTGAAAGACCTGCATGTATTCGGGGAGACGGTGACGATTTCACCGGAACGAACAGTTATGATTGTGGCCTGCCAAGTCAATGGGATGACAACGGCTGCCGTGGTGTACCAAGCAGACGGTACCTTCATGGGTATTGCACAATCAAGCAATACGTTGATGCAACAGTTAGAAACGGAGTCATGTTATTTTCGCCGACGCCAAGTCCAAACGATGCAACGTTTGTTACCGAAAACGTTGGATCCTGATGCGAAATCATTACCGTGGGTGAAAGGGCAGGATGCTTTTATGCCGATTACCTGTTATACCGATGGACCAACAACGTGGGTGAATACGGCCTTTTTGACAGCAATCGAAACGCAGGGGTTTCAAACGCGATTAGTCATGGATGGGGCACCAGATATCGTGACCAGCAAGGGACGGAACAAATTTATTAAGCAGCTGACGGCCATTAAAATCATGAGTTTGTGGATGTGCCAAGATCTGTATGGTCGCGGGTCGCAGTTAGAACGGGCGATTTTGCCAATGATTAGTTGGCCAGATAATGTCCCGATTAATGTGGACCAGGCTGCTTTACAGGCCTCACGTGATTTAACGTGTCTAACTACCCTTGGCGAACGCCTAAAATTACCTGTCGATGAAGAGACCACTTTAGCGGACCTACAACGACGGGCGCGTCTAAATATTTCTCAACGTGATATGAAAACGTTTTAACGGTAAAAATTATTGTTTTAGGATAAAATCGGAGGTAAGCATACAGAGAGTGGGTAGAAAAGATGTACGTGATTAAATGTTCAGATAGTTACTTAATGGGCGCAGCTGTTAACCATACATGGCAAACGGCCACCAGTGCTGATTTGGCAAAGCGATTTGAAGCAAAGTCAGATGCTGAAGCCTTTTTAGCAAAGTACGAGTTAGCCGAAGTTGGTAAGATTGTAAAACTGTAGTGATTAGTTAATGCGTCGACGCGAAACCGTCGGCGCATTATTTGTCTCATTTGGATTAAATGCTATACTTTGAATTATCACAATCTGAAAAGGGGATGTTCTTCAATGGCAAATGAAGAGAAATTGAATATCAATGACATTGCAGAACGGGCAGGGGTCAGTATTGCCACAGTGTCACGATATCTCCATGGCCGGCTTGAGAAAATGTCGGATAAAACGGCGAATCGCATTAAGCAAATCATCGAAGAAACCGGCTACGTGCCTAACGCCTCAGCGGTCCAATTGATGACGCAACGCAGTGGTCTGATTGCCATCGTGGCTGCGGATGTGGATGATTATTTTTCAACGGAATTCTTCAAAGGGGCCTCATCGATTCTTGAAGCGGAATCGTATACCGGGGTGCTCTTTGACACAAATTCATCAGTTAAGCGGGAAGCATCATTGCTTGATCGCATCAGCCAACAAAATTTTGATGGTGTGATTATGCAACCAATCTCGGCTGATAATGAAGTGCTACAAAAGCACATTAAAAAGAATTTACCGGTCGTTTTGGTTGACCGTGAGACAACGGGTGGCGACTATGACATGGTCGTGACGGATAATGAGCAAGCTGCAAAACGGGCGGCGCAACACTATCGTGACCAAGGCTTTGCGAACGTTGTTGTGATTTCTGAACCAATTGCCAATGTGTCAACGCGTACGGCGCGTTGGCGTGGGGTGCAGGCAGTTTATCCAGATGCCCAAATGATTGAAATTGCGCATGCAGGGATCATTGGTGCGGAACAGGTGCAAGCGATTATTAGTCAATTGCCAACGGATGCCCCAACCGTCGTGTTCTTCTTTAAGGAACGGTTGATGTTGGAAATCTTACCGCACATGATTCGTGAAAATGTATTGACAGCGCAATTACAAGTGACTGGTTTTTCAGACACGAAGCTCGCACGTGACCTTAATCCAAACGTGAAGTTGATCCAGCAAAACCCTTTTCTGATGGGGGCTTCGGCGGCTGAGTTGCTCTTACGTCGGTTGGATAAAAAGGCGGCCAAAACACAAACTGAAAAAATCGTCATTGCGGCGACTTATGAATAGACTGTTTACAACACCCAACTTGGGTGTTATTCTTTTCACGTAAGGTTAAGCGCTTACCTAACTTGTGAGTAAGCAAGATTAGTTAGCGACTTAATTTTAACGGGCCATTGTGCCCATATATTTTTGGATATTGGTTAAGCGCTTAACCTAAAATGACAACGGATATTTTAGAGATTAGGTGAGCAATGGTGCGGTTTGACGAAATGGTGCCACTGTTCTTAGGGGAATGACATGGCAAAGCTATTTTTGAATACATGGATTTTTGAGGATGCGGTGAAGCAGGGACGTACGCAAGCCGAATTAGTTGCCCAAGTTAAGGATTTAGGTGCTGATGGGATTGAAGTTCGACGCGAATATTTCCACGACTTAACAACGGAACTGGCCGCGGTGCGCGAAGCAGCCACGGCAGCGAATTTGGCAGTCGCATTAAGCATCCCTGATGAATTGTTCGTCAACGGGGTAGTTAATGAAAAGTTACCGCAGTACATTGCGGAGCTACAAACACTAGGCGCGGTTAAAGCGAAGTTCAATTTGGGTGATTACGCCAACTTTACTGGCGACCTGGCAATGGCCTTTAAGGACTGGCCAGCTGATATCACCATCAACATTGAGAATGATCAAACGGCATTAAGTGGTCATCTGGAACCAATCCACGCCTTCTTGCAAGACGCAAAGTCAGCAGGTGTCGAAATTGGGTACGTTTATGACTTGGGCAACTGGGCGTTTACGAAGGGGGATGCCGTAAAGAGTGCTGAGCTATTGGCACCTTACACTGATTACGTGCACTTTAAGAATGCAGCTGACACGGACAATGGTTTGATTGTAACGACTGATTTGGCTGAAGGCTTGTTCGATTGGGAAGCCATTTACAAGTTATTCGACAATACTGTTGATGTTGCCTTGGAATTCCCAATGGCAACTAACGAACAAATTGCCGCACAAGTGACGATGTTACGTCACGCGATGGAGGCCCGTTAATCATGGTTAACACGATTATTGCAATTTTGCTGTTGCTGACATTTGTCGGCTTTATCTTCTACATCTTCAAGGGTGGTAACTTGATGGTTGGGTTCTTTGTGATGGCAATCCTCTGGGCAGTCATCGGGTTAGTACCATTTGATGTTGCCATTAAGAAGGTTTTCGCTGAGCCAGCCTTGAATTACGGGCCAACGATTATCTACATTGCGTTTGGGTCATGGTTTGGTCGTGTCTTGGTTGATTCGGGTATTGCGCCAGCCATTTCACAACGCACGGCGAAGGCGGGTAAGAAGAATGTGATGCTTGCCGCCATTTTGGTTATCTTAGTTACGGCCTTGATTTTCATTAGTGCGTACGGGGTTGGGTCAGTTATCGCGATCGGAGTTATCTTGTTGCCAATTCTCTTGTCACTTGGTATTCCACGTAAGATTGCTTTGCCAGTCTTCTTGATGTCGGTTGGTGCACCAATGTACTTGAATCTGGTGCTTTTCAACCAAATCAAAGCCTTCTTCCCAAAGGCTGACTACAGTGGCAAGTATTTGATTTTCGGTATCACAGCCATGGCTGTGCAACTGTTGGCGGTTATCATTTACCTCTTTATGCACCGCAAGTCATTTGATGCCTCAAAGGCGGACGAGAACTTGAAGTTGGTTGGTGCCGAAGTTTCCACAGAAGAAATTAAGATTCCATGGCCTGCCTTTATTGTGCCGGTTGTGCCAGTCTTTATGAATTTGGCGTTTAAGTGGGATGCCGTACCATCATTGATTTTGGCAACCCTGTTGGCGATGTTGCTAACGGGAAAGATGCGCCACTGGAAGTCATTTATTGACTTTTTGAACGATACCATTCAAACAGCGATTTCAGATATTGCTGGATTGATCATGTTCTTGATGGCACTAATCATGTTCTCCGGCGCTGCCCAAATTAATGCGGCGCGTTTCCAAACGTTGTTGACGTCAATTTTGCCATCAAACATTTGGATTTTGGCCTTGGCACTTGGAATTGCCGCACCATTGGCATTGTTCCGTGGGCCATTGCACGTTTGGGGTGCTGGGGCTGCCACAGCTGCTGTTTTGGCGGGAGCACACATTTTCCCAGATGCCTTGTTGTTGCCTTTGATGTATGTGCCAAGTTTGATGGCGGTGTCGACTGACTTGACGCAATCATGGAACGTTTGGGCCTTGAAGTACATGAAGGTCGACAGTCGTGAATTGTTGAAGCAGGGTGTACCGGTAATGTGGATTGTTTCAATCATTAACGTTATTTTGGCCGTTTTGATTATCAAGTAAGAGATTGAAGGATTATAATCATGAGTGAATTTTTGACGATTGGTGAGCCAGTTGTGACGTTCATGTCGAAGGACGCGGACGCTAGCTTGGTCGACACCATTAATTACTTTAAGTTGTTGGGTGGCGCAGAATTAAACGTGGCCATCGGGGTACAGCGTTTGGGTCACACAACGGAATATGTGAGTCGCTTAGGTGCTGATCCATTAGGTGGTTATGCCAAGAAGCAAATCTTGGAACACGGGGTTGGCACGACTTTCGTGACCGAAGATGCAGATAACTGGACGGGATTCCAATTGAAGCAGATGGTGACGACTGGGGATCCACAAACGTTTAACTACCGGACAGGTTCAGCTGCAGCGCACTTGTCAGCAGATGTGTTGGATGACGTGAAGTTGGACGACGTGAAAATTGCCCACATGTCAGGGATTTTCCCAGCGTTGTCAGAGACCTCAAACAAGGCCTTCCGTCACTTGATGAATCGCTTGGTCGCAGCCGACAAGTTGATCACGTTTGACCCTAACTTGCGGCCAGCCCTTTGGAACGATGATGCTCGTATGATTCGTGAAATTAATGAATTTGCGAAGTCGGCGGATATCATTTTACCAGGTAGCAACGAAGGTAAGATCTTGATGGGTAGTGAAGACCCTAAGGATATTGCGGACTTCTACTTGAATCAAAGTGAGCGGACAAAGGTTGTCATCGTGAAGGTTGGGCCTGCTGGGGCATACGTGCAAACACGTGATGCAGAAGGCTTTATGGTACCCGGCTTTAAGGTTGCGAAGGTAGTTGATACAGTAGGTGCTGGTGATGGTTTTGCTCTTGGTGTGATTACGGCCTTGCTAGAAGACAAGTCATTGCGCGCTGCCGCCATGCGTGGAAACGCAGTTGGGGCCTTGCAAGTGCAAACACCAGGTGACAATGATGGTTATCCAACACCAGCGCAATTGGCAGCATTTTATGCCGCAGAAGGAGTAAGTGAAGACTAATGAAGTTACAAGTAGCAATTGATCGTGTGTCATTAGCACACGCCATTGCATTGGCGAAGGACCTTGATGGTATTGCTGATGTGATTGAACTCGGTACATCTTTGGTAAAGGACTATGGCTTGATTGCCTTGTCAGATATCAAGGCAGAAATTAAGCATTCAGAATTGTTGATGGACTTGAAGGCCATCGACGAAGGTGTTTATGAATTCAACAAGGGTTTTGAAGCCAATGCTGACATTTTGACGGTCATGGGGTCAGCCGACTTATCAACGATCAGTGCCGTATATGAGGTGACAGAAAATGCGGGCAAGACAATGTTGATTGACTTGTTGAACATGACGGATGAGGAGATTGCACCATTGATGACGTTTGACCACGCCATCTTTGGATTGCACCACTCACACGATAATGCCGCCAACTTCGATGCAGCCGGGTCAGTTAAGCACTTCCATGAACAATTCCCAGTGGCCAAGCGCATTGCCGTGGCTGGTGGGATTGATTTGGACCAAGTGAAGAAGTTGTCAGCGGATGGTATTGCTGAAATTGCCATTGTTGGTGGAAAGATTGCTGGTGCAGCTGATCCAGTTGCAGCCGGTCGTGAATTTAAGGAGGCGCTATAATGGCTTTAGTAAATGAAGTATTGTCAGAAATTCAAGAAGTGATGACGCAAGTAGATGACGCCCAACTGGACGCTGCTGAAAACATCATCACGAAGGACAAGCGCATCTTCGTATTGGGCGCTGGCCGTTCAGGTTTGATGGTGAAGGGCTTTGCCATGCGTTTGATGCACATCGGTTACACGGTGTTTGTCATTGGCGAGACGATTACGCCGTCAATTGCTGAAGGGGATGTCTTGGTTGCGGTCTCAGGTTCTGGTACAACCGGCTCAGTTGTTGGCCCTGCGCAAAAGGCAGCTGACAATGGTGTCCACGTGATTGGTGTGACGTCAAACCCAACCTCACCATTGGCAACTTTGGGCGAGGCCACGATCGTGGTACCTGGTGCTACCAAGGCTGGTGACGGAGTGAAGTCAATCCAATTATTGAGCACGTTGTTTGATCAAAGTGTGCACATTACGTTGGATATCTTGACGTTGATGATTAGCCGTCGTGACCACGTGTCAAATGACACTGCCAAGGCCACGCACTCAAACATGGAATAGTATTACATTAAGTTTCAAACCTTTACTCAAAAAAATCTCACTGAAAAAAATAAAGCGGCGCCCTGGTGATGCGGGGCGCCGCTTTTTTGCAGACCTCAAAACCAGTAATTACCGGATAAGAGGCGTAAGATTGATATGACAATTTTTGAAATGGGGTTAATGAAGATGTATGTGATTGAATATTATGGTGGGTACGTTGGCGATGCGGTGAATGGTCAGATCCAGACGACCTTTAGTCCGTTTACGGCGAAGCAGTTTTGGTCTGAGATAGATGCACAGAACTTTATGTATCAACATGGCATTGCGTTTATGGGCAAGATTGTACGGATGTAGTTGGGCACTAATTTCATAAAAACGTTCGCAAGACAGCTATTTAGTAAATGGTTTTACAGGTATAATGATAACCATACTAGATTGTGGAAGGAGACTGATCGTGATGAAAAAAGCGTCGATTAAAGATGTGGCAAATTTAGCAGGTGTGTCACCGACAACGGTCTCACAAGTGCTGAATAAACGGAATGATCATTTTCCACAGGAAACGATTGATAAAGTGCTTGCTGCACAGAAAGAACTGGGCTACGTGCCAAATCAAAGTGCGAAGAGCTTGCGTGGTAATGCGAATCCCTTAATTGGCGTGTTAGTACCCAGTTTGCGGAATCCGTTCTTCTCAGATTTGATGCAAAGTATGCAAGAACACGCGCATGGCGTAGCTGACCTGGCATTTTTTTCAGCGACGGATGACGAGATTGACCAAGCTATTTTGACGTTGATTGGGCGTGGCGTTAATGGCTTGGTAATCGCACGCATGTTGCCACACGTGCAAGATGTGAACACCTATCTCAATAAGCAGAAGCTGCCATACGTGGTTTTGGACCAAACCAATGATGATAGTGATGCTGATTCCGTGAAGACGAATGAATATCAAGGTGGGGTGACAGTTGCTGAACATTTGCTACAATTGGGCCACCGTGATGTTGCGCTAATTTTGCCTGACTACCTAACAGAAAATTTGCGTGAGCGTATTCAAGGCTTTGAAGATACGGTCAATCAGACGGCGAACACTAGTATTACGCGCTTTGAAACGTCGATGTCAAAACACGGCGGCTTAGCAATTGCCTCTCGCGTTAAGCGAGCAAACGTGACAGCGGCATTTGCCCTAAACGATGAATTGGCCATTGGCTTATTACGTGGTTTGAAAAATGCCGGTGTGGACGTGCCCAAAACATTTAGTGTGGTTGGTTATGACAATACGGACTATTCAGAATTTATGGTACCCTCAGTAACCACGGTCACGCAGCCAGTTTGGCGAATGGGGCAGATTGCTCTAGACATGGTATTAGCTCGGATTAACGATCCGAGCATCGCCAAGCAGACGGAAATTTTAGATACTCATTTAATTATTAGAGAATCAACAGATTCGATTAAATAACATTGATATGATGCCAATCAAGCATTAAAAACGACGCGTTTTTAGTGCTTGATTTTTTTATTTGAGCAAATGTAAGGGTTTACATTGTGTTTATTCGGTGTATATTAAAATTTGTAAAACGATTTACAAAAACGATTTACATAGAAATTATAACGTTTGTTTGGGGGACATTCATCATGAAGAAGGTTGGAATTTTGAATTCTGAGCTAGCTTACACGGTAGCACAAATGGGACATAAGGATACGTTGGCGATTGGGGATGCCGGTTTGCCGGTACCAGCGGGGACCAAGAAGATTGACCTGGCCGTGACGTTCCAAACGCCAGATTTCCAAACGGTACTTGAAAATGTTTTGACGGAAATGCAAGTTGAAGCCATCACGTTAGCCGAGGAAATCAAGACGGAAAATCCAGATCAATTAGCGGCAATCTTAGCAGTTTTGCCAAATGTTGATGTGACGTTTGTACCGCATGAGGAATTTAAGCAACAATTGGGGGCCACACGGGCAGTGGTTCGAACGGGTGAATCACATCCGTTCGCTAATATTATTTTGCGTAGTGGCGTGGCATTTTAGTCGAAGGGGATAAATCATGGAAAACATGGGGGCGAAGGTTGTACGACCTTTTACAAAGCATATTGATGAATTGTCGGATGGGTATTTAACGAAGACGCCGTTGTTCCAATTCATTGTGATTTCGCTAATCTTCCCAATGTGGGGAGCGGCAGCCAGTCTGAATGACATCTTAATCACACAGTTTAAGACAGTCTTTCAACTGAATGATGCCTCAACCGCATTCGTGCAGTCAGCGTTTTACGGTGGGTATTTCTTAATTGCGATTCCGGCATCATTGGTTATCAAGAAAACATCGTATAAGTTTGCGATTATGCTGGGGCTAATTGCTTACATTATTGGCGCAGGATTATTCTTCCCAGCTTCACGTGTTGCAACGTACTCAATGTTCTTATTTGCCATTTTTGCTATCGCGATTGGGTTGTCATTCTTGGAAACGGCCAGTGATACCTATAGTTCGATGCTTGGACCTAAGAAGTATGCGAACTTGCGTTTGAACATCTCAGCCGCATTGACCCCATTGGGAGATATTGCTGGAATTCTACTTGGAAAGTACATGATTTTTAGCACAGGTGGTAATTTGGCGACCAAGATGGCGGGGATGCATGGTGCTGAACGAATTGCCTATGGTGAAAAGATGTTGCAATTAACCTTGCAACCATACAAGTACATCATCGGTGTCCTGATTATTATGTTGTTGATCTTGGCTGTGACCAAGATGCCAAGCGCTAAGCCAAAGGTTGAAACACTGGCTGGTGAAGAGGCCACTGAAAAAGCCACTTTGGGTGAAACCATCAAGTACTTGTTGGGAAACTTCCGTTACAAGAAGGGGATCCTCGCCCAATTCGTTTACGTTGGAATGCAAACAACGGTTTGGTCATTTACAATTCGTTTGGCCTTGGATTTGAATAAGCAAATTAGTGATGCGGATGCCACGACCTTTATGGTCTATTCATATGCGATGTGGTTCGTCGGTAAAGTAGTTGCAACCTGGTTCTTGGGACGTTACAAGGTCGCAACCGTGTTGAGTATCTACTCAGTGTTGGGAACTATTACGTTACTGGTCACGACATTCGGCCAAGGTATGATTGCCGTGTACGCGGCTGTGTTTGTGAGCTTCTTCTTTGGTCCACAGTGGCCAACGATTTACGCCCACACATTGGATAATGTCGCAGATAAGAAGTATACCGAAACGGCCGGTGCCATTTTGGTGATGGCGATTGTTGGTGGTGCAGTATGGCCACTATTCCAAGGGTTGGTATCTGACTGGTCTGGTTCAATGCAATTGTCATTCATTGTGCCGACTATCGCATTTATGATCGTGTCATGGTACTTCATCTCTGAAATGAAGTATGCAAAGGAAGAAAAGTAGGTGATTGTGATGAATAAGATTGTTGTCATTGGTAGTTTGAATTTGGACATTATTCAAAACATTTCGCGTTTACCATTGCAGGGAGAGACGCTTCGAGTTGATTCGCGTGGCACGAATTTAGGTGGTAAGGGTGCGAACCAAGCTGTCGCAGCAGCCCGTCAAGGTGCCGACGTGAGTTTCATTGGGGCTATTGGTCAGGATGCTGCGGGTGTGCAATTCAGGAATTTGCTTGAAGATGAAGGCATTAACACAGCTGGCCTGGTTGAAAAAGAAGACGCTACGGGTACCGCAACGATTTTGCTAGAAGAAGATGGCCACAATACGATTTTGGTGTATGGTGGTGCGAACATGAAGCTGACAGCAGACGATGTGGTGAAGTCAGAACAACTTATTGCGGAAGCTGATTTTGTGATTGCACAGTTTGAAGTTGCCCAAGAGGCGGTTGCGAAGGGCTTCTATCTCGCCAAGAAATACGGTGTCACGACAGTGCTTAACCCAGCACCGGTCTTGAATTACAAAGATATTGATCCAGCAATTCTTGCTGCAACGGACATTATTGTGCCGAACGAAACGGAAGCAGCCGCTTTGCTAAACTGCGAACCATCAACTGATTTCGATGATTTATTGGATATTAGTGATCAATTTGCGGACCTATCAATTACGGGTACAATTGTGACTTTGGGTGAAGATGGGGTTTACTACAAGTTAGCTGACCAAGATGCACGCACCCAACCGATTTTTAAAGTGAAGGCGGTCGATACAACCGCTGCGGGCGACACATTTATTGGGGCGACGTTTGCTTACCTAAATGCTGATTGCACGAATATTGATGACGCAATTCAATATGCATCCAAGGCGTCGTCAATTGCGGTTTCACATTCAGGGGCTATTCGGTCAATCCCAACGAAGAAGGCTGTGTTGGCATCATTAAATTTGGTACATGCATAGTTGGAGGTGATCTGATGGACACATTAGAACAAAAGCGCGCGGCTGGAAAGTACGCTGCAACGTTAATTGAAAATGGCATGGTTGTCGGTCTTGGCACAGGTTCAACGGTTAAGTTTTTCGTCGAAGAACTGGGGCGCCGTGTCAATGAAGAAGGATTAGACATTGTCGGGGTGACCACATCGACGCGTACAGCTGAACAGGCCAGGACGTTAGGCATTGCTTTGGCAGATGTAGATGATGTTGACCACATTGACATTACCGTCGATGGCGCTGATGTTGTTGATGCACAATTGAACGGGATTAAAGGTGGTGGAGCGGCGCTGTTGTACGAAAAGGTTGTCGCTAAAAACTCTCGCCGGAATGTTTGGATTGTTGATGCGTCAAAGGTGCACGAGGAACTGGGTCATTTTCCATTGCCAGTTGAAGTTGTCACTTATGGTGCTGAGCAGCTGTGCCGGGTCTTTGATAACCATGGCTTGCACCCGGTGCTACGTCGTACGGCTGATGGGGAGCCGGTGAAGACAGATAACGGGAATGAGATTGTAGATTTGCATTTAGATACGATTCCGTTTCCAAGTGAATTAGCGAATTGGTTAGCCAATCAAGTAGGTGTGATTGAGCATGGTTTGTTCTTAAATGTTGCTGATGAAGTTATTGTTGGTGGGGATGAAATTCAGGTGCTGAAGTCGCCAGCTTTGATGTATTAGATGGTAGAAAGTCTGTTGAGATATGCTCGACGGACTTTTTTGTGAATATAGCTAAATGATGCAATAAATCAAAGTTATAAAGCTTGTTGTTAATAAGTTGATCCATTTAAAAAAGTGATCAACAATTAAGATCCAATTTGACGAGAAAGAGGATCACGCGCATGCTTAACCAACCAACCAACCAACCAACCAACCAACCAACCAACCAACCAACCAACCAACCAACCAACCAACCAACCAACCAACCAACCAACCAACCAACTAGGTGAGATCCGTCCATTTATCAAATGGGTCGGTGGAAAAAGGCAGCTTCTGCCAGAATTGGCTAAGTACGTTCCAAAGCAATTTGGGACGTATTTTGAGCCGTTTCTGGGAGGAGGTGCCTTTTTGTTGTCTTTGGAACCCCATGATGCGGTTGTGAATGACTTTAATCCGGAATTAGCAAACGTTTGGCGCATTGTGCGTGATCGACCAGATGAACTATTAGAAAAATTGGTAGAACACCAGGCTAATAATTCAAAAGAATATTACTTGGATTTGCGATTGACTGATCGTGATGGTCGTCTTGAAGAAATGACAGAGGTTGAACGAGCAGCGCGATTCATTTATATGATTAAGGTTGGTTTTAACGGTTTGTGGCGTGTAAACAGTAAGGGGCAAAATAACGTACCTTATGGGAAATACAAAAATCCAAAGATTGCAGATGAGCCAACAATTCGACGCGTTTCCGAGTATTTGAATAACGCGAATGTAGACGTTATGACTGGTGATTTTGCAAAAGCGGTCGAAAAGGCACAGACAGGAGACTTTGTGTATTTTGATCCGCCCTATATTCCAGCTAGCGAGACGGCTAGTTTCACAAGTTACTCAAGTGAATTTGGTTACGACGAACAAGTGCGGTTACGTGACTTGTTTAAAGAGTTAAAAGATCGGGGTGTCTTCGTACTGCTATCAAACAATGATGTGCCACTGCTTCATGAACTATATGAGGGAATTGGTGTAATCGAAACAGTAGAAGCACATCGTTTCGTTGCAGCGAAAGCAAGTAGTCGAGCCAAAGTTTCTGAAGTGCTTGTGCGGAGTTGGGAGTAAGATGAATGGCAAAAGCAAGAACTAGAAAGCAAGATATCGCCTGGCGTTATTTATTTGACCGCTTTGATATACCAAAACAAATTGAGCAAAACGGGGCGTATGAAATTACCAGTAGTGACATTAATAAATACGTACGTGAATATTATGCCGATCGGCCTGATAATGCGCCTGACGCTCGAAACTTATTGAAGTTTGATTTTAGTAGTGACTTGCCAGAAGTTTTTAAAGATTCGGTCGATAAGAATATTTTTGGTAAAAGCGCACAGTTTACGTTAATGCCAAAGGGACGGGATAGGTATGCCATTTCTGATTTTAAGACGTTCGAGAGTTTGAAATATGAAGTACTTGAACCAGTTCGAATGACCTTTCCAAAGTGGATTTCAGGTATTCGCCCAGAAAGTCCGGAAACAATTAATAGTGAGGCTGTTGCACAATCTGTCGCTGAAATGAGTGGCATGCTGAAATATGTGATGGATGATTTAAATGCTGATGTTGTGGCAACGTTAAGTGGTAAGAAGGGAACAGGACTGATTGATTTTCAAATCAGTCATTATCGTAACGGCCAAACTAATTTTGTGATTGATGGATGGCAGTCTGAAATTGATGGTGTTTATGAGTCGCCAAGTCGTGTCTTGATTGTCGAATCGAAAAAGAAACGACCTGAGGATTTTAATATTCGTCAGTTGTATATACCAACGCGTATTTATCATGATCAGATGAAGTTTCCTAAGGAAATTTATTCAGCGTACTTTACATATACTGATGATGTATTTTCATTTCACGTTTATCAGTTTACGGATATTGATGATTTTAATTCGCTAAAGAAAATTCGTGAGTATGAATTTGTATTTGAAGAAGAATCGCAGCCAGTAACGCGTGAAACTTTGAAAGTTTTATTGGCACAGCAACAAGTTTCGGTAGAGCCAAGACGTCTGGATGGTGAATTAGTACCGTTTATTCAAGCTAATGATCCTGAAAAAATATTTGAAATACCAGTTGTTCTTAGTGGTAAACCGCTTACGAGTGAGCAAGGGGATGTATTTGAGATAGGTACGAAGGAGTTTTTCGCGGAAGCGTTCAAGTTTGATGTGAGACAATCAGATTATTATGCAAACGCGGCCGAATATTTTAGCTTAGCTCAGAAAGTAGATGGGAGATTTAAAGTCTCTCAATTAGGACGCGTGTTTATTGATGCAGACTATAATACGAAGATTGGGCTATTTGCTAAAGAGTTGGTACAACGGCCAATTTTTAGAGCAATGATTGAAATTTGGGTGGCTACAGGACATTTACCTGATAATAAAACAGTTGGTGAATTAATCAAACTACATCGACCGGATATTGGTGGAAGCACAGTTCCTCGTCGGGCAAGTTCGGTGAATGCGGTGATGAATTGGTTTGTGATGAGAATACAGTAAAAAGGAGTGCTGCAGTTTTGCAGTGCTCCTTTTGTTGAATAAAGAAATTTGAATATACTTTATATTGCAAGAAAAGAAATAAAGTATTTATTTGCCTCTGGATCCAAATAATGATCTAATTATTGTAGTTAACAATTATGGGGGTATATATAATTATGGGCGTTCCAATTAAAATTCCACAACCAGCTGGATTAACGATGGAGATACTTTTTCAACAAAATGTATTTTCTGTTCCTGTGTATCAACGAAACTATTCTTGGAAGCAAAATGAAGTTTTGGATTTTTGGCGGGACTTAGAAGATTTGATCGAAGAACGACGTGATAATCATTTTTTTGGTCAGGTGGTGACATTTAATCATGATAATATTCAAGATTTAATTGATGGACAGCAAAGAATGACAACTAGCACAATTTTTTTGGCGGTTATTCGAGATATTGCTCAAAAAATGCTAGTTGATGAGGCGGAGTATCTGACACAGGATTCTCGAGACAAACTCCGTGATATCATGCGAGATATAAACCAACGATTAATTCGCGGTGAAAATGGTGATCAGGCAACGTTAAAGTTACAAGTGTCGTCTGAATCTGATCGAGCATTGCAGGATTATTTTTACAAACGAACTCATTCGCAAGATGTGGACTACGTAGATAGTCATCAAAAGACAGAACCAATGAAAAATATGGATGCGGCGTACTTTGAATTTCAACGCGGTGTTTTAAATTCACTTTCGAAGAATAAGACGTTGGTTGAACGTATTAATTTACTAGATAGAATTTTGAGAACTTTTATCGAAAAATTTTATGTCGTTATGATTTCTGCTCCAACTCAACGGGATGCGTTTATTATTTTTGAAACACTGAATAGTCGTGGCGCTGACTTGAAACCATCTGATATCATCAAGAATCACATCATGTTCTTATTAGAAGATGATTTGGAACAGACTAATCTGTTGTGGGCAAAGGTTTCTGATCAGTTGAATGCAGATAGTGATCGGATCACATCGTATATCCGTTCTTATTGGACCGCTACGCGTAGGTTAGTAACAGAAGGTGCGCTGTATCGTTCCTTAAGCCAAGAGCTAAACTCTAAGTCAGAGGGTAAGAATTTCTTAGATGATTTGGTTGAACTTGTACATGCCTATGATGTGCTAGAAAATCCGTGGAGTCCGGTTGCGAACAGAGATTTATTTAAAAATAGCATGTTACATGCAGAAATAGACATACTGGATAAAATGAGCGTAAAGCTGTATTATCCAATATTCTTATCAATGCGGAAGCAACGGTTTGATGAGCAACAAATCGCGCAAGTTCTGCATCAAGTGATTTCAATCTTTGTACGACACCGAACAATTCTGAATAACGGAACTAACACGTTGGAAAACGGGTTTGCGACAACGGCAAATAAGATTTATCGGGGTGAGCTAACTAATGTTGACGATATAAACGCAGACTTGAAGCGTCCTGTTATGCTACATTCTGATGCAGATGTTCTTGCTGCCTTTTCGGTTTTGTCTAAAGAAGGTGGAAAACGTGGGCAAAAGAAGTGGGCGCTTACGTATTTATTGAGTGAGCTTGCATATGCAAATAGTGAGGAGAACTACTATGAAGATGTTTTCCGAGAAGACAAGTATGAACTAGTTCGCATTGCGGAGTTAAATAATATTAATGATGATGTAGATACAGATCACGAGTCCCGAATTGGAAATTGGACGCTAATTGAGAAAGCGTACAAGTTTGATGAGCGCGATATTGATGAAAAATATCAAGCGTTACATGGGTCGTTGTTCCCAGGAAACAATTATTTGGCTGAGCAAGTTAAGCAAGGTTGGAATAACGATACAGTAGAAGCTAGGCAGAACGAAATGAATAATAAAGTTGTCGTGATTTGGCGATGAGACGGGGAAGTTAAGCATGGATATTACACCAAAAACATTGCCTTTAGCATCTGTTTTTCAAATTGGCGCTTCAAATAAATATATTGTACCTGTATATCAGCGCCATTATTCTTGGCGGGCAGAGCAGATTGAAACTTTGTTCAATGACATTGCTAATGAAGATAGTGGATACTATGTAGGAAATTTACTGATTAATACTGAAGAAGGACATGACAGTATTATTGATGGGCAGCAGAGACTTACGACGCTTAGCATGCTTTTATTAGGTCTTTATTCTAATATGAAGTCTATTGCTAATAAACCAGAAACTTCTGAAGACATCAAGGCGTTGTTGTATCAAGACATCGGTGATATAAAGAGACAATTATTGGTGGATAGCAATATTGAAACGCCTAGATTACAACTACTAGACAAAGATCAGGAAATTTTCAAAAACTTGCTGCAGCAGTTGGAGGGGCAAAAAATAGTTCCAGGCTATGGGAACTATGCCTTTTTTAAACGATATAAGTACATTGAAGATAATTTGTTATCGGATATGACGGCGCATCAACTACATGATTTCTATCAAAATAAGCTTAATAAAATTGAACTTTTACAGATTTCTGTTCCAAATCTAAATGATGCATATCAAGTTTTTGCAAGTCTAAATAGTAAGGGCGTTCCGTTAACGCCACTGGATCTTTTAAAAAATATCTATTTATCAAAGCATGGAGATGCTGTTAAGTGGCAAAAACTTTCTGACGTGTTTGTAACTGATAACGACCAACCGGATGAGCAAAAAATGACTCGTTTTGTTCAGAATAATTATGATGCATTTGAAACAGAATCGGTTTCAAGTTTGACAAAAGGAAAAATTGTAAAATCATATCAAAGGCTTTTTGACAAGAATGGTGCAGAGTATATAGATAAGTTAATCGAACGAGCTAAGGTATATATGAAAATTGATACTGATAGCCCTGAATATACATACTCACTAGCAGGCTTGGCTAAACTAGACGCTACAACTAGTTATCCCTTTTTATTAAACGTTTTAGTGAATCAGGTGGAGTATCAGATCGATGAATCTCAAATTGACCAAGTAATTAGAATGGTTATTAACCTATTTATTCGTCGAAACTTTGTGCTTACACCAAAGGCTTCTAACTTAAGAAGCGCCTTTAATGGAATGCGTAAAGACATTACGGATAATAAATTTAGAGGTGAGAATCTAGTGTCGTATATCGCACGTAAGATTAACGTTATCATGCCTAGCAACCAGCAATTTGAAAATGCTTTGAATGAAGGGATTTACGATAAAAACGTGCATACAACACGATTTTTGTTAATTTCTCTCGAAAGAAAGTTTGGAAATTATTTTCATAATGGGAACCCGGATTCTCTGGATGACTATAAAGGCAACAAGTTGCGTTGGTCGATTGAGCACATTTTGCCACAAGGAAATCTGCCAAAATATTGGGTTGATATAATTGGAGATGGTAATGAATCTGTAGCCGAAGAGAATCAAAGGAAAAACGTTCATAGGTTAGGCAACTTGACGTTAACACCATATAATTCAGGGTTAGGGCAAAAGACCTTCCAAGAAAAATTATTGTATAAGGATCCAAGTAATGATGCTAAAGTTGGACTGACTTTACCATTGTTTTTAAACGATTCAATTCAAAAGAATGTAAAAGAATTCAATATAGAGTCTATCGAACAAAGAAACAACGAGTTGATACAAAAAGTACTTGAAATAGTTCCATCTAAAATTGAAGCTAATTAATATACCAGTATACTGGTATATTAATTGGTCAGAGTTGCTCAAATAAAATAGAATTGTATATTTATCAAATGGTGCGACTGTGCGTGAACAGGTAGTACCAGATTTGATTAGATTTTTACCTTAAAAGATTGGATGTTTCGTCCAATCTTTTTCTATTGCTGCTAAAATGAATACAGGAATATGACACGAGAGGTAATCGATATGACAAAGCGTATACCAGTTGTTGGAGCGGCAATCATTGAAAACGGAAAATTACTCGCGGCTAAGCGAACAGAAGGACGTTCATTAGGTGGTTATTGGGAATTCCCAGGTGGAAAGATTGATTCGGGTGAAACGCCAGAAGAAGCTTTAAAGCGTGAAGTTTTTGAAGAGTTCGGCGCTAACGCAACTATTTTCGAAAAGATCGATGAACCATTTGAAAAAGAATATGATTTTGGCGTTGTGGTGCTTGAAATTTTATACGCACGTTTAGACTCAGAAATAACCAAAACAATTGAACATGAGGAATTACGCTGGGTTTCAGAACAAGAGGCTTTGGAATTAAGTTGGGCCCCTACTGATGTGCCAGCAATTAAAGAATTGGTTGAACGGGGTTTTAACTAATGGCAACTAAAGAAGAGCTTAGAGCTGGAGCGGAATTTGGCTTTATTGACGATGGGGTTGAAGCGCAAGAACGTTATCAGCCAATGTTGCTAACAAATCAGGGTGGAGACACGGTTCTTGACCATCTGTACGACGAGTTACAGACAACTCAGGGATTTACTTTTGCAGTGGCGTTCGTCACTGAAGGTGGACTAATCGATATTAAAAGTACATTGAATGATCTGGCTAATCGGGGCATTCGAGGTCGACTAATTACGTCTAACTATCTTGATTTCAATCAGCCAAAAGTTTTTAAAGAGTTGCTAAAGTTACCCAATGTAGATGTTCGAATTATTAATGAGAATGGTTTTCACACCAAGGCATATTCTTTTAATCATGGTGACTACACATCAGTCATTATTGGGAGTGCAAACTTAACTCAAACAGCTTTAAAAAAGAATTTTGAATGGAACTTACGTGTAACATCCACCGATCAGGGAGATATTACAAAGCAAATTCAAGAGAGACTTGATGACTTATGGGATCAATCTGTGCCGCTGACTGAGAAATGGATTGCTGAATATTCTGAGCACTATCAGGAACGCAAACCCGAGTTCAGAATTGATCGTTCTTTTGTGGATAATTCAGCAGAAATTACACCAAATAAAATGCAGGAACCAGCTTTGGAAGCTCTTGCTGACTTGCGGCAACGCGGTGCAAGAAAAGGGTTGGTAGTTTCAGCTACTGGAACGGGTAAAACATATTTGGCAGCTTTTGATGTAAAACAGTTTAATCCAGATCGGATGTTGTTTGTGGTGCATCGTGAGCAAATTTTGAAGAAATCGATTGAAAGCTTTAAAAAAATATTAGGCGGGTCGGATTCAGACTATGGACTGTTATCAGGGACTCAAAAAAATTACGATGCAAAGTATTTGTTCGCAACTGTTAATATGGTTTCACGCCCTGACATAATGGAAAAGTTGGGTTCTGATCGCTTTGAGTATATTTTAATTGATGAGGCTCATCGTGTAGGACATAATCAAGATTCAGATCGAGAGACAATGTACCAACGGTTCATGAATTACTTTAAGCCGGAATTTATGTTGGGTATGACCGCCACTCCAGAACGTACGGATGGTGTTAATGTCTACGAATATTTTGACTATAATGTTGCTTATGAAATTTCCTTGTTGGATGCTTTGGATTCAGAACTTTTAGCACCATTTCATTATATTGGTGTCACTGATTTCGAAAAAGACGGTGAAATTATTGATGATACCACCGAACTTCGCCGTTTGGTTTCGGATGAACGTGTTAATTATTTACTTGAGAAAACAAATTACTA